>JBBSPZ010000009.1:0-107646 GCA_038258275.1 Chitinophagales bacterium | reverse complement strand
TCAGGAAGGCCAGGAGGAGGGCGAGGTGGGGGGCGTTGTCCGGGCTGTTCTGCAGGCGCATCCATTCCGTCTGGGCGGCGGCGCGCAGGTGCAGTGTGGCACTGACGAACGCTTCGTAAATACCGTGAAAAAAGAGGTGGCCCACGGCGTGGAGGATCTGCTCTTCCGCACCGGCCAGCGTGGGGGGCGCGCCGTATACGACGTCATCCGTGCCTGTTTCGGCCAGGTAATCGCTCCAGTTGAGGCCGGCCGTCCAGCGGGACTTCAGCGGGACGTTCCCGTCGATGACGTCCTGGGTGGCGATCAGGCCGCCGCCCGCGGCGTACGCGTCGCGGAGGTATTCCGGCACCTGGTCCGCTCCGAGAGCCGCGAAGTATACCGGTGCCGCCGCGCGGTGGTAAGCGAGCCAGCGGCGGAAGGCGGGGGCCAGTTGGTGCTCGATCAGTGCCTCGGCGCGTTCGCGGAGCGGGGTGCCGGGGGCGAGGCGGTCGGTGAGTTGGTCCAGGGAGACCACGGCCGAGGACAGGAGGTCGAAGAGGCTGTCCAGCAACTGCTCGACGGGGATGGTTCCCTGCCGGTCCTCGATGAGTTCCCGGTGTTCGGCCAGACGCTGTCCGAGGCGTTCGACGGGCCAGGCGATGAGGCGGGCGGCGGCAACGGCCGGTTGTTTTTCGTAGAAGGGGGACCAGTCGCCGGCCACCAGGTTATCCCCGTTCACGAAGTTCAGTTCCGCCGAGAGTCGCCGGGCGAACTCAACCCAGTCCGTGGCCTTTTTCTCGTCCACTCCCACGTAGGATTCCGCCAGGGCGGCCGGCAGACGTCCTCCCCGGAAGCTCCCGTCGGGGGGCAGCGGGTTGGGATTGCGCGTCGGGTCGTTGGCGGTCGGGAGCATGGTCGGATCAGATCTGTTCGATGAGGCTGCCCTCTTCCAGGTAGAAGGGGAAGACGAAGTTGTAGCGGGTGTTATTCGCCCGGATGCGGTAGTCGACTACGAGTTCCACCCGTCCCTCGGCGAGGAAGGAGGTATCCAGGGAGAGCTTGTCCACTTGGATGCGCGGTTCGTACTGCAGCAAGGCGATGCGGATGCGGTCGAAAAATTCCGTTTGGGTGGTCGTGTCCATGGAGGAGAAGAGCAAATCCTGGAAGGCGGCGCCGTAGTCGGGGCGCATCGCCCGCTCCCCGGGCAGGGTGCCGACGAGAATGCGCAGGCTTTCGGCTACGTCCCGGGGCCCGCTGCTCATGTTCACGTTGCCGGTCGCCCGCGAAAATTCGGGGGGGAAGCTCCATCCGGTACCGAGGTATTCCTGGTTCATGGCAAGTCAGTTGATGATGACGGTAGGGAGGCCGCCGGTGATGAGACCGCCGTGGGCGGTGGTGTCTCCCTGGCGGGCGGCAGCTTTAGTTCCGATGAATACGGTGGCCGACCCGGTGGCGATGGAGTCGGGTGGGCCGACACAGGTGCACGTGTCCCCGACCACCGCCGCCGCCATGCCCCCGATCAGAACCGTGGGTACGCCGGGTCCCGCGACCGGTCCGCCGACGTGGGGGACGGTGCCGGTGGAAAGCGGACATGTGTGGAGGTCGAAAAGGCGGGCGGCTGCGGGCATGATCAGTTAAGTTTTATGAGCGATCCTTTTAGCGAGAGGTCAGCCCCGGCTACGAATTTTCCCGTCGCCGCGGCGGTGGCCTCCACCCGTATGCCATCGACCTTCACGGTGCCTCCGGCCTTCAGGGTCAGGTCACCGGCACTCTCGATGGTAATGCCTGAGCTGCTCAGTTCTATCTTGTTTCCGTTCTGATCCTCCAGGGTGATGGAGCCGTCCTGCCCCGCCAGCCGGAGCTTGTCGCCGGAGGGGGTTTCCAGTACCGCGGACTCGTCGGCGTCGTCAAACGCCAGGCGGATGCCTCCGCGGGTGACGTAGCCGGTCGCTTCGTTGGCTTCCGTCGGCGGAAAGGGGGCGGGATTGGCCGAACTGTGCAGGGCGCCGAGAATGACCGGGTAGCGCGGGTCGGAGTGGAAGAATCCAACGACCACCTCGTCGCCCACGGCCGGCCGGAAGGTCATCCCGACGCCGTTGCCCCCGACTCCGGCCACCACCCGGGCCCAGTTCCCCGCCCCCTCGGGGGCGGTAGCCGGCAGAATCACCAGGATGCGTTCCTCCCCGAGGGGATCTTCGTGGGTCTGTACGACGGTGGCGACGTGGAGTCCGCTGGTCGCCGGCAAAAGCCCCCCGGCCGCCGGTGCACTGACCGGGAACCGCTCCGTAAAGCGTATGGGATCGAGACCCAGTTGTGCGGTGGTGGTCCACTTTCCGGCGCTCAGTTCGTGGTGTAGGCCGCTGACGTACGCCGGTCCGTCGTACACCGCTCCGAGCTTGGCGAGGGAAACCGTATCGCCGACCCTCAGCTTTGTCGTGCCCTGAAAGCGCATCGTTCCGCGCACGCGGCCCAGTTCGCTGAAGCGCGCGGTGGCGGAAGACCAGTTGATCAGTTCGGCCGGATCGACGCCGCCGCCGTGGACCTGTTGGTACGGCGACTGCCCGTGCACCCCGGCGAGACTTTCCGGCCCGTAGTTGCCGGCGGTCGGGCTCACCGGCGGGTTCTCCTCGGTGACCGTTTCCTGTTCGGCGGCCCGCCAGGCGTGGCTTTCCACTTCTACGCGCTGGTAGCGGGCATCTACCTCGGCATCGAAGGCCATGAGGTTGGCACCGTATTCCAGCGCCAGGGCCGGGGTAGCGGCAAATTCCGGTTTTCTGATGATGATTTTCCCGTTCTCCACGATGACCACCAGTCCGTTCGCTTCGGCCCGGCTGACGGTAAAATCCCAGTCGGTACAGAGGTGCTGGGTGAGTTCGGGAACCACCTCTCCCGTATCCTCCACCTCGGCTTCCAGTCCGGCACCGGAAATGAGGCTGTCCAGGGCGTCGGAGTCTTTCTGGTCGGTGAAGTAGCGCGACTGCCGGTTGATCGCCATCCGGAAGGCGGGGTCCTTACAACTTACGGTAAGCAGGCTGCGGTCGCCACTCAACCGGATCCGTTGGCTCACCACGGTTCCTTCGAAGACCGGTTCGTTGGTGCCCTGGTAGCCCAGGCTGAGGGTGATCTTTTTCCCCGGGTCGAACTGGCCCCCCTCGCTGAGTTTGAAGGTCTGTTCGGCCAGGCTGCCGTCCTGCAGGATGAGCGTCGCGGTGGGAATGCGATTCACCTCCCGTGCGACGACGATGCTCAGTACGGGCAGCCCGGGGCCGAGGTCCTCGCCGTCGCTCAGGACGGTGAAGGTGACGGAAGTGGGTGCGGACACGGTCGGTATGAGGCGGCTTTCGGCGGTCATGCGGTGGGAATTTTGATGGGCGGGAAGGCCAGCTCCCGGCCGACCCGGAGGCTGCGGTACGTATCCAGGCCATTGAAGCGCGCGACTGCCTGCACGTAGTCGAGCGTGGTGTAGACCTCGTGGCAGAGGTTGGCCAGGGTATCCCCGGACTTCACCACGCGACGGTGGGTGAGGTCGGGCGACAGCAAGTTGTTGATGAGTTCGCCGAGGGCATCGGAAAAACTCCCCTTGAAGCTCACTTCCGCCACCGCGCGGATCGGGCGGCCGTCGGGGGTGAAGAGTTTGAAGGTATAATTGAGTGCCGTGACCCGGCCCTTGAAGATCATCGTGCCCCAGATGAGGGTGAAGTGCCGCATGTCGTGGGTGTCCGCTTCTACCGCCAGCAGAAATTTTTTGAAGTTCTCGGTTGCGGTCACAACATCTGAGCGGGGGTTGCCGTCGAGGATGCCCGAGGAGTCGAAAATGAGTTGGCAGGAGAAGGTTCCGGGCGGCGTCTTCTTGTACTTCAGGGTATTGGTGCTTTCGCTACCGTCTTCCGCCCGCACCGTTTCGTCCACTTCGTACTCTATGGCGTGCTCCATGCCGTAGCTCTCCGGATTGACCAGTACCGGGAACTCACTCGGGCTCGCCGCCTTTTTGCGGTCGGCATCCCTGAAGGCCAGGATTTTCATTTTTTCGAGCGGACCGGGCATGATTTAGCGTTCGTTTTTGCGGGTAAGGATTTCCAGGGTCTGTTCCACCGCCTCGCGGATCAGGGCGTCCTGCCCGTTCTGCTGGGCCTGGGCGCGCTCCTCCGGACGCAGCCGGGTGACGGGTGGCTGCCGTTCTTCGTTGGCCTTTACGGTGACGATCAGTTCTTTTACGACGATGGGCATGGAAGGGAGGGTTAGAGGGGGTGAAAGGTGCGGTAACCGAGTTCGAGGGTTTCGATGACGAGACTGTTCTCTTCGGCGTTGAAATCGGAAAAGCTCCACTTCTTGGGCCACGCCCAGTCGACCTGCCAGCTCCGCAACGGCTCGCCCCCCGGGTTGAGGAGGTGGACGGTGATGTCCGTAGGGGAAAAGAGGCGGTCGAAGAAGGCCCGCGAACACCACTTCGTCAGGGCCGAGTTGGGAGTCAGCGCGCGTTTCAGTACCAGGTCGGTATACTGGGTGCGCAGGGGCAACTGGTGCTCGAAGCGGTTCTCCCCGCCTTCCACCACCGCCTCGGTCGCGTAGCCCAAGCCGAGTCCGCTCACGCTCTGGAAGCGGATGTCCTCGTCGCCGCGGTCGAAGCCGAAGTGCACGCTGAAGTGAAAGCCGAGTGCGGGTGGGCCGGCCATGTTAGACGAGTAGGGAGACGCCCTCGGTGGCGACCTCGATGGTTTCGATGGCCACCTCGTTGGCGTCGGCCTTGAGTTCGGAAGGCGTGTACTTCACCACGAAGCAATTCATCGCCCGCCAGGTCATGACCGGTTCCAGGGCGTCGTTGAGCAGTTTGATGGTGAGATCGCGCCGCTCGGTGGCGTTGAACTGGTGGCTGTTGAACCAGAGGTAAAAGTCGGCGTCCGGCGCGATCGTACCCCGCTTGAGGACGATGTTGGCGTAGGAGAGCATCCCGGGCATCTTCTGCTTGGAGGCTACCGGGCTGGCGCCCTCGCGGTACTCGATCACTTCGGTGCTCGATTCCAGTCCGGTCACTTCCGTGAACCCGACGCGCTCCCCGCCCCATTCCAGGAGGAAGCTGAATTTCAATAAGGGTAGGTTGGCCATGGTTGGTGAGTTATTGCGTTAGTGAATTGGTGCGGTACCGGCCCCATCGGCTGTGTCCCGGCGGCCCATCCGATGGATACCGTTGCCGCGCCGTGCCCGCTTTACGACTGCGCCTGTTGCTGGCTGAAGCGGAGGATGATAAATTCGGCGGGCCGGACCGGAGCGAGGCTGATCTCCACGATCATCCGTCCATTCGTGACGTCATCGGCCGACATGGTCTGGCCCAGTCCGATCGCCACCCGGAAGGCCTCCTCGGCCCGCGCGCCCTGGAGCGCGCCGGCACGCCACTGCAGGTTGAGGAAGTTTTCGATCATGCCCCGGACCCGCAGCCAGGTATTCCGGTCGTTGGGTTCGAAGACGAAGGCCTCGGCAGCCTTCTTGATGCTCTCTTCCAGGAAGATCAGTAACCGCCGTACGTTTACGTATTTGTATTCGCCGTCGTTACCGGCCAGCGTACGCGCGCCGAAAATGAGTGTCCCCTTACCCGGGAAGGCCCGGATCGCGTTTATGCTCTTCCCGGTGGGATGAACGTTGAGGTTCTCGAGTTGCCCCTGGGTGTACCTTATCTCCGGACCCAGTACCCGCAGGATGCTTTCGTTGGCGGGTGCTTTCCAGACCCCGCGCGACGCATCGACCCGTGCGTAGACGCCCGCTACGGCTCCGCTCGGTGGCTGGTAGCTGATGTCGCTTTCGATGCCGTTGGCGATCGTGCCGTAGATGGGGAAGATGCGGCGGAGGTTGGCATCGGGATCGAAAGCCGTAGTCAGGGCATCGTTATAAATTGTGAACGCATCCGCGAGGCTGGTCAGGGTGGGAATATCCGTGGGGTCGTACGCCGCGATGGCCGCGTCGAGATCGACCCGTGCCGCGGTGACCTCGGCGGGCAGTGGGGTGGTGGGCGGGTCCGCCTCCAGCTCGTCCAGGGCGGTGGTGAGAGCTCCGGCGTCGGCCGGCAGGGTATCCTGAATGTCGCGGTGAGCGGAAATGACCCGGGAGACCCGGATGAAGGCCAGGATGTCCTGGTTATCTCCGTGCAATTCGAAGTGGTCGAGCCCGGTGATCGTAGTGCCGTCGGCGCGGTGGATCTCGATGTTTTCGAGCAGTGCAAAATCTACCGGATGCAGCAGGGAAGTCATCAGCCAGGGCGTGTACACCGCGCCGTAACTGAGTTGGTTGATGCCGATGCCGTCGCGGAAATCAACGCCCAGCGTATCGGTGCGGAGCAGGTCGCAGATGGTGAACCGGTCCTGCAGTTCCCCGCACTGGAGCAGGGCCGCTTTCTGGACGTCGGTCAGGGCGGTGGTATCCGTGGCCGCCATGTCGGGAAACAGCAGCAGCGTCGGTTCGTCGACCTTGGCGATGGCCTCGAGGGCGCGGCCGGAACCGGTGAAATGAGTGTTGGTAATTTCCGGCTCGCCGCTGGCGGCGAACGCGTATCCGCCGGTGGACACGATGTAGCAGTCCCCGCCCCCGTTGGCGTAAAACAGGCGGATGGCGTCGTAGAGGTAGTAGCGTACCGAAAGGTCGGAGCTCACGAAATTCCCGGCCGCGTCGAGGGTGACTTGCGTGACCGCCGTGGGTGGCCCGAAACCGAAGATCGCCTCGTATTCGATCTGGCTGGTGATGCGCAGGGGCCGGTCGACCAGACTGGCCCCCGCCGCATCGGCCGTAAGGTCGGTATAGCCCAGGAAGGCCGGAAGGGCGGTCTCCACGGCCGCTACGGAGGGGGGGAGGGTAGTGATTTCCTGGACGTAGACGCCCGGTACTTTTAAGTTGGCTAACATGGAGGCGGCGATTTAGCTGGTGGGTAAGTGTTGCATGAAGCGGAGGATGATGAATTCGGCGGGCCGGACGGGCGCCACGGCGATCTCTACGATCATGCGGCCGTCGAGGACGTCCTGCGGCGTCATGGTCCGCCCGAGGCCGATGGCCACGCGGAAGGCGTGTTCGGCCTTGGCCCCCTGCAGCGCGCCGTCCCGCCAGAGCAGCGTGAGAAAATTTTCGATCATGGCCTGTACCCTGACCCAGGTGTTTCTGTCGTTCGGCTCGAAAACGAAGGTCTGGATGGCTTTCTGGATCGACTCCTCCAGCATATTCATCAGGCGGCGGACGGAGACGTACTTGTACTCACCGTCGTTGCCCGCCAGCGTACGGGCGCCGTACACCATGATCCCGCGCCCGGTAAATTTGCGGATGGCGTTGATCGACTTGCCGGCCACCACGTCCACGTTGAGGTCGCCGAGCTCCGACTGCGTGAAGGTCTCGGTCAGATCGTCCGCTCCGGCAACGCTGACGTTTGCCGGGGCCTTCCAGACGCCGCGCGTGGCGTCCACAAAGGCGTACAGGCCCGCCACCGCCCCGCTGGGCGGGGTGGTCATGCGGGTGTCGTTGAGGCCGCGCAGGATACTGCGATAAGTGGCCGACTGCCGGTACAGGTTGCTCTCCGCCACGGAGCGCTCTTCGGGCGTCGTGGCCGCGGTTACCGCGGTCAGCAAGGGTTGCTCCCCCGGGAGCATGGCATTGATCAACGTTTGTGCGGCACCGGCGGCCCCGACCGAAAAAACCGCCGCGAGGTTGGCCAGGAAGAGGGCGTCGTACGGTTTGGAAAGGCTGGTGACCAACCAGGGGGTGTAGGCGGCCCCGTAGCTGAGGCCGACCGTTCCGGTGTTGTCCCGGAAATCTTGTCCGTCCTGGGCATCGGCGGGCAGGTCGAGAATGGCCACGCGGTCCTTCATCTCCTGGCAGTGCTGCAGGGCCCGGTCGTGGACGGCGTAGATCTGGTGGGGCGCGCCGGGCAGTGAAACGGCGTCGGGCAGCAGCAGGATGGTCGGCTCGTCCCAGCTGAGCAGGGCATCGATACCGGCGAAGAAGTCCGCCTGCTGGGGAGTGGCTCCCGCCGCGAGTACCGCACCGATGGGGACGACGTAGCAGTCGCCGCCGCCGTTGGCGTAAAACAGCTGCACGGCGGGGTAGAGGTGGAACTCCTGGCTCAGGTCCGCGCGGACGAATTGCAGGTTGTCGTCCAGCCGGATCGAATTTACCCCGGGCGGCATCCCCCGCCCGAACACTTCCTCGAACTCCAGGAGGGAGCCGATGCGCAGGGGTTCGTTGGCCGCGCCCGGCCGGTTGACGGTGTAGCCGATAAAGGCCGGCAGGGCGGTTTCGACGGCGGCCACGGAGGGCGGGAAGGTGGCGATTTCCTCGACGTAGACGCCGGGGCGGCGGTAGTTGGCCATGTCAGCTCAGGGATTAAAAGGATTGAAAGTTGAGGTCGCAGGCCGCTCCGGACCAGTCGGCCAGCCGCAGGTCGATCACACCCAGCAATGCCGGGTCACCGGTAAATCCGACGAGCAGGTTGATGTTATCGATGTGGAGGCCCGTGAAGCGGTAGAGGCCGGCCGGGAGACCGCTCAGATCGACGGAGTAGACCGCCGGGTCAGGCGCGCTGCCGGCCACCGACACGGTGCGCAGGACGGGGTTGCCGGAAACCAGCGGATCGCGTACCTGGACCTGGCTGTCGGTACCGGGGGCCAACTGGGGCAGCGTGACGGAAAAGTTCTGGCTGCCCGCGTAGTGTACGTCCCGCAGATTCCCTCCGGTGAGGTCGTATTCGGGAACCACTCCCGCGTTTGCATTCGTCAGGTGAAAGAGCCGACCCGCTACCGTCGACACGCCAAAATTGGTGGCTGCCGCGAAATCGGGGTCACGAACGTACACGCCGAGCTGCAAGCGGACGGAGGGGTCGGCCTCCACATAAGTAGTGTTAGCGAGTAACCAGCCTCCGAGCGTGGAGGGGGTCCAGATCAGGCCGGAGCGCCGGAGCATGGCCAGGCCCGCTTCCGTGGGTCGGATTTCGAGCCACCGACGCACGTCGTAGGCCAGGTAATCGTTCCTTTCGGTAAGGGTAAGCGGGGTCGCGGGTGCGATGGGGACGAGGTTGGCTACGCTCCGCAGGAATTCCGGGTGCCAGCAACGCAGCGTCAGCAGCTTTTGGTAAGTGATGGTGAAGCCCATGGTCAGCGGAAGGTTTCGTGGAGGACGATCTCGGTGACGGGCGGTCCGGTCAGCGGTTCATCCGGCAGCAGCTCAACGTTGGCCGTCTGGATGAGGTAAAGCAGGGCCGGAAGCTGTTTGCCGCCGAGCATGCTCCAGAGGTGGTTTTGCTCCTCGAAGGTGGGGGAGAGCAGGGAGAACTTGAGGGTTTTGTCGGCGTACACGCCGCCGGCTGGCCAGGGCACGATGCCGTCGTCGGTGAGTGTGTTGCGGTGCTGAAATACGGCCATGACACTGGAGAGCAGCGTCAGGGCGGTAGCGTAGTTGGTGTGGTTGGCCGTCACCAGCACGTAGAGGTTCAGCCCCACCGGCGGCGTACGGTACAGGATGCCGGCGGCGTTGTCGGTGGCCAGCGGGTTGGCGCGGTAGTTGCGCTGGTTGCGGCGCGAGGGGTCTTCCTCGGTCCGGACCAGGGTGAGAATGATGGAGTCGGTAAGGGGTTGCGTCTGGTCGTTGCCGTCGATCCCCTCGGTATCCGGACGGCCGATGTTGCCGACGAGGGTGCGGTTGAGCGCCGTGGTCTGAATCTCGTCCAGGCGGTCCTGGAGGTAGCCACGGATGGCCATGAGAAGGTCGGAAACACGGTCTTGGACAACGGGCATCGGCAGGGTTTGAGGACCCTAAAGATGACGGGGTGGAGGGCTGCCGGGCATCCCTGAATACCATGATTTTGCAAAATCATGGTATCCCGATCCCCCGCCGGCTCATACCGTACAGAGCTCGCGGCGCATAGCTTCCCGTACGATGCCCGCGGTATTGCGGACGCCGAGCTTGTGCAGGATGTGGGCGCGGTGCGTTTCGACGGTGCAGCGGCCGATGTACAGCTTGCCCGCGATCTCCTCGGTGGTGTGTTCCAGCACGATCAGTTGCAGCACCTGCTGCTCCCGTTTCGTGAGGGCTTCGGTGTCGGCGGTGCCGGCCTGTCCCAGTTCCCGGTGCAACCAGGCCGTTTGCAGCTCCCGGTCGATGAAGCAGTTGCCGGACCCGATTTCCTGTACTGCCTGGCGGACGGCGTCCGGCGGGGCGGATTTCAGCAGGTAACCGTTGATGCCGAGCCCGAAAAGGCGTTTGACCAGGCGGAGCGACAGGGGGCCGCCGAGAATGAGCTTACGGGCGAGGGGGTGCCGGCGGCTCAGGGCTTCGAATTTGCTCCAGCGCGGCTGGTGGCCGACGATGAGGAGGTGTAGGTCCGGGCCGGTCCCGGCATGCGCTTCTTCGGGGGTGAGAAAGCGACTGCCCGGGAAGGATTTTTCAAAGCAGGTGATCAGGCCCCGTTGGTAGATCGGCGAGCCGCCCGAAAGTAATACGGTGTACATGCGCGGAAAGAGTTTTGTGGCGCAACCACTATATAGGGGAATCGGGCGCCGATAAGGGAGGGTGAGAATGGAAACCTTGTGTTCCAACTTACGGAAAAATCGCATGGAAGCCAAGCCGGGATCCGGCCGGGATCGGCTCCCCCGCCTTTATGCCGAACGGTAGCTTTTCGTTACAGGATCTCCCCCCAATCCGTGCAGGAATCCGCCCTTCCGCCTACCCTACGGGCACCGCATCGATAATCTCCAGCTGCGCAATCACGTCCTCCAGCGGAACTGCCGGTGCGGCTCCCTTCACGATCACCGCGTATAGGTTATCGAACAGCCCCATCCAGTGGCCCGTCTCGGTCATCACGGGGCCGCGTACCGTTAGGCCGTTGGTCTCCGTATGCAGCAGGCCGTGCTGCTCGGCCGGCTCTTCCCCGAAGTGGGCGTGGTCGGGCATGATCCCGGCCTTCAGCTGATCCTCCTGCACGTCGATGCCGTACTTGACGAAACTCCCCTTCGTGCCGTGGAGGGTGTAGCGGGGCGTGGGTTCCCGGACGAGCAGGCTGCAGGAGAGACTTACCCGCAGCGGGGATGCATAGGTGAGTTGCAGGTCGAATGCATCGGGGATGGAGCTGTGTCCCCGTTGCGTCCAGGTGGTGCCGGTGACGTCGTCCGGGCGGCCGAAGAGGGCGATCGCCTGGTCGATGAGGTGGGCCCCGAGGTCGTAGAGCATGCCCGCCGCGGCACCGGGTTTTTCCTTCCAGGGCTTGGCGTTGGGCTCGGGTTTCCAGCGGTCGTAGCGGGCCTCGTAATTCACCAGCTCGCCCAGGGCGTGGCCGTCGATCACCTGGCGGACGGTGAGGAAGTCGCTGTCCCACCGCCGGTTCTGGAAGACGAAGAGGTGTAACCCTTTACCGGCCGCCAGGTCGCGCAGTTCCCGCAGCTGAGCGGCCGTGGCGCAGGCGGGCTTATCCACGAGTACATGCTTGCCCGCTTCGAGGGCGGCTTTGGCGTATGGATAGTGGGTCGCATTCGGCGTAGCGAGGCTGACCAGGTCGATGGTGTCGTCGGCGAGCACCGCTTCCAACTCTTTGGTGGGCTCCATGCCCGGAAATTCGGTGGCCAGCTCGCCGGCGCGGCTGGTCACCACCCGCTGGACGGAAAAATTGGGGTTGGCCCGGTAAAAGGGAGCCTGGAGATAGCGACCGGAAAGGCCGAAGCCGATGAGGCCGACGGAGACGGGTGCGGACATGGAAAACTTTTGGGGCAAGATAAGTCCCGCACGCCTGCTTCCTCCCGCTGATCTAGGCACGGTAGGGGTGATCTGCCTTTCCCCGGCCTTTCGCGGTGCTTTTTTGTGGCGATCTGCCCCTAGCCGGCGGAAAGGAGCAAGAAGCGTCGATATGGTATATTCAGCCCTATGCTCATCCCGTCCCTGATCTCCATCGTACTGCTCGTCTTGGTCCATCTTTTCGTAAGCCGACTGGGGTTGTCGGGCATCCCGCGGAGCAAGTGGTTATCGCTGGGCGGCGGGATCTCGGTAACGTACATTTTCCTGCACGTGCTGCCTGAATTCGCGGAGTATCAGGAGATGTTTGCCGAGCACAGAACCGGGTTCGTGCTGAACTTTATGGAGCACCACATTTACGGCTTCGCGCTGCTGGGGCTCGTGGTGTTCTACGGACTGGAACGGGCAGCCAAGCGGGGCCCCCAGTCCCACCGTGAACCACGCGACGGGGACGAGGAATACGGCACCCGGATCTTCTGGATCCACATGTTCTCCTTTATGGTGTACAACGGCATCATCGGCTACCTGCTCTGGTGGCGGGAAGACCAGTCGATCCTCGGACTGGTGTATTATGTGTTGGCCATGGCTTTTCACTTCCTGGTCACGGACTACAGCCTCTGCGAGCACTACCGCGAGCTGTACCGCCGACGGGGGCGGTGGGTGGTGGTGGCGGCCCTGGTGGGCGGCTGGGTCCTGGGGCTGACGGTAGAGATCAAGGAGATACACGTCGGTATGATCTTCGCCTTCGTTGCCGGCGGAGTGATCATGAACGTGCTGAAGGAAGAATTGCCGGAAGAGCGCAAGAGTAACATCTGGGCGTTTCTGACCGGCGTATTAGCCTACGCCGTGTTGCTGATCGCGACTTAGGGAGAGGGCTAGCGTAATCAGTACCGCTGGTGGTTAACTTCATGGCCACTGCACCCGCGGCCCCGCCCGGATTGCACGATGCTCATACTTTTGATTACATTGACCGCCATACCAGCAAAATCCTTTCGATCATGACCAAGTCAAGAAGACAATTTATTCGCCGGGCCGGAGGCTTCGGTGCCGCCGCCCTCGTGTTGCCCCTGTGGGCCTGCAATAACTCCAAACCCGAGTCCACTACGAGCTCCGGCGGAATGTCCGACGGCATGAGTGGGGAGGGGAACGGAGACCTGGAGGCATACGGCCTTCAGCTGTACACCCTGCGCGACGACATGCCGAAGGATCCGAAGGGTACCCTGCGGAAGATCGCCGACATGGGCTACACCCAGATTGAAGGATACGAGGGAGACATGGGCCTCTTCTGGGGCATGGAACCCCAGGAATTCAAGGATTACCTCGATGAGGTGGGCCTCACCATGGTCTCCACCCACTGCAACATCAACGAGAACTTCGAAATCAAGGCCCAGCAGGCGGCTTCCATTGGGATAGAGTACCTGATCTGTCCGTACATCGGCGCCCAGGACGGCAAGGCCGGCTGGCAGAAGGTAGTCGATACCTTCAACGCCCGCGGCAAGACCTGCGCCGACAACGGCCTCCGCTTTGCGTACCACAATCACGCCTACAGCTTTGATGAGGTGGACGGCATCGTACCCCAGGCCTTTATGATGGACAATACCGACGATACGGTCGACTACGAAATGGATATCTACTGGGTGGTTACCGCCGGAGAAGACCCCATCACCTGGCTCAACAAGTACCCGGAAAAGTGGACGCTTTGCCACGTAAAGGACCGTAAGAAAGGGTCCAGCCCCGAGGATACGGAAGCCTCCGTCAACCTCGGTATGGGCTCCATCGACTTCCCCAAGATCCTGGCCGTAGCGCAGGAGCAGGGCATGGAATACTACATCCTGGAGCAGGAGAATTACGAAGGGACCACGCCCCTGGAGGCGGCAGCCGCGGGTGCGCAGTACCTGAAAACCTTCAAGTTCGCCTAGAAAACCCCGCTACTTCTTCGGTCGTACTCCGGTGTAGAAGAGGAAGCGGGTGCCAAGCCCCGGTTTGCTCTCGATCCACACTTCCCCGTCGTGAAAGCGGATGATGCGGTGGACGAGGGCGAGCCCGATTCCGGTGCCCTCGTAGCCCTCGCTGTTGGGGGAGCGGGTAAAGAGGTCAAAGATGCGCTCGTGCTGTTCGGCGGGTATGCCGATGCCGTTGTCGGAAACGTAAAAGATGGGAAACCCGCCCCGGTATTCTCCCGTAAACCCGACTTCGATCCGCGGCTCTTTCTCGCGGGAACTGTACTTGAATGCGTTGGACAAAAGGTTGGTGAAGACGATCAGCAGGTAGTTCCGGTCGCCGCAAATGTTAGGGATATCTTTTTGCACCACGCATCTCGGTCTGCCGTGCTCCGGGGTGGAGAGGTCGTCGAGTACCCGTTTTACCAGTTTGCTGACCGACAGGCTGTTGACCACCACCTTGCGGCGGTCGATCCGGTTGAGTGCGAGCAGGTCATCCATGAATACGCGCATGCGGACGGCGCTCTGGCGGATCACGTCCAGGTGGGCATTGCCTTCTTCTCCGAGCACGTCGCCGAAGTCCTCCTGCAGGATGTCGGAAAAACTGGCGATGCCGCGCAGGGGGGCACGTAAGTCGTGGCCGACCGTATAACTGAACACCTCCACGTCCTCGAGGGCTTCGCGCAGCAGCGTATTGTGGCGCCGGGTGCTGGAGTAGCGTTGCAGGACGACCTTTTGGATAAAGTACTGCAGTGCCTGGGCCGTACCGATCTCGTCGTCTTTCCAGGCGGTGGAGCAGTGGTGGCTGGGGTTTTCGTGCGCCCGAAAACGGCGGGGGTCATTTCCTCGGGTGAGTTCCGTAGTGATTCCGTAGATAACCTGTTGTGTCGTTTCCGGTTTAAACCAGATGATCCACTGATTGGCCTCGGGGTCGAGGGGTAGAAAGAGCATACCGGAGGCCACGGCGGTGTAGGAGAGGGCCGGGGAGTGATGACCGCTGAGTTGGTCGGTGCACCATAACTTCTGGTCGCCGACGTCCTCCTTCATCCACTTCATTATCGCATTGACCTCTGCCTCGGTGGGGGTCGTACCGAACAGGGTCAGCTCGTCTTCGGAGCAAATGGCCGCTCCGTGGGTTTCGGAGAGCAGGTCAAGGATGTTCGTCTTCCCTCCGGTGAATCCGGCCACGAGGTGGTCGGCGTGGAGGATCTCCTCCTGGAGGCGATCCCGGACGGCGTTGGCTGCCTGCTCCATGCGCAGGCCCCGGTGGTAGATATGGTAGGCGATCTTTTGCTGGGCTACGCGGCCAGCTACCCGGAGGAAGGCGCGCATCTGGTAATCCAGGAGAATGGGCTCGATGCTGTGGAGATAGACCGACCCCCAAAGTTTCCCGTCGATGATCAGGGACAGGTGTCCGAGCGTGCTGAGGCCACTGTCCTTCAGGAAGGGGGCGGTATGGACGTCGGGCTCGCGGGCTGCAATGTGGCGGCAGAGGATTACCCTGACCCGGTCGCTTAAGTCGCCCACCACCTTACGGAGCGGTTCAGCCACATCGGTGTAGTTGAACACGGTTTCTGCCAGCTGATTTTTACGGGTAGCGGCCGGTACGTCGGCTTCCAGGAAACGGAAATCCAGGTAGGAAGGCAGTCGGGTAGGGGTCGATTCGTGGGTGACCAGGCCATTATTGAGGTCATCAAACTGGAGCAACACGACACGGTCGTACCCGAAGTGGAAGGCAAGGCCGTCGCAGAGAACCTGCAGCAGGCCTGAGGTGGTCGGTTCGGCCTCCAGCTCGCGGGTAAAGTCATTCAGGCGAGCGGAATAGTCGCCGGCGTGGGGCCACGAGCGGCGGGGTTCAATCTCTACTACGAGGTCCTCGCCAACGGTATGAACGATCGCCTGGTACTTACCCGCTGGCCATCCGGGCAGGGCCTTGATCCTGACGACGGCGGGGAACTGCTCCGAGAAGCTTTGCTCTATTTCCCGGATCTCTTTCGGGCGAAAGATGTCGGGTAGGGAAAGCTCCAGTAGTTCGTCGGTGGAGTATCCACTTATTCCTTCAGAATACGTACTGGCGGCCTTAATTTTTAGGGTCGCCCGCTGTGCTAGGAGTACGAGCGCGTAGGATTGAACCCGAATGGGGTCATGCATGAGAAGCCGCTTTGCCACAAAATTAACGACTCGTGGCCGTTAATCCGCAAGTTCCTCCCGCAGGAAGCGGCCGGTATGGCTTTCCGTGACTCCGGCGACCTCTTCCGGCGTACCGGTAGCGACCACCCGTCCGCCGCCGCGCCCGCCCTCGGGACCCATATCGATCAGAAAATCGGCAACCTTGATCACGTCGATGGTATGCTCAATGACGATCACCGTATTTCCCTTATCGACCAGCTTCTGCAGCACCTTGAGCAGGTATTTGATGTCCTCGAAATGGAGGCCCGTGGTGGGCTCGTCGAGGATGTATACCGTCTGGCCGGTATCCCGCTTCGAGAGCTCCTCGGCCAGCTTTACCCGCTGGGCTTCGCCGCCGGAAAGGGTGGTGGCGCGCTGACCCAGGGTGATGTAGCCCAGCCCGACGTCCTTGAGCGTCTTCATCCGCCGGTAGATCTTCGGGATGGGCTGGAAGAAATCGGACGCCTCCGCCACGCTCATGTTGAGCACGTCGGTGATCGACTTCCCCTTGTAGAGGATTTCCAGCGTCTCCCGGTTGAAGCGCATCCCCTGGCAGTTCTCGCATTCCACCTCCACATCGGGCAGGAAGTTCATCTCGATCGTACGCATGCCGCTGCCCTTGCACACCTCGCAGCGCCCGCCCTTCACGTTAAAGCTGAAGCGGCCCGGCTTGTAGCCGCGGATCATGGACTCGGGCAGCTTGGTAAAGAGCTGGCGGATGTCGGTGAACACCCCGGTATAGGTAGCCGGATTGGACCGCGGCGTGCGCCCGATCGGCGACTGGTCGATGTCGATGACCTTGTCGATATTCTGCAGACCGTAGACCCGGCCGTAATCCAAGGGCTTCTTCAGGCTGCTGTGGAAGTGCTGCCGCAGGATGGGGTAGAGGGTCTCGTTGATGAGGGTAGACTTGCCGCTGCCCGACACCCCCGTTACGCAGGTAAGGGTGCCCAGGGGGATCTTGACGTCGACGTTCTGCAGGTTATTGCCGTTGGCCCCCTTTAGCGTGAGGAATGTCCCGTCACCCTTGCGGCGCTTTTCGGGGATCTCGATCTTCCGGCGTCCGGCCAGGTAATCGCTGGTGATGCTCCCGGCATTGGCCTCCAGGAGAAAATCGGCGGGCTTGCCGGCGGTGACTACCCGACCTCCGTTGATACCCGCCCCGGGCCCGAGGTCCAGCAGGTAGTCGCTGGCCATCATGATGTCTTTATCGTGCTCCACGACGAGCACGGTGTTGCCGATATCCGTCAGGTCGCGCAGGGCGGCGATGAGCCGCTGGTTGTCGCGCTGGTGCAGGCCGATGCTGGGCTCGTCCAGAATGTAGGTAATGCCCGTCAGTTGGCTGCCGATCTGGGTGGCCAGTCGGATGCGCTGGGCCTCCCCACCAGAAAGGGTCCGGCCAGGCCGGTCGAGGCTCAGGTAACCTAGGCCAACGTGCAGGAGAAACTGGAGGCGGAAGCGGATCTCCTTCAGGATATCGGTGGCGATGAGGGTGGTGCGCTCATCCATCCCTTCCTCGGCGGTTTCCATCCAGGTGCCGAGCTCGCCCAGGTCCATATGGGCCAGCTCGCTGATGGTTTTGTCCTTGATCTTGAAGTTACGGGCCTCCTTGCGCAGACGGGCACCCTCACATTCCGGGCAGGTGTCGATGGTCATGAACTCCTCGGCCCACTGCCGGATACGTTCGCTCGTCGTCTCTTCGTACCAGCGCACGATCATGGTGACCAGGCCGTTGGCCTCGACGTCCCAAACCAGGTCGTGGGCGCTCTTGTCGTACTTGCTCTTTTTCTTCTTGCCGGTGTCCTTGCGGCCGTAGAGAATCACGTCCAGGGCATCATCCGGGATCTTATCGATCGGGTCGCTCAGCTTGAACTTCTCTTCCTTGGCGATGGCCTTGATCTGCTTGAAGGTGGTGTTCTCCCGGCTGTCGCCCAGGGGTACCAGCCCGCCCTTGTTGATGCTGACGCTGCGGTCGGGGATGATCTTGGCAATGTCGGGACTGTTCACCTGCCCAAGCCCCTTGCAGGTCGGGCAGTAACCGTAGGGGGAGTTGAAGCTGAAGGTGTTTGGACTGGGCTCCTCGTAGCTGATGCCGTTCTCGGCGTCCATCAGGTTCCTGGAGTAGGGGGCGGTTTCTCCGGTTTCAGCATCCTGCACGAAGACGAGTCCTTCCCCCATTTTCAGGGAGGTGGCCACGCCCTGCCGCAGGCGGTCGAGGCGTTCCGGGCCCATCTTGATGCGGTCGATGACCAGCTCGATGTCGTGCACCTGGTAGCGGCTCACCTGCATGCCCTCGGTGAGGTCCTGGATCTCCCCGTCGACCCGCACTTTGGTGTAGCCCTGCTTGCGTACGGAGTCGAAGAGCTCGCGGTAATGCCCCTTGCGGCCGCGCACCAGTGGGGCCAGCACGATGATCTTGCGGCCGGCGTAGGTATCGGCGATCTGGTCGAGCATCTGCTCTTCGGTGTAGCGCAGCATGGGCTTGCCGCTTACGTAGCTGTAGGCCGTTCCGGCGCGGGCGTAGAGCAGGCGCAGGAAGTCGTAAATCTCGGTAACCGTTCCTACCGTCGAGCGGGGACTCCGGTTCGTAGTCTTCTGCTCGATGGAAATTACGGGACTGAGTCCGGTGATCTGCTCCACGTCCGGCCGCTCCATCGAGCCCATAAACTGGCGGGCGTAGCTGCTGAAGGTTTCCATGTACCGCCGCTGCCCCTCCGCGTAAATGGTATCGAAGGCGAGGCTCGACTTCCCGCTGCCGCTCAGGCCCGTAATTACGACGAGCTGATTGCGGGGGAGTTCGACGTCGATGTCCCGCAGGTTGTGCTCCTTCGCCCCGATCACCGTAAGGAAGCGCTCGGTGTGGGGGATTTCGTTGGGGGAAGTTTGCGGGGCCGCGGGTGCGGTGGTAGTTAGGGCAGCCATAGGTGGTTAGTAACCCGGCAAAGGTACAACTGTTTGAAACAGATTGTGGTAAATTGTTCCCGGCTTCCAGCCGGGATGTATGCGGGTTGGGATGATAAACACGGCTGGAAGCCGCGTACCGGACCGCATTCAGGCACGGTTCGCCAACGCCACCTCATCCGCATAATACCCCTGCCGCCCCTCCCGCAGTACAAAGCGCACCAGATCCCCCTGCTTCACGGCTCCGTTGGCGAGGTTGGATTTGCGGAAATGGAACTCCTCCCGCGTGCCCTCCAGCCGCAGGTAGCCGTGGCCGCGGTCGGGGAGGTAAAACAGGATGATGCCGAGGGAGGAAGACATGGATCAGGGGGTAGGGGAGCAGGCCACGCTTTGGGCGGCTGCCGCATCCTGCCACAAGGTAAGCCCGTTGACGAGCTTTCCCCGATTCCCCTTGCACCTGCGGCCCCGCTTCGCTATACCTTTGCACGATGGCGCTCATAAAGATTACATTGCTGGTGGCCGGGCTGCTGGTGTCCCGCTCGCTGGCCGGGCAGACCGATAGCCTGGGCCAGTGGCACAGCCTCCAGTCGTTCTCCAGCGGAACCTACGTGACGGAAAGCCCGGAGTCGATCGTCTATACTACCGGCAACGCCATTTTCTACCTCGATAAAACCGACCTGAGCATCACCAGGCTTACCCGTACGGACGGGCTGGCCGGGGGCCGCATCAACCTCGTCAAGTACCACGAACCCACGGCCACCCTGATCATCGTGTACGAAAACAGTACGATCGACCTGCTGCACAACGGCCGCTTCACCACTCTGCGGCAGATCGACAACTTCAACTTCAGCGGCGATAAGCGGATCTACGACGTGGCCTTTGGTGCCGGCAACCGGGTCTACCTGGCCGCGGGATACGGCGTTTCGGCCCTGTCGCTGGACGACGGGACCTTCATCTTCACCACCTTCACCGGCGTAAGCGTAGAAAGCGTGGCCGAGTACGACGGGCGGGTCTACGCCGCTACCACGGAGGGACTCTACCACGTGCGACTCACCGGCGTTAACCTCAACGACTTCAACAACTGGGATCTCCTGGGACCGGCAGACGGGCTACCCGGCGACTATTCCTCTCCTACCGTGACCGTCTGGAAGGACTACTTGTACTTCGGCGTCAACGAAGACATCTGGCGCTGGAATGCGGGGGAGATCAGCCTGTTCTACGACGCCCCGGTCGCCAACAACCGGCTGCAGTACCTGAGTGCGGGGCCTACCCGCCTGCTCGCCGGCTACCGCTGTACCACCGACAACTGCGCCGACCGCGTCGTGCTGGCCCTGGACGAGACGCCCGGAGACGTGCAGCGGCTGGCTGATTGCGCCTACCTGACCAACTACGCCATCGAAGACGCCGCCGGACGTATCTGGTTCGGTGATGATGCCGAACAGATCCGCTACCTCCCCGGCGTCGGGGAAGGCTGCCAGCGGCTGACCTACCCCGGTCCGCCCAACGACAACAACTACCGCCTGCTGCACGACGGTACTTCCCTTTGGGTCGCCCCGGGGCAGCTCGACGAGAATATCAGCCCCCTCTACGACTTCAACGGGGTGTACCGGTATACCGACGGCAGCTGGCAGACCTACAGCATCTACAACACCCCGGCCTTCTACGGGCGCGACGGCGTGCGCGGCTCCGGCGACGACGACGTGCCGACCATCATCGACGTTGCCTACGATCCCATCAATGCTATCCATTACTTCAGCTCCTTCTTCGAGGGCGTGATCGGACTGGATGCACAAGGGACGGCCACGTTATACGACGAAAGCAACAGCAGCCTGCAGCTTGCCCCGGAGGCCGGACCCAGCCGGATACGGGTAGCCGGCGCGGTTACCGATCCCCAGGGATTTACTTACTTCGCCGTAAGCCGGGCCGCCCAGAACGGTATCGTGAGCGTGCGGAGCCCGGAGGGAGAGTGGGCCGCCCTGGGGCAAAGTTGCGGCATCAACCTCGCCATCGCCATCGCCATCGACCCGGAGGGCTACCTCTGGGTAGTTCACCGCGGCGGAGAGAACGGCGGCGTGACGGTCATCGATCCCATGGGTACCCCGATGGACCCCAGCGACGACCGCTGCCGCACCTTTACGGCCAGCAACAGCCAGTTGCCCACCAACGAGACGCGCAGCGTGGCCGTGGACGTGAAAGGCAGCGTATGGATCGGCACCGCCTCCGGCATCGTCACCTTTGAATGCAACGACCGGGTATTCGATAACGACCAGTGCAGGGGGTTCCGGCCGCCGGTCGAATCGGACGATGGCTTCGGGGCCTACCTCCTGGAGACGGAAGAAATCCGCACCATCGCCGTCGACGGAGGCAACCGCAAGTGGATCGGCACCAACGGCGGTGCCTACCTCCTCTCCGAGGGAGGCCGCGAGCAGCTGCTCTTCTTCGACCGGGGCAATAGCCCCCTGCTCGACGATGTCGTCCGCGACATTGCCATCGACCCCGTCTCGGGCACGGTTTTTTTCGGGACGGAACTCGGCGTGATCAGCTACCGGGGGGACGCTACGGCGGCCAGCCCCGTCTTTGCCCGGGAACTCGTGGTATTCCCCAACCCCGTCGAGCCCGGCTACGACGGCCCCATCGCCATCAACGGGCTGGCCCGCAATGCCCGGGTCAAGATCACGGACCTGAGCGGCAAGCTGGTCAACGAGGGCCTGGCCACCGGCGGGCAGTTTACCTGGTCGGGGCAGGATTACACCGGCCGGCGGGTAACCTCCGGCATTTACCTGGTGTACGCCTCGGGGAACATCACGATCAGTCCCGACAACCCCCAGGCGGCCATCGGGAAGATCGTCTTCCTCCGGTAGCGGGAGAGTGCCGCCGGGCCCCGTATCTTTACCGGCGTGATACCCGACTACCACTTCCGTGCCGAGCACGCCAATCCACGCACCACGCGCCTGTTTCACCTCCTGTTTTACCTGGGGGCCGCCCTGCTGCTGGTGGCCGCCGGCCAGAGCCTTTACTTTTACTTCACGGATTGGTCCGCCAGCGACGACGGCCACTTTTGGTACCTGATCCTCGGACTGCTCTACCTGCTCGTCAGCGGACTCATCGCCTGGTTCACCTACCACCACGGAGACGGGCAGGAAACCCCGCCCGACCGCTACGTGGAAATCCGGGACGGCATCATGGTCTGGGAGCTCGACCAGCTCAACGGGAAGCAACGGGTGGACCTGGATACAGTAGTCCGGGCGGATCGCCCTTCCGTGCGGGATTTCCTGCTTACCCTGCAGGATGGTACTCAGATCGTCTTGCCCATTTTCTTAGTGGATGAGGAAGCCAAGCAGGTGGAACTGGAAAATATTCTCCTGGCTATCGGGCAGGCCTAGTGGGGGGGGGGAGCCTACTCCTTATTGGCCAGCTGGCCACAGGCCGCATCGATGTCCTTGCCCCGGCTGCGGCGGACGGTCACCATTACTCCACGGTCACGTAGGTAGGTCGCGAAGTCGTCGATACGGTGCTCGCTCGACTTCCGGAAGGGGGCGTTGTCGATCGGGTTGTACTCGATGATGTTGACCATGCTGGGCACGCGGCGGCAGATACGGTAGAGCTGCTCGGCGTCTTCTAGGGAGTCGTTGAAATCCTGAAAGGTGATGTACTCGAAGCCGATGCGCTTCTTCGATTTCTCGTAGAAGTACTCCAGGCTCTCGACGATGGACTCGAGGTTGTTGGTCTCGTTGATGGGCATGATCTCGTTGCGCTTCGCGTCGTCGGCGGCGTGGAGGCTGAGGGCGAGATTGACCTTGGTGTCCTCGTCGGCCAGCTTGCGGATCATCTTGGCGATGCCGGCGGTGGAGACGGTCAGGCGGCGGGGGGCCATGTTCAGGCCGGTGTGGCTCGTGATGCGGTCGATGCTGCCCACCACTTCCCGAAAGGCCAGCAGGGGCTCGCCCATACCCATGTAAACGACGTTGGTCAGCGGCTTACCGTAGGTTTCCAGGCACTGCTCATTGACGAGGAAGACCTGGTCGTAGATCTCGGCGGCGGTCAGGTTGCGCAGGCGCTTCATGCGCCCGGTAGCGCAAAAGGTACAAGTCAGGCTGCAGCCCACCTGGCTGGAAACGCAGACGGTAAAGCGGTCGTCGGCCACCACGGGAATGAGCACCGACTCGATCAGGTGGCCGTCGTGCAGGCGGAAGCGGCTCTTGATGGTGCCGTCGGCACTGCGCTGTACCTTATCTTCGGTGATCACCGGCAGGCTGTACTCGGCCTGCAGGCGCTGGCGCAAGTCGAGCGACAAATTGGTCATCTCTTCGAAGTTGCGGGCACCCTTTTGCCACAGCCATTCGTAGACTTGCCTGGCCCGGAACTTCTTCTCACCGGAGAGAATCAGCGCGGAAGTAAGCTCTTCCAGGCTGAGCGAACGAATATCGGGTTGGGTAGCGGAAAGGGTAACGGACATTCCAGACAAACGCCCCACCCACCGGGGTGGTTGTACTTTCACAACCTCGGCTCCCCTGATACGTTACTAAGCGCCGGACCCCGATCCGAAAAACGGACTATGCACTTACCACCAAATTACCTGGACCTTTACGCGCAGGCGCTCCGCTACGATAAAGTGGGCGACCCCTATACGGCCGTGAAGCTCCTGAAGAAGGTGATCCGCCTCGTGCCCGACTGGGCCGACGCCTACCGCAGCCTGGCCGTAATCTATACCCGCCGGAAGGAATGGAAGCCAGCCTTCCACTACTGGAGCAAAACGGTCGCCCTCGACGCCGCCGACCGCGACGCCTGGTGGCAGCTCGGCCTCGCCGCCATACCCCTCAAGCGCATGCGGACCGCCCAGACGGTCTGGGCCAAGTTTGGCTACGATCGCCTCCGCCACGACAAACCCCTCGGGCTCCAGCTGAGGCACCAGGACGGCTACGAGATCCTCTGGATGCAACCCCTCGACGCCGCCCGCGCGCGCGTGGTCAGCATCCCTCATCCCGGTAGCGGCACGCGTTACCGCGACCTGGTGCTATACGACCGCCGCGGACAAAAGGGCTACAACGTCATCGGCCGCCGCCGGGTGCCGATCTACCAGCACGTCGACCGCCTGAAGGGCTCGCCCTACCAGACCTTCAGCTGCCTGCTGCACACCTCCGACGAGGCCGTCGTCGAGCAACTCGAGCAACTCAGCTACGACGCCGGCCTGGGATTCGAGGTCTGGAGCAACGCTACCCGGGCCGTCCAGCAGGACCGCGCCAAAGCCAGCGACGACGAGCGCCGCGCCTTTCCGGAATACTACAGTGATTTGTTGCCCCGCCCCGAGACGGGCACTACCCTGGTCGCCGTCGCCGCCGTACACCCCGCCGAAGTGGACCGGGTACTCAACGACTGGCAGATCATCACGCTCCAGCAGTACTCAGATCTTCGCGCCTACTGAGGCGGTCCAGGTAGGTCAGCATTTCGCGCAGGCCGGCCACCTTGTCTACCCGACCGTAGGACCCGAAATTATGCAGGGTGGCCTGGTAACCCGAGAGCAGTAGGCGGGGCGCCGGGCAGCGTTCGAGGATCTCTTCCACCAGCTCGTCCACCGGCCGTTCCACGAAGGTGTTGGACAGCAGGGTGAACAGGTAGTCGATCCGGGTGACGCGGCAGACGTCGGCCAGGTCGCCGGGGCCGATGCCCGGGCCAAGGTAGAGGGACGAGAAGCCCCGCTTCTTGATCAGGTACTGAATGAAGAGCATGCTCAGGTCCTGGCGTTCGCCTTCGGGCAGAAACAGGGCGAAGACCGGTCGGTTGGCCTTGGGCGTAGCGGGGAGGCGGTCGATGGCGGCGAGGATCTTTTGGCGGATCAGGCCGCCTACGAAAGATTCCTGCGCGTGCGTCACCGAACCGGTGAAGTAGAGCAGCCCCAGCTTATCGATGAAGGGATACACCACCTCCATCATGGTCTCCTCAAAGCCACGCTGCTCGATGTTGGTGTCGACGATGAGGCCGAAGCGGTAGTCGTCCATCTCCACGATGGAAAGCGTAAGGGCGTCAAGCTGAGTCTCTGCACTGACGTTGAAGCAGGAGACCGCGGCTACCTGCTCGGCGCGCTCCTCGGGACTCATTTCCGCGATCGTACTGATGCGAAGACCATTCTTTTTGAGCAGGGCGATCCCGGAAAGTTCCCGCAGGTCGTCTTCCTGGTAGTACCGCACGTTCGTCTTGCTGCGGCGCGGGGTGATCAGGTCGTACCGTTGCTCCCAGGCACGCAGGGTGTGCGCCCGGATTCCGGTTAGTTTTTCTACGTCCTTGATTGAGTAAACCGCCAATTTTCGAGGATAAAAATGTGAAAGATTGGTATCCGGGGGACTAACGCCACCTTACCCAAATGGTTCAGGCGGCGACCTGCCGGGCGTTCGCCTGCTTTGTGGTATTTTTCGCGGGGCCGCAGGTGCAACGAACACCCGAGGCCGCTCCCAACTCCGTTATTATGCGACAACTTGTACTCCTGGCTTTCTTTCTGCTCGCGTCCGTCTTGGGCGCGCAAAACTGCTTCTACCAGCTCCGCCTGGAAGACAGCCGCGGTGACGGATTCAACGGCGGCGCGGTCACCGTATCGGTCGCCGGCACCACCACCGCCTACACCCTCGACGCGATGAACGACGACGGCCGCCGCCGCGACTTCTTCTTCGGGGTCGACGACGGCGACGCGGTCACGGTCGGCTACGTGGCCGGGGCCTTTCCCGCGGAAGTCAGCTTGTCCGTCCTGGACAACAACGACAGCCTGATCTACCGGGTGCAGGCACCGGAGACCAACGCCGGCCTGACTTCCTTCACCGCCAACTGCCGCACCTGCGCGCCGCCGCCCCTGTCCTCCATCCAACTGTACCGCGTACGCTACAACTCCGTCGATATCCGCTTCCGCTCCGTCCCGGCCGCGGCCGACCCCACCTACCTCATCGAGTACGGCCCGGACAATTTCGACCCTGCGACCGGCGGCGGTACCCAACTGACTACCCGCGACACCATGCTGCGCGTCAGTGGCCTCGAGTCCAGTACGACCTACTCCTTTTACGTGTCGACTATCTGCCAGTCGCCCGCCGATACCACCGTGCGCCGGGGCCCCTTCCGCATCCGGACGCAGGTGCAAAAGGACGTTGGCGTAACCGTGCTGCTCAAGCCGACGGATAAGTGCGCCCCGCAGAGCACCGACTCCATCACCATCGGCATCACCAACTTCGGCGGGGAGGCCCAGCAGTTCTTCCAGGTCGACTTCCGCATCAACGGCCAGCCCGGCGGCGTGAACTTTCCCTTCGATGGCGTTTACACCGGGGTGGTGGGCGTAGACAGCACCGAGTACTTCACCTTCGATACCCGCGTTGACCTGCGTACCCCCGGCACCTACACCTTCGAGGCCTTCACGCTGCTGGAAGGCGATGAGAATACCGCCAATGATACGTTCGTGACCACCGTGACCAGCGTGCCGGTGATCGACACCCTTCCGTATTTCGAGGGCTTCGAGGCGAACGGCGGATTCTGGCGCTCCGAGCGGGGTGGCCGGGGGCCCTCCTCCTGGCAACGCGCCCGTCCGCGCAATACCCGCATCGACGGGGCGGGTTCCGGGGAATATGCCTACGTGACCAACGCCCGCGGCGACTACAGCAACGATGAACGGAGCTACCTGCGCTCCCCCTGCTTCGACTTTTCCGGGCTCACCACCGATCCCTACCTCTCCTTCCTCCTGTACGTGGATACGGAGGTAAACTTCGACCAGCTCTACCTGGAATCCTCCACCGACGACGGCCGGACGTGGAATCGCGTGCAGCGCAACCCCACCGGCATCAACTGGTACAACAACGCCCGCGACCAGGCCTGGGACGGCGACGGCGGCTTCGGCGGCGGCTACGCCCTGGCGGGCCAGCAACTGGCCGGACTGGCCGGCGAGGAGCAGGTACAGCTCCGCTTCGTTTTCCGCAGCGACGGGGATGGTACCCGGGAGGGCATCGCCATTGACAACATCCGGATCGTGGAGCAGACTGGGGTAGACCTGGCCGCGGTGAGCGCTCAGCTGCCCGGCTTTGACGGATGCGGCAACGGGATGGACACCCTGCGGTTCGTCTTTGCCGACATCGGCACCCAGCGGGTCGACAGCGCCCGGGTCAGCTACCGCGCGAACGGCGGGGAAACAATATCCGCGATGGCGGCCGGTCCCTCCACCCGCGGTGGGCGCATGAGTTATTCCTTCGTTACCGACCTGACCGTTACGCCCCCGGACAGCGTACGGATCGAAGCCTGGGTCACCGTCCCCGACGACGTAGCCGCCGGCAACGACACGACCACCCTGGTCTTCCAGCCGACCCGGGCATTGCCCTTCCTCGTCGATTTCGAGAACGGCCGTAAGCCCACCGGCTGGCTGTTGGACGATGACCTGGTCGTTGCCCGCCGTGCGGATACCGCTACCGTGACCCTCTCCGACAACCTGTTTGACCAGGACACCAGTGCGCGGGTGGTCACTGCTTATTACGGTCCATTCCTGTCGGGTGACTCCCTGACCTTCGACCTGGGGGTAAGCGGCGAAGACGCCTCCGCCCGCCTGACCGTGATGGCGGAAGTGGCCTGTGATTCTTCCCTCGTTTCCCTGCTGGATACGGAGGTGACGGCCGCCCGGCGCATCGCCATCGGCCTGGACCAACTGGATGGCGATGCCGCCCGCTTCATCATCCGGGTTACGCGGATGAGTGGTGACTTCTTCGTCGACTTCGACAACCTCAGCGTGCGCCGGTGTCCGGCTTCCCTCGACATTCGACTTACCACCGTGCCGCCCTCGGGCATCTACGCCGACGACGGCCTGGCCTACCTGGAAGTGCGCGCGGGACTGGCGCCCTACACCTACCAGTGGAGTACCGGCGACACCACCGCTTCGGCCGATAGCCTCAGCGTAGCGGACTATTCCGTGACCGTCACCGACGCCCTGGGCTGTACCGACACCCGCGACGTGAACGTAGACCTGGATGCAGTCGGCACGGCGGAAGCCAGTGACCTGCTTGCCAGCCTGGAGGTCTTTCCCAACCCGACCTCAGGCCGGGTGGAGATCTGGCTGGAACTGACCGATGCCGCTACCCTGGGTCTGGAAGTGTACGACGCACGTGGCCAACGGATCGAGCAGCAGGAACTCGGTTCGGACCGGCGGCTTTCTACCGAGATCAACCTGGCCGACCGCCCGACGGGCCTCTACTTCGTACGCGTACGGGCGGGTGCCGCGGCACGGACCATTCGGGTAGTCAAGCAGTAAGCAAATAACTAGCGGATGCCCCGCTGCTTCAGGTTGGCGACGTAGATGGCGATGTTGCGCGAATGGCCGGCCAGGGTGCTGGCGAAGTTGTGCATCCCGCTGCCGTCGCCCCGGGCGCAGAAGTAAAGAAAGTCGTGCTTCTCCGGGGTGAGCACGGCGTCGATGCTGCCTGCGCTGGACATGGTGATCGGCCCCGGGGGCAATCCCGGATACCGGTAGGTGTTGTAGGGGCTGTCGAACTCGGTGTGGCGGTTGAGCACGCGGCCGATGTCGAATTCCCGGGTAGCGAAGACGGCGGTCGGGTCGGCCTGTAGCGGCATGCCGATGCGCAGGCGGTTGAGGTATACACCGGCGATGCGGGGGCGCTCGCTGGCCTGCAGGCTTTCTTTTTCCACGATGCTGGCCAGGGTGTATACCTCGGCCGGAGTGAGGCCGAGGGCCTCCGCTTTTTCTATCCGATCGTTGGCGCGCCAGAAGCGCTCGTGCTCCTTTACCATCCGGGCGACGAACTCCCGCGGCGTGGCGTTCCAGTACATCTCGTAGGTGTTGGGAATGAAGAGCGTCTGCAAGGTCTGGGGCGTATATCCGATGCTGTCGACGAACTGGGTGTCCTGCAGCAGGCGCAGGAAGGCCACGCTGTCGGGCTCCAGGAAGCGGGCCACCTTGGCGGCGACGTTCATCGGTTCCCGCTCGGTGGTCAGGACGACGTCTACCGTAGCCTGAGCACCGCTGCGCAGCTTGCGAATGAGTCCGATACTGCTGGTACCCGGATCGACGGTGAAGCGGCCGGCCCGCATCCGATCCCGCCTGAAGCCCATCTGGCTGGCCAGCGGGTCGAAGAAGGTGCGGTTGGGCCGGATGCCGTGGAGGTAGAGGGAGTCCATCACCTGCTCGTAAGTGCTGCCGGTAGGGATCTGGATGGCGACCGGTCCGTCGAGGGCGTCCGGTACGGCGGGGACCACCATCACCTGGAAGTACGCGAAGGCCACCACCAGGAGCAGGAGAAGGACGAGAATGCCAAGAATCTTTTTCACTAGTACTGCTCTTTATCGCTGGGAAAGTCGCGGGATTTTACGTCCGAAACGTAGGCCTCCGTAGCTTGCTGAATGACGTCGAAAAGTTCGGCGTACCGCCGCAGAAAGCGGGGATGGAAATCCTTGGTGATGCCGAGCATATCCTGGGTCACGAGTACCTGGCCGTCGCAGTCGGCCCCCCCGCCGATGCCGATGGTGGGGATTTCCAGGCTTTCGCTGACCCGCTTCGCGAGCTCGGCGGGGATTTTTTCGAGTACCACGCCGAAGCAGCCGAGCTCCTCCATCATCTTGCTATCCTTGAGGAGGCGCCGGGCCTCCGCTTCTTCCTTGGCGCGAACGGTGTAGGTGCCGAATTTATAGATCGACTGCGGCGTCAGGCCCAGGTGCCCCATGACGGGTATGCCCGCACTGAGGATGCGGCGGATGCTCTCCTCCACTTCCTGTCCGCCTTCCAGCTTAACGGCGTGGGCGCCGCTTTCCTTCATGATGCGGATGCTGGACTTGAGGGCCATCTTGCTGTCGCCCTGGTAGGTGCCGAAGGGCAGGTCCACCACCACCAGTGCCCGCTGCACCCCCCGCACTACGCTGGCCGCGTGGTAGATCATCTGGTCGAGGGTAATGGGCAGGGTGGTCTCGTGGCCGGCCATCACGTTACTGGCCGAGTCACCGACCAGCAGGACGTCCGCGCCGCCGGCGTCCAGGATTCGCGCCATCGAATAATCGTAGGCGGTGAGCATGGCGATTTTTTCTCCGGCATCCTTCATGGCCCGGAGCGTAAGGGTGGTGACCCGCTTTACGTCAATGATCTTGTGTACGCTCATGGCCGCAAAGGTAGCCCCCGGTGGTGGAATGCGTTAACGCACGATGAGGCGTTTGCTACCCCGGCTACCATCCTTGCCCGTGAGTTGGAGGATGTAGACGCCCGCGGGTAGGGTACCCGTCGGAATGGTCAGGCGATCGTCCCCGGTATCGGGTGTCGCTTCCCAGACCCGGCGCCCGTCCGCCGCAAAGAGGCCCAGGTGGGTAACGCCCACTTCCCTGGTCCAACTGAGGGTGGTGCTGAGGCCGGCGGGATTGGGGAAGAGGTTCCAGCGGTGATCGGGGATCGCCACCGGCCGGTCGGAAACGCAGTCGTCGCCCAGGAAGAAGGTCCGGTAGCTGCCCACGCCGTCGCTGCAGACGCTGGCTACCTGGATCTCGTAGCTGGAGCAGAGGTTAATGCCGGCGATCGTGGCGGTAAGTCCTTCGACCTGCAGTTCGGCGAAACTCGGGGTGGTGCGCTCCCGGTAGCGCAGGCGGTAGCTGTTCCCGGGCGCCGCCGATGCCCCCCAGGTGACCGTCGTCGTATTAGCCAGCTCGTCGAAACTGGCCGATACGCGTCCGGGGGGCGGGCATCCCTGGACCGGGGAGATATCCAGGCAGTAATCTTCCACCTCCCCGCCGCGTGCCGGACTACCGGCCATGGGGCAGGCGTCGGTGGATACCGCGCCGAACTGCATCATGACCCGCATGCGGGTAAGGCCGAACTTGGCGTCCGGGGGGACAATGAGGGTGGCGCTCGCTGTACTGCCGCGGGGGGCCGATTTCTGCACCACGAGCTCCCGCTCCTCCAGGATTCCGTTCTGGTTCCAGTCGACGTACACATGGAGGTCTTCGGTAAAGCCCCCGCCGCGGAAGGCCGGGGAGATTGTCAGGGGATAGACCCCGCCGGGTACGACGGCCGACTCGGTGAGGTCCCCGAAGTTGGCGTACCCCCCGGTTTCCCGCTCGGATGCGTTGGAGAGTATCCCGGGCAGGTCTACCCGCGCGATCCACTCCTGCTCGTTGCCGTAGCCGGTCGGGATGCAGTAGTCGGTGTCGAGGCAGACCCCGCAGCCCAGGGTTTTCTGCAGTTTGCGGCCCTGGAAGGCGGAGCTGTTGCCGGCACAGTTGGTCCGCAACTCGATGGCGTACGTGCGGCAGTTGCGCAGCCCCGTCAGTTCCACCTGGGCGTCCGTGGTGGTGCGTTCGATCCAGGCATCCGTCCCATTGCGGTAGCGCAGGGTATAGCTGATGGCGGTGAGCAGCGGGGTCCAGGAGGCCCGGAGACGGGCGCCGGAGAGGGCCTCGACGCGGAAGTTATCGGGCAGGCGGCAACACCCGGGAGTTTCGACGGTGACTACTTCGGTCACGACCGATCCGCTGCCACAGGCGGCTACCAGCTGGAGGTCGTAGCTGCTGCAGGCCGGCAGGCCGGTGAGGCGGAAGGGGGATCCCACCTTCGTCAGCTCCAGCCAGGCGCTGGCGCCCGTCGGGCGGTACCGTAGGGTGGTGGAGGTGATGGCCGCTACGGCCTTCCACTGCAGGATAAGGTCGGTGGTCAGGTCGTCCGGCCGGGTCGCCGTGAAGGAGGTGGGTGACCGGCAGTCGGTGCAGTTTTCCATCATGGCCACCATGGCGTTTCCTACGTCTAGCGCCCCTTCCCGGGCGGTCAGTCCCTTCAGTGCATCCACCGGGCGCAGGTTGCCGTACACGGCGTCCCGGACGTAGCGGGCGGCGGCGGCGGGGTCGCTGCGCAGCAGGTCACCGAAGCCGGCGCAGGGCGCCGAGTAGAGCAAGCCCACGGCACCGCTCAGGGCCGGCGCGGCGAAGGAGGTGCCGTAAACCGGCCCGTAGCCATTCCCGAGCAGGGTAGTGTAGATCCCTTCCCCGTAGGCGCCGAGGTCCACCGAGACGGCTCCCCGGGCGGCGGCCTTCACCTTCTGGTCTTTGGTGTTGAGGCTGGTGACGACCATGAGGTATTCCGAGTCGCAGAGGGAGGGGAGGTCTCCGACCTCCTCCACGTCGACGTCGCTGTTGGGCACCGCCGCGACGTTGAGGATCCCGTAGTGGCCGAGGCTGTCGTAGATGGCGCACCAGATGGGGCTCTGGGAGGGGAAGGCCCGGTCACGCCCCCAGCTGGCGTTGGTGGCCACCACGTAGGCGCCCTCCTTCCCGCCGGTGGCATCGTAGCGCTTGCGGGCATCGAGGGCGTAGCTGTAGGCCTGGATGACCTCCGACTCCAGGGGGTCGAAATCGTTGGTGATGTTCATCACCTTCACGCGCCAGTTGATGCCGGTGACGCCGATGCCGTTGTTTCCGGTGGCGCCGATCTGGCCCATGACGGGGGTGCCGTGGTCGCCCTTGCCGGCCTCCACGTCGTTGTTTTCGAGGGCGGTATTCCAGCCGTAGACGTCGTCGACGTAGCCGTTGCGGTCGTCGTCGAGCCCGTTGTCGGGGATCTCGTTGCGGTTGATCCAGATGTTGGCGCGCAGGTCGTCGTGGTCGAGGTCGATGCCGTTGTCGATGGAGGCGATCACGATGGTGTCGCCGTTGGGGGTCACGCCACCCGTGGTGTATTCCCAGGCCGGTTCGACGTTATAATCTGCCCCGGACCGGCCGCCGATCTGGCCGGTGTTGTGCAATTGCCACTGCTGGCCGTAGCGGGCATCGTCGGGCCGCCGCCGGAAGCTCAGGCGGTGATTGAGCTGGACGTTCAGGACGGCGGGGTCGCGGGTGTAAAGGGTCCGCAGGCTGTCCTCCGCATAGCGATTCCAGTCGAAGTTCACCAGCAGGGTATTCAGGCTCCGGCCCAGGGGTTTCCAGGCATAGATCTCGGGCTGGCGGTAGGCCCAGAGCTTGCCGTCGACCTGACCCCGCAACTGCACGATGAGCTGCCCCTGCCCGTATTCCACCAGTTGTGCGCCCAGGGCGGCCGACCCTAGGAGGCACAGCAGCAGGAGGGGACGAAGTGGATGCATAGGCGGTAAATGGAGAAGTGCCGAAAGTGGAACAAAATTAGCCGTACTTGGATGCAAGCCGCGTCGTCGCCCCGACGGGAGAACCACTTCGCACCCGCGTTCCCGCCTAAGCCGTGGTCAAGCGCCGCCAGCCCTTGCGTATGACGTAGAGGAGCAGGAGAAAGGCCAGCACGAGGTACTGCATCTTCATACGACTAAACACCACGAAGTGGATGCGGTCCACTACCCACATCACCACCAGGGCGGCCACAATCATGCCCACCAGGCCACTCAGCCGACCAAAACCCGGCAGCGCGCGCACCGAAACCTGGTCGCGAACGATCAGCCAGGTAATCAGAAAGCTGGCCACGGGCAGGAACTGCAACAGCAGGTCGGCCTCCAGGATACTGCCCCACTCGAAGAGCCAGCGGTACACCGTGAGCGCCACGGAGAGGATGGCCGGTACCGCCACCAGGTAGAGCAGGGTGCTGTAGAGAAAATTCCAGGGCGGCAGCTGCCCTTCCTCCCGCTCCATGAATCCCGCCAGCAGGGCCGCGAAGGGGATCAGGGTAAAGTAGATCAGCACTTCGGCGTGGTGCTCCGAGGCGAAGCGGAAGAAATCGGTTAAGGTCATGACGTGAAGGTAATCAGGGCAGGGTGTCCAGCCATTGCCAGGGAAGCAGTTTACGTAGGTTGAGGCGAATCGACATCCGCTCCAGCAGGTTGCCCCGCTCCTCCAGCAGTCGGCGGGTATCCGCGTCGGCGACCAGGGGCAGGTAGAGGTGAAACTGGTCCCGGAAGATGTTGACGGAAAGACCGGCCACGTAGTTGAATTGGTTGGTCGGACTACTGCTGATGGTGGGCCGGTACCCGTACGCGCCCGCGTCGAGGAAGACCCCGATGGGCAGGGGGAGGGGCAGGTCACCATCCAGGTTGAGGGCCGTGAGGTAGGTATTGGAGCGGCCGAAGTTGAAGGCGGAGGAGACCGGGGCCCGGAAGCCGCCCTGCCGCAACTCCAGTTGCTGCTCGTACCCGTTGTCGCGGTTACGGCCGAAGTAAAGGTCGTCGTACCGGTAGTCGCTGGCGGCGTTGTCGACGAGGGAGAGGCTCGTGGCGGGAGACGTGTTGCCCTCCCGCGCGGCGTGGTACAGGAAGTAGCCTCCGAAGAAGCGCCAGCTCACGAATTTATCCGCCTGGTATTGGTAGCCGCCCGTCAGGGTGCCCTCCAGCCGCAGGAAGTTGGTGTTAATGAACTGCTCCCGGCCCGCGTCGCGGTACTCCAGCCGGAGGCCGTAGGCGGCGGGATTGATCTCCCGGGCCCACTCACTCCGGTAGCCGATGCTCAGGAAGCGGGTAGTAACGTGCTCGGGATCCGCCAGCAGCCCGCCGGTCGGACTAAAGTCGGGCCGCTGCTGGTCGAGGTGGATGAACTGGCTGTAGAGGCTGCTCGCGCGCAGGCTGACGGCCGGGTGGTCGAAGAAGAACTCCGCCTTTACCGCCGTGCGGGTATAGCCGTAGATCAGGTCGAGGCTGTCGAGGCGGGCCGCCGTCGGCTCGAAGTCGCTGAAGCGTTGCACGCCCGCGCTCAGGACGGCCCGTTGCAGCCAGGGCACCGGACGGGTCAGCCGGTAGCGGGCCCCGGCAAAGCCCGCCAGCCGCTTACTTTTGAGGCCGTAGAGGGGGGCGAGCAGGAACTCGAAGGGGCGGGGCTCCAGGGTGCGGTTGTGCAGGGCCGCGCCGAGCAGGAAGCCGTCGTGGGCGTTGACGCCGATCAGGGGGGTGACGAAGAGGGTGGTGCGGGCGCTCTCCTGATCGGTCAGCCAGGCGATCCCGAAGCCGGCCGAGCTATCCCGGTGCAGGGCAGCCGTGTTGAAGCGGCCCCGCTGCGTAGTCGTCAGGGCATCGTTCATAAACTCCCCCGTGCCGGTCTCCCGCTCCATCACGGCAAGGAAATCGGCGGGCCGGGGCTGGCGGTAGGCCCGTCAGCGAAGTAATTGCGAAAGGCGGCATCCACGCGCTCCGGCCCGATCTGTCCTTCGAGCTCCTCGAGGATCAGCGCCGGCTTGCTGTAGGCCGCGATCCAGTAGTTGATCTGCCCGAGGCGGTCGCTGGGGGTGTCCGGGGCCTGGTCGCGGCCGAGGCGGGCCATATACCGGTAGCCGAGCCGGTTCACGTCCACCTCCCGGCCGGGGATCAGTTGAAAACGGCCGCTCCGTTGGGGGTAGAACTCCCGGGTGTAGCGGCCCTCGTAGTAGCTGTTGAGGCCCTCGTCCATCCACGAATGGCCGCGCTCGTCGCTGCCCAGGACGCCGTAGAACCAGTTGTGGCCGATCTCGTGGGCGAGCACCTCGTCGAGGGCGTAGCCGCTGCCGCTCAGGCCGATCACGGTGATCATCGGGTACTCCATGCCGCCGCCCGCGCTGAGGGCAGACTGCACCCCGGTCACCTGGGGGTAGGGGTAGGGGCCTACGTGCTCCGAGTAAAAGCGGGTGGCGCGCTTGATGTAGTCGGTGGAGTTTTTCCAAAGAGCCTCCTCCGTTTTCGTGAAGAAGGACCAGACGTCAATGGGGGCGGCGGCGGGGCCCCGATGGCTATTGGGATGCAAGGTGTCGTGCAGGACGCCGAAGCGCTTATCGGCAAACCAGGCGAAGTCGTGGACTTTTTCGGCGGTATATGTGAGGGTTTTATAATCGGGGGAGCTGGCGGGATACCGCTCCTCCACGTAGGTAGCGGAGAGGTCGGTAGGGCCGGCGGCGTCCAGCGCCCGGCGGGTACTGTCGGCGCGGGCCAGCAGCCATTCCCGCTCTTCCGCTTCCTGCAGCACGCCGGTGGCCGCCACCACGTAGTTCTCCGGCAGGGTGATCGTGACCCGGAAATCACCGAACTCACTGTAACACTCCCCCTGGTCGAGGTAGGGCATGGCGTGCCAGCCGTCGCGGTCGTACACGGCCGGCTTGGGGTACCACTGGGTGATCTGATAGGATTCGCCGACGTGGCCGAGGCGGCTGAAGCTCGCCGGTAGCGTTACCCGGAAGGGGGTGGTGATGCGGGTGGAGGCACCGGGGGCCAGGGGGGCGGGGAGTTGCAGCACGCCGATATCGGGGTCCGTCGTGAAGCGGAAGGTCGCCGCGGTACCGGCTACCCGAAAATTGAGGCTGTCAAGGTCACCGCGGTCTTCCTCCGCCGCGAAGTGAAAACGGGTGTCACCGTTGCGCAGCTGCTGGCGGGCGAAGGCGGTATTCTCCCCGCGGTAGGCCCGGGGCCAGAGGTGGAAAACGATGGAATCGAGGGCCACCGGCGCGTGGTTGGTGTACGTCAGTTCCAGCCGGCCGTGCAGGGTATGGGAACGATCGTCTAGCCGTACCTCGATCGCGTAGTCCGTCTCCTGCTGAAAGTAGCCGTCGGACTGGGAAAACAGGGAAGCAGTCAACAGGAAAAAGAACAGGGTCAGGCGCATACCGTAAAATTACGCTACAACAGCTCCCCACTAAAGCCGAAGGGGAGGAGCAATCCGGCCGATGCGAAGACGTATACCGGCCCCGTCTCCGCCCGCAGGATCACCCGCAACTGATGGCCGAAGCGGCTTTCGTGCTCGCTCAGGATTTGCCGGCAGGAGCCGCACGGACTGGCCGGCGCGCTCAGGATACGTCCCGGCGCCTTCGCCGTGATCGCCATGGCTACCACCGGCATGCCCGGGCGGAGGGAAGCAGCGGCGGCCATCGTATTCGGCTCGGCGCAAATGCACATGGGGTAAGCGGCATTCTCGATGTTGGCGCCGGTGGCTATCGTGCCGTCCTCGAGCCGGGCGGCGGCGGCCACCTGGAAGTTGGAGTAGGGGGCATAGCTATGGGGGAGGGCGGCGGTGGCGGCTTCCAGGAGTTCGCGGTCGGTGGCTGGGAGGTCTTCGGGCGAGGGAAAACTGAGGTATTCGATGGTAAGCTGTGGCACGCAGGAGGTATTTTTTACTTTAAAGTCAAAAATCTGATACGAAACTGTACCGGGCAATGAGTTCGGCAGAATACGAAGATATTCAGGTAATGGGCGTATTTCGGTCTGTCGGTAATTGCCTGTACGGAAAGTGGTTTGCCGAATCAATGGCGGATGCTTTGCAGTGGTCCATACTGCTAAGCTATCCGGCAAACGTTTTGATTCTGGAAATCAGCTTGGAGGAGGATGTCTCAAGAACTCTGTATCAAACGGATTATCTTGATGGAGTTGGTCCAGCCCGGTACGCAGAAATTGACCAATTACAGGATGCAACCATCCTGTCAGTAACCAGCGTTGTATGAGCATGAAAGTGATTGTAGCAGTGAAAATGTTGTCTTCCCGGGAAGGGGGGTCACGGCCACTGGGCCCTGGGCTCTATCGTCCGACTACAGTAGTCCGCGAAGGTGATAAAACAAGTCACTGGAGCCTGGGTCTCAACTTACTTGACCAGGATGAGCAAGGAGTATGGTACGCCGTTGCCACGTTCATATCAGAGGAGGCACCTGTACATTTGCTGTATCCGGAAAATGTATTGGAAATCTACGAAGGTCCGCACCTTGTCGGTCAGGTACGGATACTCACTCCGGCTAACGTTACGGAGTCACTATATGCCCTTGGGGCTTAGGACGAGCCCCGGCTCACTACCGGATCTTCACCTCCTCCGAAGCATTCACGAACAGGACGTTGCCAATGTCCTCGTATCCCGCAAAGAGGTCTCCCTTCAATCGTTTGAGCGCCTCGTCGCGGAAGCCCAGGATCACCAGGTCGGCCTCGCCCGAACGGTGGGCGATCACGCTGCGGGAGTCGTCGCCGTCGCGGCGGCAGAGAACGTCGATGTTGTTGCGGCTGATGGGAAGCTGCCCGGTCTCGATGAGGTCGTACATCCGCTGTTCCTCTTCGGCCATCTTGGATTCCTCGAATACGGCGAAGAGCCGGATCTCGGCGTTCTTCCAGTCGCTGTGGCCCGTCATGATGTAGGCCAGCAGGATCATCAGGTTGGCACTCTGGTAGTGGGCGCGGGTCACCCACACGTGGATGGTCCGCTTAAGGCCGAAGCCGCGCTCCGACAGGCCCAGGATGATGATGTTGAAGTCGACCGACTTGATCAGCTTGAAGTTGTCGATGATATCGGCCAGACCCTCGCCGCTCTGCTTCGAGTATTCCAGCAGCAGGAGGTTGTTGTCGGTACCCGCGATGCCCGGAAACTGAATGATCTGGGCAATGGCCGAGGTATAGGACGGCGACACGATGGTATCGACGTAGATGCGGCTCTCGGTCGTTTCCGCCATGCGGATGATCCGCTGCTTGGTTACGGCGGCCGCCCCGCTGGTGTCGTGACTCAGGTAGCCGTTGATGTAGTGCAGGTAGGTGCCGAAGCCGTACTTCTGGGAAAGCCACCGCAGCAGGTCGAAGGCGCCCAGGCGGGTGAAGGTGGCGTCGCTCACCGCGATCACGCTCGGGCGCCAGCTCTTCTTTTCCTCCTTGTCGGCCTTCTGCAGGAAGATCTGGATCCGCCGGCTGACCTGGAAGATGACCCCCTGGAAGATGAGCGCCAGGCTCCGCTTGTCGGGATTGCTGTAGGCGATGTACACGTACAGCAGTCCGATGAACACCACGGCCGCCGCCGCGTAGGTCGAGTTCATGAAGAACATCAGCCCGAAACAGGCGATCGCCCCGAAGAGCGATACGTACCACTTGGATTTGAAGGTGGGCCGGTAGCTCGGGTCGGCGGCGAAGTGGTTGAGGAAGCTGATGAGGCAGAGGGAGCCGTAGGTCACCATGAAGAACATGGAGATGATCTCCGCCACGCTGTCCAGGGCCCCCAGCAGGATGAAAAAGGCCGCCAGCACCACCGTGATCAGACTGGCATTATAGGGCTCATTACGCTCCCCCTTGCCGCGGGCCAGAAACTGGTTGATGCCGGTGGCCGGGAAGATATTGTCGGCCGCAATCGCCTGCAGCGTCCGGGGCGCCACCAGGATGGAGCCGAGGGCGGAGGAGATGGTCGCCGCCGCCAGGCCCAGCGGGATCAACCACCAACCCTGCCAGGCGATGTCCGACATAATGAGGTTGGTCGTATCGGCCAGGGCTTCCGGCGGCGCCGAAGCAGCCAGTTTCCACGCCATGAAGACGTACACGACCATCCCGCCGATGGTCGCGGCAAGGGTGCCGCGGGGAATCGACCTGCCGGGATCGCGCAGGTCGCCCGACAGGCCCACGCCCGCCGTCATGCCCGTGAAGGCCGGAAAAATGATGGCGAAGACGGTAAAGAAGCTCAGCACCGGTAAAGCGGGTGCCGGCTGCTCCGGGGGTGGGGGCGGGGCGGGGCGGGCCACCACCTCGCCGTTCGCCACGAGGTCTTCCAGCACGGCTGTAGTAGCGGTAGCCTCCGCGCTGTAGCTGTTGAAGAAGGCTACCGAGTGCGTTTCGGAGTACTCGGTGCTGCCCAGGAAAAAGGCGATCAGCGCAACGGCCAGGGTAGCTACCACGGAGTAGAGCACCTTGACGCCCAGGTCCGCCCCCTTGGTCAGGATCAGCAGGGTGAGCAGCAGCAGGGCGGGAATGCCGATGGTCTGGGGATAGCCCAGCAGGGTATCGGCCCACGGCAGCAGCACGTAGGTCTCCCTTACCCAGTCGAGCAAGGGCTTAAAGGCCTCGGTAAAGGCCATGATGTAGAAGGCCACCGAAATGGCCTGCGACATAAAGAGGGCCATGCCGATGGTCGAGCCGATGACCAGTCCGAAGCTGCGCGAGATGATGTAGTACTCCCCGCCGCCCTCCACCTTTTGGTTGGTGGCGATCTCGGCGATGGCCATGGCCGTAGGGATAGTTACCGCGTGGCCGATCAGGATGATACCGATGGTCCCCGCCAGTCCCACCATGCCCACCGCAAAACCGAAGCGCAGGAACATGATCGCCCCCAGGATGGTGGAAATGGCCGTGAAGAATACCGGCGCGGTGCCAAACTTTTGCTTATCCATGGATTTATCCCGGCCCCGGCGCTTCCGCCAGGTAAAGGTAGTTGGACAGGATGCCCTCCACACGGTTACGCAATTCCTCGTTGTTGCTGTTCCTGAGTTGAAGGATCAGCTGCTGCGCGATGGCTTGCCCCTGTCGGTTCTCGTAAAAATAGCTTTCGTCCCGTACCTGGGGATCGAGGCTGTCGTAGTAGCGGAGGCGATCCGCGGTGTTCCGCGCCAGCTGTTCGATCACGTCGGCGGCCCGTGCGCTGTTCCCGCTGCGGAAGTAGGGGTCGAGCATGATGAAGGCCTCGTAGTAGAAGGGGAAGTTCATGTTGGGGAAGGACGAAAAGTACTTGTCCCCGACCGCCAGGGCCCGCTCGGTATCACCGCGCTCCATCAACGCGTCCATCGTGCGCAACATCACGCCGCGCATCGACTGGATAGCTGGCGCGTAGCTGGTGTTGACGTAGGTATCGACGTCGTCGAAGTGGCCCCACGTCCACTCGTTCATGATCAGCTCGTAGTTCTTGTCTACGTCGATGCCCCCGGCACCGATGTTTTGGTAGCGATCCGTCTGGGAGGCAGTTTTGGTCGCCGTCAGCTGCAGGGCGAGGCCCTCGAGTTGCATGTGATCCTCCAGTCCCATGAATTTCGAAGGCTGACAGGTCACCGCGAAGTAGATCGGGCGCTTGTAGAAGTTGGAGTTGATGATGTCCAGGATGGCGATCTCGTCCTTCTGCATGGACCGTGCATCAATCCTGACGGGGATGCTCTGTACCACGGGTTCACCGGCGGGGGACAGCCAGGGGGCCTGCGCCAGGCGTCCCGGATCGACCCGGATGCTCACGTTGCAGGACGGGTAGACCGTCTCGATCACGCGGCCGCCCTGTACGGGGAGGTTCTTGTCGGTCGCCAGCTCGTTCATGAAGGTCTCCAGGGTGATGGCGGGGCCGGAGCTGCAGGGGGCGTCGGGACTGCGGGGGTTGTAGTACTGCACGTTGTTGCGCAGCTTGCCCCGCATCTGGTCCTGGGTGAGTTGCAGGTCGATGACCGGCGATTCGTTCATCTGGTAGCGGAGCAGGTCGATGTACCAGTCTACGGCAATGAGGCTCAGGTTGACGACCCGGACGTCCGTGCGGATGCCTTCTACCTCCTGGGCGTACCACAGGGGATAGGTGTCGTTGTCGCCGTAGGTGAAGATGATGGCGTTCTGGTCCACCGACTCCAGGAAGTTGTGGGCGTAGTCGCGGGCGGCGGTGTGGTGGGAGCGGTTGTGGTCGTTCCAGTTCTGGGTCACCATCAGGATAGGGGCCACCAGCACCAGGGCGGATACCCCGGCGGCCACTACGGCACCCCGCGCCCGGAATTGCTGCTTGATCAGTTCGTACAGCGCCGGCACGGCCAGGCCGATCCACATACAGAAAACGAAGAAGGAGCCCACCAGTACGTAGTCGCGCTCCCGGGGCTCGTTCGGGGGCTGGTTGGTGTAGACCGAGATGCCGATGCCGGTGATGACGAAGAGCGCCAGCAGGGCCAGGAATTCCTCCCCGCGCCGGCCCGAATGCCATAACAGGCCCAGGAGGCCGAAGAGGAAGGGCAGCAGGAAGTAGGTGTTGCGCGACGGGTCGTCGCGGAAGCTGTCGGGCAGTTCGTCCAGGTTGCCGAGGCGCATTTCGTCGAGGAAGTCGATGCCGGTGATCCAGTTGCCGTTGCTCTCGTCCCAGCTGAAGTAGCCCTGCTGTCCGTTCTGCCGCCCGGAAAAGTTCCACATGAAGTAGCGCCAGTACATCCATCCGAGCTGGTAGTTGAAGAAGAACTTGACGTTGTCGATCGCGTTGGGCCGTCCGGCGGGGAGGGGCTGGGAGGGATCGAGGCCCATCCAGCGCTTGTACAGGCCGGGGCGGCCCTGGCTGCCGTCGTACATGCGGGGGAAAAACATCTGCTTGTCCTTCTCGTACTCCGCGTCGACCTTATAATTGGTGTACTCGTATCTGCCGTCGACGAGTCCGTAGCGGTCGGTCAGCGGGGTGCCGGTGAGCTGGGCTTCGAAGTGCGGACCGTAGATCAGGCTCCGCTCGCCGTACTGCTCGCGGTTGAGGTAGGGCAGGAGGCTGGTGACGTTGTCCGGGTTATTCATATTGACCGGCGTCTTGGCGTCGGCCCGGATGATGACTACGGCGATCACGCTGTACGCGATCAGGATGGTCGTGATGCCCATGGCCACCAGTTGTACGCCCTGGTCGCCGTGGCGGTGGGCGTAGCGGAAGGCCAGGTAGACCAAGCCCCCGTAGGCGATCAGCGTGGGCAAGATGCCGATGTGTACCGGCAGGCCGCTGTTCACCATCCCGATCTCAAACCACTGCCACACCGAGGGTACCCCGATGATCACGAGCGTCTGGATGATGCCGATCAGGAGCACGCCACAGGCGGCCGCAACGATGAATTGCATCCAGTGGGGCAGTTTGCGTCCCCCCAGGAAGTAGGTCAGGCCCGCGACCACCACGATACCGATCAGTTTACCGCCGAAGCCGCCGGCCGTCAGTAGGAGGCTGGCCGCAAACAGGTAACCCACCATTTTGCCCACCCGGGTCAGGAATAAGCCATCCCGCTCCCGCAGGTAAAACAGCAGCGTAATGAAGGGCAGCACCAGGATGCTCAGGAGGTGAACCCCCGAGGAAAGCCCGATACAGAAGATACTGAAGATCAGCCAGCGATACGCGATGTGGTCGCGGTCACGCGCCGTGGCGTAGTAGCGCACCGCCGCCCAGACGGTCATACAGGTAAAGAAGAACGACATGGCGTACACCTCCCCTTCCACGGCCGAAAACCAGACGGAGGTGGTGAAGGCGGCGCACAGTCCGGCGACCAGGCCACCACCGGCTACGGCAACGACCTGTCCTCCCCCGATCTCCGCGTGCTCGTCGCGTCCCGTCAGGGACAACAGCCCGAAGCGGATCGTTGACCACGCCAGGAAGGTGGCGCCGAAAGCGGTACAGAGGGCCGACATTCCGTTTACACAGGCCGCGATAAAGGCCGGATCGTCGGACAGCAGACTCCCTAGCCCGGCAAACATCCGTCCGATCAGGAGGAAGAGCGGTGCTCCGGGAGGGTGTACGACCTGCAGCTTGTAGGCCCCCAGGATAAACTCCCCTACATCCCACAGGCTCCCCGTGCGCTCTACGCTAAGCAGCAATACGGTGGCCGTAATCAGGAATACGACCCAGCCGGTCAGCTGGTGGAGGCGATGCAGTTTACCCATAATTCATCGATTGGAGTTGTCGAACGCCGCAAAGCTAAAGATTATTAGACGCTTCGCGGGGTAGAGCTCGCTGCGCCGTCTACCCCAGCGCGAGGCGCGTCTACCCTACATCCAATCGAAGTTGCCGCCGTCCGTCTTATCCGGGTGGTCGGAGGGATGGTCGTGGTTGGCGGAGAAGTCCCAGTCATACTGGTCGAGTTCCCGGATGGCGGAGGCAAGCAGGGCGATGCACTGGGCGATGTCCTCCTTATGGGCCATTTCGATGACCTGGTGCATATTGCGCAGGGGAATGGAGATGGCGCCCGCGATGCTGCTTTGCTTGCCGTAGCGCTGGAGGGCGGCCGTATCGGTGCCGCCGGCGGGCAGGAGCTCGAGTTGGGTGGTGACTTCGTTGCGCCGGGCGACCTGCTTGAGGTAGCTCACCATCCGGTAGTCAGAAATGACCGACCCGTCGAGGATCTTGATCGCGGCCCCTTCGCCGAGGCCGGTCACCCGCTCCTGGGGGGATCCCCCCGGTACGTCGTAGGCGATGGTCACGTCGAGGCCGAAGCCGAAGTCCGGATTGATCGCGCCGACGCTGCCCATCGCGCCCCGCAGCCCGACTTCCTCCTGCACCGTGAAGGTGGCGTAGAGGTCGTACGGCAGGTCCTGCCCCTTCAGCCTGCGCAGGACTTCCAGGAGGATGAACACGGAGACGCGGTTGTCCAGGGACTTTCCCGTCACGCAGGCGCCGACCTCGATCAGTTCCCGCTCCCGGGTGATGGGGTCGCCGATAGCTACCACCTTCTCGACCTCTTCCTTGGGCAGGCCCAGGTCGATGAAGTAGTCGGTGATCGGCACCACCTTGTTGCGTTCCTCCTGCTTCATGATGTGGATGGGCTTGCTACCCATGACGCCGATGAGGTCGCGTCGCCCGTGCACGACCACCCGTTGGGCGGTAAGGGTCTTGGGGTCGAAGCCCCCGAGGGGGAGGAAGCGGAGGAAGCCCTTGTCGTCGATGTAGTTGACGATGAAGCCGATCTCGTCCATGTGGGCGGCCACCATGACCCGCTTGCGCTCCCGGCCCCGGCGCAGGGCGATCACGTTGCCCATATTGTCGATGCTCACCTCATCGGCGAGGGGGCCCAGTTCGCGGAGAATCAGCTCGCGTATCCTGCGTTCAAAGCCCGAGACTCCCGGGGTTTCACATACGGCCTTCAGGAGCTTGAAATTTTCCATCATAGATGTTTAGCGTATTGCTTGCCAGTGCTTTAGGTACGGCGCACAAAAGTAAGTGATTGTAGTGACAATTGTTTAGTTCCCCCGGTAGGCCGGTTCGTCCCCCGCACCCGGGGTTTCACCCCTGTTAAGCGGAGGGGGCGGGTACGCGGGTGCGGGGAAGCCGGCCTGCGGACCCTTGCACCCGCGGCCCCGCCGGCCCATAAACAACTTCCAACCGCCGGGCCTCGTTAAGCCTACCATTACATACACCCAAGCACAAACAAACTTTATGGACAGCATCAAGATCCTCTGGGCCGACGACGAGATTGACCTCTTCAAGCCGCAACTGATTTTTCTGCGCAAGAAAGGTTACGAGGTCGTCACCGTTACCAACGGACACGATGCGCTGGAAGAGATGGAGAACACGAAGGACATCGATATCGTGTTTCTCGATGAGAGTATGCCGGGGCTTACCGGTCTCGAAACGCTTTCCCGGATCAAGGAACTCCAGCCGTCCATCCCCGTCGTGATGATCACCAAGAACGAGGCCGAAGACGTGATGGAAGAAGCCATCGGCAGCCAGATCACCGACTACCTCATCAAGCCCGTCAACCCTTCCCAGATCCTGCTCACGCTGAAGAAGATCGTCGACGAAAAGCGTCTGGTACGCGAAAAGACCAGCAGCGACTACCAGCAGGATTTCCGCCAGCTGCTCATGCAGATCAACAGCGGCCTGAATAAGGAAGAGTGGGTCGACGTCTACAAGAAGATCATCAACTGGGAGCTCAAGCTGGACGACAGCAACAGCGAGCAGATGGGCGAGATCCTCGCCGTACAGAAGCGGGAGGCGAACGCGGAATTCTCCAAGTTCGTCGAGCGGAACTACCTGGACTGGGTGAACGGCGACGACGCCCCCGTGATGTCGCACAACCTGATGCGCGAAAAGGTCTTGCCCCACATCGGCAAGGAACGCCCCACCGTGATGGTGCTGCTCGATAACATGCGCTTCGACCAGTGGAAGGTGATCGAGCCCATGCTCACCCAGCTCTACCGCGTGGAGGAGGAGGACTATTTCTACAGCATCCTGCCCACGGCCACCCAGTACAGCCGCAACGCCATCTTCGCCGGCATGTGGCCCTCGGAGATCGAGCGCCACTACAAGGACTGGTGGCTCAACGACAGCGACGAGGGCGGCAAGAACAACCACGAGGCCGACCTGCTCGGCAAGCAGTTCGAGCGCCTGATGCGCCGCGGCGACATCAAGTGGGAGTACACCAAGGTCACCCGCACCAACTTCGCCCGCCAGATGCAGGACCGCGCCCTGGATTTCCTCAACAACGACTTCAGCGTCATCGTCTACAACTTCATCGACATGCTGAGCCATGCCCGCACCGAAATGGAGGTACTCAAGGAGCTGGCCGGCGACGAAAAAGCCTACCGCAGCCTGACCCGCAGCTGGTTTGAGAACAGCCCCCTCTGGGCCACCCTCCGCCGCCTGGCCGAGCGCGACATCACCCTCATCGTCACCACCGACCACGGCACCATCCGCGTCAACACCCCCAGCCGGGTCGTCGGCGACCGCGACACCAGCACCAACCTCCGCTATAAGGTCGGCCGCAACCTGCAGTACGAGAATAAGGACGTGCTGGAAGTCCGCGAACCCAAGGAAGCCAAGCTGCCCCGCCCCAACCTGAGCAGCAGCTTCATCTTCGCCAAGGAGGACAAGTTCTTCCTCTACCCCAACAGCTACAATTACTACAACAACTACTACCGCGATACCTTCCAGCACGGCGGCATCAGCCTGGAGGAGATCGTTTGCCCGGTGATTCGGTTGCGGACGCGTTAAATTAAGGGGGGCTTGCCAACATGTACATAATGTTGTACGTTTGCCAATAAACAAGCACCATGCAAGCCATCACGGTTTCTCACCTCCGGGCGAACATTAAGAAGTACATGGATCTCGTGGAAGACGACCATGAAACCATCATTATACCCAGGGATGGGGTGGAAGACTCCGGCGTAGTTATTATCTCGCTTAGGGAGTATAATTCCATCAAAGAGACAGAGCACTTGTTATCCAGTCCGGTGAATCGGGACAGGCTCCTGGAAAGTATGCGTCAACTGAAGGCGGGCAAGGTCGTAGTGAAGGAATCAGCGGCACTAGACGAAGCGGCAGACGTATGAACGTCCTCTTTACCGCGAATGCCTGGGAAGACTACTGTGAGTTATTGGATAAGGATCCACGGCTGTCCAAAAAGCTGCGGGCCCTCCTTAAAGAAATATCTCGTACTCCTTACCAGGGTACCGGTAAGCCGGAGGCCCTTAAGTTTGAATTGCAGGGATTTTGGTCCAGGAGACTAAGCAGAGAGCACAGGTTGGTCTATCAAGTTTCGGAAGAAGAAGACGTTACCACCTGTCTCATCCTTCAGTGCTACCGGCATTACTGAATCAACCGTGCTATCAGCTTACTATTTGCCGGACCACATAGAGGCAGGCTGCGACGAAGCCGGCCGTGGCTGCCTGGCCGGCCCCGTGTTTGCCGCCGCCGTGATCCTGCCGCCGGGGTACAGCAATCCCAGGCTCAACGACAGCAAGCAACTGGATGAGGCTACCCGCGATGCCCTCCGCAAAGAAATCGAAGCCGACGCCCTCGCCTGGTCGGTCGCCAGCTACAGCGTAGACGAGATCGACCGCCACAACATCTTCCAGTCCAGCTACTGCGCCATGCACCGGGCGGTCGACACCCTGAGCCACCCGCCCGACTTCCTGCTCATCGACGGTAAATTTTTCATCCCCTACCCGGGGATCGACCACCTGTGCGTGATCAAGGGGGACGGCAAGTACCAGTCCATCGCCGCCGCCGGAATCCTGGCCAAGACGCACCGGGACGCCCACATGCTGGCGCTGCACGCGGCGTATCCCCAGTTCGGCTGGCACACCAACCGCGGCTATCCGACCCGGGCCCTCCGCGCGGCGATCGAAGCCTACGGTGCAACCAAGCACCACCGCAAAAGCTTTACCCTGTTAGCGCAAGGCAAGCAGTATACCCTGTTTGAATAATGTGGTAGGTTTGCCCCGCATACCCCGTCCGTCCCGCTATTTTTACTACCGTGCCGGAGTACCCACCGAGCTAAACTTTTAATTTATGGATATCGTCGCCATCGTCGGCCGCCCCAACGTGGGGAAATCGACCCTCTTCAACCGCCTGATCGGCATCCGGCAGAGCATCGTCGACAACCAGAGCGGCGTCACCCGCGACCGGCAGTACGGCAACAGCGTCTGGAACGGCAAGGACTTCGCGGTCGTCGACACCGGTGGTTTCGTCCGCAACAGCGACGACGTCTTCGAAGTCGCCATCCGCGAGCAGGTGATCATCGCCATCGAGGAGGCTACCGTCATCATCTTCATGGTCGACGTGACTACCGGCATCACCGACCTCGACGAGGAGATCACCCAGATGCTGCGCCGCTCGACCAAACCGGTCCTCCTGGCCGTCAACAAGGTCGACAACAACCGCCGGCAACTGGAAGCCAACGAGTTCTGGTCGCTCGGCTTCGAAGAGACCTTCTTCCTCTCCTCCGTCACCGGCAGCGGTACGGGGGAGTTGCTGGATGCCACCGTCGAGTACGTCACCCAGTACGAGGAGGAGGAAACGGAGCTGATGCAGCTGGCCATCGTGGGGCAGCCGAATGCCGGAAAGTCCAGCTTCATCAATGCCCTGCTGGGGGAGGAACGCAACATCGTCACCGACATCGCCGGCACCACCCGCGACAGCATCAACAGCCACTACAATAAGTTCGGGAAGGAATTCATCCTCATCGATACCGCCGGCATCCGCAAGAAGGCCAAGGTGCACGAGAACCTGGAGTACTACTCCGTCATGCGGGCCATCCGCGCCATCGAGAAGGCCGACGTCTGCATCCTCATGATCGACGCCACCGACCTGGTAGAGTCCCAGGACCTTGCCATCTTCCGCCTCGCCCAGAAGAACAACAAGGGCATCGTCATCGCGATCAATAAGTGGGACCTCGTCCAGAACAAGGAAACCAACACCATCCGCGACCTCGAGGCCGAGATCCGCCGCCGCTTCGCCCCCTTCAACGACCTGCCCGTCATCTTCATGAGCGTCACCGAGAAGCAGCGCATCATGCAGACCATCGAGGCCGCCGAGCAGGTCTACGCCAACCGCACCCGCCGCATCCCCACCTCCCAGCTCAACGACGTGATGCTCCCGGCCATCGAGAAGTACGCCCCCCCCAGCTCCCGCGGTCGGGTCATCTCCATCAAGTTCGTCTCCCAGCTCCCGCTGGCCTACCCCGCCTTCGCCTTCTTCTGCAACCACCCCCAGCACGTCAAGGACAGCTATAAGAACTACCTCGAAAACCAGCTCCGCGAGCACTTCGATTTCACGGGCGTGCCGATTACTATTTTCTTCCGTCAGAAGTAGCGGGTAGCGGGTAGGGGATAGCGTATAGCATATAGCACATAGGCTTGTATCGGAGGCGTTTCTGTAGACTCGCGTAATTTTTATTGCGGGAACGCAGGTGCAGCGTGAACCACCGAGACACCAAGCACTTCAAGCTATAAGCTATAAGCTATAAGCTATAAGCTATAAGCTATAAGCTATAAGCTATAAGCTGACGCGTTTCTGTAGACTAGCGTAAATTTTCTTGCGGGAACGCAGGTGCAGCGTGAACCCCCGAAACAAGAGGCGCTATAAGCTATAAGCTATAAGCTATAAGCTATAAAACAATGACCCTAACCGTCCACCCCAAAACCCTCCCCCTGCGCGACCCCTTCCGCATCGCCCACGAAAGCCGTACGGAGCAGCCCACCCTCATCGTCGAACTGACCGACGGCGGACTCAACGGACTCGGCGAAGCTCCCATGACCCGCTACTACGGACTAGACAGCCAGCGGTGTACGGCGGAACTGGAAACCCTGGCACCCGCGCTCGCGCCCTTCTCGGTGCAGGGATGGAAGGGTAAAGGGAATGAGGGGATGCGGGACATCCTGCAGTTCCTGCCGGCGGATTTGAACCCCTTTCTGCGGTGCGCGATCGATGTGGCGCTGCACGACCTGTGGGCGAAAGTGGAAGGTGTACGGCTGGGCATGCTGTGGGAGCAGGACCGCAGCCGCCATATCCCCACCTGCTACACCATCGGCCTGGCGCCCGTAGACGAAATGGTGCGCAAGCTCCGAGCTTTTCCCTGGCCTGTCTACAAGATCAAACTGGGCGGGGGCGACGATGACCTGGCCCTCATCCGCGCCCTGCGGGAACATACCGAAGCCCCCTTTTACGTAGACGCCAACACGGGCTGGAGCGCCAGGCAGGCCATTGACTTCTCCGGCCCGCTGCGGGACCTCGGGGTCGTGTTCATCGAGCAGCCGCTCCAGCCGGGGGACCTGGCGGGAATGCGCGAGGTGAAACGACATTCCCTGCTGCCGGTGCTGGCCGACGAGAGTTGCCAGACGGAGGGGGACGTAGCTGCCTGCGCCGAGTACTTCTCCGGCATCAACATCAAAGTGGTGAAGTGCGGTGGCCTTCTTCCGGCCCGGCGCATGATCGCGCGGGCGCGGGAGCTGGGTCTGCATGTCATGGCGGGCTGTATGACGGAAAGCAGCGTGGGGATCAGCGCCATCGCCCAATTGCTGCCGGAGCTCGACTACGCCGATTTGGACGGAGCAATGCTGATCGCCGCCGATCCGGCCAGTGGCGTGACCTTCGATCCGGTTACGGGATTTGCGGTATATCCCTCGCGGCCCGGAACGGGAGCCGTGCTGCAGTCCTAAGCATATCTTAAGGACCAAACTTATCTAGGCCAAGCTGACTTCTAGGAGAGTAAATCAGTCCTCAACAACATATGTACGCTTCCCTTTCCCGCCTTTCTTCCCTCTGTTTGGTCGTAGCGCTGGGTTTTATCCTTCCGAGCTGCGCCACCAATCCGGTAACGGGGAAAAGGCAGCTCTCGCTTATTTCGGAGGAAAGCGAAATTCAGATGGGGCAGGAGTACGACCCCCAGGTGGTCGCGGAGTTCGGCATCTACGACGATCCGCAATTGCAGTCCTTCCTGAGCGAGAAGGGTAAAGCCATGGCGGCCATTTCCGAGCGGCCCAACCTGCCCTGGACGTTCCGACTCGTCGATTCCGAAGTGGTGAATGCCTTTGCCGTACCGGGGGGATTTGTCTACTTCACCCGCGGCATCATGGCACACTTTAACAATGAGGCCCAGTTTGCGGGAGTGCTCGGGCACGAGATCGGGCACGTTACGGCGCGCCATACGGTCGCCCAGCAGAGTAAGCAACAGGTGGCCCAGATCGGCCTGATCGGTGGAATGATCCTCTCTCCCGAGCTGGCGAACCAGGGACAATCCCTGATGCAGGGTATGCAGCTGCTTTTTCTCAAGTTCGGCCGCGATGCCGAGAGCCAGTCTGACGAACTCGGCGTAAAGTATTCCACCGCTATCGGCTACGATGCCCGGGAGATGGCCGGCTTTTTCGGTACCCTCGATAAATTGAGCGGTGGTGCCGAAAATCGGGCCCCCAGCTTCCTGAGTACCCACCCCGATCCGCTTAACCGGGAGGCGAACGTGGAAGAACTCGCGAAGGAAGCACAAGCTGCCTCCCCAAGAACCACCTTCGAGGTTGACCGGAACAGCTACCTCCAGCGGATCGACGGCCTGCTGTACGGTTCCGATCCCAACCAGGGATTCATAGAGGGCAGTGCGTTTTACCATCCGACCCTGAAGTTTCAGTTCGGTATCCCCTCCGGCTGGCAACTGATCAATTCGCCTACCATGGTGCAAATGGTGAGCGCGGATCAGAATGCCATTATACAAATGCGCCTGGCGGAAGGCTCCGATGCCCAGGCGGCTGCCCAGCAGTTTATCCAGCAAAATAAGATCCAGGTCGCCAGCACCAGCGACCGTGCCATCAACGGCCTCCCCGCCACTACCATTATCGGCGATATCGTTCAGCAGGACCAACAAAGCGGACAGACCCAGACGCTGCGGACCATGGCCAGCTTCCTCTCCTACGGTGGCAACGTGTACATGATGGCCGGCTTATCCCTGGCTCAGAACTTCAACAGCTACGCCAACGCGATCCAGGGAAGCATTGGAAGTTTTGCCAAACTTACTGACCAAAGCAAACTCAACCGTCAGCCGGAGCGCATCAAGATCGTCACCGTCGACCGGGCAAAGACGCTGCAGCAAGCGCTGGTGGATGCCCGGATCCCCCAGGACCGGCTCAATGAATTTGCGGTACTCAACGGCATGGAACTCAGTACCCAGATGCCTGCCGGCTACCTGTTTAAGGCCCTTAGTGGCGGACAGAGTAACCTCCCCCGCTAGGGCAATTTGCCCAATTTGGCAGTAGCGGATTCGTAGCGGGTTTCGGGCACGATGGCCTCATAAACGGCGGTCTGCATGCCCTTGCGGGTATCCAGCTTGCTGAGCTTGTTGTTTTCCATGTCCGGATAGGTCCGGTTGGAGAGAAAGACGTACACCAGGTCGTCCTCGGGGTCTGCCCATACCGCGGTACCGGTAAAGCCCAGGTGACCGAAGGTGCGGGCGGAGGATTTCACCGAAACGTTCAGGCTCAGGTGGGTGTCGAGTTGCTTCATGTCAAAGCCGAGTCCACGACGCCGGTCTCCCGGAAAGCGACTGGTAAATTCCGCGATGACCTCCGGACTCAGGTACCGCTTGCCGCCGTAGGATCCTTCCTGCAGGATCATTTGGAAGAGCGCAGCAATGTCGTGGGCCGAGCCAAACAGCCCCGCGTGGCCACTGACGCCTCCCATCATTCCTGCTCCCATATCGTGCACGTAGCCCTGGATGGTACACATCCGGAAATATTTATCGATCTCGGTCGGAGGGATACGGTCTCGGGAAATGGTGCGCAAGGGATTGAAGGTCATCGACTCCAGGCCCATGGGGCGGTAGAAGTAGCGGGCCGCGAATTCATCCACGGTGAGGCCGCTGACGCGGTCGACAAGCCGGGCCATCAGGTAGAAGCCCAGGTCGCTGTAGCGGTAGCGCCCGACGTTAGGGAGGGGGCTGTCGTAAATCTTCTGCCACACCGAGTCTACGTAGGACTTGTTCATGAACAGCTTGTCGGTGACGGGAATCACGAAGTTGCCGGTCTGGGTAGTGCGGTAAAACTGCGAGCTCGGCTTGGGGTTCCTTCCCGGCCCGAGGGTGTAGCGGTAGAAGGGGATCCAGGTGTGCAGCCCGGCCCGGTGGGCCAGGATGGAGCGGATGGTGATAAATTCCTTATTGGTCCCAACCAGTTCGGGCAGGTAGTGGCTCAGGGGCTTGTCGAGATCGATCAGGCCCTCGTCTACCAGTCTCATCACGCAGAGGGTAGTAGCGGCAACCTTAGTGACGGAAGCCAGGTCGTACACGTCATTCGGCGTGACCAGCCGGCTATCGCTGCTGTAGGTGTGGTGGCCGTAGGCTTTTTCAAACACGATCTTGCCGTGGCGGGCCACGAGTACCACCATGCCGGGCGTGGCGTGCTGACGCATGGCTTCGGTAGCCAGGACATCTACCCGGGCCACCAGTTTCTCTCCGTCGATGCCCACGCTTTCCGGGTCGGCGTAGCCCATGCGGAAGTTCGCCGTGGTTTCCAGGCCGGCGTTGTACGGCGCGCGGCGGCTGGCGGTAACGGGCAGGCGGCCGGTCATGCGGATCGCACCGAAGAGCGCCTGGGCGGCGGCATCCTGGGCCACCTCATCGCGGGTATACGCCTCGAGTACGGTGCCGAATTCATCCAGTGCCGCCAAACTGTAGGGGTTGCCGAACACGGTCACGATCAGATCGGCCTTGGCGTCGATGGCCCGAAGCAGTCCCAGCAGCTGGGAGCCGATGGCCACCTTTTCGATGAAGCGGCTGCCGTCGCTGTACAGGCTGACGACCACCAGGTCGTTGTTGCGGATCCGTTCCAGGATCTGGTTTTTCTCCGTTGCCGTAGGCTCCGCAGCCGTCGTGAGGTGGGTGATCTGACCGTAATCGTCGAGGCGACTGGTGAAGGCGGTCGGCTTAGCGGCCCCGATGCGGAGGGAGACGATCTTCCCCTTTTCGGTGGGTTGGATCGGCACCAGCTTGTCGACGTCGCGCACCAGGGTCATCGAAGCCTCGAAGAGTTCCCGCTTGAGGGACTTGGCGGTCGGGGAGTTCAGGTCGGCACGGAGGCCGGCCAGCGGGGGGAAGGTAGGTTGGGTCAGCCCGAGGCGGTACTTGGAGAGCAGCACGCGGCGCACTTTTTCCTCCAGGCCCGCGGAGGTGATCTTTCCCTCGTCCAGGTAACGCTTGATCGCGGTAAAGGAGGCGGAAATATCTTCGGGCAGCAGCAGGATGTCGGATCCGGCCGCGATCGCTTCCGCTTCCACTTCCCCGTGTCCGTAGTGCTTGGTGACCCCCTTCATTTCCAGTCCGTCGGTAAAGATCAGGCCGGTGAAGCCCAGCTCGTTGCGCAGCAGGTCGGTGACGATCGGCTTGCTGAGGGAAGACGGGCGGTTGGGGCGGGGATCCAGGGCGGGGATCTGTAGGTGGGCCGCCATCATGCTGCCGATGCCGTAGCGAATCAGTGCCCGAAAGGGGTAGAGCTCAATGCTGTCGAGGCGGGCGCGGTTGTGGGGGATGACGGGGAGGTCGAGGTGGGAGTCGACGTCCGTATCGCCGTGGCCGGGAAAGTGCTTGGCGCTGGCCAGGATGCCGTTGTCCTGCAGGCCCTTCATGTACATATACCCCTTGGCGGTGACGTTGTAGCGGTCTTCCCCGAAGGAGCGGGTCGCGATGACGGGGTTGTTGGGATTATTGTTGATGTCGAGGACCGGGCTGAAGCTTACGTTCACGCCCAGGCGGTGCATCTGGCGGGCGATCTCGGCACCCATATCGTAGATGAGCTGATTATTGCGAATGGCTCCGAGGGCCAGCTGCTTCGGGTAGCTGATGGTCTGGTCGGGGAGCCGCATACCGAGCCCCCACTCCGCGTCCATGCTGACCATGAGCGGCAGCCTACTCAGGGCCTGGTACGTATTGGTGAGCTCGAGCTGCTTTTCCGGGGTGCCCTGGAAGAAGCAGAGACCTCCGACGTGGTATTCCCTGATCTGCTTTTCTACGCTGGCGATGTGGTCTGCCCCGAGGTCGCTGTGGGCCCGGATCATGAAGAGCTGTCCGATGCGCTCGTCTTGAGACATGGAAGCATACACGGAATCTACCCACCGTTGCTCGGGAGCGGTCAGTTGGGAAAGGTCTCCGCGGTATACTTTCTGAGCGGACAGGGCGGGCGAAAGAAATACACAGCAAAGCGCAAAGCAAAGGAAAGAGCAGAAAAGCTTCATGACACCGGGGAATAGTAAGCTGGAAAATGCAGCTGGATGAAAGGGCGACACCAGAGTGTCCGCCTATACAACGGCATTAATGTACGTACCGGGTACGAAGAGTTGGTTAAAAATTCGGGAATAATGTGAACACCATGCGAATCTTTGCCCGGCACTCCAGGCCGGCGCCCGGTTAGCTGACGAGCTGTCCGGAGTAGAGTGGAAAGCGCTCCATGAAGTTGTGCACCTCTCCCCGCACGCGGTCTAGGAGTTTCTCGTCCCCGGGATTGCTGATGACCGCATCCAGCCACTCGACCGTTTGCCGGCAATCTTCTTCCTTGAAGCCGCGGGTGGTGATGGCGGCGGTGCCGATCCGGATGCCGCTAGTCACCATGGCTGACTTCTTGTCGAAGGGCACCATATTCTTGTTGAGGGTGATCTCGGCCTTGCCGAGGGCTTCCTCGGCATCACGGCCACTGATGTCCTTATTGCTCAGGTCGATGAGCATGCTGTGGTTGTCGGTGCCGCCGCTGATGATGTGGTAACCGCGCTCCGTGAGGGCCTCCGCCATGGCACGGGCATTGGCGATCACCTGCTTGCCGTAGGCTTTCCAGTCTTCGGACAGGCACTCCCCGAATGCGATCGCCTTACCGGCGATGACGTGTTCCAGCGGGCCTCCCTGCATGCCGGGAAATACCGCGCTGTTGAGGATGCTGCTCATCTGGATGGTGTTGCCCTTCTTGGTGGTGCGCCCCCAGGGATTGTCGAAGTCTTTCCCCATCATGATGATGCCGCCACGGGGTCCCCGCAGGGTCTTGTGGGTAGTGCTGGTCACGATGTGGCAGTGTGGCATCGGGTCGTTGAGCAGGCCGGCGGCGATGAGGCCGGCGGGGTGGGCGATGTCGGCCAGCAGCAGGGCACCGACCTCGTCGGCGATCTCCCGGAAACGAGCGTAGTCCCAGTCGCGGCTATACGCGGAAGCGCCACAAATGATCAGCTTGGGCTGTACCTCCCGGGCCTTTTCGGCCACCTTGTCCATATCTACCCGCCCGGTTTCCTCCTCGACGCCGTAGAAATTAGCCTGGAAGTGCTTGCCGCTGAAGTTGGCGGGGTGTCCGTGACTGAGGTGACCCCCGTGGCTGAGGGAGAAGCCGAGCGTCTTGTCGCCGGGCTTCAGGCAGGCGAGGAAAACGGCGGCATTCGCCTGGGCCCCCGAATGGGGCTGTACGTTGGCGTACTCCGCTCCGAAGAGCTCACGGAGACGGTCGATGGCCAATTGCTCGATCTCGTCGACTACCTCGCAACCGCCGTAGTACCGCTTACCGGGGTAGCCTTCGGCGTACTTGTTGGTGAGGCAGCTGCCTACGGCCTCCATGACGGCGGCGCTGGTGAAATTTTCGGAGGCGATGAGCTCGATCCCATGGCGTTGCCGCTCGAGTTCGCGGTCAATACGGTCGAATACGGCGGAGTCACGGTTCATGTCGGGAAGTTTGGGGAGGAGCAAAGGTACCGCTTTCACGAAAAACGCCCGCTCCGATAATCGGGGCGGGCGTTTTAAACGCGTTCCGTGGTGGACTACTTAGGCGATCGCTTCTTCAGCGTCGGCAACTCGTCCTTTTCCGTTGCGGTTGGCGCGGGCTTCTTCCTGGATGCCCATGAGCTTGGCCTTGATCTTGGCTTCGATCTCGTCGGCTACCTCGGGGTTGTCCATCATGAACTGCTTGGCGGCCTCGCGGCCCTGGGCAATCTTGGCATCGTCGTAGGCGTACCAGGCACCGGACTTCTGGATGATGTCCTGGTCAACGCCCAGGTCAACGATCTCACCCGACTTGGAGATGCCCTCGCCGTACATGATGTCGAACTCCGCGATGCGGAAGGGGGGGGCGAGTTTGTTCTTCGCCACCTTCACCTTGACGTGGTTGCCCACGACGTTGCCTTCCTTGTCCTTGATGGCCGCACCGGTGCGGCGGATGTCGATCCGCATCGAAGCGTAGAACTTCAGGGCGTTGCCACCGGTGGTCGTCTCGGGGTTGCCGAACATGACGCCGATTTTCTCGCGCAGCTGGTTGATGAAAATGCAGCAGCAGCCGGTCTTGCCGATCGTACCGGTGAGCTTACGCATGGCCTGGGACATCAGGCGGGCCTGAAGGCCCATTTTGCTGTCTCCCATCTCACCTTCGATCTCGGCGCGGGGCACGAGCGCGGCTACGGAGTCGACGACGAGGATGTCGACGGCACCCGAACGGATGAGGTTCTCGGCGATCTCCAGGGCCTGCTCACCGTTATCGGGCTGAGAAATAAGGAGGTTGTCGGTATCCACGCCGAGGCTCTGGGCGTAGAAGCGATCGAAGGCGTGCTCCGCATCCACGATGGCGGCAATGCCGCCGCGCTTCTGGCATTCGGCGATGGCGTGAATCGCCAGGGTGGTCTTACCGGAGCTTTCCGGACCGTAAATTTCGATGATGCGGCCCTTGGGGAAGCCGCCGATGCCGACGGCTACGTCAAGTCCGAGGGAACCGGTGGGGATCGCCTCCACGTTCGCGGCCTGGCTTTCGCCAAGGCGCATGATGGTACCTTTTCCGTAGGCCTTGTCCAGCCGGTCAATCGTCATCTGGAGCGCCTTCAGCTTGGCGGCGGTGTCTTTGTGATTATCTGCCATTATCCTGTTTGTTTGAAACTGCTTTTGTTTTGCGACGCTACAAATATAAACACGTTGTGGGTCTCCCGCAAGCAAAATCACATAAATCAGCGAATAAAAATTCACTTATTAGCGATAAACCCCAAATTATAAATAATATGATTATATAAAATGTTTGAAATTGGCCGGATGAATCGTCCGGGGATTCCACTTCCCCCGCACTCCCGATAACTATCTGGACCGCCGCCCGGAAATTCTCCAGAAGGTTGCAGCAGCGACCCGGCACGCCTATCTTACGGTACTCAAGTATGAACTGCAGCACCGCAGGACTGGCCCCCTTCGTCCCCCTTCCCGGAGCTCCCTGGGATACTTCCCGCGTACAGCACCTGTACCGGAGGCTGGGGTACGGGGCCACCCTGGAGGAAATCGCCGGGTCCCTCGCCCTTCCCCCCGGTGAGGTGGTGGATGCCCTGCTTGACCAGGCCGCCGCCCGCGCCCTGCCGCCCGCTCCGGATTGGGCCGACTGGGACTACGCCCGTTTCGAAGCGGACGGTCGCGAGCCGTTCGAAGCCTACCTGGAGCTCATGGACGATTTCCTCGATCGTGGCATTGCCTATGGGATACGGGAGAAGCTGGTGCTGTTCTGGCACGACCACTTCGTCACCCAGTACGAAAGCCACTCCTGTCCTGCCTACCACTACCACTATTTCGACGTCCTGACGCGTAACGCTTTCGGCAACCTGCGCACCTTCGTCCGGGAGATCACGCTTACCCCGGCCATGCTCGTATTTCTCAACGGCCTGGAGAACCGGAAGGAGAGCCCCAACGAAAACTACGCCCGCGAGCTGTTCGAGCTCTTTACCCTGGGGGAAAATACGGGGTACACCCAGGAGGACGTCACCGAAGCCAGCCGCGCCCTTACCGGCTGGAACGGCTGGGTGGGGTACTGCACACCGCTCCGGTACACCCCGCAGGGCTTCGACAATGGGGCGAAAACGATTTTCGGCAAGACCGGCAATTACGACGTCGGCGGGCTCATCGACTTGCTCTTCGCGGAGCGCGGGGAGGCCATCAGCCGCTTCATCTGCCGCAAGCTTTACCGCTACTTCGTTAATCCCGAGCCCGACGAGGCGGTCGTCGACCAGCTGGCCACCACCTTCCGCGACCAGGACTACGAGATCCTCCCCGTGCTCCGGCAGCTCTTTCAAAGTGCGCACTTCTTCGATGATGCGCACCGGGGAGTGCAGGTAAAGGGGCCGGTCGAGCTGATGACGTCCTTTCTGCGGCAAGGAGCCTTCGGCGACTTCGAAAACCGCCGCCGCTGGGGATTCTGGGGCATCGCTACCCTGGGCCAGCAACCGGGCGAACCGCCCGACGTGGCGGGCTGGCCGGGCAACCGCGCCTGGATCGACTCCAACCGCCTCACCCTGCGCTGGGAGTTTATGGACGGCTTCGCCTGGGCGGTGCACAACCACAACGAACGGACCTACCCCGACTGGGCGATCGCGCTCACGGCCAACAGCAACGATCCGGCCGAAGTGACGCGGGCCATCGCCGACTTTTTCCTGCCTCGGGGGTTGCCGGATGAGGCGGCCTATGCCCTGGCCACCGCCGTCTTCCGCTGGGAAGTTCCGGCCAATTATTACGCGAACAAGCAGTGGTCACTCGCCTGGGGCTCCGCTTCCTGGCAAATTACCCTCCTGCTCCGGCACCTGGCCCGCCAACCCGAATTTCAGCTCACCTGACCTATGTCCCACCCGCTCGCATCTACCTGTCCCCAGCACCACGACCATTCGCGGCGGCACTTCCTGCGCGACCTCTTCGGAGTAGGGGCGGGGTCGCTGGTGCTGAGTAAGCTGCCGGTGCAGACGCTCTGGGATTCCCCGCTGCTGGTGGCGCTCGCCGGGGCACCGGACGACCGGGTGCTGGTACTGCTTCGCCTGAAGGGGGGCAACGACGGGCTGAATACCTGCATCCCCCTCCACGATTTCGGTACCTATAAAGCGGCGCGCCCCACCGTCCATATTCCGCAGGGGCAGGCGGTAAAACTGACGGCCGACCTCGCCCTCCATCCCCGGCTCGCTCCGCTGCAGGGGCTCTGGCAGCAAGGTGCCCTGCGGGTGGTGCGCAACGTAGGCTATCCGGAGCAGAGCCTCAGTCACTTTCGCTCCGCCGATATTTGGGCCAGCGGCTCCGGTGCGGAGGAGGTGGTCGGTAGCGGCGTACTCGGCCGCTACCTGGAGCGGACTTACCCCGACTACCTCAGCAACCCGCCGGATACCCCGCCGGCGATCCAGATCGGCGGAGCGGGCAACCTGCTCTTTAACGGACCCGGTGACTTCAACTACGCGGTATCTACCAACGACCCCGAAAAACTCTACGAGATCGCCCGCACCGGCCGGCTGTATGACCTCGAGGGCCTGCCCGACTGCGGCTACGGTGAACAACTCGGCTACCTGCGGGCGGTGGCCAACACGACGTTCCGCTACGCCGGCGTGTTGGCGGATACCTACGCTGCGGGACGAAATGACGGCGACTACCTCGACGACACGCTCGGCCGGCAGCTCGCCCTGGTGGCCCGCCTGTTGCGGGGCGGACTCCGTACCCGCCTGTTCGTGGTCGAGCTGGACGGCTTCGATACCCACGCCAAGCAAGCGGAGGAGCACGGAAGCTTACTAGATTCCGTAGCCCGCAACGTGGCACAGTTCTACGCCGACCTGGGCCAGGACGGAACCGACGAACGGGTGCTGACCATGACCTTCAGCGAATTCGGTCGCCGCGTAGCCGAGAACGGCTCCGCCGGCACTGACCATGGGGCCGGCGCGCCGCTGTTCCTGTTCGGTCCCGGACTGGAAGGCAACGGCACCGTCGGCGCACCTCCCGACCTGGGGAACCCCGACCAAACCGGTAACCTGCAGGCGGAAACGGATTTTCGTGCCGTCTACGCCACGGTACTGAGCCGCTGGCTCTGCCTCGACGACGAACTGGTCGATGCGGTACTCGGCGCCACCTATCCGCGCATCCCCGGATTGGGGCTGAGCTGCGCCGACAGCACGGCGGTGGCCGCTTCCCCGCAACGGGTGGATCCCGGGCTTACCCTCCGGCGTCGGGGAAATGAAGTAAGTATCTCCTACACGCTGCAGGCCGCGGGCCGGGTAGCCGTGCACCTGTATGATGCCCTGGGTCGCCGGCTGCAAACGGTCTTTAGTGGGACACAGCCTGCCGGCGCGCAGCAACTATCCCTGGATCGCCGGTATGTACCGGGACTGTACGTCGTGAGTCTGGAGACGGGCGGGCAGGTGTACGGAATGAAGCTACCCCTCTTCTGAACGAAGTTTTGGATTGTTGCGGTGGCGGTCGGTGTCGCGGCGGGTCTTTTTCTCGAGGTTGGCCGCCAGGGCCGCCGTGAGGTCGGTGCCGGTCTGGTTGGCCAGGCAGAGGACGATGAAGAGGAGGTCCGCGAGTTCGTCCCCCAGTTGTGCCGGGGCCGCCGCTTCATCTTCCGGGCGCTTAAAGGACTGTTCGCCGTAAAGTCGGGCCATCAGGCGGGCGACCTCCCCGGTTTCCTCCATCAGGATGGCGGTATTGGTGAGGGGATCGTAGTAGCGGATGCCGGTGGTGGTGACCCACTGGTCGACGGTATCCTGGGCTTCGCGGAGGGTCATGGGCGTAATTGAACGGAGGCGCTGAAGTAACTCAGCGCCTCCGCAGTAGGTGGATGACCGGGGGGGGTTAATAGGAGTTTTTGAGCGTGTAGGTTGCTCCGTTGATCTCCACGGAGTCGCCGTTGTGCTTGCCGCGGAGGGCGAGGTAGAGGGGGCTGTCGACGGAAATTCCCCGGTAGGATTTGCCGTTGACCTCAAAGGCGTCGCTGGCGGCGCCGACGAAGAAATTGCCCTTGTCGGTCTCGATGATGTCGCCGAGTTGGATCTCCGCGGTGGGCTCGATATCCTCCAGATTGGACAGGACGTTGATGTCGTGCTGCAGGGCTTCGACGACCGAGGAGCGGGCTTCTACCCGGTTGAGGGACTGGTCGACCTTCCCGTCCTCAAACATATTGTGGACGTTGTCATTCGTGGTTTCCGCTTCGTCCATGTCGGAGACCTGGATCTCCATCATGTTTTTATATGAGTTTTCCTTCATGGTCAGGAGGTGGGTGGCGACGGCTTTCTTCTCTGCGGTCTGCTCTTTGGTGAGTTGCATGGTAGGTTGTTTTTCTGGCATTGCAGGTACTCCAACGGATAGCCGGGGCGCTTGTTTGCCCCGCCCGGGCTCCGCCGACCTAACCGCCCGCTAAAGCCGGAGGAGGGACGAACATTTACCACGGGGCTCCCATTTTATAACAAACAGTGCACTCTCCTGCTTTCGGGAATGGTGTACCGGTCCTACAAAAACCGGAAGGTCAATTCGAACTTCCGCTGAACGTGCCACCCCGCAACCCGGGGCCGCCGCCCAGCGTAGCGGCGACTTCCTGCTCGACGTGACTGTTATCGCGGTCGCTACCCCTCACCGGGAGCACTGATCGCACCTGTTAAGGTCATGTCTTTTTGCTGGGTTTTTGGTTAATGTTCGGGCGAACTGGCGAAGCCAGTTCGCCTTTTTTTGCTTTGCAAAAAATGGCTCGGGGATTAGAGCTCGCTGCGCTCGCGGTAGACGGAGGCAGGTCGGGAAACGAATAGCTAATCCCCCTAATAAACACCCATCTACCGCGCGAAGCGCTCTACCGGCGCAGCCCTCTAACCCAGCGCAGCGTCTAACCCATACCCCAGCGCGAAGCGCGTCTACTAATGCGCTTCCAGCCAGTTTTCCCCGACCCCGGTCTCCACCACGATCGGCACGTCCAGGTTCGGGATGGCCTCGCGCATGAGTTGCTCGATGAGGGGGGTGACGCGTTCGACCTCGCTGCGGGGGGCGTCGAATACGAGTTCGTCGTGTACCTGAAGGACCATGCGGGTTTCGAATCCCTGCTCCCGCAGGGCCTGGTGGATGCGGATCATGGCGATCTTGATCATGTCGGCGGCGGTGCCCTGGATGGGGGTGTTCATGGCCATGCGCTCGGCGTTGGAGCGGGCAAGGCTGCTGCGGCTGTTGATGTCGCGCAAACTGCGCTTGCGGCCGAGGAGAGTAGTGACGTAGCCCTCTTCCTTGGCTTGCTCCACCGTGCCGCTCATAAACTGGCGCAGGCCGGTGAAGCGCTCGTAGTAGTTGGCGATCAACTGGCTGGCCTCGGCCCGGCTGATCTCGAGCTCCTGGGTGAGGCGCTGAGCACCGGCGCCGTAGAGGATGGCGAAGTTGATGGTCTTGGCCTGGTACCGCTGCAGGCGGGTCACCTTTTCGTAGGGGACGCTGAAGATGAGGGCCGCGGTGGCGGTGTGGATGTCCTTGCCGGTCCGGAAGGCATCGAGCATGCCCTCATCCTTACTCAGGGAGGCGACGAGGCGCAGCTCGATCTGGGAGTAGTCGGAAGCCAGCAGCACGTGATCGGCGTTGCGGGGGATGAAGGCCTTGCGAATCTCCGCGCCCTCGGGGGTACGGACCGGGATGTTCTGCAGGTTCGGATTGTTGCTGCTGAGGCGCCCCGTGGCCGCGATGGTCTGGTTGAAGCTGGAGTGGATGCGGCCGTCCTCGTTCATCAGCAGGGGCAGGGCATCCACGTAGGTACCGAGCAGCTTGCTGAGGCTGCGGTGGCGGAGGATGAGCTTAACGATCGGGAAGTCCGTGCTGACTTCCGCCAAGGTGGATTCGTCCGTTTTGTACTGACCGGTCTTGGTCTTGCTGCCCTTATACGGCACGCCCATGCGCCCGAAGAGGATCTCCCCGATCTGCTTCGGCGAGCCGATGTTGAATTCGGAACCGGCCATTTTATAAATCTCCCGCTCGATGTTCTGCAGGTCTTCGGTGAGGACTTTGCTGTAGGTGGTGAGGAAGTCGCCGTCAAGGTTAATGCCCGAGAGCTCGATGTCGCGTAGCACGGGGATGAGCGGCGCTTCCACCGTTTCGTAGAGTTCCACCAGTTCCTCTTCCACCAGTTCCGGCCAGAGGGCGTGGTAGAGGCGCAGGGTGATGTCGGCGTCTTCGCAGGCGTAGTCCACGACCTTGTCGACGGGTACGTCGCGCATGGTCAGCTGTTTTTTTCCCTTGCCGATAAGGGCCTCGATAGGCACCGGCTTGTAGTTGAGGTACTCCTCGCTGAGGATGTCCATCTTGTGCCGCTTGTCGGGGTGCAGCAGGTAATGCATGATCATGGTGTCGAGCAGCTTGCCCTTCACTTCGGCGCCGTAGCGCTGCAGCACGATCATGTCGTACTTCACGTTCTGCCCGACTTTGTCGATGCCTTCATCCGCCAGCACGGGCGCGAATTCGGCTACGATCGCTTCGGCTTCCTGACGGCCGGCGGGGACGGGCACGTAGTACGCCTCGCCGCTTTTCCAGGCGAAGGACATGCCCACCAGCTCGGCCGTCGTCGGGTCTACGCTGGTCGTTTCGGTGTCGAAGGAGATCAGTTTCTGCTTACTCAGCTCGGCCACCAAGCCGGCGCGATCCTCTGGGCTCTCGGCCTTGTGGTACTGCTGCTCGGTGTTGGCAATGTTGTCGTCGGCGATGGCGTGGGCCACCGGCTCCTTGTATGAACTACGGGGCGCGGACGCGGGTGCAGCGGAAGCGGCCGGAGCAAACAAGTCACCCTGGGCACTCGCTGGTTTAGGCGCTTCTTCCTCAATGCCGAGGATCTCGTTGGCGATGCTGCGGAATTCCAGTTCGCGGAAAACATCCGTGAGGTAATCCCGGTCGAAGGGCTCGATCAGGTAGGCATCCGGGTCGAACTGGATCGGTACCTCAAGGTCGATGGTGGCCAGTTTCTTGCTGAGGATGGCCTGGTCGCGGAATTCCCGGAGCCGCTCCTGGTTCTTGCCGCGGATCTGGTCGGTGTTGGCCAGCAGCTCTTCCATGCTGCCGTACTGCTCGATGAATTTCTGGGCGGTCTTCGGGCCGATGCCGGGGACGCCGGGGATGTTGTCGACCGAGTCGCCCATCAGGCCCAGCATGTCGATCACCTGCAGGGGGTGTACGATGCCCCACTTTTCGTTGATCTCCTTCACGCCGAGAATCTCGATGCCGTTGCCCATGCGGCTGGGTTTGTACATGTGGATCTTTTCTTCCACCAGCTGGCCGTAATCCTTGTCGGGCGTCACCATCCAGACCTCGTAGCCCGCCCGTGCCGCCTGCTTCGACAGGGTGCCGATCACGTCGTCCGCCTCGAAGTTGGGCACGATGATGATGGGGATTTTAAAGGCCTGCAGGATCTGGTGGATGTAGGGGAAGGCGATGCCGATGTCCTCCGGCTGCTCCTCGCGGTTGGCCTTGTAGTCCGGGGCCATTTCGTGGCGGAAGGTGGGGCCCTCGGGGTCGAAGACGACCGCCAGGTGGGTAGGCTCCTGGTTCTTCATCAGGTCCCAGAGCGTGCGCGTAAAGCCGTGCATTGCCGAGGTATTGATCCCCTTGGAGTTGATCAGCGGCCGGTTGATGAAGGCGAAGTGGGCGCGGTAGACCAGCGCGTGGCCGTCGAGCAGGAAAAGGCGTTTGTCGGTGGCGGGATTGGGCATGGGGCGAAGATAAGCAGTCTGGTGTGTGCGGGCTGGTGTGCAGCAAGACCTCGGAGGGTTGGCGCCGAGCCAGCCTCCAGCGGCTGGATCGGCAGATTAATTCCCCTTTGCACCAGCGCACCCGCAAAAAAGAAGACCCCACCCAAACGGGCGGAGCCTTCCTGATAATGGGGTAAATAGTGGTTAGTTGTTCGGCCAGTTGGCCCAGTTGCTGCAGTGGCCGCCGTTGTCGGTGCCCTTGATGTCGGTCTGGAGGCCGGAGTAGGTGGCGTTCATGACCGCGCGGGGCGCGTAGTGGACCTCGCCGGTCTTTTTCTTGCGGAATCCCTTGCCGAAGTGGGCCTGGCTGAGTCCATGGCCGGACTCGTGGAGGGAGACGGTCTCGATGTCGATGCCGCTGCCGTCGCCCCAGGAGAAGCGGTCGTTGTAGTAGATCTCGCGCCAGGCGACGTCGCCCTTGCCGTCGTTGTCGGCGTCCTGCGGGGTACCGTCGGCATTAATGAAGACGATGGTAAAGGTGACGCCCAGGATGGAGCGGCTCCCGTTGGGAGCTACCCGGTCGAAGAAGCCCGCGGGCAGCCAGCCGGCGTGGACCACGTCGGCCACGTAACGGTAGCTGCCGCCGTAGCCGAGCAGCGCCCCGTAGTAACCCGTCGCCCGTCCGTCGCCGGGTGTGCGGTAGAGGCCGAGATCGGAGCAGGAAACGCCTTCCCAGGTATTCATCGAGCGCACGATGGCCGCGGTGCTGAGGGAGGCGGGGATGTCCGCGGAGGCGCGGGTCTCGTCGATGTAGTACGAGATGGCATCGGTGCCGTCGAGTGACTGACCGGGCACGAAGTCGAAGTCCAGTTGCTTGTTGCCGCGATCGTTAAAGAAGATGGTGTTGCCGAGTTCCTCCGACTCGCCGTCGGTGAGGTACTCGGCCATGGCTACGGTGTACCGAAGCGTATCGGCGCTTTTACCCAGGGAGCCCGTGCCCGTTTTGGCGGTAGGCAAATCCATGAACAGGGGAGCGGGGGTGTCGATCTCCAGTATTTCGACGGTGGGTTCCTGTTCGCAGGAAAAAGCAAGGAGGGAGAGTGGTAGTAAGGCTGCCGCCCGAAAAGAAAAAATGCGCATAAACATATGGGGTAAAATGGTAGGGGAATCAGGTCAACACGATCCAGGGTGTATACCGCTACTAAGCGGGTATCCGGATATGGCCGGTACGGGGTGTATACGGGCCAAACTGACGATCGGTAGGAGGCGGAAGAAAACTGCCGGCGCGCGCCTGTAAATGTCGGTATAATCATTGGTCGGTGCCCTCCTCAAACGCGAGAAGTTCGAGTATATTCGGTTGTTAAGACGAATTGATTCGCCAGTGCTCCCCCATGACCCGGCGGTTCCATCCTGAATCGTATTCAGCCTCCGCCCGCTTGCGCCATCCCCTGCGGTAGCCTTCCGTACGTACCGGAGTTCCGGAAGCCGGCCGGTAGAATGAGGTCAAAAGAGATAAACCGCACAGCTAGTAATCCTATTTAAAATGATAGTGATACTATCAACTTTGCGAATGATGCTTTGTTTAATGGGTAAACATTACCGACCATGCGACGTGAAACTCCCCTTCCCTTTTTCTTCGCCCTGCTCTTCCTCTTCCTGCTGAGCAAGGCGTCGACGGCCCAGGCACCCACTGGCCTGACTGATTCGATCCCCCCCGGCGAAGTGCTGAACGACGAGTTGCGGCGCATAGAAGCGCTGGTGAAATTCGGTCCCCACTATAAGAATAAGAATGCCGCCGGGAGGCTGCTCACCCTGAACCGCGCGGTGCCGCCTTTACCGGCTGCGTATGTACCGCTACGGCAATTCGGACCCGCCTATAAAAACCGAAAGCCTGCTGCCACTCCCGTAGACTCCTCCGCGGTACCGGTATCCGGCAAGCCCAAATTATTCGGGCCGCGCTACAAGAACCGCGGGGCCAAATCGGGGAATCTGTAGGCCTCCGGATGCGCTTTAGGTGGACCGGCGTCCATCGCGCGGCGAACTGCCGCAGCAAAGGCGGGGACGCCGGTTCCTAAAAAGAGTATACTTGAGCTCCCTTTGTTATTTCCTCAACTCCTTTATCCATGACGGTCTTTAATAAAATAAAGTGGGTGCTGGGCATTGTACTGGTTTTTCTCCTGGTACTCACCACCAACCTGGTCGATCGGCAAAATTTTCGGGTGATGAAGGACTCGATCGAGGCGATCTACGCGGATCGGCTCGTAGCCCAGGATATAATCCTGGATATATCCAAGGAGGTCTGGGAAAAGGAGATCGGTTATGCCTCCGCCGGTTCCCCGCCGCCGGTCGACCGGATCACTACCGGGCACGCCGGCATCGGGCAAGCCATTGACCGCTTCGCGGCTACCACGCTTACCCCACAGGAGGAAGTGGTGTTCGATCGACTGAAGGCGAGTCTGCGGGAGCTAAAGGAGCGGGAGGACGCGCTGGCTACCGGGCAGGTCTCCAGGAGGGAGGTGATGGAGTCCCTCGAAACCGTCAAGGAAGAATTGGTGGAACTCTCCGCGATCCAGATGAAGGAGGGCCGCCGGCAGTTATTTGCGGGGAAGGAGGCCGTTGGCTTGGCGGATCTGTTTACCCAGCTCGAGATCGGGGCGCTGCTCATTCTGGCCGTTTGTGTTCAGGTGATCATTCTCTATTCCCCCGGCTTCGAAAAGGAACCCGAAGAGCGCGCCTGAAATCCGAAGTACCCGCTACTGATACCCCACCGCCACGGCCAGCAGGAGGCCCGCCCAGGCCCACAGGAGCACAATGCCCGTCAGCGGCAGGATGAACCGCAGCCAGCGATCAAAGGGGACCCGGCAAACTCCCAGCATGGCCACGAGTCCGCCCAGCGAAGGATTGAACAGGTTGGTCACCCCGTCCCCGATCTGGAAGGCGAGGATGGAGATCTGCGGACTGAGGTCCAGGGCCCGGCCCAGCGGGATCATGACCGGCAGGGTAGCCAGTGCCTGTCCGCTGCCGCTGGGAATCAGCAGGTTGATGCCGCTCTGCCCGATCGACATGCCTACCGCCGAGGCGTAAGTCGGCAGGCCGTCGAGCGCCAGTGCGAGGCCGTAGCTGATGGTGTCCTGGATCTGCCCCTGCTCCAGGATGACCTTGACCGTCGCGGCCATGCCGATGATGAAGGTAGCCGGGGCCATTTCCGCCACCGCGTGCATGGCGGAATCGGTGATGGCGCGGGCACTCAGGCCGCTGGTCAGGGCAGATACCGTCATCACGATCAGGAAGACGGCGGAGATCTCATTGATGCCGAAACTCCAGGTGAAGACGCCATACAGCACGGTCGCCAGTCCCAGCAGGAACACGCCCAGCAGCCACCAGTTGCGGCCGCTGATCCGGTAATCTTCCAGGGGGCGGGAGAGGGACAGGCCGGTAGTGTCCAGCCCGCGTCCGATACCGGATTCCGGATCGGCCAGTAATCGGCGGTAGTAGCGCACGTTGTACCCGGCGGTGATCGCCAGGGCGCCGAAACACAGGATGCTGCGCAGCCACCACCCGCTGAAGAGCGGAAGTCCGGCGATCTCGTGCCCGATCCCGACGGTGTAGGGATTGATCGGGGAGAGGCCGAAAGCGACCGTCATCCCCCCCAGGCTCACGGCCGCCGCCAGCACCAGGTCGCCCCCGAGGGCCAGGACGACGACCACCGCGATCGGTACCGTCGCGATGTTGTTTTCGTAGCCGACCAGTACGCCCAGCATGCCGTAGACGAAGGTCAGCAGCACCAGCAGCAGCTCCGCCCGCTTCATCCCCATGCGGTATACGAGCCGACCCACCGCGTTTTCGATGGTCCGGGTCGCCTCCAGCACCGAGAACATCAGCGCGCTGGCCAGGCAGATGAAGATCACGGGCGTCGCCAGCCGGTAGCCCTCCGGGAAGGCCCGGAACATACCGAAGAAGCTAACCGGGGTAGGGGATACCTCGGCGAAGCTTCCCGGGATCACCTGCAGGCGCCCCTCGACCTCGGTCCGCGCGTACAAACCGGCCGGCAGCAGGTAGGTCAGCGCCGTCACCGCGACGATGATGGCGAAGAGCATGATGAGGGGTGGGGGAATGCGTTTGATCGGTCAGTGGTTTACGCAGGGGATGCGCCCTGGGGGACGGATCCGGTGATAAACCGCTAACCTACGATCTTCGCGGTAAACCCCGGGCACCCGCGACCCCGCACAACGGCAGCAAGGCGGCAGGGTGGCTTGGTATTCAAGCTGGTTGAGGGTATAGTTCGCGGGAAGAAACGGGGGAGTGGACCGGGGGGGCTTCCACGATCGTGTAGAGGGTAACCGGATCGAGCTTGCCCCGCAGACTGCGCGACCCGAGTGCGGTTGCGCGGCGGCCGGCGCCCTGCGAAAGTTCCTGAAGGATACTATCCGACAAGAGCAGGTCGGTATGGTAATCGCTACACAGGGCAAGCATCCGGGCCGTAGCATTGAGCACGTCGCCGGTGAAAACGATTTGCTTTTTGGCCACGCCGATCTCGCCCGTGGTGACCCGCCCACCGTGCAGGGCGGCCTTGAAGGCCGGGGCTACCCCGAAGCGGAGTCGGTAGGTGTCCTCCTTTTCCTGGAGGTTGGCGCGCATGGCGAAAAAGCACCGCAGGCAGTTGTCGGCGTGGATGCCCTCGCGGTAGGGCCAGGAGACGACCACTTCGTCGCCCACGTACTCGTGTATTTCCCCCGAGTACCGCCCGATGGCGCGCGAGAGATCGGCGTAGTATTCCCGCAGCAGGTCAAAATAGCGGAGGTGACCGAGCCGTTCGGCGATGGCGGTGGAGGAGGTCATATCGGCGAAGAGGAAGATACGTGCTTCCTCCCGCGGCGTATGGTACTTGCCGGTCAGGTAATTCAGGAGGGTAGTGAGCCCGATGTGCTGGCCGATCTGAGCGTAGAAAACGGCGAGGGCGATGGTCACCCCGAGTTGCAGGCAGGTGCTGAGGTGGGTACGGCTGAGCAGGTAAAGGGCCAGCTTATTCCCCACCAGTTCGGTAAACGGGAAGGTCCCCAATTCTATGGCCGTCGCGATCGGAAAGGTTACCACCACGACGAGGTGTATCTCGACCAGGTAGATCGCCAATTTGTAGGCGACTTTTTTCAACAGCGTCCGCCGAGCAAAAAGGCCATTGAGTACGTACAGCTCCAGGTAGCCGACCATCAGTCCGACGGCGGTCATCATCAGGGCCCCGAAGGCATAGATGGAGAAGGGAGGGCCGGTAGCGGTGGCGGACGCCGGAGCGTGGTCTTCCAGGGCTGCGGACTCGATCACGAAAAAGAAGAGGCTGGACAGAAAGAAGAGGATGCCGAAGGGCATCAGCTGGCCCAGCATTTTTGTAGGATTGGGCGAAAGCATGGCGGTATCCGAATGTGAACCTGGTGGTTCCGGTTACGAATACTCGGTAAAGTGGTCCCTGGTGTTACTGGTATCCAATTTAGTTCTACGAGTGGCTGGTAGTTGACGACGGGGTAAGGATTGTTGTTGGGTTTTGGGAGGGGTGGATGGGTGGAGGAGTGGATGGGTGGTCCTATTTTAAAACCTTTGTTTACAATTGTACTCTAAACTGCTTTGAGATGAACAATTTGTTTGAACCCGAAACACGCTATGGTAGTTAAGAAAAAGTAGCGTTTGTAGAAGAGGTGAGAGGCCGCATGAAGCAATTGGCCATCGACATAATCAATCTGATGAATAGGAGCCCCTCCTCTCCTGCGCTGAATACCATTCGATTTCAGGTGCTGAAATCCGCTACCTCGATGGGAGCCAATTACCGCGCGGCGTGTAGAGCCCGATCGAAGAAGGAATTCTTCGCCAAGCTGAGCATCACCGTCGAGGAATTGGATGAGACCGTCTACTGGCTTGAGCTGCTTCTGGAGTCGGACGTCCGGGTCGATAAATCGGAGATTACCCGTCTGCTACCTATTGCCCGACGCCTAACGGCCCTGGTCGCCAAGGCCCGGAGTACGGCAGGCATCCACTAATCCACTCCTCCCGCCCCCCCCCGCCAAAGTACCCGAAACGCCTCACTCCCGGCCAGCAGCTCTTCCAGGGTGCCCTCGTGGCGGATTTTTCCTTCTTCCAGGTAGTAGATGTAGTCGAAGTCGCGCAGCAGGTGGAGGCGGTGGAGGGTGGAGACGATGGTCTTGTCGGGGTAGGCGGCGAAGAGGCGCTCGTAGACCAGCTTGTCCGAGCGGGGGTCGAGGCTGCTGGTGGGCTCGTCGAGCAGCAGCAGGGTGGAGGAGTCGGCGGCCAGCAGGCCCCGGGCGATGCTGAGGCGCTGCCGCTGCCCCCCGCTGAGGTTGGCGCCGCCCTCGGAGAGCCAGGTCTGGAGGCCGTGCTCGGATTTGGTGATGACGTCCTGCATCGCAGCCAGGTGGATGGCCCGGTCGATCGCGGCCGGCTTGCGGGGCAGGCCCATGGTGAGGTTCTGCAGGATGGTCTCCTCGAAGATCTCGGGGGTCTGGGGGATCAGCGTCGTCTGCTCGAAGAGCTGGGCGGGCGAGTCGGCGGGGCGGCCGTCAAAGGTGACGGTGATGGCGTCGGGCGGATACAGGCCGCGCAGGTTGTACAGCAGGGTGGTCTTGCCGCTGCCGCTGGGGCCGATGAAGGCGATGCGCTTGCCCCGGCCGAGGCGGAGGCGGATGTCGGACAGGCCGTGGGCCTCCTCGCTTTCCCGGTCGTAGGTGAAGGACAGCCCGTCGATCCCGATTTCCTGCCAGTCCTTGAGGGGCTTGCTTCCGGGGAGCAGATCGGGGCGCGACCGTTCCCGGTAGGCCGCGGTGATGGGGTCGATGGCCGAGAGGTCGGCCCGCAGGCGGATGATGGTGTTGTACTGCCCCGTCAGGGCGTTGAACATATTGGCGAACTGGGTGACGTAGCCGATGAGGGTGACCAGTCCGCCCACCAAGAAAACCTGCCCCGGCACATAGTTCTGGTACACGTAGCCGACGGTGATGGCCACGTACATGAGTCCGATCAGCACCCCGGTGGTGAACCACTTTTGCTCGTTGAGGCGGGTGATGCGCAGGAAGGGGGGCCACACCGCCGAGACGCGCTTGTCGATCTGCTTGGAGGTCTGCTTGCCGAGCCGGAGGGTGGTGACGGTGATGATGTTGCCGAGGTTGTCCGATAGGCCGGCCAGCAATTCGTTCTCCCGCTCGTTGGTCTCCTGGGTGGCGGCGATGAGGGGGCGGTCGAAGGCGAGCACGGCCAGCACTACCAGCACCCCCGTTGCACCCGCGACCCCGCCGAAGAGCGCGCTGAACCAGATGATGGCCACGATGGAGAGGAACATGCGCACCAGGGTCTGGAAGTACACGAAGCCGTCGTCGAAGAAGGTCTTGAGGGCCTCGTAGGCCTTACGCGTGCGGTTGATGGTGTCCCCGCTGTGGTGGCGGCGGTGCCAGTCGAGGGGCAGGTGGACGACGCGGTCGTAGGTTTCCAGGAGCAGGCGGCGGCTGATGTCGTAGGCCAGGCGGCGCTCCATCAGGCGGGCCGGCCACTGAAAGGCCCAGAAGCCGAGTATGGTGGCCATATACGCTCCCCCGTAGATCCAGGCGGCGGTGACGAGGTCGCCCTTTCCCTCCTGCAGGTAGTTGACGAAGTAGCCGAAGATGATGGGCTGGACGGAAACGATCAGGTTGACGCAGAGGAACATGCCGTAGATCAGCAGGTAACGCCCGCGCATGCCCCGGGCGTACTGCCACGAGGTCACGAGCAGGTGCTGGTAGGGGTTGCTGGAGAAGAATTCCCGCCACTGACGAAGGGTCCCTTTCAATTTTTGGATACTTTAGCTCTGCGTAGCGGCCGGCGGGTGGGTGGGCGGTGAGCTCCCGACGGCCGGCTGTTCGCTACGCAAACGTTCAACGCTACCTATATGTCACGATCGCTACTGCTGGTGTTCGCTATTCTTTCCACTCTTTCCCTCTTTGCCCAGGAGCACAGCCGCCACCTGCCCTTGGATACGATGATCATTTCGGAGAACAGCGTGCGGATCAAGGGCCAGAACGTGGCCTACCGCGTAGAAACCGGCGTCCAGCCCGTGTACGATGAGGCCGGCAAGGTAACCGCCGGCCTGCACTATACCTACTATACCCGTACGCTCGACGGCCCCGACCCCAACCGGCCCCTGCTCATCAGCTTCAACGGAGGCCCCGGCTCGGCCTCGGTGTGGATGCACTTGGCCTACACCGGGCCGAAGGTCCTCAACATCGACGACGAGGGCTACCCCGTGCAGCCCTACGGCATCAGCGACAACCCCTACTCGGTGCTCGACGTGACCGACATCGTCTACGTCAATCCCGTGAATACCGGCTTCAGCCGCATGGTGGAGGGCGCCGACCGGGAGCAGTTCTTCGGCGTCAATCCCGACATCCGGTACCTGGCCGACTGGGTGAGTAACTGGGTCAGCCGCCACGACCGCTGGCGCTCGCCCAAGTTCCTCATCGGGGAGAGCTACGGCACCACCCGCGTGTCCGGCCTCGCCCTGGAACTCCAGGAGGAGCGGTGGATGTACCTCAACGGCGTCATCCTGGTCTCCCCGACGGAGATCGGCATTGAGCGCGCCGGCATCGTGGAATCCGCCAACCAGTTGCCCTACTTCGCCGCCGTCGCCTGGTACCACCAGCAACTGCCCCCCGAACTGCAGCACCGCGAACTGGAAGCACTACTCGCCGAGGTGGAAGCCTATACCCGCGACGAGCTGCTCCCCGCCCTGGCCTCCGGTATGGACCTCCCCGCCGACCGCCGCCGCGAAGTCGCGAACGCCGCCGCCCGCTACTCCGGACTCGACGCCCAGGAGTGGCTCGACAACAACCTGATGCCCACCACCCAGTACTTCTGGAAGCACCTGCTGCGGGGCGAAGAAGCCGGCGATTTTACCGTCGGTCGCCTCGACAGCCGCTACCTCGGCATCGACGCCACGGCCGGCGGCGACCGGCCCGACTACAATAGCGAGCTGACCAGCTGGCTGCACTCCTTCACCCCGGCCATTAACTACTACCTGCGCGAGGAGCTGGGCTTCCGGACCGACCTGCAGTACAATATGTTCGGCTCCGTTTATCCCTGGGACAACTCCGGCGACCGCACCGGCCCCAATCTCCGGCAGGCCATGGCCCAGAACCCCTACCTGAACGTCATGATCCAGTCGGGCTACTTCGACGGGGCCACCAACTATTACGACGCCAAGTACAGCCTCTGGCACCTCGACCCCAGCGGCCGGATGCGCGACCGCCTCCGCTTCAAGGGCTACTTCAGCGGCCACATGATGTACCTGCGCCGGCCCGACCTGGAAACCGCCAACGAAGATCTCCGCGAATTCATCCGCCAGGCCCTGCCCGGCGAAAAACCGGCCCGCTACTAACCGCCGACAATTCCCGCGTCACTGCTTACTTATCTTCGCTTACCTAATTCCCCTGACATGCTTCGAGCGCTACTCTGTCTGTTCCTCTTTTCCGCGGGTTCCCTTTTGGCCCAGTCCGCCTTTACCTCGCCGTCCTTCACTACCTCCGCCGCCGACGGCATTGACGGTGCCCACACTTCCCTGCGCCTCGACCTGGACCAATTCCGCCACCAGCTTTCCGCCAAGCGCGCGACCCTGCGCCTGCCGCTGCCCGACGGCAGCTTCGCGGAATTTTCCGCCGAGAACAGTCCCGTCTTCGAGCCCGCCCTGGCGGCTAAGTATCCCCTCATCGGCAGCTACCGGGTACGGGGCCCCTGGGGCGAAGGACGCATTGCCATCTCCCACAAAGGCGTAGACGGCCTGCTGCGCGGACCGGAAGGCACCTACGCCATCCAGCCCGCGGAGGCGGGAGATCGTCACCTGGTCTTCTACTCCCGCGACTATACCGGCGAGGAAAATGCCCTGCCCCTTTCCTGCGGCTACGACCCCGCCGATCCCCTCAACCTCGCCGAACTGAAGCTCGATCCCAAAATGGGCGCGGACGCGGGTGCAAAGCGCTTCGGCGTGGAGCGTGAACTGCGGCAGTACGACCTTGTCCTGACCAATACCGGGGAATTTGCCCAGAAGGTGGGCGGAACTAAGGCGGATGTGCTCGCCGCCTTCAACGTAGCCGTCAGTACCATCAACGCCATCTTCGAACGGGAGGTGGGCGTACGCATGAAGCTGCTGGCCCTCTCCGAGCAACTGATCTACCTCGACGGCGCCAGCGATCCCTTCACGGATACGGACGAGGGGGCCGGCCTGCTCGACCAGGTCATCACCGCCTTCCAGATCGCGGAGATCCCCTCCACCGCCTACGACCTGGGCCACATCTTTACCTCCCGCTGCGTCGACGTGGGCGGAGTGGTCAGCGGGCTGGCCTGCAGCGGCAGCAAGACCCGCGGCGTGACCTGCCTCCAGGGCAACAACGTGGCCCGTACGGCCGAGCGCGTCATGGCCCACGAGATCGCCCACCAGTTCACCGTTTCCCACAGCTGGAACAACTGCCCCTCCAGCCAGGGACAGCGGGCCGGCAATACCGCCTTCGAACCGGGGTCGGGTACGACGATCATGTCCTACGCCGGCGCCTGCGGCGACCAGAACATCGGCGGAGAGGAGGCCTACTACCACACCGGAAGCCTGGAGCAGTTCCTCTACTTCACCCGGGAGGGCGGCGCGAGCGGCTGCGCGACCGTGATTGAAACCGATAACGTCACCCCCGACGTAAGCCTCGACAACGCGGACGGCTTCTTCATCCCCAAGGGTACCCCCTTCCGGCTCACCGGTACAGCTACCGACGCCAACGACCCGGACACCATGCTCACCTACACGTGGGAGCAGTATGACCTGGGCCCCATTGCCGACATCAACGATCCCGAGGGGACCGCCCCGACCTTCCGCTCGGTGAGGCCCAGCAAGGATGGATTTACCCGTTACTTCCCGCGCATCGACCGGGTGGCCAACCACATTAGTAGCAACGACGAAGTCCTGCCCGACTATGCCCGCCAGATGACCTTCCGCCTCACGGCCCGCGACAACAACCCCTCCGCCGGCGGCGTCGACTGGGCGACCGTCAACTTCGAAACGGCCGAGGTCGGTCCCTTTGTCGTAGCGAACCCCGCGCTGGAGGACGATGCGCCCTGGCGGGTAGGGGAGTACCGGGAAGTGACCTGGGAGGTAGCCGGCACCGACGGCTTTCCCGTCTTCGCCCGGCGCGTCAACGTATTGCTCTCCGGCGACGGCGGGCTCACCTTCGACCGGGTACTGGCCGCCAGCGTAGCCAATACCGGCAGCGCCTTCGTGACGGTACCGGATACCCTCGGCCAATCGATGCGTCTCATCGTCGAGGCGGCCGACAACATCTTCTTCAACATGAACGATGCGGACTTCCGGATCGCGGCGGCCACCCAGCCCACCTACACGTTGGAGTCGGACCTGCGCTACCGGGAGGTTTGCCTGCCGGAGGTGCTTACCGCCAACCTCACCGTAGGCAGCGTGCTGGGCTTCAGCGAACCGGTCACCCTCTCCCTCGACACGGCCGCCCTGGCGGAAAACCTGGAGATCACTTTCGAACGTACGCAGCTGATCCCCGGTCAGACGACTTCGCTTACCCTCGACCTCTCGAGGGTTGTCGCCAGCGGTCGCCTCATCGTGCCGGTGGTCGTCGCCGCTCCCGGTATCGACAGCAGCCGTCGGGAGATTATACTGGACGTAGTCGCCAACGACTTCTCCGACCTCGCACTTGCCGGACCGGCGGAAGGCACGGAAGGCATTGTCCTCACCACCACCTTCGACTGGACGCCCTCGGTCAACGCCGCCGAATACCAGATCCAGATCGCCACCTCCCCCTCCTTCGCGGCGGGTAGCCTCGTGGAGTCCGCTACCGGTGTCACCGAAACGGAGTTTAGTCCCGCGGATTTTTTCGCCTCCAATACCCTCTACTTCTGGCGGGTGCGGCCCGTGAACTCCTGTGGCCCGGGGCCGTGGACGGAGGTGGCCTCCTTCCGTACGGTAAGCAGCCGCTGCGACGCCCTCTCCAGCACGGATACCCCCGTCGGTCTTCCCGGCTCGGGTGGGGCCTTTACCCGGGAATCCAAGCTCTTCGTCGACCGCCGCGGCAGCATCAACGACCTCAACCTGCCGAACGTCACGGTGAACTACCAGTTTGCGTCGAAGGTGTCCATCACCCTGAAGAGCCCCGCCGGCACGACGGTCAAGCTGTACTCCGAGAAGTGCTTCAGCACCAACACCATCAACCTGGGCTTTGACGACGATGCGCCGGTCGCCGTCGCCTGCCCGCCCGACGACAAGCGGGTATTCCAGCCGGAGGGCGACCTTTCCGACTTCAACGGCGAGGACACCTTCGGGGAGTGGGTACTGACGGTCTCCGTGAGCGAAACGAACGGATCCGCCGGGCAGATCGTAGGCTGGAACGTGGAGTTCTGTGCCGATGCCACGGCCGCGAAGCCCCGGACGGTCGTCAACGAACCTACGGAGGTAGAGCCGCTGGGAAGGAATGCCGTGTTGCGCTCCGAGCTGGAAATTACGAGCACCACCGACGTGGCCAGTGAAACCTACTTCCTCCTGACCCGCCTGCCCGCCCGCGGATTCCTCGAACTTAGCGGCAGTATGCTGATGGCCGGCGATTCCTTCAGCCAGGACGACATCAACCGCCAGCGGGTCGTCTATGAAAGCCTCGATACCAGCCTGATGACCGACGACTTCGGGTTCGTGATCAGTACCGCAGGCGGCGGCTACCTACCCGTCACCTACCACGAGATCCTACTGACCCGGGATGCGATCAACCCCACCCGCCCCGTCAGTGCCGTGGAAGCCACCCTCAGTGTCTTTCCGAACCCGACGGCGGGCGACCTCAATCTCCGGTGGTCGGCCCCGGGCAACCGGGTAGTCTCCCTGGAGCTGTACGATACCCACGGCCGGAAGGTGGCCAGCCAACTTACCGATCTCGGGAGCGGGGAGGCTGTCCTTGCCACGCGGGGGCTGCCGGGTGGACTCTACCTGTTGCGCCTGGAGGGTGCGGTACGGCGGATTATACTTTACTAGTGGTCCAATCAGCAACTACTGTTACTCCCAAGTCTGGGTAGGTTGGCCCCGTCCTTCGTTGCTCAACTCCTCACGTTGCTACGGTTACGCTCCGGTTTCAGCGCCTCAGTCAGCACCAACCTACCGGCGACTTTAAGTAACGATAGCTATAGGTTGACAGCCCACTAGGTCGTCGCTCAGCTCATCGTAGTTCGCCAGTAGGCCGAGGTAGATATGAAACTTCGAGCCCGCCTTTATGCCTTTGGTGAGGGCGATCGCGTCCAGGCCTCCGTCGACGAAGTCCATGAAGTCTTTGGAGGCGATGTGTTCGAGTACCCGCACGCTCTTTTCCTCCGCCGGGGGACCTGCATCTGCCAGGAGCAGGGTATTGATAGAGCCAGCGCTGGTGCCCCCCAGGCTGAGAAAGCGAATACCCATTTTTCCGAGCACGTAGGTAAACCCCACGAGGGCGATGCCGAGCACGCCCCCGCCTTCCTGCACCAGGTTTACGTACTGATGGCCGTCCTCGTCGTAAATGTCGGTACAGCGGAAGCGTTCCTCGTGGGCTGCGCGGTAGTCCTGCAGATCCTTTACGATGTCGAATACGGCCTGCTCGAAATCCAGGGAGTTCATATTCACTGACGTTTAGCTTAATATACGCGTAAATACGGGGCTTCTCACGTCTTGCACTACCACCCGCTGGCGTTTTACTCAACCCTACCTACCAAGCTCCAGCCTCAACCGGGTAGTTTGCCTGTATCCCTCGATGCCTTAGTTCGGATAGCGCGCAAGGTTTCCGGAGGGAGGAGCGGCTCAACGGGTAATTTCATTGCACCGGCGACCCCGCAAAACTGCGAGAGAGCGATGAGTTCACGGCGGGATCCCACAGAACAGTTGGCGGTAGCAAGCAGGATGGAACGAGGAGGTGGGGATTTTGATGAACGCTACCGGGCTGGTTAGGGACACGGAAAATTTGGTGATCAGGGCGGATTCGTTAGTGGCGAATAAAAAAGTTACTTGTTATTGTGGCCTGGCGGCGTTAACTTATAGTACCGGGGGCGGTAGCTGGATAGCATGGCAATCCGGAAAATCCCTGACTATGAACACTCACCTACACTTTCCGAAAGGGAGTTTCTCCCTCCTGTTGCTACTCGTGTTCGCTTGCGCGGATCGCACGGCTCGCCCTCCCGCCTACTCCGCCGCCGCCGATGCGCCCGTATTCTGTGCCCCGGCCACCAACGATCGGAGCTGGTACGACGGCAACCAGAAGGCTCCGCTCTTTGAGGACCTGAGCGATCTCGGGTTTCCCGTTACTGCCAATAAGGAGGTAGTCAGGCGGTACGTCAACCAGGGACTGGTGCTGGCCTACGGATTCAATCACGCCGAAGCGGCGCGGTCCTTTTACTACGCCACCCGCCTGGAGCCGGACTGCCCGATGGCCTACTGGGGTTACGCCTACGTGCTGGGCCCCAACTACAATGCCGGCATGGAGACGGATAACTACTCCCGCGCCTACGCTGCGGTGCAGCGTGCCCGGGACCTCGCACAAACGAAGGGTACTCCCAGGGAAAAAGCCCTGATCGGGGCCCTGTCGCTGCGGTACACCGCCGACGCACCCGAGGACCGCAGCTCCCTCGATGAGGCGTACGCCGGGGCCATGCGGGAGGTTTGGAGCCGCTTTCCCGACGACGCCGACGTGGGGACCCTCTTTGCGGAATCCCTGATGGATCTCCACCCCTGGCAGCTCTGGGATAAGGAAGGAAATCCGCAGCCCTGGACGCCCGAGATCCTGGAGGTACTGGACCGGGTGATGGCGGTCCACCCCGATCATCCGGGGGCCAATCACCTCTACATTCACGCGATCGAGGCTTCGCATACCCCGGAGAAGGGCCTGGTCAGTGCCCGTCGCCTGGGGGAAGGGCTGGTCCCGGGTTCCGGCCACCTGGTACATATGCCTTCCCACATCTACATCCGTACCGGCAACTACCATGAAGGATCGGTGGTCAACCGCGAGGCGGTAAGGGTGGACAGCAACTACATCACCGCCTGCCGGGCACAGGGTGCCTATCCACTGATTTACCATCCCCACAATTACCACTTCCTGGCGGCCACGGCTACCCTGGAGGGGAATAGTGCGTGGGCTATCGACGCAGCCAAGCGTACGGCCCGGCACGCGGACAACGACCTGATCGGCATCCCCGGCCTTGGACTGCTGCAACACTTCTACACCGTTCCCGACTACGTGCTCGTCAAGTTTGGACGCTGGGACGATATCCTGAACTCCCTCGACGTGCGCCGTGACCTTACCTACCCGAAACTGATCAGGCACTACGCCCGCGGGATGGCCTACCTCGGCAAGAAGGACGTCGCTGCCGCGCGGGAGGAGCTCGCTGCATTGCGGATACTGCTGCCCGACCCGGCGATCGACAGTATGGTCATCGGAGTGAACCCGGCACGTTCCGTGGCCTCCATCGCGGAGCGGGTGCTGGCGGGAGAGATCGAAGCGGGTGCCGGCGAACTGGACACCGCCATCGGAGTACTGCGCGAAGCGGTCGTCATGGAGGATGCGCTGAGCTATATGGAGCCCCCCGACTGGTTCTTTTCCGTCCGGCATCACCTCGGGGCCGTGTTGGTCGATGCCGGGCACTACCGCGAAGCCGTCGAGGTGTACGAGCAAGACCTCAGGACCTTTCCGAAGAACGGATGGGCCCTTCACGGACTGCAGGCTGCCTACCGGGGGCTTGGGGATCAGGCGCAGGAAGCAAGCGTTGCCTCCAGCCTGGAGGCCGCCTGGGCTACGGCTGACGTGGAGCTTGCGGGTTCCCGCATCAGGTAAGGGCGAGAACAGTGGCTGCGCTTCTTGCTACCTTTGCGGCAAATTCAACCGTACCGCATGTCCGGCCGCAACAAGCTGCAGAAATTTGCCGAAGTCCTACAGATGCCCAACGTCTACGAGAGCTTCGAACCCACGAACCCGGAACTGACGGGCGTGGGAGGAAAAAAGGTCGACCTGACGGGCCGCTGGGGCGCCGACCACTTCGGCAACGACCACCCGATCACCCTGGAACTGGCCTGTGGCCGGGGAGAGTACACCCTCGACCTGGCCCGGCAGTACCCCGACCGCAACTTCATCGGCGTCGACATCAAGGGGGCCCGCATCTGGCGCGGCGCCAAGAACGCCCTCGTCGAGGGACTCGAAAACGCCGCCTTCCTGCGTACCCGCATCGAGGTGATCAGCCGCTTCTTCGGCACTGGCGAAGTGAGCGAACTATGGATCACCTTCCCGGACCCCTTCCTCAAAAAAGGCAAGGAGAACCGCCGCCTCACCGCCGCCCAGTTCCTCCGCCAGTACCGCCAGATCCTCCAGCCTGACGGCGTCGTCCACCTCAAAACCGACAGCCGCGAGCTCTACGACTGGACCCACGAAACCTTCGCCGAGCAGCCCACCGTAGACGTCCTCTACCACGATGCCGACATCGACGCCCAGCCCTACCCCCTGCCCGAGCTCGCTACCCGCACCTACTACGAAAAGATACACCGCGATCTGGGGAAGCCCATTACCTACACCCGGTTCCGGATCGGGGCCGGGGAGATTTTTGGGGAACGGGGGTTTCCGCTAAAAGGATTGAGGGAATGAAGGATTGAGGGGCCCGCATTCCCTTGTCCCTTGCTTCGCTCGGGAACGGGTGCTTTCCCTATCCGAGCGCAGCGAGGGGCAAATGCCCTGCGGGCCCCTTCCATCCTTTACCCCATCAATCCCTCACTCCTTCCTAACCTCAATCCTTCAAAACTGAGCGGTAACCTGAGCCCGCCCCACGTGCACCGTAGCAGCCTCCCCCGTCTGGCGCCCGTCGTAGAGCAGGTTGAGCTGGAGGTATTCGCCGAGGTTCTGGGTGAGGCTGATGTTCCAGAGGAGGTTGCGGCCGGGTTGCAGACCCTGGAGGAGGGCGAAGCCGACGGGGCTGCTCGGACTGCCGTTTTCGTAGTCGATCTGGATCCACTGGAAGCCGGCGTTGATCCAGTTGCGGTAGTTGCTTTCGAGCTTGGCCTCGCGGCGTAGGGTGAACTCGCCGTCGACTTCGGGGAGGACGTTTTCTTCGCGGCCGACGGTGAGGGTGGTGGTGACGCTGAACTCCCCCGGTTGCCAGTTGACGCTGGGCTCAAGGCGGTGAAAGACGATCTTGTAGTCCTTCTCGTTGAAGCGCTCGGAGTCGGATTCCCGGCGCCCCGTCATGCCGGCGGCTTCGAGGCTGAGCTGGTCGTCGGGCCGGAAGCGGAAGCGGAGCTCCCACTCCTCGCGGCGGCTGCTCTCGTAGCCGGTGGTGAGTACCCGGCGGTTGCGCTGCTCGTCGTTGGAGAGCTGGAGGTCATACTTCGGATTGGCGCGGTTGAAGAAGAGGCCGTGCCGCCGCCGCACGCTCAGGGCTACCAGGTTGGTGTCCGCTACGGCGAGCTGGAAGGGGTTCCAGGCCTGGATCTCGTCCGCCTGCCGCGTCTTGCGGTCGATGTTGATGGCGGTGTTGAGGGCGATGCGGCTCAGGAATTTGCGCACGCCGGTGGAGCCGCGCCACAGGCGGTCGGGGTCCCAGTTGAAGCGCTGGTTGATGCCGGCATTGTCGGTGCGGATGAAGGTATTGTTGGAGACGCTGACGCGGATGTAATCGGCGATGTCCGGGAAGGGAGAAAGCTCGACCTCGTTGGGCTGGATGCGCCCGTCGTTGTTGTAGAGGCTGTCCTGCCAGATGTACTGCCCGAGGCCGGGACCGACGTAGAGGTACTGGAAGTCGATTCGCGGCTCCTGTCCGCTGCCGACCTGATAGGTGGTCTGGCTGGTGAACGAACGCTTGAGCGCCTCGGCGCTGACGTCAAAGCGGCCGAGGAAGGTGCTGCTGGGCCGGTCTTCTACCAGGTCCTGGCCGGGTACTTCGAGGGCGCGGTAGGTGAAGTTGCCGCCGAGCTGGAGGTTGCGGCCGGCCGTGTACTTGCCCTCGGCACTGACCTCGCGGGCGGAGGTGCTGCGCCGAAGTTCCGTGGCGTCCGGCAGTTGGTCGTCACGCTGGGTGGCGGAGAGGGCGAAGGCGTAGCGCTCGTTGCCGGGGGTAGAAATGCCGAGTACGTACTTATCGTACTGAAACGATAGGGCAGAGAGGGTGTCGCTCGTCAGTCCCTGCCGCCGGCTCTCCTCGCCGGCGTAGGCCGCACTCACCTCCCAGTTGCCCAGGGTGGGGAAGCGCTTACTCACCCGCAGGCTCGGCCGGCGGAAGCTGCCGGTACTGACGGTATCCCGGCTGTTGAGCTGACTGAAGCTGCCCGCCGCCTGCCAATCGGCTACATTGAGCTGCAGGATGGCCTCGTGCCGCCGGCCGTGGTAGTCTTCCCCGCGCACGAATTGCTCATAGTCGTAATCGAAGCGGCCGATCCCCTTGCGGAGCAGTCCGAGGCCCCCGCCCGCCAGTTCCTCCGTAGCGGCCTCCGGGCGGATGGTGCTCAGGCGGTTGCTCAGGTTCCAGTTGCGGTAGAATTCCGGGGAGCGGTAGGGATTGATGAAGTTGAAGGTCTTCTCCACGAACTCGTAGCGCCCGCGCCCCGCTACGGCCCAGCCGCTGCTGTCGGAGCCGATCGCGAGGGTCCGGTCCGCATCCACCCGCAGGGCGTGGCCTACGTCATCGCTGGCGTTGAGCCGGCTGAAGCGGTTCAGGTCGAATTTGCTGCGGCTTCCCTCCACGCGGATCGCCCCTTCCCCCTTAAAGCGGTACTCTCCGCCCGCACTGAAGAGCTGTTGCTGCTGGGGCGCCACCAGGTCGATCACCGGGGCAAAGCGGCCCAGCGGACGGCAATTTTCGTCGTACCCCACGAAGACGTACACCCGTTCGTTGGCCGGGCGGTTCGGATCGAGACGGTAGGCGCCACCCCCCGGACCCCGGTCGGTAAACGTGGCCACGTAACGCCCGCTCACCGGGTCGTTGCTGCTGAGGAGGTAGGTCTGGTCCACCGCGCAGCCGAGGCTCGTGTCCCGCAGTTCGTAGGTAGACCGCAGTTCTTCCCGCCCCCGCAGGGTGTCGATGCTGGAAACGGGTACCCCGCCCGGAGCATCGCCGGTCAGGCTGAGCGCCTCGCGCTGGGCCGGGGTGAGCTCGAGGTCGCCGGTGGCGTTCTTGCTGTCCTGCTGGGAGTAGAGGTTTACGTAGGCCGACATGCTTCCCCGATCGTAGCGGCTGCTGCCCGCGGTGAGGGTGCGCAGGTAGCGCTGGTCGGCGTATTCGTACTCGGCCGTGATGCGGACGTCGCGGGTGATGAGGCGGCGACTCGTAAAGGTCAGCTCCGCGAGGTTGTAGTCGATGACGTAGTCGGCGTCGAGCCCCCGTTGCAGCAGGATGCCGTCCAGGTAGATCCGCTCGGTGCCCGCCAGGATGATGAGGAAGCGCTGCCCCCCGTCGCCGGTCAGCTGGTAGGGGCCCTGGTTGCCCTCTCCCGGGGTAATGTTCTGGCGGATGAACTGTCCGCGGGCCACGGCGATGCTGGCGGAGTTGGCCCATTGCCCCGCCCCCGCGTCCGCGCCCTCCCCAGTAACGGTAGTGAAAGTGGCGCCCTCCAGTTTTTTGTAGTAGCGCATAAAGTAGCCCTCGGGGTTCCGCAGTTCGTAATCTCCGGCGGTGAGCTGGGTGCGGTCCTTGCGTAGCTGGATGAAGATGCGGTCGAATTCCCGCAGCTGCTGGGTCGTGCCTTCCGGTTGCACGGGCAGGTTCTCGTCGGTGATCGCCGCGGCCACTTCGATGCCGTTGCCGAGCTCGCCGTTGAGTTGCAGGTTGAAGGCGGAGTTCAGCACCAGGTCCTGGCGGTTCCCGAAACTGATCGCCCGGCTGAAGCTCCCCCGCGTCTGTACTTTGGTGTCGTTGTCGAGCAGCCCCGAGCGCACGTAGGGGTCGTAGGCGCCGATCACCAGTCCCGCCTCCTCCTGCCGCAGCTGGGTCGAGTCGATGAGGCGCATCCGTTCATCCAGCGCAAAGGGCAGGGCGCGGTAGCGCAGGTGCAGGGAATCGGGTAATTCGGTGCTCATCCACCGCAGGAAGCGTCCGCTCAGGAGGTAGTCGCTTTCCGGGATCCGCGTGCCGTCGGGGGCAGTGATCTCCAGGCTTCCCGGCGCGACGGTCAGGGTATCCACGAGCTGTCCGGCCGGATTCACCGCCACCGTCCGCTCCCGCAGGTTCGACCCCACCGGTCCCTGGGCCGATAGCATACCGGTGCCCAGCAGGCAGAGGAACAGCCATAGCGGTTTTGGGATCACGTGTGGGTAACGTAGGGGGGGAGTCTTGTAGTCTTATGGTACGGCGAGACATCGGATGAGGCCTCGTGCCTCGGCACGCATCCGATGTCCGCCCCCTAAAGAATTATAGTACCCCCTTCGTACTGGGCAGCCGCATGTTGTCCACGTCCCGCCGCTTGGCCATCCTGATGCCCTTCGCGAAGGCTTTGAAGGTGGCTTCTATCTTGTGGTGCTCGTTGTCGCCTTCGACACGGATGTTGAGGTTGCAGCGGGCACCGTCGGTGAAGGATTTGAAGAAGTGGTAGAACATTTCGGTGGGCATATCGCCGATCTTCTCGCGCTGGTAGTCGCAGTCCCAGACGAGCCAGGGGCGGCCGCCGAAGTCGATACCGACCTGGGCCAGGGCGTCGTCCATGGGCAGGTAGAAGCCGTAGCGCTCGATACCGAGCTTGTCGCCGAGGGCCCGGGCGAAGGCTTCCCCGAGCGCGATGGCCGTATCCTCGATGGTGTGGTGCTCGTCGATGTGGAGGTCTCCCTTCACCTTCACCGTCAGGTCGCAGCCCGAGTGGCGACCCAGCTGGTCGAGCATGTGGTCGAAGAAGCCGAGGCCGGTTTCGATGTCGGTCTCGCCGGTGCCGTCCAGGTCCAGTTCGATGAGGATGTCGGTTTCCTTGGTGGTGCGGCGCACGGTGGCGGTGCGGCGCTCCAGGCGGAGGTAGCGGTAGATATCCTCCCAGTCGGTGGTGCGCAGGGCGATCGTATCCTGCAGGTCGTCGAGTTGATTATCGGACAATTCGTCGTTGCCGAGTTTTGGGTCGGTGGCGATCCAGATGCCCTTTGCTCCCATGTTCTTAGCGAGCTGGATGTCGGTAAGCCGGTCTCCGACGACGAAACTGTTCGCCAGGTCATACTCCTCCGCCCGATACTTCTCCACCAGGCCCGTACCGGGCTTGCGGGTCGGTGCATTATCCCTGGCGTAGGTGCGGTCGATCAGCTCCTCCGTAAACTCGATGCCCTCGGCGGCCAGGGCGCGGCGCATCGCCTCGTGGGTGGGCCAGAAGGTGGCTTCGGGAAATTCTTCGGTGCCGAGCCCGTCCTGGTTGGTGATCATCACCAGCTTGTAGTCCAACTCCCGCGCGATGCGGCCCAGCCAGCGGAAGACGCCGGGGTAGAAGTCTAGTTTCTCCACGGAGTCGACTTGGTAGTTTTCTGGTTCGAGGATCAGGGTGCCGTCTCGGTCTAGGAAGAGTAGTTTTTGGGGCATGGGTTCACCGCAGATTGCGCGGATTTAGTTCGCAGATTTAACGCAGATGGGGTTACTGTTCGCGGAGGCGGGCAAATCTGCGCCTAATCTGCGAAAGCAATCTGCGTAATCTGCGGTGAAATTAAAACGCGCGCAGCGCATTAAGCAACCGGTCATTCTCCTCCGGCAGACCGGCAGTGATCCGCAAGCAGTGCTTCGCATTCGGCTGGTAGCTCTGGTTGCGCACCACGATGCCCCGGCCGAGCAGGTGCTTATACACCGCATCCGAATCCTGGAAGCGGACGAGCAGGAAGTTGGTCACCGAGGGGAAAATATAGTCTACGCAGTTGAAGGTGGGCAGTTCGCGCTCGAGCCGCCGGCGTTCGGCGATGAGGATATCGACCCGTTCCTGCATCCGTCCGGGGTGCTGCAGGGCTTCGAGGGCTACGGCCTGGGTAAGGACGTTGATGTTGTACGGCATCTTGATGGTCCGCAGCATCGTGACGATGAACGCGCTGGCATAGGCCGCCCCGAGCCGTATCCCGGCCATACCCCAGCCCTTGGAGAGCGTCTGGGTGATGATCAGGTTGGGAAATTCATCGAGGCGGGGGAGGAAGCTGGCTCCGGGAATGAAGTCGATGTACGCCTCGTCCAGGACCACGATGCCGGGGAAGCTGCGGATCAGGTCCTCGACCACCTCCGCGTCCATGAGGTTACCACTGGGGTTATTCGGACTGCACAGCCAAAGGACCTTGCTCGTCTCGTCCCAGCTGGCCTTCAGGGCGTCGACCGGGATGCTGAAGTCCGGCAGCAGGGTCACCGCCCGGAACTCCGCGTCGTTGATGCCGGCGGCCACCTTGTACATGCCGAAGGTCGGCGGCAGGGCGACCACCGAGTCCCGGCCCGGATTACAGAACACCCGGGTGATCTGGTCCACGATCTCGTCCGATCCGTTGCCGATGAAGATCTTGTCGGCATCGACTTCCCTGATCTCCGCCAGGGCGTTGCGGATGTCGGTCGACAGCGGCTCGGGGTAGCGGTTGTGGCCGTTGTCGAAGGGGCTCTCGTTGGCATCCAGCAGGACCTCCGCCTCCCCCTTAAACTCCGAGCGGGCACTGGAGTAGGGCGTCAGGGTGAGGATGTTGGGGCGGACGAGGGATTTAATGTCGGTGGTGGTGGTTGGGGTCATGTTATTGTTGGGTTGTGGGGTTATTGGGTTGTCGGGTGCGCGCAACGCAACTACCCGACAACCCAACAACCCCTCTAATCGAGATCAGCTAGGCGAAAACTAACCGCATTCCGGTGCGCCCGCAGCTGCTCCGCCTCCGCCATGATCTCGACCGTGGGACCAAGATTTTTGAGGCCTTCGGCGGTCAGTTCCTGGAAGGTCATTTGCTTCACGAAGCTGTCGAGGCTCACGCCGCTGTACTGTAAGGCGTACCCGTAGGTGGGCAGCGTGTGGTTGGTGCCGCTGGCGTAGTCGCCCACGCTCTCCGGGGTGTGGTAGCCGAGGAAGACGGAGCCGGCGTTGCGGATATTTTTCGCGAAGTCGCGGGCATTCTCCATGCTGAGGATGAGGTGCTCGGGGGCGTACAGGTTAATGTAGTCGGCGGCATCGGCCCAGTCGGGGAAGACGAGGGACATGCTGTTGGCGATGCTCTGGGCGGCCAATTCCTTGCGGGGCAGCTGGGCCAGCTGGGCTTCGACCTGGAGCCAGACGTCCTGGGCTTTTTCCCTGGTGTCGGTGACCAGCACGACCTGGCTGTCATGTCCGTGCTCGGCCTGGCTGAGGAGGTCGGCGGCTACGTGGGAAGACCGGGCACCCGCGTCCGCGCACACGAGGACCTCACTCGGTCCGGCGGGCATGTCGATGGCGAGGCCCTGGAGGAGGGCGAGTTGCTTGGCGACGGTCACGTAGGCGTTGCCGGGCCCGAAGAGCTTGTAGACCTTCGGTACCGTTTCCGTCCCGTAGGTCATGGCCGCGATGGCCTGGGAGCCGCCGATGCGGAAGATCCGGGTCACGCCGCAGAGTTGGGCCGCGTAGAGGATGGCCGGGTGGATGTTGCCTTCCTGGTTGGGGGGCGAGCAGAGGACGATCTCCCGGCAACCGGCGATCCGGGCCGGCACGGCCAGCATCAGCACGGTGCTGAAGAGGGGCGCGGTGCCGCCGGGAATGTAGAGGCCTACCTTGTCAATGGCGCGGGCCTCCCGCCAGCAGCGGACGCCGGACATCGTCTCGATCTCCTGCGGCGTGGTGCGCTGGCTGCGGTGGAAGGTCTCGATGTTGGACTTGGCGACGGCGATGGCCTGGCGCAGCTCTTCCGGGACCTGCTCGACGGCCGCCGCGATGGCCTCCTCCGTTACGGCAAAGTCCTCCAGCTCCACCCCGTCGAAGCGGGCGGTGAATTCGCGCAGGGCGGCGTCGCCTTCCCGCTGTACGCGCTGCATGACCTCGCTGACCGATTTCTCCAGCTTGCTCAGGTCACTGGCGGGGCGGCGGGTGAGGGCATCCCACTCGCCGGGATTGGGGGATTCGTAGATTTTCACTAAAGGATCATTTTGGCGATGGGGACGATGAGAATACCTTCGGCACCGGTGGCGCGCAACTGGTCGATGATGTCCCAGAATTTGTCTTCGCTGATCACCGTATGCACGCTCGACCAGCCCGGCTCGGCCAGGGGCAGTACGGTAGGGGAGCGCATGCCGGGCAGCAGTTGGGTGACCTCCCGGATGCGGTCGTTGGGGACGTTCATCAGGACGTATTTCTGGTTGCGGGCGGCGAGCACGGACTTCACGCGGAAGACCAGCTTATCCAGGATCTCCCGGCGACCGGCGTCGATGCGCGGACTGGCAGCGATCACGGCCTCCGATTTCAGGATGATGTCCTGCTCCTCCAGTCCGTTCTTGAAGAGGGTGCTGCCCGTGGAGACCAGGTCGCAGATGGCGTCGGCCAGGCCGATGTTGGGCGCGATCTCGACAGAGCCGCTGATCTCGTGGATCTCGGCGTCGATGTGCTTTTCGTTCAGGTAGGCACGCAGGCTGTTGGGGTAGCTGGTCGCGATCCGCTTGCCGTCGAGGGCACGGGGCCCGTCGTAGGGGGTGCCGCGGGGGGTGGCCAGGCTGAGGCGGCACTTCGAGAAACCGAGCCTCAGCACCACCTCGTGTTCCTTCTCCTTCTCGATCAGGGTATTCTCGCCGATGATGCCGATGTCGGCCACGCCGTCCTGAATGTACTGGGGGATGTCACTGTTGCGCAGGTAGAGCACCTCGGCGTTGAAGTTGCGGGCGGGGGCCTTGAGCTGGTCGCGGCCGTTGTCGATGCGGATACCGCATTCTTTCAGCAACTCGATCGACTCGTCGAGCAGGCGGCCGGATTTCTGGACGGCGATGCGAAGGGGGGGCAGGGAGGAAGACATGGGCAGTGGGGTAAAATGCAAAGAGGCCCACCGGTTATTTCCGGCGGACCTCTGAGCAATACGTTTGTGGAGTGGTTGGTTTATCGCACTAAACTATTACTCGCCGACGGGGCAAGAAAAAGCAAAGTGATGATGGAGTACTCCAAGATTCATGTGGTGTGGGGCGGAATTGAACCGCCGACACATGGATTTTCAGTCCATTGCTCTACCAACTGAGCTACCGCACCTGATTTGCCGTGTTCCGGGCGTTCCCGGTCTAAGCGGATGCAAATGTAGGGATAAGCCGGGGAAACTCGCAAGCTCCGGGGAAGAAATTTAGCATATAGGGGATAGCGTATAGCATATAGCCTATAGGCGCGCATTGAAGTGGCGCCCTATACGCTATATGCTATACGCTATGAGCTACCTACTATCCCCTACCCGCTTACACTAAAACCCCGGCCGCACCCCCTGTTTGTACGCATCCCCCATCCCGGAGTTGTTCGGGTCGTAGGTACCGATGATCTCCGCATCCACCCCATCCTGCGGAATATCCGCCTCCCGCCCGAGGGCCCAGTAGATACCGTTCAGCGCCAGTTTGCGCATGGACTCCTCCTTGAAGTCATAGGGATGTCCCAGGGTGGTAAAGAACACGCGGGCCGGTTTCCCGCTACTGCCCGTGTAGGTTTTGGTCCACGCCACCGGATTGTCGAGCGGGAATTCATCCAGGCGGCCCTCCGCCTCGTGGTTCGAGCGGAGGCTGTGGCCCGTGAGCAGGGGGGCGCTGTCGCCGGCCAGCTTCCAGTCGCCGCCGTCGACGTGGTAGAGCCAGGAGTAGGTCTCGAAGGGCTCCACGCCGTTTAGGATCGGACGGTCTTCCTTCCCGTCCACCAGGCTGAGGTCGGTCAGCCGGCCGTGGCCATCCTCGAAGTGCCCGTGGTGGGTGATCCACTGCTGTCCAAAGACCTTGGTGGGCCAGGCTTCGTTGAGGCCCATCAGCGCGCTGTCGCGGGGCTCGGTGTACTTGAAGGCGTGGGTAGCCGTCCGGAATCCCACGATCGGGCGCCCGCTTTCCGCGTAGTCGGTGATCAGGTTGGCCTCCGCGGCGGGCAGTTGCCGGAAGCGGGTGAAGACGACCATCAGGTCGGCGTCCGCGAGCTCCTCCAGCCGGCTGATGTGGTAGGGGTTGGTGGGATTGATGTAGCCGCTGCTGTCGACGGCATAGCCCACCACCGTTTCCGCGCCGAGCTCCCGCTCCAGGATGGCCGCCAGCATGGGCATCGACTCTTCGGAGCGGTATTCATCGTCGCCCGTCACGAAGACGATCTTGGGGCGGGACCCGCCTGGGGGCTCCGGGACGGGGGCTTCCGCCGCATCGGGGGCGGGGCCGCAGGTGCAAAGAACAGCGGTTAGGAGCAGGCCAGCTAGGTAGTTCATTCCAGGGTATTTCACGTTATTTCTTAACTTCCTCCAGGGGATGCTCCTCCAACAGGTCGGCGGCCCTGTACATGTCCTTTTTTCCGGCGGTGACGGTCCGGATCTTGTCGATGTCCTCCGGCTTGATCATCGGCGCCTCGTTGCCGAAGGAGTTGCGCACGTAGGTCAGTACAGCGGCCATCTCCTCGTCGCTCATCAGCCCCCCGTAGGCGGTCATGGGCACCTGCCCGTTGTACGCCTTGCCGTTCACTTCGAGGGGACCGTACAGGCCGTGCATCACCAGCTTGATCAATCGCTGCTTGTCTCCCGTCACCCAGGGCGAACCGGCCAGGGGCGGGTAGCCGGTGGCGGCCAGTCCGCGACCGTCCTGCTGGTGGCAGGTGGCGCAGTACCCCTCCCGCTCGAAGATCTCGGCGCCGAGGGCGTAGGCCCTGGCGATGGGACTATCCGGTGCCGCCGCCACCGCGCCGGCCGGGGGCACGTACGCCTTGTTCTGCAGCCGCGCCCGGGCGTTGAGCAGGACTTCGCGGCTTAGCTCGTCCAGGTTTTGCTCTTCGGCGGCGGCCAGCACCCGCTCACCCTCCGCGGCCGGCAACCAGCTGGCGGCGGTTATGGCCTCCATGCGCACCCGGGGGTGGGGGTCGCCGGCGAATACGGTCAGGCGGTCGGCGTCGTCCTCCATCTGGTAACCGAGGTAGCGGACGACCCGGGCCGCCGCGGCCCGTAGGCGGAAGTCGGCGGAAGTACTCGCCGCGTCCAGGATGCCGGGGTCGACGGTATGGGCGCCCCAGGTGACGAAGAGGGCTTCCCGTAGCTGGGCGGAGTAATCGGGGGAGTTTTTGTCGAGTCCGTTGACCCACTTGCGCGTGGCGGCCATCACCGCGTCGCTGTCGTAGCTCCGCAGCACCCGCCGGCTCCGGTAGCGGGTGCGGTATTCGGGGAGCTTTAGGTTTTCGAGCAGTTGCTCGATCGGGGCATCCGCCACCCGGGCTTCGGGCACCAGTGGCCGGCCGGGATAGGTGACGCGGTAGATGCGTCCGTGCACGTGGTCGCGCAGGGGGTCGCGGGCGTTGTGCTGCATGTGGCCTACGAGCACGTTGTGCCAGTCGACGAGGTACAGGCTGCCGTCGGGGGCAAACTCCATGTCCACCGGCCGGAAGTTGGGGTCAGTGCTGGTCAGCAGGTCCTGCCGCCAGCGGGTATCGAAGCCGGTGCCGTTGTCGAAAAGACGGTGCTGCTTGGTGCCCAGGAATCCGATCGTGTTGTTGATCAGCAGGTCGCCCTGCATCTCCGGGGGGAAGTGGCGGCTGGAAATGATCTCCAGTCCGGAGGTCGGCCGCACCCGGTGCTCCGGCTCGATGAGGTCTTCGGCCATCGGATTATCGACGCCGTAGAGGTCCTTGATGGTCGACGGCAGCATCCACTGCACCCGCGGACCGCTCGTGTGGGCGAAGATCGGCTGTCCCCAGTCGTCGAAGATGATGCCCCAGGGATTGGGGATCGGGATCTGGGCCGTGCGCTCCAGGTGGCGGCGAGCCGGATTGAAGCGGTAAAAGCCCCCGTTGGTGCCCCGTACCGGCCCGTAGGGCGTCTCCACGTTGGTGTGCAGGAATACCCCTTCGCCCAGGTAGATGCCCCCCCCGGGATCGGCCTCGTAGGCGCTGATGTTGTGGTGGGTATCGTGGTCGTCGAAGCCGCTCATCACGATCTCGCGGGTATCGGCCCGGTCATCGCCGTCGGTATCCCGCAAGAACATCAGGTTGGTGCCCTGGGACACGAACACTCCGCCGTCGGCAAATTCGAAGCCCACGGGGAGGTGGAGGCTGTCGGCCCACACCTTCAGTTGGTCGGCCCGGCCGTCGTGGTCGGTATCCTCGAGGATGACCAGCTTGTCGTTGGGCAGGGCGTCGCCGGGCTTGTAGTGGGGATAGCTGGGCATCAGGCTCACCCACAGGCGGCCCCGGTCGTCCCAGTTCATCTGGCAGGGATTGGCCAGCTCCGGGAAGTCCTCCTCGGAGGCAAAGAGATCGATGGAGAAGCCGGGGGCCATAGTGAAGGAAGCCAGGGCCTCGTCCCGGTAGAGGTAGCTTACCGAGTCTGCGGGCTCTATGGCATAGTTGGTCCGGACCGGCGGCAGGGGTAGGGTAGCTTCGTCCGCCCGGGCCAGGTCATAGGCCTCCCCGGCGAGGTAGGCCAGGATGGCCGAGTCCCGGTTGGCGGTCATCTGCCCCACCTTGTTTTTTTCGTAGGGGTAGTTGTCGGGGCCGTAGGGATTGTACCGCCGACCGTACGCGTGCACCCCGTTGGGCATCTTGAAGTCGAGCAGCCAGAAGTAGTTCTTCTCGTTCACCCGGGCCAGGAGCACGGGATCTTCCTCCGGCGGCGCCTCGCCGAAGAGCTGCTCGGTGAGGTAGCCGGCGAGTTTCCGGTAGCCCGCATCATTCAGGGAGATGCCGTCGGTGGTGAGGCGGTCGCCCGCTTCCATCCACTCCCGCGAGGGGGTAAAGAGGTTGATGAAGGGCACCCCGTTGTCCGCCGCCATGTCGCGCATCGCCTGGGTGTAGCGGGCGATGTTCTCGTTTTCCGTGGTGCCGTCGGGCAGGTCCAGCTCGGCGGAGTTCTCGTAGGCGAGGGGGGAGATCAGTACGAGTTTCGGGGCGCTGCTGCCGTTGTAGTGTTGCTGCTGGGTATAGCGGAGGAAGCTGTCCAGCTCCAGGGCAAAATTGGTCAGCCCGGCTGCCCCCCCGTAGCTCTCGTTGAGGCCGAAGAAGGCCAGCACCACGTCCGCGTCGAGGGAGTCGAGCCACTCTTCCTCGGACGGGAAGGAGCCCTGGCTTCCGCTGTTGCGGCTGAGGTCGGGATTGAAGGCCTCCGCCCCGGGAAAGGCCCAGGGGGAGTTGCGACTGGCGTGGGGGCGGAAGCCGGCGGTGTTGCCGGGGTCGCACATGTTCCTCACGGTCAGGCTGGCCTCGGGATAGGACGCGTAGATCGCCGTCTCGAAGTGCCCGAAGTAGCTCATCCGGCTGCAGAGGTTGTTGCCGATCAGGACGATGCGGTCCCCGTCGGCCACTTCCACTAATCCGGGATTTCGCTCCCCGGCGCAGCCGCAGAGGACCAATAAAAATAGGAAAGCGGCAGGGAAGATTTTCACGATCGACGATTGAGAACCGGAAGATAGGGAATCCCGGGGGCTATTTACCGGCCCCCAGCCGCAGCAATTTGATGCGGTTGATCATCAGGGAAAGCGCCAGTTTCAGGCTGGTGATCAGCTCGCTGTCGTGGCGGTCCGGACTCTTCCGTTTGTAGCCGTCCCATTCGCCGTCCACGCCTTGTTCACCCGCCCACTAGTGGTACAGTACGACCAGACTCTGCGTCCCGCCCGCCGCGTCCGTCAGCCGCAGGATGTAGGGGCCCGGCACCAGCTCCAGGTCGCCCGTTGGGAAGGACAGGCTAAGCTCGCCGGCCTCGTGCGTACGGGCCGGCCACACCCGCAGCAGCTGGCCATTCACGTTGAAGAGTTGGGCGGATACCGTCCCGATAGCTATCGGGACGTCCGCGCCCCTGAATTCCACGTTGATACGGGTGGTAAAGGGATTTGGGAAAACGGAGTAGGGTGGGTCGATTTCCACAGGCGGCTCCGGAATATTTTCGGTAGTGATGATACTTACGCCACCGGTAAGGAAGCCCATGAAATGGCCTGCAGTGGCTACTACTTCTATTTCTTGCAGGTCTTCCGTACCCGCAAAAAGCACGTACTCAACCCCCGCCGGGGCGAATCCGGGATCATCCTCCAGTACGCTAAACTCCAGTGGTTCGTATCCTACATAGCTCAACTGGATACGCTGGCCGGTAGTCGCGGTCAGGCAGAACGCGCCATCCAGATCGGTAACCGTGCCGGAGGTGGTCCCCAGGACCCGTACCGATGCACCGATGAGAGGCACCCCGTTTTCGTCGGTGACTTTTCCGCGTAGTGGTCCCGTTGTCGGTTCTGGGGTTTCCGTTGACGACTTGGGAGAAACGGTCATGCTCACAAAGCCGACCGTGGGGGTAGCGTCTGGACTGGTAGAAGGAGCCTGGGCGGAAATGCCCGCACTTAGCAACAGACCAGCCGCCGCGGCGAGGCTCCGCCACCCGGTTGCCGGCTTCACGAAGGCGCGGATGGGCCGCTCGAGCTGGTCGGCCCGGAAGCGTCCGCAGAGATGGTTGCCGGCGACGGCCAGAAACTGGTGGATCTCCCGGTCGGTCATCCAGCTGAAGTCGGTGACGTTCTTGGCGCAGCTGCCGCAGTGGCGCTGATTCCTGCCGACGGGCGTCATGCGATTCCAGTCTTCGTGACAGGGTGCGGGGATGGAGACTTGGAGGGGAGTGTAGGCCATGACGCGGGGGTGTTTGGAGCGTAGATGTTAATTCCCCGCTAATTGCACACTGATCGGGACAACATTCAGCGTTGGTCGATTATCCGCTGGAAGGGCAAGTCCCGCCCGCTATTTTGGTTTCCGATCAACACCAGCTTATCATGGGAGCCGCCGGCGCCGATACCACCATCAAGTCCAACGCTTCCATGCGGGGCGGACGGTCCGTTTTGCACCCGGCCGAGGATACCTGGGGGCCGGAAGTCCGCCAGGGCCTGGAACAGACGGCCTCCGATGCCGTGTCGAAACGCCTGCACCTCGAATTCCTCGAAGCCACGCGCCGGGATCGCCTGCGCTCCCGCATCGGACTGGCAGCTGGTGTCGTTGCTGCTCTGGTCCTTTTCGCCTATGCCTGGTGGCTATGAATAAGCCGGCGCGTATTCCCCCGGTGATCTGGTTGATTGCCTTGGTGAACGTCCTCCTTCACCTCTACGCGGCCGACAAGCTGGAATACCACCGCGATGAATTGCTCTACTTCGCCCTGGGCTACCACCCCGCCGCCGGCTATGCTTCCGTGCCGCCCCTCATCGGCTGGCTGGCGGCGGGTATCCGCGCGGTCGCGGGCACTTCGGTCGTGGCGGTCAAGCTCCTGCCCGCCCTGCTGAGCGGCGTACTCGTGTTGCTGGGCGCGGCGATCGTGGGGGAATTGCGCGGTGGGAAGTACGCTGCGGTACTCACGGCCCTCTGCCTGATCACCATGCCCAGCCTCCTGCGCACGTTCCACCTGTTCCAGCCGGTGCACCTGGACATCCTGTGGTGGACGGTGCTCGCCTGGCTCACCCTGCGCTACGTCAATTCCACCAATAAAACCTACTTGCTGTACTTAGGCGCGGCGCTGGGGATGGCCCTGCTGACCAAGTACCTCGTACTCCTCTATGCCGCCGGACTGCTCCTCGGCCTCCTCCTCTACCGGCCGGTCACCTTTCGGGAACCCTGCCTCTACTACGGGGGGCTGCTGGCGCTGGGACTCTTCCTGCCCAACCTGATGTGGCAGGTCGCCCACGACTTCCCGGTCTTCGCTCACCTCCGGGCCCTGGAGGAATCCCAGCTCGTCCACGTCAGCCGCCTGGATTTCCTCGCCGACCAGCTGCTGATGGCCTTCGCCGGCTCCCTCCTGCTGGTGCCCGGACTATTTTTTGTGTTCCGGCAACGGGGCTACCTGGGCGTGGCGGCGGTGTTCACCCTGTTGGCCCTGCTGTTGCTGCGGGGAAAAAGCTATTACACCATAGGGCTGTTCCCGCCCCTGGTCGCGGCCGGTGCCGTTTGGTGGGAGCGGGTGCTCCGGTGGAAACCGGCCCGCGCGCTGTTGCCTTTCTGTATCGTCCTGATCAACCTCCTTATCCTGCCGGTCGGCCTTCCCGTAGTGGATGCGGCGGGCCTGACCCGGTATTTCCCTAACCTGGATCAGAATTGGGGGATCGCCCCCGGCCGGCGCTGGGAAGACGGCAAGCTCCACGACCTGCCCCAGGACTACGCCGACCAGCTGGGCTGGCGGGAGCTGACGGACAAGGTCGCGGCCGCCTACCACAAGGAACCCGACCCCGCGGCCGTAATGATCTTCTGCGAGAATTACGGACAGGCCGCGGCCCTCCGCGTCATCGGCGAAGCGGCCGGGCTGCCGGAGCCGGTCTCCTTCAGCGATGCCTTTAATGCCTGGGTACCGCGCGGCTTCAATCCGCCCGTAACGGTGCTCTACTATATCAACGAAGAGCAGGGCGAGGACGTCACCGAATTGTTTGCGTCGGTAGCGATCATCGGCGCCATCGAGAATCCCCACGCCCGTGAATACGGGACCACCATTTACCGGTTCAGCCACCCCAAACGGCCCTTCAGCGCGTTCTGGGCGGAGGTACTGGCGCGCAATCCTTCGCCCTATTGATTGCAGGAAATCCGGACGTGAATACCTTTGCCGCTCAGTCCGCGGACGATTAAACCATCCAGCATATGCAGGCCATTCGATTTGTCCTTATTTGTGGGGTATTCCTGCTGTTTACCACCGGCCTTTCCGCCCAGGGGTACACCAGCGCCGTAGGTGCCCGCCTCGGCTCCCCCCTCTCGCTTTCCTACAAAACGTTTCTCTCCACCACCGATGCCGTGGAGGTGTACGCAGGATTGCGGCCCTACCGCAAGTACGGCAGCTTCAGCCTCAACGGGGCCTACCAGATCCACGCCGACCTGTCCGAAGTGGACGGCCTGCAGTGGTACTACGGCGCGGGTGCGGGGTTCCAGGTCTGGAGCTACCGCAATTTCGACCGCGGCTCGTCGACCTTCAGCCTCTCCGGCTACCTCGGCCTGGAATACCTGATCCCCGATTTCCCCCTCTCGGTCACCCTTGACTGGGTGCCCACGCTCTTCGTCGGCCGACACCGGGTGCCGGGGTTCAACCGCTTCGGTCCGGGCTACGGCGCTATCGGTATCCGGTACATTCTCGACTAGTGGGCTGAATCAGGAGCACGCGCCTGAGCACAAAAAAATGTGGCGGAGACTGTTACACTTACAGGGGTGGGTGCATAAACGGGCAAACTACACATCCACACACCATGAATAACGCACGTTACCTGTTTTTCTCCCTGTTCTTCTGCCTCTTCTCCCTCACGGCCACCGCTCAGGATTATACCTCCGCCGTCGGCGTCCGGCTCGGCTATCCCTTTTCGGTCAGCTACAAGACGTTCCTGAACGAGACCAGCGCCGTAGAGGCGTACGCCGGATTTCGGGGCTACGGCAGCGCCCACTGGATCAGCATCAATGCCGCTTACCAGATCCACAACGGGATCGATGCCGTAGACGGCCTGCGGTGGTACTACGGCGGCGGTGCGGGGGCACAGTTCTGGAGCTACGACTTCGTCGAATCCAGTTCCACCACCTTCAGCGTCAGCGGCTACCTGGGCCTGGAATACACCTTCGCGGATGCGCCGGTAGCGGTTTCGCTGGACTGGGTGCCCACCTACTTCCTCGGCAGTACCCGTTACGGAGCATTCAATTCCTTCGGTGGAGGCTACGGAGCCCTGGCCGTTCGCTACGTGCTGGGGCGCTAGGCAAAGGCATCGGCCGCTACGCCGTCCGCCACCGCTAATCCGCTGCGGGTCAGGCGGTACACCTGAATATTTTCGGTGTGGTCCACGTATCCTGCCTGCACCGCAGCCTGGATCGCTTGGGTAAAATGCCGGGCCAGCTCCGCCCCGAACTGTTCCCTTAGCTCGTTCAACGTGATACCTTCTTTTCTACGCAGGCCGGTCATGACGTACTCGTTATAGCGCTCGTCGCGGCTCAGGATTTCTTCTTCAAACAGCAGGGGACCGGCGGCTTCGAAGTCCTCCACCGTCTCCGTTGCCGACCACACCTTCGTATAGCGGGCGTTATTCGCCACGTTCCAGCGGCGGCGGTTGACCCCATCGAAGCTGTGGGCTCCGGGGCCGACACCCAGGTAGGGCTGCCCGGTCCAGTAGCCACTGTTGTGGCGGCTGCGGTGCCCCGGCCGCGCGAAATTGGAGATCTCGTAGTGCTCGTAGCCGGCGCCGGTCAGGTGATCGATCAGCCGGTCGAAGTGGCGGGAAAACTTGGCGTCGCTGGTATCCGGTACGACTCCGGTGGCCACCCGGTGGCCGAGGGCGGTCTTCGGCTCCACCGTCAGGGCGTAGGCAGCGAGGTGGTTCACGCCCAGGCCGGTGGCGATGTCGAGGTTCCGCTGCCAGGTGGCGTCGCTGGTCGTCTGGGCCCCGTAGATGAGGTCGATGCTCAGGTCGTCAAATCCCGCCGCCACTACCTTGCGCACCGCCGTCCGGGCCTCTTCCGCACTGTGGGCCCGGTTCATGAAGCGCAGGTCGGCCTCGTCGAAGCTCTGTATCCCGATGCTCAGCCGGTTCACCGGACTCGCCGCCAGTACCGCGATCGTTTCCGGCGTCAGGTCGTCGGGATTGGCCTCGAGGGTGATCTCGATCCCCGTTTTCCCGTTCCAGTACCCCGCTTCCCCGATGGCCGCAAATAGCCGGTTCAACTCTTCCCCCGTAAGCAGGGAAGGCGTACCTCCGCCGAAATAAATCGAGGGCACGTTCCCCGCCGGTAGTTCTCCCCGCCGCACCCGCAGCTCCCGCACCAGTGCGTCGATCATCTCTCCCCGCCCCTTCAGGTTCGTGCTGAAGTGGAAGTTGCAGTAGCTGCAGGCCTGCTTGCAGTAGGGGATGTGTAGGTAGAGCAACGGGGGGATTTACGATTTACAATTGACCATGTACAATTTACAATTTGCGGCTTTGCTCGCTAACGCTCGTGGGGCGGCGGTGCGCGGGTGCGGAGAAATCCCGGGTGGAGAGCCTCCAGGTCCAAACCTACGCGAGCGCAGCGAGCGGCAAGTACCCTACGCGACGAGCGAAGCGAGCAAAGCCGCAAATTGTACATGGTAAATAGTAAATCCTACCTTCCCTTAGGCCGCCGCCGCTTACCGCCCCGGGCCATCATCTGGTGGCCTTCCTTGCCCATGCGCTGGGCGGCCTTGACCTGGCCGGAGTTTTTGAGGGCGTTGTCGAGCATGGCGATCTGCTCTACGATCTGGGGGAGCTTGACGTTGGTTTCCTTGGCGGCCTTGAGGTACTTCTTGGCGGCGGGGAAGTTGCGGCGGTTGGCTTCGATCTGGGCGAGCTGCAGCTTGAGCATGGCCTTTTCGTTGGCCGTTGGCACGTCGATGGAATCGGCTTTCTTCAGCCAGCCCTCGGCGGTGTTGAGGTCCTTGCGGCTGAGGGCGATGGTGCCCCGCATCATGTAGTAGAAGGCGCGGTTGGCGCTGTAGAGCCACTCGGGCTTCAGGGTGAGGTTGAGTAGCTGTTCGCCGCGGTCGAAATCCTGTACCTGGACGGCCTTTGCGGCGGGGCCCACGGTGCCGAGGAAGATGAATCCGGCCAGCAGGATGATCCCGGCCAGCAGGAAGGGGAATCCGTACCAGAACCCGAAGGCGATCCACAGGGCGATGCCACCGAGGATACCGGCGGCGATGAGCGCAAAACGGATGTAGGGAGGTATGATGAACATGGTGTACTATTTAGTGGCCTTGCACCTGCGTGCCCGCCCCCGGAAGGAAAGGGATTACATGAGGGAGTCTTCGTACTGCTTCTGCGCACGTTTGGCCACAAAGATCGAAATTTCGTAGAGGGTGTACAGCGGTACCGCGATGAGAATTTGAGTGACCACGTCGGGAGGCGTCAGCAGGGCGGAAAGCACGAGAATACCGATGATGCTGTGGCGGCGGTACTGCCGCATGGACTCGGCCGTCACAAGACCGAACTTGGCCAGGAAGTAAATGAGTACGGGGAGCTCGAAGATCAGGGCCGCGGGCAGGGTAAACATGATCATGTAACTGATCACGGAGTCCATCTTCGGCTGGTTGACGGTACCGCCCACCTCGAAGCCCATCAGGAAGTTGGTGCCGAAGGGCGCGACCACGAAAAAGCCGAAAGCAACACCGATAAAGAAGAGGATCGAGCAGATCAGAATCACCCAGCGGGTTGCCTTCTGCTCGGCGGGGTAGAGGCCGGGCCGCACGAAGGACCAGATCTCGTAAAAGACGTAGGGGAAGGCCAGCACGAAGCCGCCGACGAAGGCCATCTTCACCGAGGTGATGAATTGCTCGCCGAACTCCGTGGCCTGCACCAGCACGTGGGGCGGGTGGAAACAGAGGGTGCCGCCGGTGCCCAGGTAGTCGGATATCCGACAGAATACGGCGTAGCTGGCAAAGTCTTCCCGCAACGGTCCGTAAAGGATGTAGGTGAAGTACCAGTCGTTGAAAACGAAAAGGAGAATGCCCGTAATGAGGATGGCGATGAGGGCACGCATGACGTGCCACCGCAGCTCCTCCAGGTGGTCTATAAACGACATTTCCTTATCGGCTGCGGGCACGGGCTTACCGTGGTCATCGTATTCCCAGCTGTCTACGTCCTGTTGATCGAGTGGCATGGCGCGAAGGTACCTAGTGGATATTAGAGAAGGAAATCACGCACGGCCGCTTCACTGTATTCCCAGAGCCTGCGGCCCAGTTGTTCGTTGCTGGCGGTGGGCGAAGGCTTCACGAGGCACTGGTTGGGGCTGAAGTAACGGCCGGAAACCTCCCGCACTTCGGGGCTGCTGGCCAGGTACACGCTGGTGTCGGCGCCGGTCTCGGGACTGCGCGCGAAGGGCTTGTACATCGACCAGATCGCCTTGGTGAACAGCTTGCCCTTCTTGTTGGCCAGTTGGGTGCCCACTACGCCGGGGTGGAGGCAGTTGGTGGTCAGCTCCGAACCGTGGCGGCGGTCGAGTTCCTTGGTGAATAAAATATTGGCGAGCTTGCTCTGGCAGTAGGCGGTCGTCCCGTCGTACTCCCTGGGGCCCCGCTCCCCGCGCAAATTGCCGAAGTCGATGCCCCCCTTGGTGTGCAGGGCGCTGGCGACGTTGATCACCCGGCCGCAGAGCTTGGAACACTGCATGGCGGGCAACAGGTTGAGGGTCAGTAGGAAGTGGCCCAGGTGGTTGACCCCGAACTGCAGCTCGTAGCCGTCGCGGGTAAGCTCCAGGTTTTCGCAGTAGACGCCGGCGTTGTTGATCAGCACGTCGAGCCGCGGGTGCTCGGCGAGGAAGAGCTCGCAGGCGGCACGGACGCTACTGAGGTCGGAGAGGTCGAGGGGGAGGGTATCGATCCGTTCGTTGCCGGTGGCTTCCACGAGCTGGTCGGCCGTACGCTGGGCCTTGGTTTCGTTGCGACAGGCCAGCACCAGGTGAGCTCCTTTGCGCGCAAGCCGTTCGGCGGTCGCCCGCCCAATGCCGTCGTTGGCTCCCGTGATAAGTACTGTCTTGTCGTGCATAGCTCTGTGGGGTAAACGCGCAGGAGGAAGGTTTGGTTAGGGTCGGCCGCCCTCCCCCGAAACGCCGTACTTTCGCCCCATGCTCGTCACCCGTACGCTTCGCTACCGGTACCCCGGCGCCGGACCGGAATTCCGCTTCCCCGATCTTGCCGTGGCGGCCACCGAACCCACCCTGCTGCTGGGGCCGAGCGGTTCCGGGAAGTCCACCTGGCTGCACCTCCTGGCCGGCGTGCTGACCCCCACCGCGGGAAGCTCCGTCCTGGAAGGCACTGATTACGCGCAATTGAAGGGCGGCGCCCTGGATCGTTTCCGGGGACGGAACATCGGATTGGTGCTCCAACGTCCCTATTTTCTCGAAGCCCTGACCGTAGAGGAGAACCTCGCCATCGCCCGCCGCACCGCCGGCCTGGCTGCGGATCGCGACCTGATCCGCTCCACCCTCGCGCAGTTGGGCATCGCCCGCTACGCCGGCCAGCGGCCCCGCCGGCTGAGCGTCGGCGAGCAGCAGCGCGTCACCATCGCCCGCGCCCTCGTCAACCGGCCCCACCTCATCCTGGCTGACGAGCCCACCAGCGCCCTCGACAACCGCAACGCGGCCCGCGTCAGCGCCCTCCTCCGGCAACGGGCCGCGGAACTGGGCGCCGCCCTGGTCGTGGTTACCCACGACGAGCGGCTTCGCGGCGACTTCCCCGCCGTCGTCGAGCTCCAGCCCCTCCCCAACCCAGAAACTTCCTGATCCGGTGTCCATTTTTTCCCTCGCGCTTCGCAACCTCCTTTACCGGCCCTGGACCACCGCCCTCAGCCTCATCCTGGCCGCCCTCGGTGCCGGACTGATCAGCCTTATCCTCCTGCTCAACTGGCAGCTGGAACAGCAGTTCGACCGCAACCTCGCCGGCATCGACCTCGTGATCGGCGCCAAGGGCAGCCCCCTCCAGCTGATGATGTCGAGCATGTACCACATCAGCTCGCCCACGGGTAACGTGCCCCTCGAGCGCGTGAAGCCCTTTCTCAACCCCCAGCATCCCTACATCGAGCTGGGCGTACCCCTTTCCCTCGGTGACAGCTATCAGGGGCGCCGCATCGTCGGTACCCGCCCCGGCTTTTTGCAACTGTACGACGCCCAAGTGGCCGACGGCACGATGTGGAAGGAGGTCATGGACGTCGTCGCGGGGGCCACCGCCGCCCGCGAGCTCGGCCTGCAGCTGGGGGACACCTTCCGCAGCAGCCACGGCCTCATCGAAGACGACGACCTTACCCACCGGGATGCCCCGGAATTCCGGATCGTCGGCATCCTCGCCCCGACCGGTACGGTGGCCGACCTCGTCCTCCTCACGCCGACCGAAAGCCTCTGGGCCGTCCATGATACCCACGACCACGAAGCTGGGGAGGAACAGCACGCGGCAGAACCCTATGACGTCACTGCCCCGCTCACCCGGTACACGGACGAGTCCATCACCTCGGTCCTGGTCCGCTTCAAGGGCAACAGCATCACCGCCCTGAATATGCAGCGGAGCATCAATGAAAACACGGAGATGCAGGCCGTCACCCCCTCCATCCAGCTCGCGGAACTCTACGCCACGGTCGGTCAGGGAGAGGCCGTCCTCCGGCAACTGGGTTACGTGGTGGTGAGCGTGAGTATCCTCAGCATTTTCATCGGCTTGTACAGTTCCCTCGACCGCCGTCGCGGAGAACTCGCGCTGCTGCGGAGCCTGGGAGCGGGCCCTGCGAAATTATTCGGTCTCCTGTTGCTGGAGGGGACCATCACGGCGGTAGCCGGGGCCATCATCGGCCTCCTCGTCAGCCACTTCGGCATGCTGCTGATCGCTCGCTATTTTTCGGATGCCTACCGCTACGACTTTCAGGCATTGGTGTTCCTGCCGGAAGAAGGCTGGCTGTTGCTGGGCGCCCTGGTCGTCGGAGCAATAGCTGCCGCTGTTCCCGCCCTCCGCGCCGCGAATACGGACGTGCACCGGACCTTATCGGGAGGGTGATCCGATTCCGATCCGATTCAGACACCCGATAGAACCTCGGAGCGTGCCCCAGCACCTCCGAGTGTCCGGAAGCGCTTACCAACCTTCCTTGCCTAGATCTTCCCGTCCTTTTTCAGCACCTTATCCATGTAATCCACCGCCCGCGAAGTCATGGCCATGTAGGTCAGGGAGGGATTCTGGGTGCCGGAGCTGGTCATGAAGCTGCCGTCCGTCACGAAGACGTTGGGCACGGCGTGCACCTGGTTCCATGTATTGAGCACACTGGTCTTAGGATCGCGGCCCATACGCGCGGTACCCATTTCGTGGATGGCCGCGCCAACAGCGGTTGGATTATTGTGGGTGCGGATGTTCTTGAAGCCCGCCGCGGCCATCATTTCTTCGAGGCAGTTGATCCCGTCTTCCCGCAGCTTGTGCTCGTTTTCCTTGAGTCCGGCATCGAAGACCAGGGTGGGCATGCCAAATTGATCGACCGTATCGGCGCTCAGTTCCACCTGATTCTCGTGGTAGGGCAGGAGTTCTCCGAAGCAGGTGGCGTGGAACTGCCACTCGCCGGGCGTCATCGCCGCCTTTTTGAGCGCGGGGCCGGGGGGAGCATTGAGGTTGGTCGACCGGGCCATCCCGCCCTGGTAGCCGAAGCCGCGGAGGTAGTCGGGTTGTTGGGTCGCCCGGTCGATGTTCCGGAAGCGGGGGATGTAAAAGCCACCGTTCGGCTTGCGGCCCTTGTAGTACTTATCCTCCATCCCTTCGAAGGTGGCGGAGCCGCCCATGCCGTAGTGGTGGTCCATGAGGTTGTGGCCGAGTTCTCCGCTGTCGTTGCCCAGCCCGTCGGGGAAGCGTTCCGATTTGCTATTGAGCAGGATGGCCGTCGAGCCGATGGTGCTCGCGTTACAGAAGACGATTTTACTGAAGTAGTCCCGTGTTTCCCTGGTTTCGGTATCGATCACGCGGACGCCGGTCGCCCGCTGGGTGGCATCGTCGAAAATGAGGGAGTGCACGATGCTGTTGGCCAGCAGGGTAAAATTACCGGTGTCGGTCGCTACGGGGATGGTGGACGACAGGCTGCTGAAGTAGCCGCCAAACGGACAGCCCCGCCAGCACCGGTTGCGTGCCTGGCACTGTCCGCGGGTACCGTGGTGCAGCTCGGGAATGTATTTGGTCAGGTTGGCCGTGCGGCCCGGGGTGATCCGCCGTTCGGGAAATGCCTGCTCGACCGACTGCTTGAAGTAGTCCTCGGCGCAATTTAGGTCGAAGGGGGGCAGGAACTCGCCGTCCGGCAAGTGGGCCAGTCCTTCCTTCTTCCCCTGGATTCCCACGAATTTCTCCACGTAAGTGTACCAGGGCTCGATATCGGCGTAGCGGATCGGCCAGTCCACCGCGATGCCCTCCTTAGCGTTGGCCTCGAAGTCCAGGTCGCTCCAGCGGTAGCAGTGCCGCCCCCACATGATGGAACGGCCGCCTACGTGATGGCCACGGATCCAGTCGAAGCGCTGCTTCTCCTCGTAGTCGTACTCGTCGTCCTTGTTGATCCAGTGCTTGTTGTCCTGGTTGACCCACCACGACAGCCGGTTCTGCTTGAAGTAATGGGCCGCAATTTCTTCCCGGGGCACCTTCCCCTGGAATTCGAGGTCCCAGGAGTCCAGGTTTGCGGTCGGGTACTCCCCGTGCTTGACCATGCGGCCGCGCTCGAGCATCAGTACCTTATAGCCCTTCTTGCACAGCTCCATCGCCGCATACCCCCCACTTATGCCGGAACCGACAACGATGGCATCGTAGGAGACTTCTTCCTTACCCTGGGAATTGAAATTCATAAATAGACTGGTTAGAGCGGCGTTGCCGCAGTAGAGCCTGCGGCGTTAGAGGCGTGTCTAACGGCGTAGCCCTCTAACAGCGCAGCGTCTAACGGCGAAGCCTCTAATTAAATCGCCCAAGCCACCCCACCAGTAAGCTCCTGCAGATCACCACAGGGAATGTACTCGCCGGGGACGGGCAGGTAAGCCAGCACTTCGGTACCGATCTCCTCGCTGTTGAACCAGGCGCCGACGATCTGCGACTTGAGGTCGAAGTAGGTGTCGCGGGCGCTGCCTTCCGTTTCGGGCATGGTGTCCCAGGAAGCATCGGGGTCCTTATAGTGGAGGTCCTGGTCCTGGAGGTAGACGAGCGTTTTCTCGTTGTCGAGGCCGCCGAAGCCGCCGTCGGTGTTGTCGGCGTCCATTTTGCGCATCAGTTCCTTAAGGCCGCTGCGGAACTTGTCGCGGGCTTCCTCGGGGTAGACCTGACCGACCATCTTGTCGACCATCTCCGGAGCGCCGACGTCGAGGGCGCCGGGGGTGTCGGTGGTGGGCAGCATGGTATCGGCCAGCTTGCTGATGTATTCGTACTCCTCCTTCGAAAAGAAGGTGGGCGCGTAGACGGCCTCTCCGGCGGCGACCGCTTCGTCGCGCTTGCAACCGGCGAGGAGGGCGGAGGCGACCGGACCGCTGATCGCGACGCCGGTGAGGTAGGCGGTATACCGCAGTAATTCTCTTCTTTTCATCGGTTTAGATGTTCATTTTTTTGAGTTCATTGACGGCATGGTCGGCGGCCCGGGCGGTGAAGGCCATGTACGTCAGGGAAGGATTCACGCAGGCCGCGGAGGTCATGAAGGCACCGTCGGTCATATAGACGTTCGGGGCGGCCCACAGGCGGTTGTGCTTGTCGACCACGCTGTTCTTCGGACTGCTGCCCATGCGGGCCATGCCCATCTCGTGGATACCTAGACCGGGGAAGGAGTGGGCATTGTAGGTCTTTACGTCCTTCATGCCGGCCGCTTCGAGCATCTCGGCGGCGTCGTTCATCATCCCGTCGACCATGGCGTACTCGTTCTCTCCCCACTTCGCGTTGAAGGTGAGGGTCGGCAGGCCGTCCTTGTCGAGTTTGTCGCGGTCGATGGTCATCCGGTTGTTGGTATCGGGCAGGGTTTCCGCGAAGGCGGTGAGGCCCATGGACCATTCTCCCGGACGGAGCAGGATCTTCTTCATTTCGGGACCGACCTTCACGTTCATTTCGCGGACGGTCTGTCCCCAGCCGCCACGCCCGGCACCCCCCTGGTAGCCCCAGCCGCGCAGGTAGTCTTTCTTGCTGGCCCGGTCGCCCAGGTTCTGGTAGCGGGGAATGTATACGCCGTTGGGCTTGCGTCCCTTTTCGGTCTTGTCGCCGAACTCGTCGGTGGTGCCGTTGGCCCCCACCCGGAAGTGGTGGTCCATGATGTTACCGCCCAGCTCGCCGCTGGTATCTAGCGTGACGCCCTCTTCGTGCTCGGTGTTCATCACGATGTA
>JBBSPZ010000008.1:0-107787 GCA_038258275.1 Chitinophagales bacterium | reverse complement strand
TAATCGCTTCCCTTCCTTCCCCTGGCACGCCCGCCCGAGCAATCAGGCGGGCGTGCTTTGCTTTTAGTTCACCCATCCCATCCCCCCCGTTTTGGCCCAGATCAACACCTCCGTTTTTGCTTCCTCCCACGCCCGGGTGGTTCAGGCTCCCCGCGACGGCAAGCCGGAATTTGCCTTCATCGGGCGCAGCAATGTCGGCAAGAGCAGCCTCATCAATATGCTCGCCCAACGTAAGGAACTTGCCCATACGAGTGGAAAACCGGGAAAAACCCAGTTGCTCAATTATTTCCTCATCAACAACAGCTGGTACCTCACCGACCTCCCGGGCTACGGATACGCCGTGCAGAGCAAGAAAACGCGGGGTAAGTGGGAAGACCGAACCGAAAGGTACTTCCTCCAGCGACAGACGCTGGTGAGCGCTTTCGTACTCATCGACAGCAACGTGCCCCCCCAAATCATCGACCTGGAATTCGTCAACTGGCTCGGGGAACACGGAGTACCTTTCGTACTGGCCTTTACCAAAACCGACCGGAAACAATCGCGCGACGGCGGAAGCGTTGATGCGTTCAAGCAGGAGCTGCTGAAGACCTGGGAAGAACTTCCGACCATCTTTTTGACGAGTGCCGCCAAAGAAATCGGCCGCGACGAAATTTTGGAGTTTATGGAGGCAACGCTGAAGGATTTGCACTGGCCTTTCTACTCCCCCCAATAGTTGGTAAATTGACTTCGATGAGTGCACCAACCCACCTGAAACCTACCGTGCCCCCCTCCGTTTTCGAACGCGAAGGCGCGGGCTACGCCCACACCGCTCCCCGCGTGGAGGACTGGGAAATATTCAAGATCAGTGAAGACCGCGATGCCTTCGTTGAAGCCCTCGAAGGAGCCAGCCGCCAGCGGATTCTCCAGGAGGCCGGGGATACCCTTCCCGATGTGCTCAGCAAGACCATCTTCAGCGAGCAGGAGCGCACCCGCACCGAGCCCTGGAAGGTCGATCCTCCCCAGGAACGCTCCTACTGGAAGCGACTGGCCAAGCTGCTGGCTACCCAAAGCCTGGACGAGGACGAACCCACTACGGCCGATGAGGCGGCGCGCGCGATCCTGCACCGGATCGTCCACCGGTATTCGGAAGAAATCGTGGGTACCTTCAAGATTCCGACCTTTCGGTTTGCGCGTAGGTTCCTGACCTTCTTCTTCGGTCGACTGCTTAACGCCGCCGATGGCCGCACCTTTAAAAGCCTGTTCTCTAAACGTATCCTCTTGCAGGAAAAGCTGCTGGTGCGGGGCTACGTCGAGCAGGTGCGCAAGCTCAGTAATCAGGGTACGGTGGTGATGGTGCCCACCCACTTCAGCAACCTCGACAGTATTCTGGTAGGCTATGCCCTCGATCAGGTGGCGGGCCTCCCGGCTATGGCCTTCGGGGCCGGCCTCAACCTGTACAACACGGGGTACACCGCCTACTTCATGAATCGCCTGGGAGCCTATCGCGTGGACCGGCGGAAGCGCAATCCCATTTACATGACGACGCTGAAAATGATGAGCAAGCTCATCATTCAGCGCGGGGTTCCCTCCTTGTTTTTCCCCGGGGGCACCCGCTCCCGCTCCGGGGCGCTGGAGACCCGCCTGAAACTGGGCCTCCTGGGCACCGTAGTGGAGGCCCAACGGGCACGGTACCAACAGGGACGCGAGGACAAGGTCTTCATCGTACCGGTTATCCTGAGCTATCCCTTCGTGCTGGAGGCGCAATTCCTCATCGAGCAACACCTGCGGCGGGAGGGGCAAGACCGCTACATCAAGGCGCAGGATAGTTTCCATTCCCTACGCAGCATCCTAAAATTTGTCTGGGGAGTCTTCAGTAAGGGCAACGAGATCACCATCTCCCTGGGGCAACCCCTGGACGTGGTTGGCAACCGGGTGGACGATGACGGGAAGAGCTACAGCCCCAGCGGCCGGCACGTCAGTACGCGCGAGTATTTCCGCGACCAGCACGGTGCCATTAACAAGGACCTCCAGCGGGAATCGGAATACACCCGCCTGCTGGCCAACCGCATCGTAGAGCAATACCATTACGACGGCATCATCCTGGCCAGTCACCTGGTGAGTTACGCCGCCTTTGCCATGCTGGAGCGCACCTTTATCAAGGATGACCTGTACGCCATTCTACGCTTACCCGCGGAAGATTTCTTCTTTCGCAAGGATGCCCTGGTGAAGGTGGTCGGCCAACTTCGTGACCGCCTGCTGCAACTGGAGTCGGAAGGCAAGGCGAAAGTAGCCGCGGAGCTGCGGGGCCCCGCCGATGAAATAGTGATCCAAGGTATCGACAGTATCGGAAATTACCACATCGACAAGCCCCTCAAATACGACACCGACGGTCGCATCGTGAGCGATAATTTCTCCATGCTCCACTATTACCACAATCGACTTTCCACCTACCACCTGAAAGGTAAGGTGCGGTGGCCGCTGGAGATGATCGGGGATGAACGCAAAGAATAAGGCGTTGAAAGGCTGAGCCTGCAGGAGCACCGGGCACGTTGCCCCCTAGAGAATAGCTTGTCTGAGAAGCTACCAGCTGGTTGTTCTTGCGATGTCCTGCCCTTCCTTAGGGAAAATTGGTTGGTCTTCCACCGAGTACCGGTGAACGCCGGGTCCGTGAGGGGCGGTAAGCAACGCAACGATGTCACCGTAAGCGGAATCCGAAGCGGCAAAGTCCGTGTAGCCCACGTCAAGGATCACCACGGGAATCTCCTTCAGGGTGTTAAAATAGCTGAGGTAGGCCCGTTCTACGGAGAGGAGGTAATCGTTCTGGATATTGCCTTCGTAGGAACGTCCGCGACGGGCTATGTTCTCCTGCAGGGCCTCGATGGGGCGGCGAAGGTAGACGATCAGGTCGGGCTTCGGGAAATGGGCATCCATAGCCCTGAACAGGCGGCCGAACAAGCGAAATTCCTGCTGCGTCAGGCTGGTGCGCGCGAAGAGCAGGGTTTTGATGAACAGGTAGTCGGCGATCGTGCCCTGGGTGAAAAGCTCGCGGTTGGCCAGTTCGTGCTGGAGCTGCTTATGCCGCTCCGCCATGAAAAACAGCTCTACGGGAAAGGCGTAGCGATCCGGTTCCTGGTAGAACAGGGGCAAAAACGGATTGTCCTCGAATTCCTCGAGAATTAGCCGGCGGTTGAATTGTTGGGAGAGGCGGGTGGACAAGGTGGTCTTGCCCGCTCCGATGTTGCCCTCGATGACAAGAAAGGGAGGTAAACTCATGCGTACTTTTGGGGAATGGCAAAACTAACGCTATCCCTGGGATCAAATGTCGGTGACCGGCAGCATTTCTTACGGGAAGCCCGGCGATTGCTCTCCGACCGCCTGGGGAAAATAGCCTACGAAAGTACCGTCATCGAAACCTCCCCCTGGGGAAAACCGGATCAGCCTGCCTTTCTCAATCAGGTCATTACCCTTACCTGCCCGCCCAAGTCTTCCGGAACTTCTTTACGGGATTACCTCCACGGTCTCCTTAGCACTACCCAGGGCATCGAGGCCGAACTGGGGCGGGAACGCAAGGTATTCTGGGGACCGCGGACCGTGGACATCGACCTGATTTTCGTCGACGACCTGACCTACGAAGACGAGCGCCTGAGCCTCCCACACCCCTGGTGGCGTCACCGGCCGTTCGTTACCGCATTGCTACCACCCGGCCTGGTAGTCTGGTGAGCCGCTAACAAATGCGGTTGATCGCTCTCTAATCGATGCGTACGGCCGTATTTTCAATGACTGACAGTTCCGGCAGTTCTCCCGCCGAAAAGCGGTGCTCGATACCGTCAATGTCCCGATCCTCTCCGTCCACGCCATAATTCAAATAATCTTGGATCAGGACACCGTTGACGCGCCGCTTATTGGTTGCTTGCCGGAAACGGATACCGCCCCCGTCGACCTCGAAGGTGTAGGCGAGGAAATCCAGTTCCTCCGTCTCCTGGTTAAAGAAATACTGGTACACGTCGTCGTGGTCCCTGCCCCCGCCGTCCGGGTCAAAGGTGACCTGTACCCGATCGTAAGCGGTATTCCCGATGCGGGTAGGCTCGAGGAGCTGGGTATTCACCGCCGGATCGTAGAGACCGTAGGGCAGCATAAAAAAGTAGCGGACGGAATTCACCGATCCGGCGTAGGCGGCACTGTCCTTCGGGCTAAGGGCAATCAGGGAATCGTTGCGCAGCCGCCGCAGGCCGTCGTTCGTCAATTCATCCAGGATGCGGTTGCCCAGGGAATCGGTAAACCCCCGGGAATAGCGGAATGTCCCGCCCTGCCGGTCGATCGTATACTCCCGTTCCCGAAAGGTAAACTCCGCACGGACCTCGTCAAAACCATCCATTCCATGGGTAGTTACGGCCCGCTTGATGACCCCTACCGCACCTCCCTCCGCATTCGGCCGTGGCGCGTCGGCGCAGGTGCTGAGCATCATTGACAAGAGCAGGAGCAGCGATGCGATGTGGAAAAGCTTCATGGACAACTCTTTACAATTTTGGACCTGGAGCGTTAGAGGACACATGAAGCGTTTCATTTATGCCCTGCTCTGCGTGAGCGTTCTTTTCACCTGCGGCCCCGCCGAAGATAAGCAGGGGATGGAAAGTCGACCCGCAGCGGTGCTGGCCGCCGAGCGGGTGTTCAACGGAGCCTACGAGAACCTGGATGCGGCCGTACTTGACCGCCTGCTGGCGGATGATTTCAGGATCAGCTACGGTAGCCAGGACTCGGAGAAGGACAAGGACCGCTGGCTAGGCGAACTCGGGCAGCTAAGACTGCTCTTCCCCCAATTGCGTATTCACACCGATAGCCTGACCATTACGCCCTATGCCGAACTCTATATCGTCCAGGGGTTGCGGACGTTTTCCTGGAATGCAGACGGGGAAGCGGGAAGTTACCAGGAGCGCTTCACCAACCGATGGCGCCAAGCGGCCGATAATTGGGAACTCACCACCACGAAACTAGACCAGGTCCGCTAACCGATGATCGAGCTTTACCAGCCTACGTTTGCGGAAGTGGGAAGGTTGCTGCGGCAGCCCGGCACCTTCAGGTCCTGGCCCGTCGCGGACGGAGCCCTGCCGCCCCGGCCGATCCTCGACCAGTGTCGCTACGTACTGGAAGACTCCCCGCTCTCGGCCCGCTGGACGCTTCCTTTCCTGATCGTCTGGCCGGCGGTCAAGGCGGTCGTAGGGAATATCGGTGGGAAGGGGCTTCTGTCCGGTGAGGAGGAGATCGAATTGGGTTACAATATCGCGCCGGCCTACCGCCGCCGGCGTATTGCTACCGAGGCCATCCGCAGAGTGGTTGAATTTGCGCGGGCGGACGGTTTGCTACCCATCGCGCACGTAGAGCAGGAAAACGAAGGGTCCCAACGTGCGCTGGCCAGGAACGGTTTCGCGCTGGCGGAGACCTTTACCTTTCCCGCCAGTATGGAACTGCAGCGGTGGCGGTGGTCACCGGATTAAGACCACCCCCCCCTTGTAGGCCTCAGAAGCTCCCCGGGCATTTTTGAAGGTGACATCCCACAGGTAACCGCCCGCTGGACTGTTGGATCCTTTATAGGTACCGTCCCAACTTCCCTCAAAATCCTCGGTCATAAAAATTTGCTCGCCCCACCGGTCCCAGACGTGCAGGAGGTATTCCGAGGCTCCCTCCCAGATGCCCTTGGGTCTCCAGCGGTCATTGAGGCCGTCGCCGTTGGGCGTAAAAGCGTTGGGTGCGGTAAAGGTATTCGTGAGGTACATCCGCACGTCCTTGGCCAGGCTGTCGCGGCATCCACTGGGGTGGGAGACGATCTGGGTAATGGTAAGGGTCGAAGTGTCGCGCAGCCGGTACTCGAAATCGGGACCGGGGGAAGAGAATACCTGGCTTCCTCCTCCATCCGTCATCTCGTAGCGCCGGGTGTTGGCACGAATGCTCCGGTCCAGGACCCTGAAATCAGGAAAAACATTGGACGGTTGCTCGGGGCTGAGGTTGAAATTGGCGACGGGTGAATCCCGGACGTCGATCAGCTCCCGGAAGGTGGTATCCACGAAACAGCCGAGGGGGGAGGTGATGGCCAGGTATACATCATAACGCCCCGCCTCGGCGTACTCATGCTGGGGATCGCGCTCGTCCGATCGGACCCCGTCGCCAAACTCCCACTCAAACATATAGTCGTCGTTGATCGGAATCGAACGGTTAATGAACTGATTGAGAAAGGGCACGCACCCGTATCCATCCTGCGGCTCCAGTAAAATGGTGCGGGGAGTTGGGAAATAATTGACGGGCTTAATGATTTCGTTCGCGCAACCGTTTTCGTCGGTGATGGCCAGTTTTGCCGTAAACTCCCCCGGTTCCCGGTAGGAGTGGCTGGGATCCGACTGGGTGGCCCTCACCGAGGCATCGCCGAAATCCCAGGAGTAGTTCTGGATTTGCTGCCCTCCCCCCGCGGTGGAAAGGTTAGTAAAACGGACGGGTTCGGGGTCGCAGACAATTTCGGTGGCGGAGAAATCGGCTACGAGATCCGGATAGACCCCGAGCAGAAATACCGCCGTGTCCTTGCAGTTGTCCGCGAAGGAATTGCGGTTCAGCAGCATGACGCCCGCGTAAACCCCTACTTCATTGATGTTGGTGACCAGGTCACGGGCGCTGCCCGTGATCAGGTCTCCGTTCGGTCCGGTGAGTTCCCAGTTATAAGATTGTATGGAAGACTGCAGGGTGCTCTCATTGACGATGGTGTTTTCTCCCAGGCCGCACTGCCGGATGAAGAACCTGCCTTGCTCGTCGATTTCGGATTCGAGCAAGTCAGCGGTGACCGTAGAGCCGCAACGGGCAACGTTGAGCTGAAACTCCCGCTTCGTCTCGCTCAGGAGCACCGGCACGCTGTCGCGGCTCCACTCCTCGACGCAGATCCCGAGCACGTGGGTTCCCGGATAGATGGGCACCCCCGACAGGAGGCCGGAGTCTCGATCGATGGTGAGCGTGCTTCCGACGCCCAGCTGGTTGGACAGGGAGTAGGTCGGGGAAACCCACGGAACGGAAGCGTACGGGTAAGGGCTTTCCTCCAGGGGTACGATGTCGTCGAAGTAGGTAGCAGTCTGGAAACCGACCCGGCCTCCATCCGTACCGCCTCCCAGTTTGGGGTCGCAAAACGAATATACCAGGCTATCTCCGTCTGCATCCGTAGCGCCCAGGTCGATTTGGAATGTCTCGTTAATACAAATAGCGATCGGCGGATCGATGTTGAACCTGGGGCTGCTGTTGCACACCTGCTGGGCCTCAGGGCTGATTTGGATAAAGTAGGTGGCTCCGATCTGCCGGGGATTCAGGAGATTGCGGATGCTTTCGTTGCGGCAGCAGCGCTGGTACACGAAGGTGTAGGTTTCCGAGGTGACGGGCAGTTCCTGAATAAACGTGTAGGTCCCAATCTCCTGGCAGATGGGCTCGGTGACGACTAGGCAGGGGTTACCCAGGTTGATGGGCACGTCCTTAGGCGAGCCTACGAGCGTGATGTTTTTAGTGGCCAGAAAATAGCGATTGCCGGTGTAGATACTGATGTTGCCGTCGGCGCTGGGCGCCTCGGGGGTCGCCCGTGGATCACCGCCGTCAAACCAGGCACCCTCTCCGATACAATCGCGGTACATGTTGATCGTGATCCGGTACCGCATGATGCCGGTGGAGGGGTCGTCGTTTTTGAAGCCCAGGCATTCGTACCGGAATTCCCCGCCCACGATGTGGTCGGCCAGCACCCCTGCGGGAAGCAGGAGGGCCACCGTCAAAAGCGCCACGCAGTAGCGAAAGCAGGCAGGTGGGAGCAAGGGGAATTTTTTAGGATATAAACAATCTCCGGGACAAAATACAGTTTCCTTAGCTGAACGGTTGTTTGAGTGCCCTCCTGGCTTGTCGGATAGCCGTCGCTAGCTTATTAAGTTCACGGATGCCCCATTATTGTGGGGTGATCCGACCTTCTGTCCTTTTTGGGAAGAAGGGTACACCTTGCCTGAATGATCCGAATAGACACCTCCCCTGACATGCACCATCGCCCACCACCGCGGGGGATCGGCGCCCTCTCCATCCTGAAGAACGGCGGAGTGGTCCTGCTGCCTACGGCCAACCTGTGGCAGCTGGTGGCCGACGCCAGAAACCTGCCGGCGGTGAAACGGCTGACGGAAGTATGTCCCCCTTCCCGGATCAATGTACCGGAACTGATCTTTCCCGACCGGGAGACCCTGCGGGAATGGTTTCCGAAACTGCACCCCAAGATCGATACCCTGCTGAGCTACCACGGCCGTGCCCTGACGGTCTTCATTCCGGCTACCGGAAAGGTCGCCGAATGCCTGGTCAACGGCCGCGACGAAGTAGCCGTGCGACTCGCCCTCGATTCCTTCTGCTACCGGCTGTGCGAGGACATGGAAGCACCCCTTGCCGCAGTCATGGCCATGGGTGACGAAAGCGCGGGCCTCCCCACCCGCTTCGGCAAAATCCGCTCCGACGTACTGCGGGAGGCCGACTTTACCGTCCAGCGCCGCCAACGCGAGGAACTCGATACCCGACCCGCCGTACGGATCCGCATGGACGACGAGGACGAACTGGAGTTTTTGTAGCGCCCCGCCGTATCTTGGCCCGCCCCAGCCAAGTGCGCCCCTATGATCGACCAGCTCGAAGCCATTTACCACCGTTTTAAAAACCTCGAAGAGCAGCTCTCCGACCCGGAGATCATTACCGACCAGGTCCGCTTCACCAAAGTGAATAAGGAATACGGGAAGCTGAAGCCGATCGCAGACACCTTTCTCGAGTACAAGGAACTCACCGAGAACCTGGCCACCACCGAAGTTATGCGCAAGGATCCCGATCCGGAAATGCGCGAAATGGCCCAGCTCGAACTGGAAGACCTGCGGGAACGCAAGGAACTTCTCGACGAAGCGGTCAAGGTGATGCTCATTCCCAAAGACCCCGAAGACGAGCGCGATATCATCATGGAGATCCGCAGCGGCACCGGGGGCGACGAAGCCGCCCTATTTGCCGGCGACCTCTTCGATATGTACAAGCGCTACGTCGATACCCAGGGATGGAAGGTAGAAGTCATCGACGAAAACGAAGGCACCGCCGGCGGCTACTCAAAGGTGGTATTCGAGGTCCACGGCGATGATGTCTACAGCAGCCTCAAGTTCGAGTCGGGCGTCCACCGCGTACAGCGGGTTCCGAAAACGGAAAGCCAGGGCAGGGTGCACACCTCCGCCGCCACCGTCGCCGTCCTGGCGAAGGTAGAAGAAGAGGACATCAACATCAACAAGGCCGACCTGAAGATCGATACTTTCCGGGCTTCCGGTGCGGGCGGACAGCACGTGAACAAGACCGAGTCCGCGATCCGGATCACCCACCTGCCTACCGGCATCGTGTCCGAAAGTCAGGACGGCCGCAGCCAGCACAAGAACAAGGAGATCGCCATGGCCCAGTTGTACCGTCGAATCAAGGACGCGGCGGATTCCGCTGCCGCCAGCGAACTCGCCAGTGCCCGCAAATCCCTGGTAGGCAGCGGAGACCGCAGCGAAAAGATCCGCACCTATAACTATCCCCAGAACCGGGTCACCGATCACCGCATTAACCTCACCCTGCACAACCTCGATAAGATCGTCGCCGGCAACCTCGAACCCATCATCGAAGGACTGCAGGTAGCCGAGAACGCGGAAAAAATGAAGGAAGGCATATGAATGGTTCCCTCCTCCTCCCCTGGCTGTTCTTCTTCCTGTTCGCGTGTGGCAATTCCGGTTCCGGGGACGCCGGGACGCTGGACGGGGTCACCACCTTTATCCTGGTACGCCACGCAGAAAAAGGACCCGGAGAGGACCCCGACCTGACCCCCGAAGGGCGTGCCCGCGCTGCACGCCTGCGCGACCGGCTCGCCCGGGAAGAAGTCTCCCGGGTCTACACGACGGATACCCAGCGGACGCGGCAGACCGCCGCCCCCACGGCCGATCAGCAGGGGGTGGAGGTCACGCTGTATTCACCCGATGCGCTGGAGGCATTTGCCAGTAGCCTGAAAGAACAGCACGATGGAAAGACCGTCCTGATCGTGGGTCACAGCAACACCACGCCCATCCTGGCCAACCTGCTGGCTGGCGGCGAAGAATTTGCGGCCATCAGCGACGACGATTACGGAAATATACTGGTCGTGACCGTCCCACCCACCGGCACGTCACGGACCCAGCACCTCCGGTACTAACCCCATGGCGTCGGCGGACCTACTGAGCCTGCTGCTCGCCCTCCTCTTTCCCCTCCTGGCGACCTGGGTGCAGTCCCGAGGGCTACTGCCCGCCTGGTCCAGCAGCATCGTGTTGTGTTACGGCATCGGCATCGTGGTGAGCAACCTCCACCTCTGGCCGGTGGATCAGCCGCTGATGCAGGCCGTAGCCGGTGGAGGAATGCTGATCGGCCTTCCCTTACTGCTCTTCGCCGTCAACCTCCGGGAAAGCCTCGTCTACGCCCGGCGAATGCTGTTTTCCTTTGGCCTGTGTTGCCTCTCCGGCCTTTTCTGCACCGCTGCCGCAGGCCTCTTATTCGCTTCCCGCGTCTCCGACGGGTGGAAAATCTCCGGCATGTTGACCGGGCTGTATACCGGAGGTACGCCTAACGTACAGGCTATCGGCATCGCCCTGGAAGCCCCCCCGGAATACCTGGTCCTGATCCAGGCCGCCGACATCCTACTCGGTGGCGCTTACTTGTTGGCCCTCGTCACCTTCCTCCCCGCCGTATTTGCCCGTTTTTATCCCGTGTCCCACCAGCCCGTTGGCGGCAACGCGGGTGCAATGAAGGTCGAAGACCGGGTGAGCATCGGTCAGCGCCTTATCCAGTTAGCTGCCGGACTAGCGGTAACGGCCAGCGGAAGCCTCGGCTGTTGGGTACTGACGGGTAATTTTATGGATCCTACCGTACTCATCCTGACGGTGACTACCCTAAGCCTTGCCGTTACGCTCACCCCACTCCGTGCGCGCATTGGGAACAGCTACCCGCTCGGGGAATACTTCGTTCTGATCTTTTGCGTGGCCCTCGGCCTCATGGCCGACTTCCGGGCACTCGCCAGCGAAGGACTTGACCTGCTCTACTTCTCGGCCCTGGCCCTGGGCGGCACTACGCTGCTCCACCTGCTCCTGACCAAACTGTTTCGGGTGGATCGCGATACTATGATGCTGAGTTACGTGGCGGCGGTCTACGGACCGGTGTTTGTGGTCCAGGTCGCAGCTGCCCTCAACAATCGCAGCCTGTTGGCTGCGGGGATCGCTGTTTCCCTACTTGGTTTTGGTATTGGCAATTACCTCGGCATCGGGCTTGGGTACCTGCTTCGCTTCCTTACTGCCGCTTAGCCGCTTTCGGGGGACCATGGTCAGGCTCGTCTTGCCGCTGAAGATATTGGAAATCCGGTAGCGGGAGTGATTGAACTCATGCAGAAACTGATGCGATTCCTCGTACAGGTCGTCGCTCATGAGGAGGGCGATCGGACGGAGAGGCTCAATATGGGTAAGAAGGATGCGTACCATGGCCAGGAGGGGAATCGCAATGATGATGCCGGCAATGCCCCAGAAGAAGCTGCCGATGATGACGGCAATAATGGCCGCCAGCGCATTGATCTTGACGCTACCCCCCAGGACCTTCGGCGTAATGAAGTTACCCTCCACGAACTGTACCGTCAGGTAAAGAATGACGACCATAACGGGTTGCCACAGGCTTTCGGTGGTGGCGATGGCAAAAACGAAGGGAAGCAGGCCGCCGATCACCGTGCCGATGTAGGGAATGATGCCCAGTACCGCTGCCAGGAATCCCCATACGAGGTAGTATTCGATTCCGATGGCCAGCAGTCCGAGGCTATTGAGAACGCCCAGGATGAGCATTACCAGGCCCATTCCTCCCAGGTAGTTTTTTGCTACTTGCTGCACTTCCGTAAGCGTCTGCAGGCCTTCTTTCTGGTCGCCGTCGCTAAGCTGCCCCAGTACGAAGTTCATCACGGCCGTACGGTACAACAGGAAGAAAAAGGTGTAAATCATCACCAGGGAAAAGTTCGCCAGCAGGACTCCACTGGTCGAAAGTCCCGTGGAGACGATACCAAAGGGTTCGTTGGATACGCTGGTGATCGCCTGATCAATGTACTCCTGCACCTCCTCTCCGGTGAGACCGAAGGAGTGTCCCCCGTATTCCGCCCATTCGTACAGGGTTTCCTGGAGCCCGGCATAAATATCGTCCGCTTCGGTAAGGATGGACTGTACCTGATTAAAGAAGAAGAAAATCACGCCGATCACCAGTACTCCCGCAGTAGATAGGGTGAGAATCACCGATAAGATACGGTTGGAGATGAGCCACTCAAAGCGGCGGCACACCGGCTGCAACATGAGGGCGAAGAAAATCCCATACGTGATGGGGATAAAGAATGAACTGCCTGCATATAGAGCATACAGCACGATACACAGACAGATCAGAAAATGAGCCAGCCGTTGGAAATTGACGGTTCCGGACGGTGGTCTTTTGTGTGGGGGTATTTTGGGCATCAATCCTCGGGAGAACCTCCGCGCTTGTAGTACTGCATGAACACAAACCCGATGATCACCACGAAGACAAGGGTTTCCATCGCTACGAAGAAGCTGTTCATCATCGCGTCGCCGAAGGTCGTGTTGTCGTTCATAAACTGCTCGAAGCCAAGGCGGGGATCGATAGCGGAAAGGGAAATATTGAGGACAGCGAGCACACCGGTCGCCCATAAGCCGATGCGGAAGAGCAGGCCGATTTCCGCCTTAAAGATGGAATTACTGGAATAGATGGCTTCCGCATATTCCTTCGTGGCGTACCAGACAATCGGAATGATGAGCAAATGCTTGGCAAATCGCATGCTGATCGGTAAATCTTCGTAAGCGAAATTCACGATGAGGAGATATACCGCAACCAGGAGGCCGAGGATGACCCCGTACTTCCTGCCCCGTTTGTTGACGTTGTAGTTAAACGCCGGGGGGGCTTCTAAATGCGGCGGGTTTTCGTGGGCAGTGGGGCTTACCTGAGCCATAGAATAACTGAGTTTAATTTGTGGGTATGCTAGTCATTAACCTAAATAAGTGCGGCGAGATTGCTGCAGCTGCTGAAGTTGATCTTCCAATTCGCGTATCCGGATGGTCTTTTCCTCCGAAGTCTGTATATCATCGCCAACTTCCTCCCGGGTATCGTCAATTTTGCGACGCAGCTTATCGATCTTCTTTTCGTACTTCTTCATCTTCGACCTGGCTTTTTCGACATCTTTGGAAGCATCCGCGGAATCTTCCTTCATCGATTCGAGTGCCTCCCGGGTTTCGCTGATTCGGTTGTCAAAGTACGTAGTGTAAAAGTACGTCCTAAATTCTTCCAACAAGGCCTTTCCGGCTGCATAAGCCGACGGGTACTTTGCCCGGTTCACCACATCCGAATCCGAGTACGCGAGGCTGAGGGCGACTTTCGATCCCTGATCATCTCCGTACACGTTGGTGTATAGATCAACGTTCTTCTCCCCTACCGCGGGCACGCTTACCTGGGGGGCAAGGTAGGCAATCGAATTACGATCCTTGTCCGCCCGGTCGATGTCGATGGAATATCGCTCCTCCCAAAAATCCTGCCAGGGTTCGTACACGGCATCCACCGGTGCGTCAATAGATAGAACAAGGGATGGAAGGGTCTTTTTGTCATACTCCGTAGAGCCGTCCGTGATCATAGCCGTGCGCTGGGCCGAAAGATTACAGACCAAGAGAAAAAAGAAAAGGGAAAAAGAACGTTTCATCGTGAGGGATAAGTGAGTGGGCGGCACCCGAGGGCTAGTCGTAGGTATCGTTTCGATCCTGGGGAACGGTTTTGTAGCGATCGGCCCGGTTTACCCAGGTCAGGACTTCCTGGTGTTGTTCGTGCAGCAGTTGCTCGGCAAAGTCAAGCAGCTTATCGTTGGCCAGTGCATGCTCGTAAGATTCGCTTATTCCCTGCTCATTCTGGTAGGCCAGGGAGGTGAGCGCGCTGATGTTCTTGGATTGCAGCGCCCGGTTAAGGGATGCCTCCTGCCTTTTGAGTTCCGTTTCCGAGCTACGCGATGGCGTATGGACCCCTCCGGAGATATCTTCCAGTATTTCATTCACCTTCGTGAGCATCTTCTGATGGTACTCTGCCAGAGTGACAAAAAAACCGGAGGCCGTCTCGTCGTCGCCGTGAATGGCTGCAGCGATGTCACGGTAGTATCCGGCCGATTGCCGGTGCTGCATGGCAATTTGACTCAGGATAGTGTCCGTGCCCTCGGGTCGAATCTCATAGGGGGTTTTCATGTCTGAATTGTTGTCCATTGGAATTATACTTTTTCTACTTCCGATTCGAGTTTTAGGACCGAATTTCCGTCATCTTGTTTAATGTAAAGCGCTTTATTTCCACTTTCCCCCTTGCGGGTAATTTTGGAGCCCTTGATGGTCTTGATAACCTCCTTGGTGTACGTTTCCTCCACCTTCCCGGTAGCTTCCCCGTTGCCCCATTTCCACTTGACTATACTTCCTTTCCTGATCATAAGGGATTGATGTAAATTGAATAAAAAAAGCCCGGTGGAGCGGGCATTGCACCTACTTCCACCGGGCCGTTATGTTGTCGTAGGACCGAAGTTACTCGAGGTCGCCTTCGGGGTCCGTGGAACGCTCGATGTCATTCAGGAGATTATCCGATTCGGACTTGAAGTTCTTCCACCCTTCTTGTACATCGCCCTTAAAGTCTTTCCAACCGGCTTCCATGTTGTTGCCGACGCGATTCATGCGATCGTCCAGGTCGGCGCGGTAGGCCTTCAGTTGGTCATACTCATCCTGCATTTCAAGCTTGGCTTCGTCGGTTGCTCCTTCCATTTGGCTGTCCAGCTCCGTCAGACGGTTATCGATGCTGGTGCGGGCGTCCCGGAATTCGCGGTCGAGTTCGTTGCTTTCGTCGCGTACTTCACCGCCCATGTTGGCTACGGCGTTTTCGGTGCCTGCTTCTACCTGGTCGGCGGCGTTGTCCATGTCACTGTTTTCAGCACAGCTGTAGAACATGCCGCTGAGGCCGAGAAGGAGTGCAAAGGATAATGTGCGAAATTTCATAGATTAATTACTTTAGTTTATAGTTAGCCAGGGAACACGATGGCGGGGTGTAATAGGGTTGTTTTAACGTGCTATCGTTTATTAAAACGGGAGATCAGCCGGCATGTTCGTTTCGGGGATCGTGACCCTCTTTTGACTTTTTGTCAAAGTTCGGCAGGGCTTCCGAAAGCTTCTCGCCACCCTTGATGCCGAAGTCCAGCGTACGGATGGGGAAAGGAATCATAATATCGTTATCGTCGTAAGCCCGCTTGATCGCCATGATGGCCTCACTCTGGGCGGAGAGGTAATCTGCCTGCCCCGTTTTTCCCTGGTCAATCCAGAAACGTAGGCTGTAATTGATCGAACTGTCCCCGAACTCGTTGAAGAAAAGCTGAATGTCTTTCTCCCTATCGTGGGGCACGTTGTCCCGAATGGCCCTGACCGTAAGCTCTCTCACCTTATCCAGATCATCGCCATAGCTGACCCCACAGCTGAGGTCCACCCGACGCATCCGCAGGGTATTGTAGTTCTTGATGGCTTCCTGCGCCACGGTCTTATTGGGGATCAGCACCTCCTGTCCCTGTAGGGTGTAAAGGATCGTATTGCGTAGGGTCACCTCCTGTACTTTGCCAAAGAATCCGCCGACTTCAATCAGGTCCCCCACCCGGAAGAGGGACCGTACGGAAAGTAGGATACCGCTGAAGAGGTTGAGAATAGGATCCTGAAAGGCCAGGCCAAGCGCAAGACCGATGACCCCCGCACCCGCCAGCACGCTCTTGACGATACCCGTGAGATTGAGAACGGAGAGGGTAAGGAACAGGAAAGCCAGGAACAGTAAGGCAATAAGAAAGGAACTGAGGAGTCCGGCCACCGTAGCATCCCGTACCAGCCGGTGGCTGATCTTGTTAAAGTACTTCTTGGCGAAGCGCGTGACCACGTAACCAACGAAGACCACGATGATGGCCAGTACAATGTTGGGCAGGTTGCGCAGGGTGAGGGCCCACCAGCTTTTCAGTTCGTCAATCAGGGGTTGGAAGTCCAGCTCAAGGCCGAACACTTCAAATAATTGCATAAGGTAAGTTGCGTAATACGCGTATAACCGCGTACTCCAGGTGGTGTTCAAGCCTCTATTTGCCAGGATTTCCGAAGTTCATCCAGATTTACGGCAACTACTCCGGGGCGAGCGATCACCTGGGCCCCCGCCAAATTTGCCAGTCGGGCCACGTCGGCCAGTAGCATCCCCGCCGCCAGCGCGCAGGATGCAACGCTGATCACCGTATCCCCCGCACCACTCACATCGGCGATGCGGCGGGTGTCGGTGGGATAGATATGGCCCTGCCCCCCTTCGTAGGCGTAAATACCGTGTTCCGAAAGGGTGATCATCACCCGTTGGCACCCGAGTCGGTCGATGATGATGCGCGCCGCACGGTCGAGGCTCGTCCGCTCGGGCCGGACGGGGAAATCCACCTGATGCTGGATCTCGCGCAGGTTAGGCTTGAACAGGTTGGCCCCCCGGTACGCCCAAAAATTTCCCTGCTTCGGGTCGACCGCAGTTGGCACGCCATGTTCCTGCGCCACCTGCAGCACGCCCGCTATCAGGTGATGGGTGAGGACCCCCTTATTGTAATCCTGGAGCAGAATCAGGTCGTAGCTTCCGGCCGCTACTCCCTCCCTGATGCGGCGGAGCAACGCGCTGGTTGACGCTGCGGAGAGGTCATCGGTCGTTTCCCGGTCGATACGCAGGAGTTGCTGGCTCTGGGAAATAATGCGGGTCTTAACGGTAGTGACCCGTGCTTCGTCCGGCAAAATAAGCCGATCGGAGATGGTGTGGCGTCCCAGCAGGAAACCCAGGGATTTGGCGTCTTCGTCCACGCCCACTGCACCCGCGATTTCCGCCCGGGCTCCGAGGGCGACCAGGTTGAGGGCAACATTCGCCGCACCACCCAGCCGGTCCTCCTCCTCCAGCATGCGCACCACCGGTACCGGCGCTTCCGGACTAATCCGTTCCACCCGCCCCGACAGGTAGCGGTCGATCATCACATCGCCAACGACGAGGACGCGGAGCTGGGAAAAGTCCGGAAGCTGGGACATCGGCCGGGGCTAGGCGAAGGTTTCGGTACCGGCGAAGTGGAAGCTGCTCTCGATGTCGGCGTTTTCGTCACTGTCGCTGCCGTGGACGGCATTCTCACCGATGCTCGTGGCGTACTTGGCCCGGATGGTGCCCGCCTCGGCCTCCGCCGGGTTGGTGGCGCCGATCAGTTTACGAAAATCGGCTACCGCATTGTCTTTTTCCAGGATGGCGGCGACGATGGGGCCGCTGCTCATGAAGGACACCAGTTCGTCGTAGAACGGACGGCCGCGGTGGACGTCATAAAATTCACCGGCCTTTTCGCTGCTCAGCTTGGTGTATTTGAGCGCGACGATGCGGAATCCCGCACCATTTACTTGCTCGAGAATCGCACCGATGTGGCCGTTTTTGACGGCATCGGGCTTGATCATGGTGAACGTACGGTTGGTGGCCATGGAGGATGTAGATTTAGTTTGCGGCCGCAAAAGTAGGAAGTTTTGGCCACCCGGCCATTTTTTCGGAACTTTGCGCGTCTTTCTGCCCCTTACCTATGCAAGCTAAACTAGACCAAGCGACCCGGATGCTGGCAACCCGCCAGAAGATCGTAGTCTTCAGCCACCGGAACCCGGACGGCGACGCGGTGGGCTCAAGCCTGGGCCTGCAGCATTACCTGAGGGATCAGGGCCATGAATGTACCGTGATCCTGCCCTCCGGCTATCCGGAATTTCTCGGATTTCTGCCGGAGGTCGAATCGGTCGTCATCTATGATGATGCGCTCGAACAGGCACGCCGTTTCATCGCAGAGGCTACCCTTTTCTTCCTGCTGGATTTTAACTCCCTCGACCGCATCGACAAGATGGGGGAAGAATTGGCGGACGACCGCCGCCCCCGCATCATGATCGATCATCACCTCTACCCCGAAGCGGTGGCCGAGGTGATGTTCAGCAATCCCGCCCGCAGCTCTACCTGCGAAATGGTGTACGAGTTTATCGAGGGGCTCGGACACCGCAGCGCAGTAAGCAAAAACGTATCCGACTGCCTGTACACCGGCATCCTGACCGACACGGGAGGATTTAAGTACAGCACCTCTCCGGACCTCTTCCGCACGGTAGCCAAGCTCCTGGAAGCCGGCACGGATGCCTATAAGATCGCCGATCACGTCTGGAACAATATGTCCGAAAAGCAGTTGCGCTTACTCGGTCACTGCCTGGCCAACCGCATGGAACTCCTGCCCGAGTACCGCACTGGACTCATCTACCTGACCAAACAGGATTATGAAGACTTTGATATCCAGCGCGGCGACACCGAGGGCATCGTGAATTACGTACTACGCATGCCCGAACTGATGATCGCGGCGTTTATCCACGAACAACCTACCATCGTAAAGCTAAGCCTTCGCTCGAAGGGAACCATGGACGTTCAGCAGATCTGCAAGGCCCTATTCCGCGGCGGCGGCCACCGCAACGCCGCCGGGGGGGCCAGTTTTGCCCCCCTGGGCGCCACCATCAACCGCTTCAAGAAAAACCTGCCCAAGTATGCGGAGGAAATCGAAGCGGCCTACCTTGAATTTAATAACCAATAATTTATGAGTACCAAGTTATTCCCCCTGCTCGCAGGACTAATCTTCTTTGCCGCCTGTGAGGGGGAAAGTCAGGATGGCGTCCAAACCACCGAAAACGGCACCCGCTACACCTACGTCACCCGCAACGAGGACGGCAAGCTCGCCGAGGCCGGCGACTTCATCTACTTCGATGCCGTACTGAAGACGGAGGGCGACAGCATCCTCATCGACACCCGCGAGGGCGGCGGACAGTCGCCGGTCATCCAGGCCCTTTCCGACTCCATCGTCGATGCGAACACCGGACCGGTCGAAGACGTCCTGCGCAAGATTCGTGTAGGAGAGCACATCGTCATCCGCACCAACCTCGATAAGTTTCCCTCCAAGCCTCCCGGAATGGAGAACGACAGCGTCCTGCTGTACGACATCGAAGTAAAGGAGATCATCGGGCAGGAGGAATTCACCGCCCGCCAGGAGGAACTCGCCCAGGAAGCCCAGGTCAAGGCCGACTCCACCCGCGCCCGCGAAGAGGAACGGCTCGCCTTTACCCAGCAGGTCTACGAAGACTACAAAGCCGGTAAACTGGATGACCAGCTGGAATCCTCCGCCAATGGCCTTCGCTACATCATCCACGAAGCAGGTAACGGTCCCGAGGCCGAAGCCGGAAAGGGCGTAGTGGTCCAGTACATCGGTCGCCTGACCTCCACCGGCGAAGTGTTCGATCAGAGCTTCGAACGTGGGATGGGCATCCCCTTCCCCCTCGGCTCCGGACGCGTCATCCCGGGCTGGGACGAAGGCATCGACCTCCTCCGCCAGGGCGATCGGGCTACCCTGATCATTCCTTCCGAACTCGGCTACGGTGCCCAGGGCACCCCGAACGGCAGCATCCCGGCCGATAGCGAACTGATGTTTTACGTCGAGCTTGAGGAAGTACAATAGTTGTCCTGCAGGACGTTAATCCTCGGGGTGGTTCGGATGGCTTACTGTAACCCGAACCACCCCGAGGCTTAACGACCTACAAACTTAGCCGCCCGCTTTTCCACGAAGGCCGCGGCACCCTCCCGGAAATCTTCCGTGTTGGTGGTATCCCCAAACGACTTAGCTTCCGTGGCAAAGCCCTCTTTGTTAGCGTAGAAGGCGTTGATCGCGCGGATGCTTTCGCGGATCGCGACGGGTCCTTTTTTGCCAATCAGGGTCAGGAGCTCAATAGCTTTTTGCCGGGCCTCTTCCGCCGGAAGTACGTAGTTGACCAGGCCGAGACGTTCGGCAGCCCGAGCGTCGATCATATTCCCCGTCAGGATCATTTCCGTGGCCTTGCCCTTCCCGATGTACTGATTGAGGCGCTGGGTGCCTCCGTATCCCGGGATGATCCCGAGGTTAACTTCCGGTTGCCCAAACTTCGCGTTCTCGGTAGCGATGCGCAGGTGGCACGCCATCGCCAGTTCACAGCCTCCCCCAAGGGCAAAGCCGTTGACCAGGGCGATGACCGGCCGGTGAAAATTTTCGATCTGAAAAAAGATCTCGTGGCCCCGGTGCGCCATCGCTTCGCCGTTGCCGTCTGCCGCAATATCCAGGAATTCCTTTATATCCGCTCCGGCTACGAATGCCCGATCTCCGGCACCGGTGAGGACGACTCCTTTGATGTCGTCGCGATGCCGGTAGTCCGTTCCGAAAAACTGGTGGAGGTCGCGCAGCATGGCCCCATTCAGGGCATTGAGTGCTTCCGGACGATTTAGCGTGAGAAAGACGATTCCGTCTGTTTCCTCGACGTGTAGGTGTTGATAGCTCATAGGCTGAATATAAGCCCGATTCTAATTTTCCACTTCTTCCCCCAGCTCCTGCAGGTAGTTGTTGAGGCGCTCCATTGGTTTTACGACCGCCACCCTACCCGACCGCACGAACTCGTACAGCCCGACGCGACGCAGTTCCGTAAGCAGGGCCTCGGTTTCGTACTCGTGTCCGGTCTTTTCAATCACGACGTATTCCGGCTCGATCAGCAGCACCCGGGCGTTATGGCGGCGGATCATCATCTCCACCTCGTTGCCGTTGCTAAACACCTCGATCGGTACCTTATACAGGGCGATTTCCTGATATACCACGTCCTTATCTTCGTAGTAAAAGGCCTTCAGCACGTCCACCTGCTTGTCCAGCTGGGCTACCAGTTTGATGACCATTTCCTCGGTTACCTTGACTACGATGGTAAATCGATGGATCGATTCGTCGCTGCTCGCGCTGGTCGTCAGGCTGCTGATGTTGAGGTTGCGGCGGTTGAAGATGCCGACCACCCGCGAGAGCAGGCCGGTCTGGTCTTCAGTAAATACCGTAATGGTGAACGTGCGGATCATGGACGTAGGCAATTAATATCCGGAGAGTAATGAGGCGCGAACGCGGGTGCGGTGATCCCTAGAGATCCTCGGGGCCCAGGACCACCTCGCTGACGGCCTTTCCACTGGGCACCATGGGAAAGACATTGTCCTGCTTCACGGTGTGGCAGTGCAGCAGGTAGGGACCCTCGTGGGCCAACATTTCGGCGATGGCACCGGGCACGTCCTCCGGGTTCCGGATCGACCGTCCCGGTACGCCGAAGCCCCGGGCGATGGTGACGAAGTCGGGATTCTGAAGCTCCACCGCACTGTAGCGCCGCTCGTGGAAAAGTTCCTGCCACTGGCGAACCATGCCGAGGAAGTTGTTATCGAGCAGGACGATCTTGACCCCCACGTTCCACTGGGCACACAGCCCGAGCTCCTGGATGGTCATCTGAAAGCCGCCATCGCCAATGAAGGCGACCACCTGACGGGAAGGATCCGCGTATTTCGCCCCGAAGGCGGCCGGCAGTCCGTAGCCCATCGTCCCGGCTCCTCCCGAGCTGACCCACTGGTCGTGCCCCTTGTATTCGTAGTAGCGGGCAGCCATCATCTGGTGCTGCCCGACATCGGTCGCCACGATGGCTTTCCCTTCGGTCTGATTACTAACCTCGCGAATCACCTGTCCCATGCGGATTTCTCCACTTTCGGTTGGGGTGATCGCTACCGAGATCACGCGTTCGTCTTCGATACGGGCACAGGCATTGAAGCGCGCTACCCACTCCGGATACGTTTTTTCTTCCACCATCGGTAGTAGCAACGCCAGGACCTCCCGGGCATCCCCCAGGACGGGTGCCACGGCCTTTACATTCTTGTTGAGCTCCGCCGGGTCCACTTCAATATGGACCACTTTACTGTTGGGCAGATACTTGCTCAGGAGGCCGGTCACCCGGTCGTCGAACCGCATGCCGATGGCGACAATGACGTCTGCTTCGTTCTGCAAAAAATTTGGCCCGTAGTTGCCGTGCATCCCCAGCATTCCGGTAAATAGCGGGTGGTCGTGGGAAATTGCGGAGAGTCCGTGACAGGTCACCCCGACGGGGATGCCGGTTTTTTCCACGAACTGCCGAAAGATATCCTGCGCGTGGGCGATGTGAATGCCGTGTCCGCCCAGGATCATCGGCCGTTCGGACGCATTGATCAACTGCGCCGCATCCCGCAGTTGCTGCCGCTTGGGCTTATTGTGGGGCACGTAGCTCCGGATAACCTGCTCCTTTGGATAAAAGAAATCTACCATGGCCAGCTGGGCATCCTTGGTGATGTCCACCACCACCGGGCCGGGCCGGCCGCTGTTGGCGATAAAGAAGGCTTTTTTTAGTACCCGGCCGATCTCTTCCGGCCTGGTGATCTGATAATTCCACTTCGTCACCGGGATGGTGCTGTTGACGACGTCCACCTCCTGGAAGGCATCGCTGCCCAACAGGAAACCGGCTACCTGCCCCGTGATGGCCACGATCGGCAGGGAATCCAGTTGGGCATCGCAGAGGCCGGTGATCAGGTTGGTGGCACCGGGACCGGAGGTAGCCATGCATACGCCCGTCTTCCGCTTGATGCGGGCGTACCCTTCGGCGGCATGGATCGCCCCCTGCTCGTGGCGGGGCAGGATGTGGGTAAGCTGGCCCTCGAAATCGATCAGGGCGTCGTACACCGGCATGATAGCGCCACCGGGGTAACCGAAGATGGTCGTAACCCCCTCATTCACCAGGCACTGCAGCAGGGCATGGGCTCCGTTCATGCGAACGGTAGCTGGCGGCTTGCTTTCTCCTTCGATCGTTTTGGTGATGGAATGCGTCATGGTTAGCGGGTTATGAGCGAACTATAAGTCGGTAACGCAGCCCAGGGAGGCGCTGCTGACGGAAGTCGCATACTTTTTAAGTACACCGAAGGTCGCCTTCAGCGGGGGAGCTTGCCAGCGGCTGCGGCGATCCTCGATCACCTGCTGGTCCACTTCTAAATTGAGGACATTATTATCGGCATCAATGTTGATAATGTCGCCTTCTTCAATAAGCGCCAGGGGGCCGCCTACCTGGGCCTCGGGGCTGATGTGGCCCACTACGAAACCGTGGGTACCCCCACTGAACCGACCGTCGGTGATGAGGGCAACCCGGCTGCCGAGCCCCTGCCCCATGATCTCGCTGGTGGGCTTGAGCATTTCCGGCATACCGGGACCGCCCCTGGGGCCACAGTACCGGATGACCACCACGTCACCTGCCCTGATCTCCTTGTTTCGGATGGCCGTATTGGCTTCGGGCTCTGAATTGAATACACGGGCGGGGCCCAGGAAGCGTGTTCCCTCCTTGCCGGTGATCTTCGCTACGCTGCCCTCGGGTGCCAGGTTACCGTACAGGATCTGCAGGTGACCGGTGGCCTTGATGGGCTGGTCGAAGGGGCGGATAATTTCCTGTCCTTCCTTTAGGGACTCAGCCTCGATCAGGTTCTCCGCGAGGGTCTTGCCGGTAACCGTCATGCACTCGCCGTGCAGCAGGCCGCGTTTCAGCAGTTCCTTCATTACGGCGGGAACGCCGCCGATGTAGTAGAGGTCCTCCATCACGTACTTGCCACTCGGCTTCAGATCGGCCAGGAAGGGAGTACGGTCACTGATGCGCTGGAAATCGTCGATGGTGATGTCCACGCCTGCCGTGCGGGCCATGGCGACCAAGTGTAGCACGGCGTTGGTACTGCCCCCCAGTACGGTTAGGGTGACGATGGCGTTCTCAAAGGCTTCCTTGGTGAGGATGTCCAGTGGCTTGATGTCGTGCTTCAGGAGGTGCAGGAGATGCTCCCCCACCCTGGCGGTGTCCGCCTTCTTATCCGGGTGGTTGGCGGGGATGCTGCTGTTGTAGGGCAGCGCCATGCCCATGGCCTCGATGGCGGCCGCCATGGTATTGGCCGTATACATCCCCCCACAGGCTCCCGATCCGGGACAGGCGTGACGAATGACCTGGTTCAGATGTTCTTCGGTCACCTGGCCCGTGCGGAATTTCCCCAGCTCCTCGAAGGCGGAAACCACATCCAGCTTTTCGTCCTCGTAGCAGCCCGGGCTGATGGTTCCACCGTAGACCAGGATAGCGGGCCGGTTGAGCCGGCAGAGGGCTATCATGGCACCGGGCATATTTTTGTCGCACCCCACTACCGTGACCAGGCTGTCGTACCACTGGGCACCGGCGACCGTCTCGATGCTGTCGGCGATCACGTCGCGGCTCGGCAGGCTGTACTTCATCCCTTCCGTACCCATGCTGATGCCGTCACTGACGCCGATGGTGTGGTAGATGAGGCCCAGCAGCTCAGCCTGCTCGTTGACGCCTGCCTTGACGTCCTCGGCCAGACCATTGAGGTGCATATTGCAGGGGTTTCCCTCCCAACCGGTAGAGACGATACCTACCTGGGCCTTATCCATATCGGCATCCGTCAGGCCGATGGCATACAGCATAGCGCGGGCGGCAGGCTGTTCGGGATTACTGGTAACGTTACGGCTGTAGTTGTTCAGGGGTACGATCATAGTAAGCTGGAAGTAAAAAGCCACCTTCCGTGACGGAGGGCGGCTGGAGTTGTACAAATTACCACAATCAGGGCGGGAGCCTCAAACCGGTATTTCGGAGATTTACGATGCCCGAAAGAACGGTATCCGCAGGTACCGGAATCAGTAGCGCTTCTTGTCGAGGCGAAATGTAGCCTGCAGCCCAAGCTGGTAGGTGAGCAGCCGCAACTCCGAGGTTCCCACCGTAACGTTGTTCTCGTCGATATAGGGTACTTCCAGGACCTTACCGGTCAGGTAACGCAGGGAAGCAATGGGGGTGAGGGTAACCAAGTTGCTGAGTCCGAAGTCGATGCCTACTCCGGCACCAAGCGTCAAACTGGTTTTGCGATCGGATTCCGGTACCGCCGGAGCGTAGGAGGCAATTCCCGGCGACAGTTGCAGGAAGAAGCCCTTCTGAAGTTGGGGCCCCTGCTTGCCAAAGGTCGGACAGTCGCAGTCCGTACCCAGGTCGAATAAGTAGATATTAGTCTTCACCTGAACGCCCAACTCATTTGCCCCTTCCTGCTCAAATGTACCGGCGTAGTATACGGTTGGCTGAAACTCGATCCGTCGCTTAGGCAATCTGAACCAATAATTGAGGGCCAGTTCCGAGCCCGTATAGGTTTCCAGGCCGACATCCGCGGCCACTGGCACGGTCTTTGTCAGGTAGCGATTGAAATTAACAAACGAGGAAACCCCGAACTGGGCGGAGACCGAATTCAGGCCCAAGCCGGTCAGAACAATTAGGAGCAGGTAACGCATAGTAGCAAGCGGATTAGTGTGGGGTAAACGGAGGCGGAGCCAGGCAAAGTACCCCGCACCCGCGCCCCCGCCCGTCGATGTCAGCGCGGGCTTAACGTTTTGCAGGAAACCATACCGGCTTGACATCGTTAACTTTGACGTTACACAACTCTACCCCCTTGTTCATCCCGTTGCTCTTTTCCGTACTGGCAATTCACGCCGACAGCCTGCCGCCGGACGGTCCCTACTTGTTTTATGAGAATAATGAGGTGATCGCGCGTTGGGTGGATACGGAAAACAGGACCACCGGCCAGGCGGTTTTCGGGCCCGATAATTTTGCCGCACTCCCCCGGTTTTCCTCCTTCGACCCCAAACTGGTTGACCCCTACCGGCTCTTCTCCCGGGAGACCATCCTCCAGTTCTCCGGCGTCAGCAAGGTCGTAGCGCTGAGCGATATTCACGGGCAATTTGATACCGGCCGGGAACTGTTACGCGCCAACGGCGTCATCGATGCCCACCAGCACTGGAGCTTCGGCGATGGTCACCTGGTGATTGTCGGAGATATCTTCGATCGCGGCGACCAGGTCACCGAACTGCTCTGGCTGATTCACAACCTGCAAGTCGAAGCCAAGCGGTCCGGGGGACAAGTGCACTTCCTGCTCGGCAATCACGAGACGATGACCCTGGAGGGAGACGAGCGCTACCTCAACGAAAAATACCGCATCACGTCGGGGTTGACCGGCAAGTTCTACCACGAGCTTTACGGACCGGACACCTACCTCGGCCGCTGGCTGCGCAGCCTCCCGCTGGCGGTGAACATCAACGGAACCGTCTTCATTCACGGTGGCATCAGCCGGGATATGGCACGGGAAGTCAGCAGCCTCGAAAAACTAAATACGCTCTACCACGACGCCCTCATCGATGCGGAAGACCTCAATGGTCTCGTTTCGGCTGACACCCGCCTGGCGCTTCTCCACGGAAGAAATGGCCCGCTGTGGTACCGGGGCTACTTTTCCAAAAACGACTTTAATGACCGCGACCTTTCCTACGTGCTGAAAAAGCTTCACGCGGAACGCATCGTCGTAGGCCACACCAGCTTTACCTCCGTCCAGGGATTTTTTGATAACCGCATCATCGCCGTAGATTCCAGCATCAAGTTCGGTGGGGTCGGTGAGTTGTTGCTGATGGAGGACGGAATGCTGTACCGGGAAACGATCACCGGAGAGCGTATTCCCATTCTCCCCACCACGAAGAAATAAGCGTGCCGACCTCGCCCCTCACCCTCCTGCTCCTGCTTTTCGCCGCCGGGGTGGGGGCTCAGGTTTCCCTTTTCGACTCCCTGCTGGTCGCCGGCGATACCGTTTCCCTCTCCCTAGATACCGATTGGAAGGCGCTCATCAGGCATTAGGACGATAAAGCCTACCAGCCCGTTTTGCTGGGCCTGCCCGGGGGTAGCTTCCTCCCCGGCCGGATCCGCGCGCGGGGTCACGCCCGCCTCATCGTCTGTCGGTACCCCAGCCTGAAGATCAAGCTCGACAAAGCCGCCCTCACCACCCTCGGTTATTCCACGCTTAACGACCTCAAGCTGGTCGTACAGTGCTCGGACGTATCCACCGGTACCGATTATCTACGACGGGAAAAACTGATGTACGGCCTGCATGCCCTGGTGAGTCCCTTTCATCTACGTACCCTCCCCGTGCGCCTGATCGTCGTGGGCGGTGAGACGCTGGAAGCCTTTCTGGTAGAGTCGGAAGAACAGCTTGAGGCGCGCTACCAGGCGCATTTGGTGACCTCCGGCCGGGTAAGCACCAGCGGCCTCCAACGGGCCGCCTACGTCAATCTCTGCCTCTTCAACTACCTGATCCTGAACACCGACTGGAACGTGTTCAATCGCCACAACGTGGAATGCTTCCAGCTCGACAACAGTCGGGATCTGGTCGCTATTCCCTACGATTTCGACTACAGCGGAATGGTTGCCGCCGCCTACGCCCTCCCCCATACCTCCCAGGACATTGCCTCGGTGTACCAGCCTAAGTGGCTAGGACGCCACGTTTCCGAAACGGAACTGAAGGAAGGGGCCGCGGTGTTACTCGCACTGGAAGCCCGGCTTCGTGGCCACATTGACCGGTGCCAAGGGCTGACGGACCGCGACCGCGACCAATTGTTGAAGCGGATGGATAAATTCTACGCGGTGCTGAAAAGTGAAAAGAAACTCCTCGGGTTACTGGGTCACTGAGGCTATTCCCTGAACGCGTACTCTATGACGTTGGCCCCCATTTGCAGGGCAGCGGCGTGAATTTCCGGCGGGTCATTATGGACCGCCTCGTCCTCCCATCCGTCGCCGAGGTCGCTGGAAAAACTGTAGAAACATACCAGACGGTCTTCCCAGTACAGGCCATACCCCTGGGCCGGCTCGCCATCGTGCTCGTGGATTTTCGGCAGCCCCTGCTTAAAGTCGTAGGTCTGGTGAAAGATCGGGTGATCGAAGGGCAATTCCACGAACGACACCTCGGGAAACACCCCTTCCATCGCCACGCGGATGTAGGGATCCATCCCGTAGTTGTCGTCGATGTGCAGAAATCCCCCTCCGATCAGGTAATTTCTCAGGTTCTTCGCCTCGGCCGCGGAAAATACCACGTTGCCGTGTCCGGTCATGTGAACCCACGGATAATTGTAGAGCTCGGCGCTGCCTACGTCAACGGTGCCGTAGTCCGGATTAAAATCGGTGCCCAGGGCCTGGTTGCAAAATTTCGCGAGGTTGGGCAGGGCCGTGGGGTTGGCGTACCAGTCCCCTCCCCCGTTATACTTCAGCAGGCCGAGTTGCAGGCGGGCGGCGGGCGCCGGTGCAGTGGAAGTAGCCAGACATGCAAGACTGAGGACGAGGAGGAAGGTTCGCATACCCGTAGAACGCGAAATACCCCCGTATGGATTATTCACCAGTTCAGCGATTCTATCGTGTGGACGGCAGTAATTGCCGCCGTCTCCGTGCGCAGCCGGTGGGGTCCCAGACTAGCGAAGCGATACCCGTGGCTGCGGGCGAGGTCGGCCTCTGCCGGATTGAAGCCCCCCTCCGGCCCGATGGCGATGAGCGAATCAACTCCCCGGACCGCAAGCTCGCCCAGGAGCGCACGATCGTTTTCCCCCAGGTAAGCCAGAAATTTGTCGCCACTCCGCTGCTGGGTAACAGCGTCGGAAAAGGACACGGCGTCGTGCAGCGTCGGCAGGAAGGAACGGAGACTTTGCTTCATGGCCGATTCCAGGACCCGCTCCAGCCGATCGTTGCGCAGGCGGGTTCGTTCGGAATGCTCGGAAAAAAAAGGTTGAATCTCGTCTACCCCAATCTCGGTCGCTTTTTCCAGGACCCATTCGAAACGGTCGATATTTTTCGTGGGGGCTACCAGGAGGGTAAGCCGGTGGGGAGCCCGCCGCAGTTCTTGCCTGACCTCCTCTACGTGGAGGGTACATTCCCGTTTAGTCATGTCGGTAATCGTGGCAGTGTACCAGCCTCCGCGGCCGTTAACCAGGTCGAGGCGATCCCCAATTCGCTTGCGGAGCACACGCGCGGCGTGCTGGGCTTCCACCCCACGCAGGGAATGCGCTCCTACCTGCACCTCCGGATCGTAAAATAACTGCAAGCTGCCCTAATTGACCGCGATGACGCCGTTGATCTGGGGAAGCCGGCTTTTGAGGGCCTGCTCGACGCCGGCCTTCATGGTCATTGCCGTCATGGAACAGCCGTTGCAGGCACCGAGCCATTTGATCTCTACGATCTGCTCGTCGCTCACGTTCAGCACCTCAATGTTCCCGCCGTCGATCGCCAGGTGAGGGCGTACATCCTCCAGGGCCTGGTCTACCCGCGTAATCAAGTCCCTTCTTTCCTCCACCGTCATACATACTGCTTTGTCACCCTAGCTAACAACGTAAAGCTAGGAATAAGTTGTCACTGCCCGCAATCATGGAGCGGAAAGCTGGTCGTGCCATCCCCGGGGGAACCGGCAACCGTCGAAAGATATGGGGGATTTATCCGCTCTTTCCGCGGAATGGTAGGTAATGGGCAAGGATCGCATCCGATTTTGCATCTTTTTGCCTAAATTCATGAAGTAAAGTAACCTTAATCCATGCCCCGTTCTGCCTTTTCTACCTTGGCCCTAGTGCTTTTTCTTAGCACCTGCGCCACCGCCCAAATCAGTACGGGAACGATCGATTACCTAGAGCACCGGGAATTCCCGGTGTGGGACGGCATGTCGATCGAGCAAAAAAAACGGGTGGAACGGATGAAGGCCGAGGGTGCCTTCGACCGGACCGGGCGCCTCACTTTCCGTTCAGATGCTTTCAGCTATGCACAGCTTCCGCAAACCGACAATGGTAGCGGCGGACGGGGGTACTGGGGAGGGGAAACGGAAAATCCCGATGTGTACTACACCAGTATCGCCGACAGCATCGTCACCGACCAGCGGCAGATCATGGACCGCAGCTTCATTATGGAGGATAAGTGGCTGCTGCCCGACTGGGAAATACCGGCCAACCAGCGCCCGAACATGGCCTATACCCTACCGAGCAAGCTGGCCTTCGCGACGAGCCCGGAAGGGGATACGCTGACGGCCTACTTTTCCGAAGCTATCCCACTGGGCATCGGACCACAGGGGTACGGCGGCCTGCCCGGCGCCATCGTGTACCTCAAGGTGCAAAACGAGGGCCGTTTCACCGAATATACCATGAAGACCATGCAACCCAATCCCACCGAGCTTACCCTGGAAAAACCGACCGAGGGGGATAAGATTACCCGGGAAAAGTTTGAAAAAGTCGCGGAGAAGCGGCAAGAAGTGATGGACCGCCGCCGACGCGGCTGGGAACGCAGCAATTAACCCCACCTATGAAACACTTTTACCGACTCCTTTTCCTCCTGCTTCTTTCCGGCACGCTGACGGGGCAAACCGCGGAAATCAGCGGTACCGTCGTGGACTCCACCGCCGTCAGCCTGCCCGGCGCAAACGCCCTGCTCCTTCGCACCTCAGATACCCTGCTGATTTCCTTCGGGACGACCGACGACAAAGGGGTGTTCCTCATGCAAAAAGTACCCGCCGGGGAGTATATTCTGCGGCTTTCCTACCTCGGGTTCGAACGGGCCGACCAGCCGCTAACGGTAACGGCCTCTGACCAGTATCTCGGCCTCGGGGACTTGAAGATGTATCCCGCCGGCTTTCTTCTCAACGGCATCGAAGTGACGGCCGACCGCATCCCCATCCGCATGAAGGGCGACACGATGCTGTACGATGCGGAAGCCTTTGCGGTAGGGGAAAACGCTAAAGTGGAAGACCTGCTTCGGCGACTACCGGGCATGAGCATCGACGCCAACGGCCAGCTCACCTGGCGGGGTAAACCCGTGCAGGAGGTGATGATCAACGGAAAGCCCTTCTTTGCCGGCAACTCCAGCCTGATCACCCAGAACCTGGATGCGAAGGCCCTCAAAAATGTAGAGGTATTCGACCAAAAATCCGACTCCGAGGAGATCACGGGGGTGGACGACGGCGAAGAAAACACCACCGTCAACCTACAAATGAAGGAGGAATTCAAAGCCAAGGTCTTCGGTGAACTTTACGGTGGCATCGGTTCGGCCGGCAGCGGCAACGGCGAACGCTACGACGGAGGTGGAAAGGTGTTCCGCATCAGCGACATCACCCAAATAGGCGTTCTGGGGACGATCAACAACGTCAACCGCGTCGGATTTACCGGCGACGAGCTCAGCAACTTCAACAGTAGCTCCGGCCGCGGCGGCGGCTGGTGGGGCGGAGGATCGGGCAGTCTGCCCTACTACGACGGGGGGCAAACGCCCGGACAGAACCGCAGTATTGCCACCGGCGTCAATTTCGGGCGCTCCGTGGGGGAAAACGGGCAGCTCACCATGGACTATACCTTCTTCGACCGGCGGCAGACCCAGTCGTTGGTCGAGCGCCAGGCATTCACCCGTACCGGGCAGGAACGCACCACGGAATCGACCCAGACCGACCGCTCGGCCAACTACAGTCACCGCCTCGGCTTCGAGTACGAGCAGGAACTCGACACCACCTCCCGGCTCACCTTCAGCGGGTCGGGGTACCTGACCGGCAGCAATTCCAATGCATTCGCCCTTACGGAGATCATCGGGGACAACGGGCAGCGCACGGAATATACCGTCGATGAAACCACGGACGCAAACCGCCCGGGCGGAGACCTTTCGGCCCGCTACAACCGCCGCGTCGGCGGTCGTCGGGGACGCACCTTCGGGGCCAGCTTCAACGGAGGCTACCAGGAAGCGCAGACCGACCTGGAAGTGTTGGTCGACGGGCTGGACGATAATCCCGACGACCAGCTGGCCATTGTGGGGTCACTCGCCAACGGACTTCAGTTCCAGGATCGGCGCACGAATTCTTTCAACTTCAGCGGTGAGGGGAGTTACGTCGAGCCTCTCTCGGAAAAGCTCGGGCTGGAAACGGAGATCGCTTACAGCCTCGACAACGACGAAGGCAACTTCACCTTTCGGCTCGACGAGCAGCGTACCACGAACCTGTTGACCCGCCGCTGGACCAATGCCCAGGCGGGTACCGGCCTGGTGTACCGCTACGGAGAGCGGAACAACATTCAGCTTGGGGCAAATGTCGCGCGCAATCAACTGGAAGTATCCGGAGATACCTCCCGTAATTCCCAGTTTACGTACCTGCTCCCCTATTTTAGCTACCGCATCAGTGCGGGAAAGGGTAACTATAACTTGCGCTACAATACCGACGTTCAGGCTCCCAGTGTCGCCCAGTTGCAGACCATCGCCCAGCCCAGCCTCTCTGGCCGGGTAACGGTAGGTAACGTCGATCTCGATCCGGCCACCCGTCATAACCTAAGCGGAAACTTTTGGTACAACGACCAGTTCCGCGCCCTGAACCTGAATGCCTACGTCAGTGTCAGCTACACCGATAATGCCTTCGGCAACAGCCTCTCCTTCACGCCCAGCCAGCAAATCTACCAGACGGTGAACGTAAGTCACGCCTGGAGCAACCAGGTTTACCTGGGATCTACCATCGGCATGGCCTTTATGAAGGGCGAGCTGCGGGTCAACGCCAACGGGGGCAGCTCAGTGGGGCAGGGCTTCGTCGACGGCGTCTCCCGCACCAATACCACCACCAACTACAGTGGGTCGGCCGACCTCACCACCGAGTTTAACGAGAAGTCTTTCCTCAAGGCCGGCTATACCTACTCCCGCAACGGCAACAGGTTTGACGACGCGGAGAGCGTGGAAATCTTCACCGTCACCCACGACCTCGTCACCCAGTTTGAATTCGAAGTAAGCCCGAAGTGGCGCTTCGAGTCCCGCTTCCTCTACCGCATCTTCGAAGCCGCCGCCTTCGCCAACGCCGCCAACAGTCCCGATCTCCAGGCAAGCGTAGAACTCCGCCCGTTCAAAAACAAGGGCCATTACTTCGTTCTTTCCGGGCAGGATATCCTGAATCAGAATACGGTGATCACCCGACAGGCACAGGCGTTCGTAACCTCCGAGACCGTCAGCAACGGGCTTGGCCGCTACTTCCTGGCTACCTTCCACTACCAATTGTAGAAAAAAACTGTCCGTGCCTTGCAGGGCTCGAATGGGTTCACGTATATTTGCAGCGCTTTAGAAATAAAGCATGGCTGAGCAGCCAGCAGACGCGGATGTAGCTCAGTTGGTAGAGCGCAACCTTGCCAAGGTTGAGGTCGCCGGTTCGAACCTGGTCATCCGCTCCAAACTCGCGACAAAGCCGCTTCTCTCCGGAGGAGCGGCTTTCGTCGTTTAGCTACCTTTGGATCCACCCATCCACTAATCCACCCATCCACTCCCCCCGCCTACCGGCCGCCCGCACCATCCTCATCGTCCTGGGGCTAATCCTCTGGACCATCAACCTCCTGTACCACCGCCCCCTCTTTATCGATGAGGCCAACGTGGCGCGGAATCTTTTCGATCGCGGATATGCCGCCCTTTTCCTGCCGTTGGATCACGAGCAATACGCAGCGCCCATCTACCTGGTGCTGACCAAATTTTTGGCCGAGACCCTTGGATTTTCCGAACTTCCCCTGCGCCTTCTCGCCTTCCTGGGTGGCCTGCTGGCGGTTTATGGGATCACCCGCGCGACCGGTTACCTGCGCTTAGGCTACTGGGGGCTGTTGCCCCTTGCCCTGCTCTTCGTGAATACCACCGTGCTCCGCTACGTCGGAGAAGTAAAACCCTACGGTCTCGACCTGGGAATTTCGGCCTGGCTGGTTGCCCTGCACCTGCGTCCGCGCCCGCCGGGTTTGGGGACCTGGGCGCTGGTTGGGATACTGTGCCCGTGGCTTTCACTGCCGTCGGTGTTCGTGCTTGCCGCAGTCGGGCTTGACGGTCTCCGCCGTCGGCGGGCGTGGCTGGCACCAATAGCCGCGTGGCTCATTTCCTTTTCCCTGCTCTACTTCCTGGTTTTGCGTACTTCGGTGGGCAGCGGCTACTTAAATGCCTTCCACAGCGCCTATTTTTTTCCCCTGCCGGATAGCTGGGGTGCCCTCCGGCAAATCAGCACGCTTGGATTAAGCTTACTGCGCCTGACGTTCGGATTTACGGTCGTTGGTCTGATTTGGGGAGCCCTGTTGCTGATCTACGGCCTCCTGCGGATGAAGCGGGAATATTGCTGGCTGCTGCTTCCCCTGCTACTCGTCGTGGCGGCATCCGCCCTGCGGCAGTACAGCCTCATTGAGCGTCTGATGCTCTTCGTGCTCCCTCCGCTATGGTTAGTCGTCGGTATGGCCGGCCGGGAAATATACCATCGCCTACCGGTACCCGGGAAGTGGGTACTGCTGGGCCTTTCCGCCGTCGCCCTGGGGGGTACCAACATGTATCCGAATTATTATCGTCCGCCAAGTTTTAGTGATGGGCGTCAGCTTACGGAGCTGGTGCGGGAGGGAGAACCGACCTACCTCCACCCGGAGGCAATACCGGTCGTCGATTACTATACCCGGATTCATCCCCGGCCGGCGGCCATCACCGGAGATCTGCGAATGGGTATGCCACCGGAGAGCGTTTCGGGAGCGTTTACCGTACTGTTTGACGTGACCACCCAACCGCGCATTGCGGAGGCTGCCGAAAAGGTTTCCAGGCGGGCGGCGGCGCGCGGGTGCAAGGTAAAACGGGAAGTACTATTCAGGGCGGAAGGCCTGCGGATCAAATGTCCCGTACCGAATTCCGATCGGTAACGACCTCGACCAGCTCACGGAGGAACTGAATCTGACCGGGGCTTAGCCGGTTTTTGAGCGCATCGCGGATGGTGAGAAAGGTGCCGGACTCGAGTTCCTTCAGGCGCTCCTTGATCTCGCCGGCGTCTTCGTACAGCATTTGCTTGAGGCTGGGGATCTCGTGCCAGTCGCCTTCCACGGCAATGGCCTCTTCGCGATCGGCCGCGGGCTCGAGCGAAATGTGATCCGGATTACCCATTTTCAGCTCACCGCCCGGCAGCCCCCACTCGTCGGATTGCTGAGTGAGGAACACCTCCAGGCCGCGCTCGCGAAAACGGTAAATGATGAGCCGGGCTTTCTTTCTTAGTCCCATGAAGAAGATTTCAGTATACTAACTAGCTTTCCGGATAGTTGTTGCGTAAAGATACAACGATGCAAGACCGGGGACCGTTACTCCCCCACAAACTACCGAAATGAAGTATTTCCTGTTTTTACTATGTGCAAGCCCCCTCTTCCTACTGGCGCAATCCAATCCGGAGGCCCTGCAGGGTGCCTGGAAAACGACCTTTACCGCAGGGGACGGGACCGCCAACGCGCTGAGCATGATCATCGAGGACGGCTACTTCGTCATGACGGCTTATAACCAGGAGTCCAAGCAATTCATCGCCACCCTAGGCGGCAGTTACGCAGCCGATGGCGCGGATTTTACGGTCAGATACGAATTCGATTCTTCCACCCCCGCCAATGTGGGGAAGGAAAGTCCGATGCCCTACCACCTCGACGGCAGCCTCCTCGTCTTCAACAACGACAAGGTGTGGCAGCGGGTCGACGACGGATCGGGACCGCTGGCCGGAGCCTGGCAGATCACGGGACGCAAGGAGGATGGCGAAATGAAGCGCCGCGAATCCAACGGACCGCGGCGCACCATGAAAATCTTATCCGGAAGTCGCTTTCAGTGGATCGCCTACAACACCGAGACGGCCGAGTTTATGGGTACGGGGGGCGGAAGCTATTCCTCGGACGAAGACCTGTACATCGAGAAGATCGAATTCTTCAGCCGCGACCCGGAACGGGTAGGTAGCCAACTGAGCTTCGACTACAAGATCCGCAACAACGAGTGGCACCACTCGGGCCTCAGCAGCAAGGACGAGCCCATCTACGAAACCTGGGGGCACCGGCAGTAAGCACTACCGCTGCACCACCAGGCGCTGGGGCACGGAATAGCTCTCATCCACCGAACGGAGGAAATACACGCCGGCCGCCAGTTTGCTCAGGTCGATTCCACTACGCGCCTGAATGGCGGTGTAGGTACCCATAACCTGCCCGGTGGTGGCTATTACTTGTATTTCCGCCACTTCCTCGGGTACCGCTACCTGGACAAAGTCCCTGGCGGGATTCGGAAAGGCGGAAAGCGCGATCGAGGCCTTCGAACCGGGTACGAAGACGATATTGGTATAGTCGTAAGTACCGGCGTAGTCGAGCTGCTTTACGCGGTAGTAGGCACCCTCGGTAGTCCACGGCTGCAGCGCGAAGTAGTTGACCTCCCCTTCACCCGCGGCGTAGGGAATGGAAGCCACGGGGAAGAAGCCTTCTCCGTTATCCCGTTCCAGTTCGTAGCCCGCTACGTCGATCTGGTCGACGACCGACCAGCCCAACTTGATATCATTACCCTGGGGGGAGTAGGTCAGGGGTTTGGTCCAGGTTACCGGTAGGTTTTGGGCTTCGACCGTGATAGTGGCACTTTGGACCCCATTTACCCCATTAGTTGTCCGAACCACAAAAGTGCCGGCAGCGCTGGGTTGGAAGAAGATTTCGTTGGTTCGCTGATAAATCTGTGCAGAGTTTGGACCCGTGTTTCCGTCTTCGACTGCAATTACGGTCACCTCGTTAACATTGCTTTGATTCAGTGCAGTAACCGTTATCGTACCGATGGTTCCTTCTCCCATGATCGTACTGGGGACCACTTCAATTGTTCCGACGTTCGACGGGTTATTCTCATTGTCAATGCAATATCTTATTGCCTCACCTACCATAAACGTACGGCCGGCCGGTAAGCGACTGTCCAAATTAGGGAAAGTGACGGAAGGTTGCGTGGCACAGTCCTGGCTGTGTAAGACAGGAAATGACAAAAATAGCAGCACGCCGGCAGCGAGTAGAATTCGGTTCATAGTGTGGTAGTTAGTTTGTTCGTAAGTGTCTTTTCCTTCCCTGCGATGGAAGAAAGGAAGAATGGTAACGCTAATATAAGTCTAGTCCGTAGAAGGACGTTCGCCCATTACTAAGGAAATATTCATTGTAGTAGCCCCAGCAAGACTCGAACTTGCATTTTCGGTTTAGGAAACCAACGTTCTATCCCTTGAACTATGGGGCTCCGTGGCCTGAGCGCCGGCAAATATAGATTAAAGATCAGCTTCGGGAACGAAGTTGAGCGCGACGCCATTGATGCAGTAGCGCAGGCCGGTGGGTTGAGGGCCGTCGGGGAAAATGTGGCCCTGGTGGCCGCCGCAGCGGGCGCAGCTTACTTCCGTACGCTCCATTCCGTAGGTATTATCGGTTTCCTCCTTAACGTAGGCTGTATTAATGGGCTCGTAGAAGCTTGGCCATCCGGTGCCGGATTCAAATTTCGTACTGCTGCTGAACAGCGGCAGCCCACAGGCCCGACAAGCAAAGACGCCCGCGTGCTTCTCTTCGTTGAGAGGACTGCTGAAGCTGCGCTCGGTGCCGTCCTCCCGCAGTACTTCGTATTCCTGATTCGTCAGAATCTCCTTCCAGTAGGCCTGGGTGGTGTCAAATTCGGTGACCTGTCCTACCTGAGCGGGGAGATCGTACCGGTAATCGGGCATGGCCGGGGCTGCGCCGGCGGGATTGCTGCCGGTGGTAGCTGCCGGCGTGGGGGTCTGAGAAGTAGAGTTGCAAGCAAAGGTCAACAAAAGGGATAGAAAGAACAGAATGCGCATGGGAAAGTGATTTGAAGCTATAACAAGTAGAATGGCCCCGGGGGTTCAACCGCTCACCTGGCTCCCGCAGCTTCGGTAGCGTGGTGTAAACCTCTGACCGCCTTTTACATTTGTACCGGTGTCCACCTCTCGGCGGATACCCTTTTGTAAATCACTTTAAAACAATAAACCATGGCTGAGACAATTAAAGACCTTCTGAAGGGCAACCAGGACTGGGTAGACCAGATGAACGTAGAGGTACCCGATCTTTTCGACCGTCTTTCCAAGGGTCAAAGTCCCCGCTTTCTCTGGATCGGATGCTCCGACAGCCGGGTGCCCGCCACCCAGATTACCAAAGCGGACCCGGGTTCGATCTTCGTCCAGCGCAACATAGCAAACGTGGTCGTGCATACCGATTCCAACCTGCTGAGCGTAGTAAACTACGCCGTTAAGGTACTGAAGGTGAAGCATATTATCGTCTGCGGCCACTACGGATGTGGGGGCGTGAAAGCAGCCATGAGCAACGATAAATTCGGCTTTCTCGACAACTGGCTCATGCATATTAAGGATGTGTACCGCGCCAACGCCCTGGAACTGGAAGCCATCCAGGACGAGGAGGCCCGCTTCGACCGGTACGTGGAGCTGAACGTGAAGGAGCAGGTGGCCAACCTGGCCAAAGTCTCCTTCATCCAGGAGGAGTGGGAAGAAGGAGAATTTCCGTACATCCACGGCTGGGTCTATAGCCTGAAGGACGGGCGGATCAAGGACCTGGGCTACAGCATCAACTCCAACAGCGACCTGGAGGAGGTTTACCGGTACGTGGCCCAGTAATGTTACCTTCGCAGCCCCTAACCCCCCTATGATCATGAATAAAGATTTTTTAACACAGCTGGGCCTGCAGGAAGACAACGACGGCAGCAGTACCGGACGGAAAGGCGTCCACAACCCCGATGCGCATCTCGCCAGTTACTCACCGGTTGACGGAGCGCTCATCGGGCGGGTCAGCATCACCACCCCCGCCCAGTACGAGCACATCGTCATGTCCGCCCAGGAGGCGTTTGCCTACTGGCGAACCGTACCCGCGCCGCAACGGGGGGAGATCGTACGCCAGTACGGTGATGGCCTACGCAAAAACAAGGATGCCCTCGGCCGGCTGGTCAGCTACGAGATGGGTAAGAGCCTCCAGGAAGGCTGGGGCGAAGTGCAGGAAATGATCGACATCTGTGACTTTGCTGTCGGCCTGAGTCGTCAGCTTTACGGCCTGACCATGCATTCCGAACGACCGCTGCACCGGATGTACGAGCAGTACCATCCCCTCGGTATCGTCGGCATTATTTCCGCCTTCAACTTCCCGGTAGCCGTGTGGAGCTGGAATGCGATGATCGCCATCGTTTGTGGGGATGTCACCGTGTGGAAGCCCAGCGAGAAGGCCCCCCTCTGTGGGGTAGCCTGCCAGAATATTTGGGCGCAAGTCGCCGAGGCCAACAACCTGCCGGAAGGCATCAGCAACCTCATCAACGGTGACTACACCGTGGGTGAAATGATGACCACCGACGTGCGCGTCCCCCTCATCTCCGCTACCGGTTCTACCCGGATGGGTAAGATCGTGGCGCAGACGGTCGGTGCACGCCTCGGTAAATCACTGCTGGAACTCGGCGGCAACAACGCCATCATCATTACGCCATCGGCGGATATGGAACTCGTCCTGACGGGGGCCCTCTTCGGTGCGGTGGGCACCTGCGGCCAGCGGTGTACCAGCACGCGCCGCCTCATTATTCACGAAAGCCGCTACGAGGAAGTCCGGGACAAACTCGCTTCGGCCTACGGACAACTCCGCATCGGCGATCCACTCGACCAGGGCAATCACGTTGGCCCACTCATCGACGAGGAGGCCGTGGAAACTTACCTCTCCGCCCTCGAAGGGATCAGTAAGGAAGGCGGGCACCTGATCGTTGCGGGCGGACGCATCGACGGGCTCGGTTCAGCATGTTACGTGAAGCCCTGCATCGCCGAGGTGGAAGCCACCAGCCGAATGGCCCAGCGGGAAACCTTCGCCCCGATCCTATACCTGATGAAATACTCCACCCTGGAGGAGGCGATCGAGATTCAGAATAGCGTTCCCCAAGGACTGTCGTCCGCCATCATGACCACCAATATGCGGGAAAGCGAACGCTTCCTTAGCGCGGTTGGCAGTGATTGTGGCATTGCCAACGTCAACATCGGCACCAGCGGCGCGGAGATCGGCGGCGCCTTTGGCGGCGAAAAGGAAACCGGGGGTGGCCGGGAATCCGGCTCCGACAGCTGGAAAGCCTACATGCGCCGCCAAACGAATACGATCAACTACTCCACGGAACTGCCCCTCGCCCAGGGCATCACCTTCGATATCCAACCCATCTAGTATGCGCTATCACCTCGTCTCCGGAGGCTGTGGCTTCGTCGGCCGTAATATGGTCAAGCGGCTTTACCATACTACCCAGGACGCCATCATTTTCGTAGACAACCTCAGCGTAGGCACCCACCCCGAAACCTGGCTCGACGCCAAACGAAGCCGGAAAGACGGTGACCTGGAAGTCTTCGGGGAGGAGGGGCGTCTGCTCTTCCTTCACCAGGACTTCCGGAAGTTTTTGCGCGACATCATCGATGAGCCCGATTACATCACCAAACACTACGCCGGTGATTTCGAACGCTTCAGCGACGTTTTTCACTTCGCTGCGATCGTTGGCGGCCGGTCGACCATCGAAGGAGACCCCATGAAGGTGGCCCTGGACCTCAGCATCGACGCCGAGTTTTTCTACTGGATCACGCGGCACCGGCCCGACCGCACGCTCTATCCTTCCAGCTCGGCCGCCTACCCCATCGACCTGCAGACCGAAGGAGATGCCATCGCCCTGGCCGAATCCGACATCAACTTCAAGAAGATGGGCGAGCCGGACATGACCTACGGCTGGTCGAAGCTCACCGGCGAATTCCTGGCCAAGGTCGCCGCCGAGCACTACAACCTGAGCGTGACCTGCATCCGTCCCTTTTCCGGCTACGGGGAAGACCAAGACCTCTCCTACCCCATCCCGGCCATCGCCGCCCGCATCGCCCGCCGCGAGGACCCGGTGGAAGTGTGGGGAACCGGAAAGCAGGGGCGCGACTTCGTGCACATCGACGACGTACTCGACTGCATCTTCTTCACCATGGACCGGGTGACCGACGGCTCGGCCATCAACATCGGCCGGGGGGAGTTGCTGTCCTTCATCGACATTATCCATACCATGTGTGAGATCGAAGGCTACCAGCCCGAGATCAAGCAGCTGCTGGATAAGCCGGTCGGCGTCTTTAGTCGGTACGCCAACATGGAGTACGTGCACAACGAACTCGGCTGGCGGGCTACCATTTCCGTTCGGGAGGGCATGGGCAGGGTACTCCAGGCCCAGAAGGAAGCACAGCATAAGCTGTAAGTCGGGCAACTGGCAGGAGAATCTCTGTAGCCTTTGATTATTTTACGCTTCTCAAGTCGATCTCCCCATGCTCCGATTTCTTGCCCTCGCGCTCTTCCTGGGTGCCCTGCCTTCCATCCCTCAATCCATCCTTCCCTCAATCCTTTTTTCTCTTGACCATCGTTTGCTTCGGGCCCGGGCCCAAATTTAAGGGGGGCATCTCCAACTACAACACTTCCCTGGCCCAGGCACTGGACCGGCGCGGCGACTGTGAGGTGCACATCGTGAGCTGGACCCAGCAGTACCCGGCCATTATCCCCCGGGAGTTTGTAGATAAGACCAGCAAGGTCGACCTGCTCGAAGGCACCAAAATCAAGGTGCAGTACGTCACCAACTACAACAATCCGCTCACCTGGCAGGAAACTTACCGCAGGATCGTGGCGCTGAAACCCGACAAGGTCATCTTCCAGTGGGCCATCGCCATACAGGGCCTGCCCATGGGTTACATTGCCCGCCAACTCGCCAGGCACCCGGAGATCGAAGTGATCTTTGACCTCCATTTCGTCATCCAGAAGGAGAACAGCAGCCTCGACCGCCGTTTTACCCGCTACGGCATTGCTCCGGCCGACACCTTCATCGCCCATGCCTACAAAACCGTCGACGAACTGAAAGAACTTTTTCCCGGCCGGCCCTTCGACGTCAACGAGAGCGGGGCGCGGGCGCGGGTGCCGGGAAGAACCCCCGTCATCAAGCTCTACCACCCGATTTACGAACTGTTTGCCCCAAGGGCCGGCTTCGACGTGGCCGCGTTCAAAGCGGAGCACGGGCTACAGGAGCACGTTTTTCTCTTCTTCGGCTTCATCCGCAAGTACAAGGGCCTGCACAACGTGATTCGCGCGTTCGCCGAACTGGCCGGAAAACGCGGGGACGTGAGCCTGATCATCTGCGGCGAATCGTTCTGGGACACCCTGAAAAGCGACAAGCTCAGCACCAAGCTCAAGAACGCCGCCTTCGGACTGGCCAAAAAGGTTTTCCTGAGCAAGGCCGACGACGAGCGGGAGTACCGGCCGCTCGAATTGCTGGATGAGCTCGGTATCCGTGACCGCGTAATGGTAAAAAACGAATTTGTCGCTAATGAGGAAGTCCATAAGTACTTTCAGGCCAGCGACGCGGTGGTGCTCTTTTATAGCTACGCTACCCCTTCCGGCGTGGAGAGCATCAGTTATAATTTTCAGTTGCCGGCGGTCGCCACCCGGGTCGGCCATTTCCCCGAAACCATTACCGACGGCTACAACGGCTACCTTGCGGAGCCGGAAAACATCGCGGATATGGCCCGGCAGTTGCAGCGGATCATCGAATCACCAATTCCGCGCGATCACGTTCGGGAGACTACCCAGGAGATGAGCTGGAATAATTATGCCGCCGCGATAGTACAAGGCGGTCTCCGACCGCGATAGTACAAGGCGGTCTCCGACCGCGCATGATGAAGCAGTCTCCGGCTGCGAGGCACTTAGAGTGCTAATCAAGGAATTCTAATTTAACGCCCCCGAGGAGTATCAGCAATGCCAGGAATACACTGAGAACCCCAGAAATACAGCCTTGCAATTCGTAGTAGGCGCTTCCTGCAGTCCTAGGCCTCGAGGTTGCGTAGGAAATAAATTACATATCCTCCATACACTAGGAGAAGGGGAGATATCAACATCTTTATCGGTGTCATGTGCGTAGGGGCTTCAGCTAGTAAACTGAGCAGTTTGATGGCTTCCTCAATATAAGTTAATCCGTTCACTCTCGGGTTGTTCATCCCCTGAAGGTCAACTCACCCCGCCGCAACCAAAAGTTGCGGTGCACGGCGCTGCCGGAGGCAGCATTGTACTTCCGCGGTCGGAAACTGCCTACTACAGACCAAACTCGCGCCGGCCCTCAACGTAGGTAGAGAGCACCCGGGTACCGAGGATTTCCTCGTCCGCGCAGTTCAGTAAGTTGTTGGAAAGGATCACAAAATCCGCCTGCATACCCGGCTCCAGCGTACCCCGCTCGTCCTCCTGAAAGGCGGAGTAGGCGGCTGCCCCAGTGTAGCTGTGCAGGGCCTCCTCCCGCGTCATGGACTGCTCGGGAAAGAAAGTGGCCTTGCCGTCAGCGCGCCTGCGGGTGACGGAGGCGTAGTAGGATTCGATGGGGTTGACGTCCTCCACGGGCACGTCCGTACCGTTGGTGACGACGGCGCCGGCGTCGAGTAGGCTGCGCCAGGGATAGGCGCCAAGGCGGGCGCGCTCGGTGCCGAGGCGGGTTTCCGCGAAGAGCGCGTCGGAGGTACAGTGGATACCCTGCATGGCGGCGATCACCCCAAGCTCGGCGAAGCGGGGGATGTCGGACGGATCGATGTGCTGGGCATGCTCGATCCTCCAGCGGCGGTCGTCACCGGGTTCCACGTAGTTGGCCATGAGGTCGAGGGTTTCGCGGTTAGCGCGGTCGCCGATGGCATGGACGCAGAGTTGCATGTTGTTGGCCCACGCGAGCTGGGCAATACTGTCCACAGTAGCCATCTCGGTAGTATTCTGCCCGGTGAAACCGGGATTGTCGAAGTAAGGCTCCAGCAGCCAGGCCCCGTAGCTACCGAGGGCACCATCCAGCTCAGACTTGATGGCCGAGCACTCGAAGCGGTCGCCGTAGTGGGGCAAACCCTGCATATGGCCGTTCATCTCGTCGTAGGAATGACGGAGCATCACCCAGAGGTTCAGCCGCAGGCTGTCGGAGGCGTCGAGCTCCTTATACCAGTCTACTTCCCGGAATTTGGTGCCGGCATCCTGAAAACTGGTGATGCCGTTGCGCAGGCACTCCTCCTGGGCGGCGCGGATGCCGGCGAGCCATTCTTCCTTGCGGGATTCCGGGGTCATCGTCTGCACGAAATTCTGGTAAGCGTCGGTGATCAGGTCCATGGCCCGCTCCTCGAACACGCCGGTGGGATCGCCGACCTCATCGCGGAGAATACGGCCGCCACGGGGATCCGGGGTCTCCCGCGAAACGCCGGCCAGTTCCATGGCCTTGTCGTTGGCAAAGAGGGCGTGGCCGCTGGCGTGGCGCAGCACCACCGGATTTTGCTGCGTCATCCGGCTGAGCTCATCGTGAATTGGATACCCGCCGATGCTGTGATCGTGGGGCTTGTCCCATTTTTCCTGGTGCCAGCCCCGTCCGGTGATCCAGTCCCCCTCCGGGGTCTCTTCGGCCCGTTCCGCGACCATCGCCACGATCTCGTCCCAGGTCCGCGACCGCAGGAAGTTGAGGTTCCGCAGGCTGCTGCCCAGACCGCTGAAGTGGCCGTGGCCCTCGATGAAGCCGGGCATCAAAAATTGGCCTCCGGCGTCGATGCGCTCGGTCAGATTGTCCATTTTCCATTCCGTCGTATCCGGCCCCACCTGCAAGACCGTTCCGTCACCTCCGACTAGCAGTGCAGTCGCCGGCTCCTGCCCCCTACCGGCCCAGACGTCAGCGTTGTAGACCAGCAGGGCGGCGTGATTCTCCTGGGTGCCATCGGTGCCGTTACACGAAGCGAGGATGACCAGCAGCAGGGGCAGGCAGTACATTACGTAAGGAAAGGTTTTCATGGAAGGAGTTGAGCGAAGGTGGAAGGAATCGGGATAAAGGTAGAAAACCAGGGTCCATCGCCTGGTGGGATTCCACCGCACCCGCGTTCGCGCCGGGGGCCGTCCGCTCCTTCCCCGAATACTTGACTTTACGGTACCTTGCCGCCAATGAATACGAACGGAACTTTTATCGTCGAGGGTGGCCACCGGCTCTCGGGCGAGATAATCCCACAGGGAGCGAAAAACGAGGCCCTCCAGATCCTCAGCGCGACATTACTGACTGAAGAGACCGTGTTGGTAGAGAACCTGCCGGACATCGAGGATGTGAACCGCCTGCTCGAGCTCCTTGCCGGACTCGGTGCCGAAGTGGAACGCGTAGACCGACAAACGGTCCGCATCACGGCAAAGAATATCGACCTTGACTATGTACTGAGCCAGGAGTACGTCCGCGACGCCCAACGCATCCGCGGCTCGGTCATGCTAATCGCCCCCCTCCTCAATCGCTACGGCAGGGCCAGCCTGCCTAAGCCCGGGGGGGATAAGATCGGCCGCCGACGCCTCGATACCCACCTGCTGGGATTGCAAGCCCTGGGTGCCGACTTCGATTACGACGACGAAAGGAAAATCTACGCCTTCCGTACCGAAGGATTGAAGGGCACTTTTCTCCATATGGACGAGATCAGCGTCACCGGCACGGCCAATGTGCTCATGGCCGCCGTATTGGCCGAGGGAGAAACCACGATCTACAACGCCGCCTGTGAGCCCTACCTCCAGCAGCTCTCGCACATGCTCAACCGCATGGGAGCGAAGATCGAAGGCATCGGCTCCAACTTGCTGAAGGTACAGGGCGTGACCAGCCTGAGTGGCTGCACCCACCGCATGCTGCCCGACATGATCGAGATCGGCAGCTTCATCGGACTGGCCGCCATCACCCAGAGCGACATCACCATCAAGGACGTCCGGCTCGATATGCTCGGCGTGATCCCGCGTACCTTCGAGCGGTTGGGCATCCAGTTGGAGTACCAGGGCGATGACATCCGCATCCCGCCGCAGGACCACTACGAAGTGCAGAGTTTCCTCGACGGCGGTATCCTCACCATTTACGACGCACCGTGGCCGGGCTTCACTCCCGACCTGATGAGCATCGCCCTGGTGACCGCCATCCAGGCAAGGGGCGCCGTCCTCTTTCACCAGAAGATGTTTGAGAGCCGCCTGTTCTTTGTCGACAAATTGATCGATATGGGCGCCCAGATCATCCTTTGTGACCCCCACCGGGCTACCGTGATCGGTCTCGACCGCCGCACCCCGCGGCGCGGTATCCGCATGACCAGCCCGGATATCCGGGCGGGCGTCAGCCTCCTGATCGCCGCGCTGTCAGCGGAAGGAAAAAGCCGGATCGACAACATCTACCAGATCGATCGGGGTTACCAAAACATTGATACGCGGTTGCAGGCACTGGGTGCCCGCATCGTTCGGGAAGACTAAGACCATGATCCTTTACAACATCACCAACAAGGTAGACCACGCCGTCCACGACGAGTGGGTAAGCTGGATGAAGCAATCCTACATCCCCCACGTCATGGAAAGCGGCTTCTTCGAGGAGTATAAGTTCAGCCGCTTGCTGGGGGTTGACGAATCCGACGGCATCACCTATGCCCTCCAGTTCCTGATCTCCTCCCGCCCGGCTTTTGATATTTACCAGGAAAAATTCGCCTACGCCCATCAGCAGATGCACGATGTACGCTATACCGGCAGCTTCGTCACCTTCCGTTCGATACTCGATGTAGTGGACTACGGCAACTGATCGCCGAGCTGCCGCAGACTACTCGATGATGCCCAGTAACAACCAGTCCGCAAGCAGCTGCCGGTTCTGTGGGCTGACGATCCGCTGCTGATCGCTGGCATTGGCGATGTTGGCCAACTCGATGTATATCCCACTGGGTTTCGTTTCCCGAAGCATGTGCAAGTCGCGGGCACTCACCGATCCGCTATATCCGCGTCCCGGCCGGTATTCGTCGTACTTCGCCTTCAGGGCACGGTGGATCTGCTCGGCCCGCCTTGCCCCGATGAGGTCCCCCTCCGGATAGTAAAGAAACACGTCGATCTGCTGTCCGCGGTGGCGGCTGTCGACGTGGATGGCGATCATGGTCTGGTCGGTGATTCCTTTCTCCAGGTTCTCCTCGTACAGGGCATTGATGATATCGGAGCGCTGGAATAAGCGAAGCTTCTGGTTGCGGGGAAGGGAGGCTCCCCCCCAGACTGTTTCGTCGCGGTCCGGCGTCAGGTACTGATCGTCGCGGATGCCGTCGTTTTCGTCCCGGATGATCATGTAGGGGGTTCCTCCGTGCTGCAGGATATTCCGGCAGAGGCGCAGGGAAACGTCGTAGGCATACTCATCTTCCGCCAACAGGTGTCCGTTGCGGCGACCGACCGCGCCGGGATCCGGCCCTCCGTGGCCCGACACGATGTAGAAAATACGGCCGGCGAGGCTGCGGTCCAGCAGCGGAACCTCCTCGTGGGCCTTACCGAAAATGGCGAAGGTGCGGTGGCCTACGGTCGTGACCTGCTCCGGCACCGCGATGGGCTTCCGCTCCTCGCGTCGATCCTTTAGCCGGTCGAGTTCTTCCTCGCTGCCGGCGTTCTCGCCGAGGTTCACGATGGCCGGTTCGGCGGAGGTGGCCTCCTGGACATTGAAGCAATGGTCAATGTGATAGGGGAGGTAAAGCATCTGATCCTTCCGGTAATCCTCGCTGCGAAGTCCGCCGGCCAGCATCCGTTCGTTGTAGTCCTTGATGGCTACGGCGCGGTCCCAGCTTTCGTTGCCGGTGGTGCTGCGGATACTGTTGCCGTCGTAGCGATAGATCTCCACGGGTAACTGGTAAGGCCGCCCCTCCAGTAGGTTGCTGTTGGCCCGCAGGGCATTCAGTCGCCTGAACTCCAGGATATTGCATTCAAAGCGGACCAGGTCGTACCTGCGCAGCAGGGAGTAAATGCCGTCCCCGCGCTGCGCCACCACCGTCAGCTGTTCCCCGTAGAGCAGGTTGACGGACAGCAGGAACAGGAGAAAAAATAAGCGGGTGGGGAACGTCATTCAGTATGGTTCTATTCAGGGCGCGCGCACGGTTGCCGGTGGGGAGGGCAAAGATCGTAATTTCCGCAGCCTATCTTTGCCCCCGCAATGTCTACGCTCCGGCAAATTTATGAACTCCTCCGTTGGGAATTGAAACTTGAGTGGCGGGATAAGTACGCCCTGGGCAGCGTCTTTCTGTACGTCATCGCCACGGTGGTCATTGTGTACCTGGCCCTGGGCAACGGCATCGTCGCCGAAACGTTTAACGCCCTGTACTGGATCATTCTTTTCTTCGGGGCTACGATTGCCGCCGGCCGCAGCTTCCTCCGGGAGGGCGGCCGGCGCCACCTGTATTACTACACCCTGGCCGAACCGCTCGCCCTGCTGTTCAGCAAACTCCTCTACAATCTCCTGGTGATCTGGCTCATTAGCGGACTTACGTTTCTCCTCCTTTCGCTCTTTGCACCCGCGGTCCAGCTCACTGCTCCCCTACCCTTTACGCTGGCGGTGGTCTTTGGAGGTTTCGGGCTGGCGGCCATCCTCACCTTCGTATCTGCCCTGGCGGCACGGGCGGGCGGCAACGGTACCCTGATGGCGATCCTCTCGTTTCCCCTGGTCATTCCCCTGCTGAAGCTAGTGGTAGATGCCGGTACCTACGCGATCGGGGAAGGAATAAACGACGCGTTTCAACCGCTGTACCTGACCTTTGCCGTGGACCTGCTGGCCGTCGCGGTCGCCGTGATCCTCTTTCCCTTCGTGTGGCGCGACTGAGTCCGGCACGAATATTTTCCATTCCCTGGCGTTTCATCACCCACCTCAGACCCCACCAAATGTTACGACTTTCCGTATTCGATATCTACAAAATCGGCGTCGGGCCGTCCTCCTCCCATACTCTGGGGCCCTGGCGGGCCGCGCAGGACTTCGTGGCCGCACTGGCGGGGACGCAGGTGGAGAGTGTCAGCGTGCAGCTCTTCGGCAGCCTCTCCAAGACCGGCATCGGGCACGGCACCGATATTGCGGTGGTGCTGGGCTTGCAATCCTACGATCCCGTTACCGTTCCCACGCGGGATATCGCTTCCATCATCGAGGCAGTCAAGACGCAACGTCGCATTGTCGTCAACGGCCATCCCTTCCCCTTCGACTTCGTGCAGGACGTGATCTTCCAACCGACTACCCATCCGGGCCACCCTAATACCCTCACCTTCACGGCCCTTACGGCAGGCGGCGACCTGATCCGGCAGACGTACTTCTCCATGGGCGGGGGCTTTATCGAGAAAGAGGGATGTCCCGTGGAGGAAACGATGGATTACGGCTTCATCCACGACGTTTCCTCCGGAAAAAAGATGATCGCCCTGTCGGGTAACTCAGGAAAAACCATCACCCGCCTGCTGTACGAGAACGAACGGTGCATTTACTCCAGCCAGGAAATTCACGACCGCGTCGAGAACCTTTTCCAGGTGATGCTCAACTGCGTCTACCGCGGGTGCCACACGGAAGGTATCCTGCCCGGCGGGCTAGGGGTGCGGCGGCGCGCGGCCAGCCTCAACAAGAAGCTGCTGGCCGGCAAGTTATACCCCGATCGCAAGACCTGGTTGGAAGCGATCCGGCGTACTGCCCGCGATTTCTCCAACGTCAATCAGTGGATCAGCTGCTTTGCCCTGGCGGTCAACGAGGAAAACGCGGCCCTCGGTCGGGTAGTGACCTCCCCTACCAACGGGGCATCGGGAGTGATCCCGGCGGTCCTGCTGTACCACTACCTTTTCGGTAACTTCGGAGAAGACGACCTTATGCGCTTCTTCCTGTGCAGCGGTCAGATCGGTGCCCTGTTCAAGCAGGGAGCCACGATCTCTGCGGCCGTCGGGGGCTGTCAGGCCGAAGTGGGCGTGAGCTCGGCCATGGCTGCTGCCGGCCTGACGGAGGTGCTGGGGGGCAGCACGAAGCAAGTACTGCAGGCCGCCGAAATCGCGATGGAGCATCACCTGGGCCTAACCTGCGACCCCGTGGGCGGTCTCGTGCAGGTACCTTGTATCGAGCGCAACGCCATGGGAGCCATGAAGGCCATCACCGCCTCGAACCTGGCCCTGGCGGGCAACGCCAGTGATGCGGTGGTTCACTTCGACGCCGTTGTAGCCACCATGTGGGAAACCGCCCACTACATGCATTCCAAGTTCAAGGAGACCGCGGAGGGGGGACTGGCGGTCAATGTATCGGTTGCCCTCCCCGAATGCTGAGGATTACCACTCTCCCGCAAAGGCCCGGTTGAAGATCTTCTCGTTGATTTGCTCCAGTAAGTAAGCGATAGCTTCGTCCTGCACGCTGGCCAGGCTCTGGGTGCCCGGGAATTCGTAGAATTCGGAGAAGTTGCTCTTCCAGCCTTCGGCCTTCGGGTCCCGCAGGTTGTTGTACTCGATGGCCACCACGATGGTAAGGCGGTTATCCTTAGCAAACGCGCCTACTTCTCCGGCGGGACTGGCCCCTTCCGCCGACACCCGGAAATCCACCAGGGTCCCCTTGATTTCGATGTCCGGATCCTCTTCCGTGATGGTGAGGCGTGCCTCGTCCCTCACCTTATCCCGCAGGGTTTCCGTCATGTCGAGAAAGAGCGTAGGCGGGGCCGTCAGGGCGTTGTTCCTGAAATTGGGGACGTAGGCCCGTTCCACGCCATCCGGAATAGAAATTCCCCGGAAAGAGTAGCAGGAAGAAAGGAAACAGGCAAGGGCGAAAAGCAGGAGGTACCGCATGGGCTTACCAACGTAAAAATCCCTTCCGGCGTTGCCACCGGAAGGGATACAAACTTTTGGGATCATAATGTTTGTCAGTAAACTAGGCGGCGCTGTTGAGCAGCTCGTCCATATCGCGGACCAAAATGCGGCCCCGATTAAAATAAATCAAATTCTCTTTGCGCAGGTCGTTGAGGACCAGGGTAACGGTTTGGCGGCTGGTGCAGGTGATGTTGGCGATGTCCTGGTGCGTCAGGCTGTGCTTGAGCAACATTTCGTAGCCAACGCGGCGACCGCGCTCGGTTACGACCTGGTGTAGAAACCCGACGATCCGGCTGCGGGCATCTTTAAAGATCAGGTCCTCCAGTTTGTGCTCGGCCGCCATCATGCGTTGTCCGAACAGGTTCAGGATCTGGCGGCTGAGGGTGGGATTTCCAAAGACGATGCGCTGAAAGTCGGCGACCCGGATGGTGTAGTACTGCACCTCTTCCTTCAGCGACTGAGCGGTTTCGCTGCGGATGGTTTCCCCAACCAGCGAGAGCTCACCGAAGATGGCATCGGGGTGAATGAGCTGCTTGATGACTTCCTTGCCCTCGTTGCTGTGGGTACTGATCTTGATCGGTCCTTTGGCGAGAAGGTAAATATGCTCACTGGGCTCACCCGGCTGGTAAATGACCGAGTAACGGGGCTTCTTCTTGAATTCCATCGTTTCGGCCAGCCGTTTCTTCTCGTCGACGTTGAGCCCGTCAAACAGGTCGAAATTTTCCAGGAGGGTAATCTTATTGACAGTATCCATTTGTTTGGCATTGAGGGTGAAAGCGAAGACCATTTGGCCGGATGGCGGGTGGACCTTCTAAATGCATCCTCCATCTGCTATCAGGACACCGAACATGCCGTTACCCCCTAAGCACTTAAGCGATTATTTTAATTTAATCTTTCGTCGCCGGGCAGTCTCTATTTGTCCCCCAATAAAGCGATCCGCTGGAGGGCAAGGATACTCAGGGCATCCGTGATGCGGCCGTCAAGCGTCATGGCGATCGCCTCTTTTAGGGGAACTTTACGCAGTTGCAGCTCTTCGGTGTCTTCGGGTTCGGCGGTTTCCAGCCGAAGTCCACGGGCAACGTAGGCGACGCCCCACTCATCGGAAACGGAGTTGCTGAGGTGAAATTCCATAAGCTGCTCCCAGTGATCGGCCACCAGGCCAGTCTCCTCCTTTAGTTCCCGCTTGGCGGTATCGAGGGTAGCTGTTCCCACCGGACAGCCCCCTTCCGGAATTTCCCAGGAGTAGCGGTCGAGCGCATACCGGTACTGACCGACCAGGTAGGTGTTCCCGTCCTCATCGACGGGTACAATTCCAATGGCGTGGTTTTTATAACGGACCAATCCGTAAATCCCGTCCCTCCCACCCGGGTTGATCACCTCATGGTGCTCGATACGGATCCAGGGATTCTCGTAGGGGATCCTGGTTTCCTTTGTTTTCCAGGGATTGTGTTCTCCAGCCATTTGGCGAAGGTAGGTAGACCGGAACTTAGAGTCGGTCGTAGGAGGTCACCGTAAGGGCGTGATTGACGTCACCGGTATGACGGGTAGTGATGGGCTCCAGGAGCATGATCCAGGCCTCCTCACCCTGGAGGGTGCGTGGCCGGTGCCGGGTACCGCGGGGAACGACGTAGAGTTCTCCGGGCTGCAGGGTTACGGATATTTCGTTGTCGAGATCAATGATGAGCGTTCCCCGAAAAACCAGGAACAACTCATCTTCTTCCGCGTGATCGTGCCAGACGAACTCGCCGGCTACTTTGGCAAGCTTGACGGCCTGTCCGTTAAGTTCGGCAATCACCTTGGGTGACCACTGGTCGGTAAAGCGGCCGAATTTTTCGTTTACGTTGATGCCTTTCATGGAAACGTCACTCAGACGATATCGTGTTCCTGTCTGCGGTTCCGCCACCAGATGAAGGCAACCGTTCCGACCAACACGTAGGGCATGCCCAGGAGGTAGAGAATACCCTGGTTAAGGCCCTGCCCTTCCGTGCCTCCATTGGCAAGGTTACTTTCGGCGGTGGCCCGGCACATGGGGCACTGGGCGAGCAGGTCCCCTCCCATCAGCAGGAGGCAGAGGATCAGACAGGAAAGAAGCAGCTTTTTCATGGTGATGCCTTTAGGGGTAATAGGATCGTAACATCAGGTAAACGACGGGACCGGTGATCGCCACGTAGAGCCAGAGCGGCCAGACGTAGCGGGCCATCTTGCGGTGCAGCGTCCATTTTCCGGTCAGTGCCCGTACGGTTGTTAACAAAATAAAGGGCAAAAGGATGCCGGCCAGGGTAATATGGCTAATAAGGATAACCAGGTAAACCGGCCTGGAGCCACTGACGGCCAGGCGCTCTACTTCGTTCAGTATCCCGTCCCGGTTACTGTCGCCGTAAAGCACCTCCGGCGTAGTGAAATGGTAAGCGACGTAGCACAGCAGGAAGAGCACCGATAGCCCCAGGGCTACCGCGTTGGCGTTCCGGTGAGCCAGGTAATTGCCTTCCTTTACGTAGTAGAGGGAAAAGAAGAGCGCCATGGCGGTGAGCGCATTCAGGCTGGCGTTGACGGCAGGCAGGAAACTGACGTCCCAGTCGACGTCAAGGGTGACCTCACGCATCACAAACACCAGGATGAGCACGATGGCGGAAAAGACGTAGGTCGCCGTTTTCAGCGCCTTCGCCCGATCGGGGTAAGTGGTGATTTCCGGATGGGGAACGGTGGGCATGTTATAATTCTTTGCCACGATCCAGAATGATGTCCTGCTTCACGGGGAGCGGAATGATGAGCGAGATGAGCTGTACCAGCCCGATCGTCTCGTTGCGTCGCGCCAGATCATAATGCTCCACGATGGTGAGGGAACTGTCTACCAGAGCCACGATAGGTTGCAGCCCCGGCGAGTCATACCCTCCGAGCGGCAAGTGGAATTCAACTGCCGTACGGGCAAAAGCGGCTTCGTCTGCCCGTAAAAAAGTGATCATATTGTCTTCGGGCAGGTGGTAGCGCTCCGTGAAGGCCGCTACGCTCGCCTCCGGGTCGTCTCCCAGCGTGATCGTGGTGAAATAAAGGTTCGGACTGTCGTGGAATTGCTGGTACAGGCTATCGAGCATGTGCCCGTAAATACGCGTGCCTTCCTCCTTAGTGGGATCGAGCCACCCTACGACGCTCATCGCGCCACGCAGATCGGCCGGCAACTTTCCCTGTACCGGCACGAGGGAGTGCAAGTCGGGCATCTTACCGAAGTCGCCCATCGATTCGATGGCGGTTCTACGGTAGTTTGCCCCGTCACGCAGGTAGATGAATGACACCAGGGGAAAGCCGACCAGGATGAGCAGCAGTACGCTAGCGTTCAGCAAATGCTTCGGCTTGGCCATAAGTTATTGAGCTTAATAATAGAGGTACAACGGGATTCGTTGATCAGGGATTACCAAAATCTTCAATTTGACCGAAAAGTGAAGGCGGGGACGCGGGTGCGGAGTCTACCACAACTACTCACGAGCCCCGCTAAAATGACAAAGGTTCGGGTACCGTCGATACCCGAACCTTCAGTCTCGCCTGCTGCGGGCGCCATTAGCCCACGAACATGATCTCGTCGGTGCGGTCGATATACCCGACCTCTCCTCCGTCGGGAACCTTGAGCTCGTTTTTATTGATGATCTTTTCCCGGCCCTTCCGCCAGGCATCTCCTTCGTTAAAGAAGGCAATCATTCCCCACAGAAGCAGGAAGGTAGGCAGAAGAACGGTCATTGCCAGCGCTTTCACCTCGTAGCCCATGTGCATAAACTCGTAGATGATGAAGTAGGCTTTGTAGAGGGAAAGGGCGATGATCAGGAGGGAGGCGAAGTAGATCAGGAGCCGGAGATTTTCGGCAAACTCGGCCGCCTTCAGGAGCGACAGCATAACTTCGATTACCGTGACGGCCGCCAGCAGGCCAAGGCCTTTCCAGACTCCTCGTTTCGAATCTTCGTAGCTGAGATGTTGAGCCATTGTTCGGGGGTTGCGATCCGGGGACGGATCTGTGCTTTAATTGAGGTGTGGGGGAAGAGTTAGAGGAGATAGAATACCAGGAAAACGAACACCCAGACGAGGTCTACAAAGTGCCAGTAGAGTCCAATCTTTTCAACCATTTCGTATCCGTTCATCCGGGCGGCGTAGACTCCGCCGCCGGCATTAATCAGGATAATCAAGAGAAAAATGACCCCGGTAGCCACGTGAAATCCGTGAAATCCGGTGATGCCGAAGAACAGGGCACCGAAAGCGGTGGGTCCGAATTCTTGCACCCGCTCGTAAGTATCTCCATTTTCGCGCTCCACCACGTACTTGCGGTGGATGAATCTTTTGGCGGCCGGGTTGATCGTCCCGTCGGGGCGAAGTCCGTCCACTACATAACCGGGGTAATCACCGGGAGTAGTAGCGTACTGGTAGGCACCTTCCTCCTCAAATTCTTCTGCTTCGCCGTGGGCCTCACCGGCCACGTGTAGCAAGTAGGTTTCTCCTGTGGCGACTTCCTCATCGGTAAGTTCACCCGTTTCGGGATCGAGGTAGTATCCATCCTCCGTATAGGTACCGAAGGGGTTGGTCGTAACGGTCATGTTCTCCTTACCGATCAGGTTGGTCCATTCCCAGGCCTGACAGGCGAGGAATCCGGCACCACCCAACACGGTCAGTAACATCCATAATACGACCCCTCGCTTGTTTTCGCGGGCGCCTTCCTGTACGGCCCGTACCATGGTTCCGGAGCTGACGATGAGCAGGAACGACATAAAGGTCACAAACATCAGCGGAGCCTGCGCGTTGGGGAACATTTCATTGATGCCGAATGGCATGGTGGCAAACACGCGATCCGGTACCGGCCAGCTGGCACTGCTAAAGCGCAGCGCACCGTAGGCGATCAGAAAGCCCGCAAAGGTGAAGGCGTCGGAAAGCAGGAAGTACCACATCATCAGCTTCCCGTAAGAAGTACGGAACGGTTTCCGGTCTCCGCCGGCCCAATCGCTGGTCAGCTCGGGCTTCTGGTCCGCGGCGATGATGATATCCGTATCTCTTTCTTCGGTCATGTTGTGAAAGTTATCGTGCGAATGGTAAAAGGGCTAGCGTTGGATGCTGAGGAAAACAATGAGGTAGATCCAGAGCACGTCCACGAAATGCCAGTAAATGATGGTGAGTTCCAGACGAAGCTGGCGGGCTTGGGTCCTCCTCAACCGGATAGCGTAGGCCAGGACCAGGGACACCGCCAGGGCGGCAATCCCTCCCACTACGTGAAGCGCGTGCAGCCAGCTGATCGCATAGATAAAATCCCCGGAAGGATTAATCTTCAGCGGAACTCCCTGAGCGGCGAGTTCTTCCCATCCCAGGTACTGGAGGACCAAAAAGGCTATGCCCAGTACAAAGGTTGACGTCAGCAGCCCCTTGTACGCCCCCGCAGCTTCTCGTTTGAAGGCACGGTAGGCGAAGTGCAAAGTTAGACTACTGGCGAGGATGACCAAAGTGTTAATGTAGAAAATAGTGGGAATTGAAAATTCCAACCAGTTTCCGGAGGCCCGCCGCACGATGTATGCACTGGTCAGGGCGACGAACATCATGACCAGGGAGGCCAATCCGACATACATCACCATTTTAAGGGGGTGTACTTTATTGCGGCGGGTGGCCGCTTCCATCCCTTCGTCGAAGGTGGTAGATTCTAGTGCACGCATCATAGTAGCATTTTACCCGCCCAGTATACCGTAAAGGCCAGCGGGAGATAGGCAAAGGAGAAAAACATCATCCCCAGTGCAGTGCGCCGGCTCGGTGCCCGGTAAAAGCCGACGGCAAAGTACAGGAAACATACGCCAAGGGCAACCACCACTGCGGCTGCTCCGAGGCTGGTGAATCCCAGAAAATACGGAAGTACGCTCAGCGGCAGCAGGATGGCAGCAGCAACGATCGAATCCCGTCCCAGCACCCGCGTATCCGCCTCCCCGTTCACTTCCGGTACGAGGCGAAAGCCGGCCTTACGGTAATCTGCGAAGCCGAGGTAACCAATCGCGTAAAAATGGGGCAGCTGCCAGAAAAACTGGATCGTGAAGAGCGTCAAACCCAATCCGGTGATGGACCCTTCGGCAGCCGCACAACCGATCAGGGCGGGCAAGGCTCCCGGGATGGCCCCTACCAACACGGCAACCGGTCCCACCCGTTTGAGTGGCGTATACACGAACGCGTAACTGATCAGGGACACCATGCCCAGAAATGCCGTCCAGGGATTAAACAACGCCAGCAAACTAATGCCTGCCATACTGGAAAATCCCGCCATGAGGAGGGCATTGCTGCTCGTCATGCGGCCATCGGCCAGCGGACGGAAGCGAGTCCGCTCCATCTCCCGGTCGTAATCTTTTTCGAGCACTTCGTTCAGGATGTTCGCAGCGGCCGTGGTAAGAAAGCCCCCGGCAGTCAGCACCGACACCGCATACCAGCTTACTCCTCCACCGGGGAGGGCAACCAGGTAAGCGAGTACCGAAGAGAGTACCACGGTAGCCGAGAGGCGAAACTTTACCAAGGCGCTGAGGTCGCTGAGCGTACTACTCAACTCTGATGCCTGGACCCGACTTGTTTCTGATGCTTTCATGCGTAGTTTAAATGACAACCCGTAGTCCGAGGCGACAGGCCTATGAACTACGGGTCGCCAATCATATTCCACCGGAATATGTGATAGGGTACTTAGTGATCGTGCGTCTCTCCCTCCATGATCGGTTGGATCTGTGGAATGAAGTCGATGCCGTCCTTGCTGTAATCGTATGCCCACCGTTGTACGGTCGGCAGTTTGCCAGGCCAGTTGCCGTGACCCGTATCGATCGGGGTGGTCCACTCGAGGGTGTTGGCTCCGTAAGGGTTACGGACGGTGAGTCGGCGACCGCGCCAGATGCTCCAGAAAAAGTTGATCACGAAGAGCAACTGGAATCCGAAGGTGATGATCGCAGCTACGGTGATGAATTTGTTCATGCCGTCGAAGTGACCGAAGGTCTGGAAGGCATCGAAGCTGTAGTAGCGACGGGGAACACCCGCCATACCCAGGTAGTGCATCGGCCAGAACACACAGTATGCACCGATCATGGTACCCCAGAAGTGGAGCTTACCGAGGGTTTCGTTCATGAAGCGACCGTACAGCTTGGGGAACCAGTGGTAAACCCCACTGTACATCCCGAAGAAGGCAGCAACTCCCATCACAATGTGGAAGTGGGCAACTACGAAGTAGGTATCGTGGAGCTGGATATCCAGGGCAGAGTTACCGAGCCAGATACCGGTTAGGCCACCCGATATGAACATCGATACGAAACCAATGGCAAACAAGCTGGCCGGATTGAATCGAATATTGCCCCCGTAAAGCGTCGCGATCCAGTTGAATACCTTCACCGCGGAAGGAACCGCGATAATGAGAGTGAAGATGACGAAGAAGTTGGCGATGAAGGGGTTGACGCCCGACATGAACATGTGGTGCGCCCACACGATGAAGGCCAGAAAGGCAATCGCAAGAATGGAGAACACCATCGCCTGGTAGCCGAAGATCGGCTTCCGGCTATTCACCGAGAGAACCTCCGATACGATACCGAATGCGGGAAGGATGATGATGTACACCTCCGGGTGTCCGAGGAACCAGAAAAGGTGCTGGTAAAGGATCGGGCTACCGCCTACGTGATCGAGCGCAGCTCCACCGATGTAGATATCACTGAGGTAAAAGCTGGTACCCAGGCTTCGATCCAGCATCAGCAGGAAAAAAGCGGAGGTGAGTACCGGGAAGGACAGCAGGCCGAGAACGGCCGTAATAAACAGCGCCCAAATGGTAAGGGGCAAGCGCCACATACTCATTCCTTTGGTGCGGAGGTTAAGCACCGTGGTGATGTAGTTGATACCTCCCAGTAGAACGGAGACGACAAACAACACGAGGGAGATCGTCCAGAGCGTCATACCTGCACCCGATCCGTCCATGGCCTGGGGAAGGGCTGACAACGGCGGGTAAGCTACCCATCCGCCGGCAAAGGGGCCGGTAGAGAGGAAGAGGGAGGCAAACATGATCGTACCCGAGGTGAAGAAGAACCAGTAGCTCATCATATTGAGCAACGGCGAGGCCATATCCCGGGCTCCGATCATCAGGGGGATCAGCAGGTTCGAGAAGGTACCCGAAAGTCCGGCCGTAAGCACGAAGAACACCAGGATGGTACCGTGCATCGTGACCAACGCGTAGTAAAAGTCTTGAACAAGCGTGCCGACGCCTGCGTCGTTGACGCTGATCCACTTGCCGAGAACGGGCTGCAGCCACGCCAGGCTTTCTTCCGGAAAACCGAGTTGCATCCGGAAGACGAGCGACATGGCACCACCGATGATGGCCCAGATCATTCCCGTAATCAGGAACTGCTTGGAGATCATCTTGTGATCCTGGCTGAAAATATAATGGCTGACGAAGTTCGATTGATACTTGTCACCGTGGTGGTGCTCGTGAAAATGATCGTCGTAACCAAATTCCTCAATAAGCGCGTCGTCGCGTCTTAACGGGGCGGTCGTCAGTACTGCTGTAGCCATGGAATCTTGATTATTAATGGTTAACTGGGATAGCTTACTTGGAAATTTCACCGATGAACCGGGGCTCAGCGGGTGTACCTTTCACAATGAAGAATTCGGTCCGACGGTTGCGCTGACGGCCCTCTTCTGTCGCATTTGCCATGATTGGACGGGCGGAACCGAAGCCACGACTGTCCAGGCGACCGTTTTCGATGCCCGCGGCAGAAAGGTAATTTTGAACGGCAAGGGCGCGGGCGCGGCTTAACTGTAGGTTCTCATCCGCATCGCCCGTGTCGTCGGTGTGCCCCATCAGCATGGCGCTGACGTCTTCGTTCGTTTCCAGGAATTTGATGGCATCGTCTAACTGATACTTACTCTCAGCGGTGAGCTTGTCAGAACCCGTCTCAAAGGTCACGTAGTCCAGGTTGATGATGTTATCGTCGTCGCCGGGCGTAGAGATCACGGAACTGGCTAACTGATTGAATTCGGCACGCCGCTCCTTCACCTCTGCCATGAACAGCGGATCATCTTCCGTACCCTTAATATTCTCCAGGTAGAACGACTTTTGCTGGCCGTACCAGGCGTCAAAGTCCTCCTGCTCCATAATGTCCACCTTGCGTGCCATGGACCAGTGACCGATGCCGCAAAGCTCAGCGCAGGCCAACTCGAAATTACGGGTCTCCCAGAGCATTCGCCCTTCCTGATCCTCGGGATCAACCGATTGATATTCGGCGTACTCAGAAAGGCCCTTCCTCCATTCCTTCGTGGTCTTGGTGGGCGTAAAGACGAAATAGGTCGGCAAGCCGGGAACCGCATCCATCTTCACCCGAAACTGGGGAAGGTAGAAGTCATGAAGTACATCACGGGCCGTGATGCGGACGCGGACCTTTTGGTCAACGGGAAGCGTAACGTCGTTGACGAGGATGTCGTCGTGGGTCTTAGGATCCGTCCAATCCAGACCCAGTAAGTTTGAACCGTTAATGAGGCGGAAGTCTTTGCGGCCAAGCAGGCCATCAGGACCGGGGTACCGCATTTGCCAGGCAAACTGGAATCCGGTAGCTTCGATCTCCATGTACGTATCCTCGGCGCCGACATCACTCATGATATCGTTCCAGGCATCGAGGCCACCGACTACGAGGAAGGTCATCACGATGGCGGGAATACCCGTCCAGACTAACTCCACCGTGTTGTTGTGGCTGATGTACTTTGCCTGGTGTCCCTTACGGGTGCGGTACTTGTAGGCGTAGAAGAAGAGGGCAAAGTTGGTGGCCAGGAAAGCAATGTACGTAATGGCCAGCGTCCACTTCATCATGGAATCGATCGAGGAACCGTGCTCGGATGCCGATCCCTGGGGACCGAAGCCAAGGATGTAGTTTTTGTAGTAATAGGCGGAGGCGGTGGTTGCCACGAGGAAGACGCCCATGAAGAAGAGCAGCCCTCTGCCGGTCGAGGCGACCGCGGTAGCTTCTACTTCCTCCTTTCCCCGGAGTTGCTTGGCAAGGTCACGCACCCGGGAGATCTGCACGATGATGAGCAGAAGGAGCGCGATACACAAAAAGACGATTAAGGTGGTCATTCCTAAGAGTTGGCTGAGATGAATCCGTAAACCCCAACGGCTTATTCCGGATACAAATTTAACAAACAGTGCCTAAAATCGTTACCTATGGGCACCTTGTTTAGATTAAGTCTAGATAGGTAGGGTGTTTTTACTAGGTGTGGTGGTGGATGCTCTCCTCAAGATAAGGATCGTTCTTGGGTTCCAGCCGGATCCTGGTGAGCTGGCTGAGGACGAAAAACAGGAATCCGCCCAGGAATCCGAGGAAAGTTCCGATCTCGAGTAATCCGGGAAGGGTGTAACCGGATTTGTACCCCAGCAAGTGTCCAACCTCCAGGTCACCCCCGACAGCATCCAGGTGGCCGATCATCTCCGTCTCCTCAATGTATTCCTCCTGGATAAAGTGATTGGTTTCGAAGACATCGCCCACGGGTTCGTCGAGAATGGTCTCGACATCGCTGACTCCAACAGCACCCGTTGTTACGGGGGTACCGCCGCGGAACTCCGTAGCCACGGGGATGCCGGATTCTACCGTCTCCGCACCTGCTTCCATACGTGGATTGTCGGGATCGGTCGGTACTGGCAGACCGGCACTGTTCACCGTCTGGCCCTCGCTACGTTGATCGGCAGCGGCTTGCTCGGTGTTGATAGCGGCCTGCTCTTCCGCCACTGCGTGCTCCTCTTCACTCATGATACCCGCCTCTTCGTTGTGAAGGTCCATGGTGGCGTGCTCCTCGGTTCCTTCGTGTCCTCCCTCATGCTCGGTGAGCTCGATCAGGGTCAGGCGTGCGCCCGGTTTGATCATGTTAAAGAAATCCAGCCAGTGGCCGAAGAATACAAATGCGGAAGCAAAAAACAGGGTACCCATTTTGCGCTTGGTATCGTTGCGCATCAGGATGAAGAAAGGAAGCGCCAGGTTGATGACCAGGTTGGCCCAGAATAGAACGGGATAGTTGTCCATCCGCTCGCGGAAATAGATCGTTTCCTCCCCTACGTTGGCGTACCATATAAGCATAAACTGGCTGAACCAGAGGTAAGCCCAGAAAATAGAAATAGCGAAAAGGTACTTGCCCAGGTCGTGGAAGTGCTCCTCATTGACGGACTGGTAGTACCCCCGGCTCTTGAGATAGATCAGCAGCATGATCGTCAGGGCATTCATCGCAACGAAGAGCGAGGCGCTGGCGTACCAGGCAAACATGGTGGAGTACCAGTGGCTGTCGATGGACATCACCCACTGCCAGAGCATGGCGGCGCTGGTATAACCAAAGATGGGAAGGAAGATCGCCGAATACTTTTTGTAGCGCCGGTAGTGCTTGTACTCGTTGGTGACTACATCCTCATCTTCTGCCGTACTGATGTTGCGCAGGGTACCGAGCAGGAAATACCAGATCCCCACGAAGCCGATGGTACCGAAGGTGAACCACCATTTGTTGAGGAAAGATGACTTGTTGGTGAGGATGGCATCGCCCTCCACGGCGGTCGGATCGTTCCAGTGATAGAGGTGATGACTGTGCAACCAGATGCCGACAATGATGACGCCCATCAGGAACATGCCGGGAAGCAGGAAGGTGGAAAAACTCTCCCACACCCGCTTAAACACCACGAACCAGCCGGCATAGGCAGTCGTGAAGGCGGTGAGTGCAAATCCCGCAAAGGCAGCAATGCCCAGGAAGAAAACGGAATTGTGAAGGAAGTTGGTCCAGAAACGCATGTGATGTCCTTCCCCGCCGTCGGCGAAAAAGCTGAGCAGCATACAAAGGACGCCTACGCCTACCAGGGATAGGGTGGTGATTCTTGCGCGGGAAGAGAAGACGAAGTTCTCCATGAAAGTATTCAGTTATGGGACGCGGCGTCCCCCTTTAAGGTGCGGGTGCTATTTCTTCTTGTTCATGCTGGGCGCGAGAGTGGTACCGGGCTCGGCGGCGTCGCTCAACTGGGCGTTCTCGAGCATCATCTCCTGATAATTTACCTGCTGGGCCAGCGGATCGTAATCCACCAGGGGGGTGGCAACGGAAGTATTGAAGGTGTTGACCGTCTCGCTGTATTCCGTCCCGTTTTCCTTAGCCTGTAGGCTGCGGATGTAGTGGATCACCTGCCAGCGTTCTTCGTAGTTCATCTTGTCGGCGTAGGCGCCCATCACGTTATAACCGTACATGATGGCGTGGTAATACCGCCCGTTGGAAGCCTCCAGAAACTCGGGGCGCAGAAAACTGGCCGGGGCGGCGGGGTACTTCGCCTGGGGGTTTTGGTCCGTATCGTAAATGTAACCCAGGCCGTTACCCGCTTCCCCGTGGCAGATGGCGCAAAAAATGTTGTAGAGGTTCGCCCCGCGCACCATGCCCGTTTCCGTGATGGGAAAAGGATTGGAGGCGTTATCCGCAATCGCAGCCTCCCGTCCCTCGGGGGTATCGTCGTAGTAGTAGGGAACGTGTCCGTTAGTGGGGATGGACATCGCATTGGGGTGGGTGTAGTCGACTATGCTCCCGAGCATACTTTCCGCATCTTCCAGGGTAGCGGGTGGCCGCATGCCGGGGGAGTAGGAACCGGCATATCCGCGGGGGACAGTCCCCTTTACGGTGTACTTGGGGTAGACCAGCTCGCCGAGAGGAATGGTCGAGCGGTCGTTCCAGGTATTGTAGTAGTAGTAGTTGTAAGTGTTGGCTTCCATTGCAACCGAGTGTGCCATGTCAGGCATGTACTCGCTACCGGGAAAGTCTCCGTCGGCCTCACTGCAGGACGTAACAACGGCTGCAAGGGTAAGGGACAAGAAGAGGATGCGCATTGGTTTCATGCTGATGTATTTTGGAGAAGGAGGCTAGGCCGCGACCGTTTTGCGGTGAATGGTCTCTACTCCGGTACGGTCAAAGTATCCGCGCAGGTTGTCGATGTAGTCGGCGGGCTTACCCGTGACGTCAAAGGCGATGCAGAACTTATCGTCGGTGATGCGGTCGTGCAGTCGGCGGGGAGATGCGCCCGGCGCCAGACCGTTGATGATGTAAAACACCGTCACCATGCCGACCGCGGCAAAGAGTACCGTCATTTCGAAGGTGATCGGAATAAAGGCGGGGACGGACCAGTACGGTTTACCCCCGAAAATAATGGGCCAGTCGCGGGTAAATACCCAGGTCATGAATCCGAAGCTAAACAAACACCCGATCGAGCCAAAAATAAAGCCGGCAACGTGCAGGCGGCTTTCTTCCAAGCCAAGGAGCGGATCGAGGCCGTGGACGGGAAAAGGAGTGTATACGTCGTCGATGTCAAGGTGATCGGCGTTGGCAGCGCGAACCGCGTCGAGGAGCTTCACCTCGTCGTCGTAAAGTCCGAAAAGAATGTCGCGCTCTCCCGCCCGGACGTAGTCCGCTTCGGTAATCACCGCACCTGCGTTTCCGCCCTCCTGTTCAATTCTGATTGTAGCCATGGTATGGTCGCGTTGTGCGTTCTAGTCTAGGGGTTTGTCATTTTCGCCGTCAATGTCGACGGTACCTCCGGCGGAGATGTCGTTTACGCCGTCGGGCACGACGATGGTGTCTTTGTGAGAGACGCCGTGGCTGTGTTCGTGGTGGGCGTGGGCGACTGCATTCGGGCCGATGTACTGATCGCCGGCCGTCTTAAGAATGTGCTTGATCTCGGCGATGGCCACTACCGGGGCAACCCGGGTAAAGATCAGGAACAGCGTGAAGAACAGGCCGATGGTACCGATAAAGATGCAGATCTCCACCCAGCTCGGCACGTAGTAGCTCCAGCTGGAGGGCAGGTAGTCACGGGCCAGGGTGGTCGCAATGATCACGAAACGCTCGAACCACATACCGATGTTGATGAAGATCGACATGAAGAAGGTCCAGAAGAGACTGGTACGCACGCGCTTGCTCCAGAAGATCTGGGGAGAGACCACGTTGCACAGCATCATACCGATGTAGCTCCAGTAGTAGGGGCCGAGTACCCGGTTGAGGAAGGCGAATTGCTCATAGATGTAGCCGGAATACCAGGCAATAAAGAGCTCGGTGAGGTAGGCCACGCCGACGATGGAGCCGGTGAGGAGGATTACCTTGTTCATCGATTCGATGTGCGCGATGGTAATGTAGTCCTCGAGGTGCAACACCTTACGGGCGATCAGCATAAGGGTAAGTACCATCGCGAAGCCCGAAAAGATCGCGCCCGCAACAAAGTAGGGAGGGAAGATCGTGGTGTGCCAGCCGGGAATTACCGAGGTGGCAAAGTCGAAGGATACAATGGTGTGTACCGAAAGTACCAGCGGCGTAGCCAGACCGGCCAGGATGAGCGAAAGGCTCTCCCACCGCTGCCAGTGCTTGGCGGAGCCGTTCCACCCAAAGCTAAAGATGTTGTAAATCTTCTTGCGCAGGCCCACGGCCCGGTCCCGTACGGTAGCGAGGTCAGGTACCAGACCAGCGTACCAGAATAGCAGTGATACGGTAAAGTAGGTCGAGATGGCAAATACGTCCCAGAGCAGCGGGCTATTGAAGTTCACCCACAATGGGCCCCGGGTATTGGGGTACGGGAAGATGAAGATCGCGAGCCAGAGGCGGCCCATGTGAATAAGCGGGAACTGACCCGCGCACATCACCGCGAAAATCGTCATGGCCTCCGCCGCGCGGTTCACCCCGGTCCGCCATTTCTGACGGAAGAGCAAGAGGATAGCCGAGATCAGCGTACCGGCGTGGCCGATACCCACCCACCACACGAAATTGGTGATGTCCCAGCCCCAGTTGATGGTACGGTTGAGGTTCCAGGAGCCGATACCGACCCAGACCGTCCACGCAACACTGAAGGCAAACAGGCCGAGGCACATCACCGAAATGATGAAGGTGATGACCCAGGAGAGCGAGGGCGCCGTTTCCGTCGGCCGGCAAATGTCCTCCGTAATCTGATGGTAGGTCTTGTGACCCGTGATCAGCGGCTGACGTACCGGTGCTATATGTCCACTCATAGAGATTTACGATTTTCGATTTACGCTAAAGGGAAGAAAATGGGACGATCCTCCGGCGGTTAAAGCAAATCGGTTCAGTTGTTGTTGTGGGTTCTATTCGTTATTGAGGCTGGGGTCAGGCTTCGAGTCCTTCAATGGGGTTGTGCACCCGCGCGGCGTAAAACACCGAGGGTTGGGTGTTGACTTCTTCGAGTACCAGGTAATTGAGGGGGTTGGTGAGCTTGCGGCTCACGTCGCCCTGCTTGTTGTTGCGGTCGCCGAAGGTAATGGCACCGGTCGGGCAAGCCGTTTGGCAGGCCGTGCGGACGTCGGAATCGCGCAGGGCACGTTTCTCAATCTTGGCGGTCAGCTTACCGGCCTGCAGGCGCTGGGTACAGAAACTGCACTTTTCGATCACGCCTCGGCTGCGGACGGTCACGTCGGGGTTCAGTACCATACGCGTCAGGTTATCGGCGCCGAAGGGTAGTTCCTCGTGGTTGATCTCCGGCTCGTTGTTGCTGAAGAGGTCGGCCGTAGTATAGTCGAGCCAGTTGAAGCGACGCACTTTGTACGGACAGTTGTTCGCGCAATAGCGGGTGCCGATACAGCGGTTGTAGATCATCTGGTTGAGGCCTTCGTCGCTGTGCTGGGACGCATTCACGGGGCAGACGTTCTCGCAGGGGGCGTTGTCGCAGTGCTGGCACATCATGGGCTGGTAAACGGCCCGTGGGTTCTCGATGTCGCCGTAGAAGTAGCGATCAATGCGCAACCACTTCATTTCGTGGTGGCGCCAGACCTCGTACTTGCCCACGATGGCTACGTTGTTTTCCGCCACACAGGCCACTTCACAGGCGGCACAGCCGATACAGGCCGTCAGGTCAACGTGCATCGCCCACCAGTGTCCCTGGCTATAGATGTCCTTAACGTACTCGTCGTAGGGGTACAGCGTCTGCTCGTTGAGGTGCTGGGACTCCGCGCGCCGTTCGGCGATCTCTTCGCGCAGTTCGGGTAGCTCCGCGAATGTACCCTGATAGATGATCGAGCGATCGACCAGTCCGCCCTGCATACCCTCGCCAATTTCCATGACGGTCGCTTCGTCGACGTGGAAGGGATCGAGGTACTCCTTCTGCGCTTCGGTAAGGGGCCCGGCGATGGTTTCCCGTTCCTTGGTCTTGGTATTATAGTACAACTTCCCGTTCTCATCGTGGGTGGTAAGACCCATGGTGTGGTGGTACTGCACGCTGGCGAACTCCTCCTCGGTGTCCACCTTGTCGCTGATTTCCGCCGAGGCCGCGAAGTACTGTACGTAGCCGTCATCGTCGGTCGTCAGCCAGGGGTATATGTTTACCCCGATATCGTTGCCCAGAGCTTTACCGGCGGCACCGGTCATGTTGCGTCCGTAGCCGAGCGCAAGGCCAAAGGTGCCGGCCAATTGTCCGAACTGTCGGACCACCGTAACAGTCTTTCCGTTCAGGTCGACCTGGTCGGCTTTTCCTTTGTACTCCGATTCGTTGAGCCCTTTATAAGCCGTGTAGCGGTTACCGCCCTCCCAGCTTATGGGGATTGTCAGGTAGTTGCCCCACACCGTACGGGTAACGGGATCGGGAAGCTCCAGCAGCCAGGGGTTATTGCCGTACACTCCGTTTCCAATGTTGATGGTCTCGAAGAAGGTGATCTCGTTTTCCCCGGTTCCGCTGGCGGCAATGCGCCGGCTGGCACCCGCCGCATCGAAGGTGGTCGGAGCAGCGGGAGGACCGGCATCGGTCGGGACCGTAGGTGCCGGGGCGCCGCGGTAGCTGAGTCCGAGATCGGATACACTTCCCGAAGCTGCGCTGTTGAATATTCCGTCGTGGAGCGCGCTGTCCCAGAATGCCCGGAAGGAAGCGAAGCTGGACTGGTTACTAAAGGCCGTTTCCTGCCAGTTGAGCTTCACGTACTCCATGTAGGGCTGCTCGGCCGCTGCATCGTAGCGATCGATGTTTCCGGACCATATCAGGAGGCTTTCGCCTTCCTGACGCGTGCCGTAGCGGTTGACGCTGGCAAAGATCGGTACGATCGAAGGCTGCACGAGGGAGTAGACCCCCTGTACGGCCTCGGCATCGCCCCAGCTTTCGAGGTAGTGGTGGGTAGGGGCGATGTACTCGCACAGCTGGCTGGTCTCGGTAGGAACCGTACTGGTGCTGATGGTCAGCATCCGGCGGAAGCCGGCGGCGATCGGATCCCGGTCCCGCAGGGCGTCGGAAGGTTCGCCGTCATTTTCTTCTTTGGCGTCTGCCTGTTCGCTGCGCTCGTCGATGTCGTCGGCGTCGATCAAACCGGTGTTCCGAAAATCAGGGTCGTTGGCCCGCAGGGCGGCGGCAAACTTACCGGCCCAGGGATTATCAAAGGCTGGGTTGGCACCGTCCAGGACGATCAGGGCATCTATGCTACCCGACTCCAGTTCCCCGACGAGGCGGGCCATATCCTGGTCGCTGCCCTGACGCTGGAGGCTCCAGCGGTTGGTTTCTATGGTGCTGCCGTAGCTGCCCAGGGCGCGGTTGATGGCGATGACCAGCTGCTGCTCGGCCAGGTTGTTGCTCCCGCTGACGACTAGGGCGGCCCCATTGGCCCGCTTGAGCTCGGTAGCGAGTGCCTGGATTTTTGCCCCGGCGTTTCCGTCCAGCTGAGCGGATGCCCCCCCACCGACGATGGCGTTGTAGAGGGCGAGAACAGCCTGACCCTGCTGGCTGGGCTTCACCATGATGCGGTTGTCGGCGTTGGAGCCGGTGAGGCTCATGTGGCTTTCTACCTGGACGTGGCGCGACATACGGTTGCCCTCTGACCGGCGGCCCGCAGCGTACTGCCGGGCGTACTCCACGGGGGAGATCCAGGTGCCGAGGAAGTCGCAGTTAAAGCCGACGATGACGTCGGCGTTGTCGAAGCGGTAGTGGGGAACGGCGCGCACGCCAAAGGCGGATTCGTGGGCGTCCAGGAGGGCTGCCGAGGAAACGGGGTCGTACTGTACCAGGACGGTATTCCCGCTCATTCCGTTCTTGAAATCCCGGATCGAGGCCTTGAGCGAGGGGCTAAGGATCGTGTGGGAGAGGATACGAATCTGGCGGGCCGACCGCAGCCGGTCGCTGATCTCGCTATCCAGCGCTTCCCAACTGGGGTTATTGGCGTAAATGCGCTCGCGCACCACCTTACCCCCGCGGATACGGCCGGGACCGTCAAAGCGGCTCGTGTCGTACATGGTCAGCACGCTGGCCTGGGCCCGGGCGCTGGTGCCCCCTTCGGTGATGGGGCTCATGCTGTTGCCCTCGATCTTAATGGGACGTCCCTCCCTGGTTTTCACCAGGACGGGCACGTAGTCTCCACCCTGAACGAAGGTCGAGGCAAAGTAGGTAGCTACCCCAGGCACGATGGTATCGGGCTTGGAAACGTAGGGGATCGCCTTGCGCACGGGGATATCGCAGGAAGCGATCGTTGCGGCGGTCATGCCGAAACCCAGGTACTTAAGAAAATCGCGGCGCGTAGCCTCGAGGCGGGGGTTCTCCAGGTGATCCTGGGCAACTTCGCCGTCGGTGGCCGCCACGTAGGCGGGGGTCGCTTCGAGTTGGTCCGTTCCGATCCAGACCTTGTTGACTTGCTTCTTCATTCAACTTTACTTAGAGCGGGGCGTCAACCCCAGCTCGGGGGGATCCGCCGAGGCGGAAATTTTTTAATGATACCTACTAGTAGTGGCAGCGTGCGCAGTTGATTCCACCTACATCTTCGACGGTTACGCCGTCCCGCACGCCTTCCTTGATTTCCTCGTGGTAGCGCTCATAGGACTTGTAGTAGTCGTTGTCTTCAAACTGTACCTGCGTTTCGCGGTGACAGTTGATGCACCAGCCCATGCTGAGGGGGCTGTACTGGTACACCACTTCCATTTCCTGTACCGGTCCGTGGCAGTTCTGGCACTTCAGCTTACCCACGGTCACGTGCTGGGCGTGGTTGAAGTAAGCGTGGTCGGGCAGGTTGTGGATACGGGTCCATTCGATGGGCCCGGCTACCCGCTTGTCGCCGGTGTATTCGTTGGTGAGGGCGGTTTCGATGCCTTCCCACTGCTCCTCGACCACCTCTTCGATTTCGTCGATGTCGCCGCCTTCGCTGATGAACTTGTCGGCAATCCACTTACTGTAGATGTCTTTGGCCTGATCGTTGGTCATCTGGTCGTAATTCTCGATGTAGGCACCCTGGGTAGGATCCCACCCGATGGAAGCGAAAATCTTCGTGAGCTCGGCGGTGCCGTACTGGCTGCCGTAGTTGATGGCCCGGTGGCAGTTCATACAGGTGTTCACCGCGGGAATGACCGAGTGCTTGGAGCGCCGGGCGCCGTCGTGGCAGTACTGACATTCGATCTTGTGGATGCCGGAGTGCACCTCGTGGCTAAACTTGATCGGTTGCTCGGGCTGGTATTCCTGTTGGCGCCCCAGGGAGATGGCGTGGTTGACCGTCGTGTAGCCGCCGAGGACCACGAGGACGAAGATCACGAAGGCGATCATCCCGCGGCTGGTCAGCACCTGCACCAGCGTCCGGCGACCGGGTGCTCCCCCCTCCGAGGTGGAGACCATGTACTGCAGGTTGCTGGTGATGCGCGCCAAGATGAGCGAGAGCAGCAACAGGGCTACCCCAAGAATGACGAACAGCCAGGTGTTGTCAACCTCTTCCTGTTCGGCTACGGCGACTATCGCACCGGCTCCTGCGGGGTTGTAGGAGCCCGTGTACATACCGTCGATGTACGCCAGCAGGTGCTCCACGTCCGAATCGGTCAGGTTCGTGAAGTTGGACATGACCGTAGGCTTCCATTCGTTCCACACGGTGGTGGCACGGGCGCTTTCGCCGGAACCGATCAGCTTTTGGGACTGCTGGACCCACTGGTACAGGTGAGCGCGGGGCTCTCCGGCCCAGCGTGCCTGCACTCCGCCGAGAGCGGGGCCGGTCATGTTATCTTTCATGTTCGCCGCGTGGCAGGAACCACAGACATTCGCTTTCCACAGGGTGGCGCCCAGGGCGGGGTCGCCCTGGCCAGCGGCCACCGCGCCGGCTGCGATGGGTTCACCGGCAGGGGCAGCTGCATCAGTCGTCGCAGTCGTGGAGGAGGTAGAGTCCTGAACGGGATTATCCTGGGCGAAGGCTCCGCCGCCGGCCAGGGTCAAAATCAGGGCCAGCAGGAGGAACCTATAGAACTTGGTGTAATATGTCATTATATAGTTGACATTTAGGGGATTGCGGCAGATAGTGGCAGGTGCCTCGCTTACCGGTCGCGCAAAGATACTTTCGTGACAATTCTTTAACAAACTTGTAGCGAAAGGGGTCGCTTATTTAGATCACGTCTAGACTATTCCCGTTACAGCTTACGCTTCCACCGAAACCGTCACCTTTTTTAGGCTATCCTAACAGCAGATAGACCGATATTCCACGAAATTGTTTTCTTTTACCCGGCGCGCTGTTTTCCATGACACCTGCGGTCCCCCAAAAAAGTCCCCGGCCAGTTGACCGGAGACGCCTGACTTTAAACCACCCGTTTAGGACCGGCTTCCTATCGGGAAGCAGATTCCATGAATTCCAGCAGGGCCCGATCGGGATGGTGGCTGAGGTAGCTCTCCACGTCCAGCACTATGGTAGAACCGTTTTCTTTTGTGTACGGCTCATACGCTGGCATGCCTTCCTGATTCGGATCGCCGGCTCGGGCGAAATTGATCCAGGACTGGCTCACCACCCGTGCCAGGGCGTTGGCTTCCTCCCCTCCCCCTGTCATCTGCTGGCAGCGTTCGCTGTTGTCAAATACGAAGGGGATTTCCATACAGTGCAGCGCCTTGTATTTTCCATCCATGACGGGTGATTGCCAGGTAAAGAGGTACATATATACCGGTGCGCCCCCACCGACGGCAGCTTTCGCGTTGCCCTGGTAGACGGCGCCGGGACGAAACATCATGTCGACATCGATGAGGTCGGACGGCCGGGTATCGTCGGGGTAGGCGGCGCGAACAGCAGCTGCGTAGCCTTCCGCCTTCTCCCCGTATTGCTTGGTCAGGTATTCTTGCACCTCCTCCGCGCCGGCGTCGCTCAGCCCCGTACGCAGGGATGGCATAAATTCATTTTTCACCGTGCCGATGAGGAGGGGAATGTCCTTCGACAGCGCCAGTGCCGCGGGATCGAAAAACTGGTACGGCAACACGCTACCGTCGAGGCTCGGTCCCCACCCCAGTCCAAAGCCGGGTACGGTGGTTCCCGTCGCCTTCAACTGCTCGTTTACCACGGCCAGTGCCCGCGCTCCGGCCGCCGCCAGCGTGTCAAAGGGCACCCGCTGAATTCGGTCTACTTCCACTGCGGACAGGCCCAGTTCCTGCAGCACTTGCGGGCCGATGGCCTGCGTAGTTTGCGGGGTGAGTATCTCCGAACGGAAGGCCCCGCTCTGGTTGATCGCCTGGTGAAAAAGCCCTTTGGCCGCGGGCATCGCCATCAGGGTATTGACCATGGCTCCACCCCCGGACTGACCGAAAATGGTCACGTTGCCAGGTTCTCCCCGTAGTAGGAGGGGAGCTCCTGGGAAGAGCCGGCGGTAAACCCTCCCCCGTGGATCCACACCATGACCGGGCGCTTCTTTTTGTCCGCGATATCGGGGGTCCAGACGTTGAGGACCAGGCAGTCTTCATTGGGGTAGCCCCAGTCGAGATCGAAAACAAACTCCATTTCATCGACCACCGAGGTGGTCGGGGTCATCACCGGCGCAACCGGTCCCCATTCGAGGGAACTACGGGTGTCATGGCAGGCCTCGGGCTTTTGCGGGGCTTCGAAGCATTTGGCTGTTGCGTAGGGGATGCCCCGGTAGGTGTAGATCCCGTCGCTGATGAAGCCCCGGACTTTCCCGAACGCCGTTTGGGTGACGGCAACCTCCTTCCCGGTCTGGATTTGTCCGAAGGATAGGGCCGTCGTACACATGGCCAGCAGTAAAAGTATAGATTTGGTCATGGTCGGTCGTGATGAGGGGTGAAGGAATATTCGCGCGGCTTAGCGTTTCCGGTACAGCTCGTCCAGCAAGCGGTACCGGGCTTCATTTTTGGCCGGGACCGCTTTGCTGGCTACGTCTATGACGAGGACCGCAGGTGCAGGGTCCGTGGCGGAGACAGCCGGCCAGGCGACCAGCCCATCGCCGTTTGGGTTGCCCGTCTTGATGAAATTGGCGAAGTAGGCCTTCATTTGCTGCGCGACCTTATAATCGTCGGCGGTCCAGGCGTATTCATTCACGAGGGGAAGATTACCCATAACGTATTCGATTTCACTGGCGTGGGGCGCTCCAATGGGTTGGGGAGGAGCAGGAGCATCTGCGGAGCGCTGGACGGTACCTCCCGCTAGGCCGGGTACCAGGCCATGGTCAACCAGCGGGGGTCGTACCCGACTGAACAGGTAGCGGTAGACCGCCTGCTCGCTGTGACTTCGGTGCAGGTCAAACCACTTCCAGGTACTTTAGACGATGAAGCGATCGGAAGCCAGGTCGGTAGCGGAATACTCGATCTCTGTGGGTGAGCCATGGGGATATAGCGACAGGATTTCCGCCGCGTGGTCGGGATAAACGGCCTCCACTTTTGCCAGGTAGTTTTCTTCCGTATAGTCCGCCCCCTGCATCAGGGCCATGCCCGGCATCTCCGCGGAATTCCACCCTACCAGCAGGGGCACCTGCGCCTGCGCCCCATCGGCAAAGAGATCCGGCAGGGTTTTGGGGAGCAGATAGCCGTCTACGACCAAGGGAAAACCGAAGCGCTGGCTTTCGGTGTAGATTTCATATACCTCCCGGGTGGTGAGCTTGCGCAGGGCGTCCAGATTATCCAGCCCGGCCTGCTCGGCAAATTCCTTACCGGTCTGTTCGGCCTCAGGGAGGAGAATTGGGCTCAGGGTCGGATTGATGCTGGCGCCACTCTCCCCGATTGCCCCGGCGATCAGGTCGCGCGACAGGGGAGACGCCATCTGGATACTCACCGAAACGGAGCCCGCCGACTCGCCGGCGATGGTGACCCGCGCCGGATCTCCCCCGAAGGCGTCAATGTTGTCGTGCACCCACTGCAGCGCCGCCTGTTGGTCGAGCAGGCCATAATTTCCCGAGGCGTGGTAGGGGGCCTCGGCACTCAGTTCCGGATGGGCGAGAAACCCAAAGATGTTGAGGCGGTAATTGACGGTCACCACGACGATGCCCTCGGTGGCCATACTGTGCCCGTCGTAGCGCGGCTCGGAGCCGTCGCCCGCTACGAAGCCCCCGCCGTAGAAATAAACGAGTACCGGCAGCCCGGTGGTCTTTCGCGTGGCGGGCGTCCAGACGTTCAGGTACAGGCAGTCCTCGTCCATGCCGTTGGAGCGAAAATCCATGTCTCCGAATACGGGTCCCTGTACGGCTCGGGGACCGAAGGCCTTGGTCAGCTTTACCCCTTCCCACGGTTCGGCGGGTTGGGGTGCTTGCCAGCGGAGCTCTCCGACGGGCGGGGTGGCGAAGGGAATACCCAGGTAAGCCTGGACGCCGTCGCGGGTATCGTACTCCCCCTCAATGGTACCGGTGGTCAGTTCGGCCCGTACGGGAAAGCCGGCATTCGACTGGGCCGAGCCAGGGCTGGAGATCAGCAAGAGGAGAGCGATTATGGGGTGGGAAAGATTCATTGATCGAATTTAGGGAGCGGGAACCCGAAATGGAAGGCACCGAACGCAGGCCGTCCGTCAGCAAGATTTTCTCAAGGTTGGAAAGCGGCAGCGGCCTGGCGATTGCGGGAACCGCCGCGGCGGTTCTCATTGTCACAAGTTGCGACAATAATAACTACCTTTTCGCTGCTCCCTTAATTTTTCCGCCGGTTTCTGCAACCGCAGGCCCTCTTCAATTCGCTTTTTTCCTTGGAACACCTTCCCCACATCGCCTTTGATTCGGTCATCTTCGGATTCTCGGGTCAGCAGCTTAAGATCCTGATTATGGAATACCACCGGACGAAGTGGTTTGCCCTGCCCGGAGGCTTTGTCCGGTACGGGGAAAACCTGAACGATGCGGTGCGTAGGGGACTGCGGGAACGCACCGGACTGGAGGATATCTACCTCGAGCAATTTTACACCTTCGGCGACGTGAGCCGGCACCAACCGGAAGTCATGAAACGCATTCTCCTGGCCAGCGGGTACCGGCTGGAAGACTGCCCCTGGATGCTCGACCGCTTCATTTCGGTGGCCTACTACGCGCTCATCAACTACGACCAGGTTGATCCCCGGCCGGATGCCCTATCCGACTCCATTAACTGGTACAGCCTGAAAGACTTACCCCCCCTCCTGTTCGATCATCGGGCCGTAGTAGATCGTGCCCTGACCACCCTAAGAAGTAACCTGGACACCCGGTTGCTCGGAATGAACCTACTGCCGCCCCGCTTCACCATGAAGGAGATGCAGCAAGTGTACGAGGCCATCCTGGGCCAATCGCTCCACCGTGGCAGTTTTCAGCGCCGTATGCTCGGACTGGGATTCCTGGAACGACACGAGAAGCGGCATTCCGGGCAGGCCCATAAATCGCCCTACCTCTACAGCTTTAAGACCACGGGGTGATCACCGGCAGGGGATATCCGCTAAACTTTAGCGGCTTCGGGCGTTACAAGGGCATGCAGATTAAGAACCATCACGAAGGCATGCGCTACAACGCCTTCGGAACTACCGGTTGGCAGGTATCCAAGATCGCCCTGGGTACCATGACCTTCGGCCAGCAGAACACCGAGGAGGAAGGCCACCGCCAGCTGGACTACGCCCTCGAGCGGGGGATCAACCTGATCGATACCGCCGAAATGTATTCCGTGCCCCCCCGCCCCGAAACCCAGGGGAGTACGGAGCGCATCATCGGCACCTGGATTCGGTCGCGAAAAAACCGCAACGCGTACTACCTCGCCTCTAAAATTGCGGGTCCCGCCGCCATGGCCACCCACATTCGCCCCGAGCTGGGATACGGGAAGGCGCAGCTCCGCGAGGCCATCGGCAAGAGCCTGGACCGGTTACAGACCGACCACCTGGACCTGTACCAGCTTCACTGGCCCGAACGAAAGACCAATTTTTTCGGTGTGCGGGGAGTGAGTGACCTTTTCGAATGGCAGGACAACTTCCTGGCGGTCCTCCAGACGATGCAGGAACTGATGGATGAAGGACTGGTCCGTGCCTGGGGGCTAAGCAACGAAACACCCTGGGGCCTGATGCGGGTGCTTTACCTGGCAGATGCCCACGGCCTGCCGCGCCCGGTAAGTATTCAGAATCCGTATAGCCTCCTGGCGCGTGGCTTCGAAGTCGGCCTGGCCGAGGTTTGCCTGCGGGAAAAGGTGGCCGGCTTCCCATACTCTCCCCTGGCCATGGGCCGGCTGTCGGGCAAGTACCTGCGGGGCGAGGACGATGCGAATAGTCGCCTCAATCAGTTCACGCATTACACCCGGTACAACAGCGGTAACTCGTTGGCCGCTACGGAGTCCTATGCCGCTATTGCGGAAAAACACGGCCTTGAAATGGCCCAGATGGCCCTGGCTTTTGTAACCGATCGCCCATTTACTCAAAGCAACATTATCGGTGCGACGACGCTTCACCAGTTGCGTCAAAATATCGACAGCATCGCCCTGAAGCTGCCCGACGAGGTCCTGACAGATCTGGAGGAGGTGCAGGCCCGGTACCCCAATCCGGCGGTTTAACCGGGTTCGCCAGGGGAAGCAGGCGAATGACGCAAGCGAAACGGCATGCTGCAACTTCTGGCGCTTAGATCAGCCAATTGGGCGTAGCGGTCCTCCTTCCAGACCCGAATGGTTCAATAAGGTTAAACGCGGGTTCCAACTCGGCGCCACGCTCCGGAGAGGGATCAACCGCTCAATTGCAAAGAAGTGATCACGGGTTGAGATTTTCGTGTAATACTTCCCTGACTGTGGCCGTTTGAACGGTCACTCACCTCCGTATATGCTTCCTTTCCGTAGTTTCGCCTCCCACTTAGTCTCTTCCCCACAAATGCAACTACCTGTTGAGCGCAAACCCCTGCGCCTATTCGGTGACCCTAGCCGGGTGATCGGACGATTTTTCTGGGCCGGCAAAGACCGGGCCTACCAACTGATTGACCGGGTGATCAACCTCTCCGATCAGGAGACCCACGATGCCCTGATGCGTACCCTGCGGGATTTCGCCCGCCGTCACCGCAACATGATCGGTATCTGTCGACGCCACCTGAACGCCGCCCTGGAGCGGGTACCGGAGCAACGCGACAAAGTGATGCAACTCAGTGAAGAGAAGAGAGCCCTGATCGGCGCCTACTTTACCCACGAGTACAGCATCGAATCCGCCGCCTTTTTCAACCCTTCCGTAGTTCCCGCGCTTGACCAAACCGGGCTACAACGCGGCCAGATGCGCATCGTTATGAGTATGCGGGCGGTAGGCGAAGGGCACACCTCCTCGATAGTGTTTCGAAACATCGTACTGGATGAGCACAACAACCCGCTGGCCGAACCGACCAATCAATTTGTGGGGCTGGCCGAGCGAATCCACTACAGCCAGTACACCAAGGATGCATTTTATAAGCGGACGCACAAAAAGGATACCGTCGACGAGCGCATGTATGAATTGCTCATCAGTGATCTTCCCGATAATTTCAATCACCGGGAGCTCTACGAGCGGTACTGGCAATTGTGGAACACCTATCCGGAAGACAGTGCAGAACGCGACCAGCTAAACAGCCTGATGACCGTGGCCGACCGATACTATGAACTGCATTTCAGTCTCGACACGGACATCAGCGAACGGGTGCTTTACCCCATGATTGACTTTGAGATGAAGGGCATGGAAGATGCCCGCTTCTTACAGTTCGTCTTCGAGGACGGCCGAAAAATCTATTACGGCACCTACACGGCCTACAACGGCAGCCAGATCCGCCCGATGATCATCGAGACCGAGGATTTTTACAGCTTCATTATTCGTCCGGTCTACGGAGATGCCGCAGTAAACAAGAATCACGCCATCTTCCCCCGGAAGATTAACGGCAGCTACTACATCCTCTGCCGCACGGACGGCATCAACAACTACATCATCAAGAGCGACCGGTTGCAGGTTTGGGACGATGCGGTCAAGCTCAGCGAACCCCAGTTTCCCTGGCAGTTGTACCAGGTCGGCAACTGCGGTGCACCGTTGGAAACGGAAAAAGGCTGGCTGGTGATCACCCACGGCGTAGGGCCGATGCGCAGGTATTGCCTGGGCGCGATGCTGCTCGACCTCGACGATCCCACCAAAGTAATCGGACAGCTAAAGGAACCGCTAATCAGTCCGATGGACGACGAGCGGGAAGGCTACGTTCCCAACGTAGTGTACAGCTGCGGCAGCATCATCCACAACGGTGAGGTCTTCATCCCCTACGGCATTTCTGATGAGGCCGCGCGGTTCGCGACCGTCAGGCTGGATACCCTCCTGGAAGCCCTGCTCACTTCCGGTTAGGCCGGGACAGAATGGTGGTGTACACTTCGATATACCCCTCCACCATGCGTTCTACACTGAACCGGTCACGGGCCACGGCTGCAATGTGGGCACGGTTCAGGTCCTCGCATGCATCTACCACGGCGATTGCTCCGGCGACGTCGGTGGTCAGGAAACCAGTTTTGCCGTGATCGATCAATTCGGCCATGGAGCCGCGATTGAAGGCAATGACGGGGGTTCCGGTCATCATGCTTTCCGCTACGCTCAATCCGAAGGGTTCATCGAAGGAGATGGGGTGCAACAAAGCGGCGGCCCCGCCCAGAATCCGGTTGCGTGCTTCCGGCCCTACATTGCCCAAATAACTAATTTGCACCCCGTCGATGTGTGGCTTAACCTGCTCATCGAAATAAGCTTGATCCTGGATCAGTCCGGCTATGATCAGCCGTCGGTTAGCCCCCTTGGCAATTTGAATGGCTTCGGCGGTTCCCTTTTCGGGATGGATCCGTCCGAAGTAGGTCAGGTAGGCGTCCGGCTTATCGTTGATGGAAAATTGGTTGGTGTCTACCCCGTTATACACCGTAGCGATGTAGTCGATGCGCTCATCGCGGTTGGCATCGCTGATGGAGACGTAATCCGTGGAGTCGTTATACCGCTCGTACACCGGTACGATCTGGTCGCTACTGAATCCGTGGATGGTGGTGACCATCGGGGTATCCACCAGGCTGCTGTAGCCTAAGGGCATGAAGTCAAACTGATTATGGATAAGGTCAAACTTGTGTGCAGCTCCCATGACGTGACTTATATGTAGGCATTCCAGGACTTTGGGGTCCTGACCTGGTTTCTCGGCGTAGCCCGCCGCCGTCGTGGCTACTAATTTTCCGGCGGTACGGCTCGTGGCCGTAGCGAACAGGGTGACATCGATTCCTCGCTTCACCAATCCTTCAGTGAGGTGGCTGGTCACTTGCTCCCAAGGACCGTAGGCCGCTGGGGGAGTCGCCCACGCAATAGGGGCCAGCATCGCTATCCTCATTTCAAGTCTTCCACCGCCTGGGGTGCGGCATCAACATCTACCGGTTGAGGCAGGGCAAACCCATTAAGCATGACCCGGAGCGCCCGGTCAACGGAATGCTCATCCTCGTCCTCGCAATCCTGGCAACCACCATTCTCTTCCTTAAATTTTTCCATCTCCACCCGACTTACCAGGTAGGCGATGAGGCTCTCAGCTCCCTGGTTGTGATTGATTCCCGTTTCCATCAGTCCGTCGAAGCATCCCCCCGTTTCGGGATTGTACATCGGGGTTTTCATTTCGTTCTGCCCCGTGAACCAGGCGAAGGCCGTGTTGACGTTGGCACAGTGGGGTTGGAGGTCCTGGTGCCGGCATGCTTCACTAAAGAGCAGCACTTTACACATCACATCAATAGGTTGCTGATCGTATTTCGGCCGATCCTTACGGAAGACGAAGGGTTGCTTGCAGCCAATGGGGCTCAGGACTCCGTCGATGATGGTCTGCTGGGCCAAAAAATTCGTGGACTCAATGGCGGTGGTCCGGATCTTCTCCTTGTTCAGGTGGTTGAGGGCCCGGAACAAGGCGAAGGGCAGGATGCCGTTGGAGTAAGTTAAGTAATTTTCAAACCAATTCCAACCCTCTTCCCGGCTGTCGTTATAGTGGTCGATGAGGCGGTTACACATCCGGTCCAGCAGGTTGAGCATGGCCTCGTCGCTGGGCTTAAAGTCCAGGTAATAACTCAGGGAAAGAACCCCGTAAGCGATGGTCCGCGGACTGGACATTAATTCAAGGTGGCCGATGGCGCGGATGAAGATCTCCTCGAGGAGCTGTCGCTGATCGGCACGGGGGGGGTGCGCCAGGCAATAGCTAACGCCCCAAATCGCACGCCCGTAGCTGTCCTCCGATCCATGGCGCTCGATAAAGCGGCGGTCATAACCCATAAAATTGCGAAACGTACCGTCCAGATTCTGGGCGTGCAGGATGTAGCTGATGTACACATCGGCCAGTTGCTGCAGCTGGCCCTGATCGCCTAGGTTTCGTTCGGTCATCATGCCCATGAGCAGGAGGGCCCGACCGTTGTCATCCAGGCAGTATCCCTCGTAGCGGTTGGGGATAGCGTATTTGCCGTGCTGCAGGATTCCGCAGTCGTCGGTGAAACGCAGCAGGTGATCCAGCTTGAGGGGTGGCAGATCCACGTCGGGCTGGACCTTTGCCTGGTAATCCAGGTAGGCTACTTTGGCTTCACCGAATACCTTCAGGTACTGCCGGCCGATACGGGGCCAGAGCAAGTTTTTCCCGTAGGCGGCGGCCCGGCTGCGCATTTCCCGAAGTTCCTCATCGTTGTCGAACAACTGAAGAATCGTATCGGCAAGCGCCTGACTGTTGTGAAAGGGAAAAAGCCTTCCCCTACCCTCCTGCAACAACTCCGCGGCGTGCCAGAAGGGGGTACTGACGATACCGGCGCCGGCGCCGACCGCATAGGCGAGCGTACCGCTGGTGATCTGCGCCTCATTGGGGTAGGGAACAACGTAAATATCGGCTGCCCGCAGGCAGTCAAACAACTCCTGTTCCGAAGCGAATTTACTGATCATCCGCAGGTTTGCCCCTACTCCCAGCTCGGTGGCCAGGTCTTGCAGGTATTCCCGGTATTCTTCTCCGTTGTTGCGCAGGACGTGCGGGTGGGTTTTTCCCAGGACTACGTACAGGGTATCGGGATACTTTTCCACAATCGCGGGCAGCGCCTTGATGGAAGTCTCAATCCCTTTTCCCCGTCCGAGCAGACCGAAGGTGAAAAGCACCCGCTTATCGGCCCAGCCGCGGCGTTGGCGCAGCACTTCACGGTTGTCGGACGTGATGACCGGCACCCCATGCTCGATGATGTGGATCTTCGATGTCTCGACCTCGAACACATCCAACAAAAGATTGCGGGCGAGCTTGGTCATCACCACCACCTGCTGTGCGCGGGCCGCGATCCGGTTCAGCACGTTGCGCTGACCGAAACTGGGTTCCTTCAGTACGGTGTGAAAGGTGACGATCAGGGGAATGCGCAGCTTGTCGAGCAGGTGCATGACGTAGACGCCGTCGTCACCGCCGAAGATGCCATATTCGTGCTGCAAGACCAGGAGATCGAAGCCTGCGGTGTTGAGGTAATCGGCTACCTCGCGATAATCTGCAGCTTCCTGGGGGCGGATCTTCCGGGTAACCTCTACCGGATAGTCATGCTGATCGCCGGGATCCTCCATGGCAATGATCTCGGCGTACTCACGGATCCCGTCCGCCTTCAGATTGCTCAGGATGGCGCGCGCGAGACTGTTGGTGAACGTTCCGATACCACAGGCTTTGGGTGGGTAATTTCCCAGGAATGCAATTTTCATTTACGGCTTTGAAAGTTAGTTGAGGGTGTAAATCCCCCGGTAAAATAACCGCCCCACGAAGCCGAGGTTCGGTTCATGCGTTGCTCGAAGCCGGCTGGAATCGTTCCCAAACCGTGCATTTTCCCCGCCAGCCCTTATTTTACTCGCTTCGTATATACTAGAAGCAAACAATTTATTTTAACTGTTCCGTCCTTCCCACAGTGCGTGCGGAATACGGTGGGCTATCTTCGCGGCGTAGCAGAAAACAGCAGAACCATGGCCAAGAAATTCAAAAGCGGCAAACCCAGCAGCAGCGACCTCAAGGACAGCCTCAGCAAAATTGGTGGCAACAATGGCCTCAGCGCCCTCTTCCCGGGGCAGCGGCTGGACAAAGCCAGTGAGGAAGAAACCATACGGACCCTCAGCCGCAACTTTGCCATGTTGCCCATGGATAAGATCTCCGCCAACCCGGATCAGCCGCGGCAGGATTTCGAAAAGGAGCCGCTACAGGAGCTGGCCGACAGCATACGGGTCCACGGCATCATCCAGCCGATGACGGTGCGCCACATGGGGGATGGCACGTACCAGATTATCAGTGGAGAGCGCCGCTTCCGCGCCAGCCAACTGGCGGGCCTGCGCGAGGTACCTGCCTTCATCCGGACCGCCAACGACCAGACCCTGCTGGAGATGGCCCTGATCGAAAACATTCAACGGGAGGACCTCAATCCGATGGAAGTAGCCTACTCCTACCTGCGCCTGCAGGAGGAATTCGACCTGACGCAGGAGCAACTTGCCTCCCGCGTCGGCAAGAAGCGCTCCACGATTACGAATTACCTCACCATCCTGAGCACCTCCAACCGGGTGCGGCAGGCGATCAAGGACCGTAAGATCAGCATCGGGGCAGCCAAGACCTTCTCCGGAATCAAGGACATCGGCCAGCAGGAAACTTTCCTCGACGACATCCTCTCCCATCCCAACTGGTCGGTCCGCGACATCGAGCGGGAAAGCCGGGTCTACAAAAACAAGAACAAGATGAGCAAGGGCAGTCCCGCCAACGCCGAAGACGCCCGGCGCATCGAGCAGGCTTTCGCCGAGTTCTTCGGGACGAAAAAGGTGAAGGTGCGCCTGGAAGGGCAGGAAGGAAGGTCGGGGTCGATCACCCTGCGGTTCGAGAGCAAGGAGCAACTCGAGCAATTTTACAAGTCGGTGGAATAAGGTTACGCCCGGCCGCCAGGCAACCATTTCCGAAGTAAACACGTCAAGTCAACCAGTGAAACTCACCAACCGGCACTTCGCGGCAATCCTGTTCCTGTGGCTCCTGCTGTTGGCCGCTGCACCCGCGTCCGCGCAAAGGCGTGACGTGAGCATGGATACCGTCCGCACCCTACAGGAAATCAACCGGGGACCCAAGCGGGCGCTGCTCTGGTCGATCATCCCCGGCGGCGGACAGGTATACAATAAGGCGTGGTGGAAGGTACCCCTCGTCTACGCCGGTTTGCTCGGGGTGGTAGCCGTGGCCGACTTCAATCAAACCCAGTATTCCAGATACGTGAACGCCCTGGAAGCCCGGTGCCTGGGCGACGGAAGAATCATCGTTATCCCCTACGCCGAATGCCAGGTCAAGGAAAGCGAGTTTCCGATAGACAACTACACGACCTCATCCTTGATTGCCGCACGCAATAACGTAAATAAGACCCGGCAAACGGCCTATTTCGGCATTCTCGGCGTGTATATTTTACAGGCCGTCGAGGCGTTTACGGATGCCCACCTCCGGGATTTCGACATCAGCGACGACCTGAGCCTCCACGTCAGGCCGGTGGTTACGCCCGGCGGTCTGCCCGGCGCGGCGGTGGTGATCCCCCTGGGAAGCGGCAAGGCTAGGCGCCTGGAAGTAGCCCGCCTTGACGCCCTGACGCGGTGAGCAGCTGCTCTACGACCGCTTCCGGCAGACCGGCCCGGGTAGACTGACTCACCTGTACCCGGTAAAGGGGGTCGGTAGCCGAAGCCGCGTAGGTCGCCCAGACGTGGTAATTGCCGAGCTGATCCTTTTCGCAGTACACTCCCAGGGGCATGGAACAGCCCCCTTCCATCAGGTTGAGCACCGTGCGTTCGACGTTGGTGCACTCCCCCACTACGGGATGGTGCAGCAGGGAAAGCTTCTTGCGCATCTCAATATCGGACTCCCTGGTCTGCATAGCCATGACGCCCTGACCGGGGGCGGGCACGAACTCGCGCGGGGAGGGACGCACCACGACGAGCCCGGACAAGTCAAGTTCCAGGCGCTCCAGTCCGGCTGCGGCGAGGACCACCGCATCCAGTTCGCCGGAGAGCGCTTTCTTCATACGGGTCGGTACGTTTCCCCGGATATCAACCGGTAGGACCGAAGGATGCAGGTCGTGGAGGAGCGCCTTCCGACGGTTGCTGCTGGTGCCGACAGTCGCACCTAATGCCAATTGGAAGGGTTGTCCGGTTACGGCGCGGTCCTGGTGGACCAGGATAACGTCTTCCACGGACGCGCGGTAGCTGAGTGCCGCCAGTACGAGGCCGTCCGGGTGATTGGTCGGCAGGTCCTTGAGGCTGTGCACCGCGCAGTCGATGCGGCCATCGAGCAGCGCGTCCTCGATCTCCTTCGTGAAAAAGCCCTTGCCTTCCAGCTTATCGAAGCCGAGGTGCTGAATCTTGTCGCCCTGGGTCTTAATGATCTCCAGCTCGCTCTCGATCCCGTGCTCGCGCAGTTGGGCCTGGACGAAGTGCGCTTGCCAGAGGGCTAGGCGGGAACCGCGGGTGCCGATTTTCATGGTTGATTGTTGAATGGTTGGGTTATTTGGTTGTTGGGTTTCGGGCGTTTGAGACAGTGGTGCTGAGGTAGTGGCAAGCGAAACGCGAAGCGATGAGCTTCCACGCGGACCCAACAATACAATAACCCAGAAACCCAACAACCGTCAGTTCTAAAAATCGGCCAGCCTCGGAGCCCGCGGAAAAGGAATCACGTCCCGGATATTCCCCATCCCGGTGATGAACTGTACCATGCGCTCGAAACCCAGGCCGAAGCCGGCGTGGGGGCAGCCGCCGAAGGTGCGCAGCTGGAGGTACCAGGCGAGTTCTTCGGTGTGGATGTCCATTTCCTGCATGCGTTGGCGCAGCTTGTCTTCCCGCTCCTCCCGCTGGCTGCCGCCGATCACCTCGCCGATGTAGGGGAAAAGGACATCCATGGCGGCTACGGTCTTGCCGTCGTCGTTCTGGCGCATGTAGAACGCTTTGATATCCTTGGGGTAATCGCGGACGATCACCGGCTTCTGAAAGTGGTTTTCGACCAGGTACCTTTCGTGTTCGGCCTGGAGGTCGGTGCCCCACTCCAGGGGGAACTCGAACTTGCCCTTTTTGTAGGGCTTGGAACGCAGGAGGATGTCCAGGGCCTCGGTGTAGGTGACCCGGGCGAAGTCGTTATCAACTACGAAGCGCAGCATCTCTACTAGTCCCATCGGGCGGCGGTCGGTGGCCTTCATGTTCTTTTCGGCCTCCACGATACGGGCATCGAGGAATTCGAGGTCCTCGGCGTAGTGCTCGAGGCAGAAGTTAATCAGGTACTTCACGAAGTCCTCGGCCAGGTCCATGTCATTATCGATGTCGGCAAAGGCGATCTCGGGCTCGATCATCCAGAACTCGGCCAGGTGGCGGCTGGTGTTGCTGTTTTCGGCCCGGAAGGTGGGCCCGAAGGTGTAGACCTTGCCCAGCGCCAGGGCACCGATTTCGGCCTGCAACTGCCCGGAAACGGTGAGGTTGGTCGCCTTGCCGAAGAAATCCTGGGTGTAGTCTACCCCACCCGCTTCGGTTAGCGGTGGTTTGACGGGATCCAGCACGGAAACGCGGAACATCTCCCCCGCCCCTTCGGCGTCGTTGCCCGTGATGATGGGCGTATGCAGGTAGTAATAGCCGCGGTCGTGGAAATACTTATTCACCGCATACGCTACGCCATGCCGCACCCGGAATACCGAGCTGAAAGTATTGGTGCGCATCCGGAAATGAGCGTTCTCGCGCAGGAACTCCATACTTTGCTTCTTGGGTTGCAGGGGGTACTTGCCGAGCGCGTTGCCGCCGAGGATTTCGATGGCGTCCGCAATGATCTCTACCACCTGTCCGCTGCCCTGGCTCTCGGCTACCGTTCCGGTGACGCTGACGCAGGCGTGAAAGCCGATGGCGCGGACAACGGCCTCGTCGATTTTATCCCCTTCGACCACCACCTGGAGGGTCTCCGGGCCGGAGCCGTCGTTGAGGACCATGAAGCGGTTCCCACGCCAGGCACGCACCCAGCCCATAACGGTAACGGACTCCCCTACCGGGGGATGCTGCAACAGGTTTTTGATCTCTTGACGGACTATCATCAGGCTGAATTTTGGGCCGCAAAGGTAACCATTTTAGGCCGGCTCCCACGGCCGCCCGTAGTCGCAGCCTTGCCGGATCGGGCAGCCTGAGCAGCGCGGATTATGAAAATGACACAGCTGTTGCCCGTGCCGCATGAATCCCTGGTGGGAATCGTACACCCGCTGGCCGTCCCAGCCCTCCGGCAGGAAGGCCTGCAGGCGGGCCGCCGCCTTATCCAGGGAGGCCTTCGGGGTCACCAGCCCGATCCGCTGGGCCACCCGCAGGTGGTGGGTATCCACGACCAGGGCGGGCATCCGCAGACGGCTGAAGTTGAGGACGGCCGCACTGGTTTTGGCACCCACGCCGGGGATCTCCTCCAACCACGCGCGGGCGTCGGGTACGGAGAGGTCCGCCAGAAAATCCAGCGCCAACTCCCCTCCCCTCCGCTCCCGGACCAGGGAGAGCGCGGCCTGTATGCGCGGAGCCTTCACTTCCGGGAAGGTCACGGCGACGATCGCGGCCTGCACGTCTCCGGTTGGCGCATCGATCACTTCCTCCCAGGTGGGGAGCACCTCGCGTAACCGCAGGTAAGCCTGCCGCGTCACGGCATTTTTTGTGCGGTGCGAGAGCATCGACCCCACCAGCTCACTCAGCGGGTCCCGGTGCCCGAAGGGCGGAAAGGGCGCCCCGTAGTGGGCGCAGAGCAACTCATCGATTTCCAGCGCACGTTCAGCTTCCGTCATGGAGATAGGATGTTGCTACCTTGGCCGGAAGTTTGGTTCCAACTTCCGTGCGCATGGAATACCTGTGGCTGTTCGTCTCCTTTTTCGTGATCGCGGTGGTCTACTCTTCGGCCGGCTTTGGCGGGGGCAGCAGTTACCTGGCCGTGCTGGCCCTTTCGGGGCTGCCCACGGGTGCGATCCGGCCCATCGCCCTCATCTGCAACCTGGCGGTCACCGGGGGAAGTACGTATGCCTTTGCGCGGGCGAGCATCACGCCCTGGCGGCGGGCCCTTCCCCTGGTGTTGGCCAGTATGCCGGCGGCGTTTATCGGCGGACGGGTCGTGCTTCTCCGGGAAGACTACCTGCTCCTGCTCGGTGGCCTGCTATTGTTGGCCGCGGTACTCATGCTCCTGCGCGGTCGGTTGGCAGGAACAGTTCATACGGAACATCGGCGTGGCTGGGCAGCGGGTGCAGTGGCGGTTGGAATCGGGGCAGGGGTGGGCTTCGCGTCCGGAGTAGTTGGCATCGGGGGCGGGATTTTCCTCTCCCCCATTCTCTTCCTCGGGAAGTGGGCGGGGGCCCGGCAGATCGCGGCTACGACGAGCCTCTTTATCGCGCTGAATTCCCTTGCCGGCCTGGCCGGACAGCTGAGCGTAGGAATTTCGGTTGATGTTACCCTGACGGCGATCCTGCTGTTGGCCGTCGTTGCGGGCGGACAACTCGGCACCCGCCTGACCCTCACCTGGTTCACGCCCGCCACCATCCAAAAAGTAGCCGCCCTGCTCATCCTTTTGGTGGGTGCGCGGTTAGTATGGGCGAACTGGCCCTACTAACCCGCTTATGAAAATCTTATGTTTCGGCATTGCGCGGGAAATCGCCGGCGGCCCTTCGCTGCAGCTCGAAGGCGTGGCCGGTAAACCGGTGGCTGCTTTGCGTGACGCCCTGATCGCGGCCTATCCCGGCTTCGGGGAGCTTTCCGGCTTCGCCGTAGCGCGAAATGAAGCGTATGCCACCGACGAGGAAGTCATCGAAGCCGACGACGAGGTCGTCATCATCCCCCCCGTATCCGGTGGCTGATCCATCCCCCTTCCTCGACGTTGCCCTGCTCGATACCCCCCTACAGTTAGCGGAGTGTTCCGCCTTCGTGCACCACCCCTCCTGCGGCGGACTCTGCTTCTTCGTCGGTACCATCCGCGACCTCAACCTAGGGATACCCGTTACCCACCTCGAGTTCGACGCCTACGGTGGCATGGCCCTCAGAGAGATGCGAAAGATTGCCGAAACCGCCCGCGAACGCTTCGGCCTCCACGCGGTCGCCCTTCACCACCGTAAGGGTGACCTCGCCATCGGCGACGTCGCCGTGATTGTCGCCGTCAGCAGCGTACACCGTAAGGCTGCCTTCGAAGGCTGCGAATTCGTCATCGATGAATTGAAGAAGACCGTGCCGATCTGGAAAAAAGAGTTTCGGGAGGATGGTAGTCACTGGCTGAACAGCAGGCCCTGATCAAGGCGTCCGCCGGGATTGATCGGTCAGCCGCTCCAGCCCACCCCTGAGGCTGAACACCTCCAACTCCGGCCGGTCCTTGCGCAACTGGGCAGCGAGGACCAAACTGAGCTTGCCGGAATTGCAGTACAGCAAAAACCGGCCGCCGGGGGACATAAGCTCCCGGCACTGCCCGAAGGGGTCGCGCTCCCGTAGCCGAATCACCCCTTCCGGCAGGTCGGGCTCCCGGGCTTCGGTGAGCATGCTGTAAACACCGTCGAAGCCTTCCGGGACCAGGGTGTCGGCAACTACTTCCAGTTCGGAGCGGTCCGCGGCTTTACTTAACCAGGGCGCCGGGATCACTTTAGTATAGGTCTTCGCTAAACGGATCCGGTGGTGGGTATTATCGAGGGCATTGTAGGTCAGGAGGCGATCGGTCGGAGGGTCGCCGATGCCAAGTAGGAAGCAGAGGGCGGCATTCGCCTGGAGTAAGGCCACGATACCGACCGCGGTGGGCAGCACGCCGACGGTGGCACAGTCGGGCAGGGAAGGATCGGGCTCCGGGTAGAGATCGCGGAGGTGAATGCCGTCCGGGCGGTTCTCAAAGAGGGCGACGTAGCCGGAAAACCCCTGGGCGGCCGCGTACACCAACGGGATCTCCAGGTGGACGCAGGCATCGCTGATGAGGTGCTTCGTCACCGCGTCGTCGGTGCAATCGAGCACCAGATCGGCTCCCGCCAGAAGCTTGCGGCAGTTCCTGGGCGTGAAGTGGTGGGCGTAGCTTTCGACCTTGATCTCAGGATTCAGGCGGCGCAGGTGATTTGCCAGCTGCTGGGCCTTACCGGCCCGGTCGGAGGCGTCGAAGAATACCTGGCGGTGGAGGTTGCTCGTTTCCGGATGATCCCCGTCGACCAGCCGCAAGTGCCCTACCCCGGCACCCGCCAGGTAAGCGGCCGCCGGACTGCCCAGTCCGCCGCAGCCGACGATCACGACGCGTGCGGAGGAGAGCTTTTGCTGCCCTTCCTCGCCGATGCCGGGCAGGATGGTCTGCCGGCTGTACCGCGGATCAGCCATGATCGAAATCGCTTTTACCGCCCCGCTTTTGCACCAGGCGAAGCTGATCGATCGTAATGGCGTGGGACATTGCCTTACACATATCATAGATTGTCAGGGCCGCTATACTCGCGCCGTGGAGCGCCTCCATTTCCACGCCCGTTTTTCCCTCGGTTCTAACCGTGCACCTGACGTGGAGGGCCTCTTCTCCGTCTTCGGTGACGTCTACTGCCACCCCGTTGATGGCCAGGGGATGACACAGTGGAATCACCGACCAGGTTTGCTTCACCGCCATCGTGGCGGCGATGATGGCCGTCTGGGTGATGGAGCCCTTCTTGGTCGAGAATCCCGCTCCACGGAGGGTAGCCATAATTTTGCTACCCAGCACCACCCGGGCTTCCGCGGTAGCGCTTCGCTTGGTGACGGACTTGTCGCCGACGTCAACCATGGCCGGTCGGCCGGCGGCGTCGAGGTGGGTAAAGGGCATAGGGTCAGAAATTTAGCCGCCAATACTGGTCATACTGGCAAAGATAGTACCCTGCTGTTCCCGCTCCTGGGTCTCGTGGCCGGTTGCGTATTTACCGAAAACGAAGGCACGGATCAACTCCTCCAGTTCGTCACGGCCGATGCCGGCACGGAGCAGGGGTAACAGCTCGAGTCCTTTGGTGGAGTACAGGCAGTTGAGCATGGTGCCCCGCGGGGTGAGCCGGAGTCGGTCGCAGGTCCCACAGAGGCTGCGGCTGTAAGCGGGAATGATTCCCACCTTACCCGCAAACCCCGGAACCCGGAACCCCACGGAGCTGCCGCCGGACCCGGGCAGCTGCTCGAGGGTCGGATACCCTTCCCGAATACGTTCCAGTATATCGCCGTAGGACAAGAAGACGTCGTGGTTTCCGTCGTCGTCGTTAAAGGGCATCGCCTCGATGAAGCGGATATCCACGGCCTGGTGGCGGGTGAAGGCTACGAAGTCGAGCAACTCGTCGTCGTTCTGCCCCTTCATCACTACCACGTTCACCTTTACGGGATACCCCCGCGCGAGGAGCTCGTCCAGCGCCCATTTCGTTTCGCCGAAGTTGTCGCGGCGGGTGATGGTAAAAAACCGTTCGGGCCGCAGGGTGTCGAGACTTAGGTTGTAGTGCTTCAGGCCGGCTTCGGCCAGTTCATCGATATACCTGGGCAGGAGAATGCCGTTGGTGGTCATGGCCAGTTTCGGAAACAGTCGTCCGAGGCCGCGTACCAAGACCGGTAAATCGCGCCGTACCAATGGTTCACCGCCGGTCAGTCGCACCTTGTTGACCCCCATCCCGGCGAGTACCTCGCAGAGGAAGAGAATTTCATCGTAGTCCAGGAGGGCCGACTTCGGGGCGAAGTCGATGCCTTCGGCGGGCATGCAGTACCGACAGCGCAGGTTGCAGCGATCGGTGACCGCCAGGCGCAGGTAGGTAAGTTGACGGCCGTGTTGGTCAAGCAGCATATGGGTAAAGTACACCTGAGGCTGGTACTTGTTGCAGTTGGTGACCGGGTGAATGGCATCGTTGAGCACCGGGGTGGAAGGCCTCCAGGCCTGATTTGCCTGCATGCAGTACTGATGCATCGGGCCGGGAGGCCCTCCACCCGGGCGGGTTACAGCATTTTTTCTAGGCTGGCGATCTTGGCTTCGGCGTCTGCTTTCTTTTTGCGTTCCAGGGCCACTACCTCGTCGGGAGCATTGGACACGAAGCGCTCATTGCCGAGCTTCTTTTCGATGCCCCGGAGGAACCCCCGCAGGCGGGCGAGTTCCTCTTCGGTCTTGGCCCGCTCGGCTTCCAGGTCGACCTCCTCGCTGAGGATAAGGTAAGCCGTATCGTTACCGAAGAGGAAGGGAAGCCCGTTGTCGGGTGCCGCGTCGACCAGGTCTACGGAAACCAGGACGCCGGCTTTTTGGAGGAAGGACACGGCACCCGCGTCCGCGCCCAGCACTTGCTCGGTTTGCGCACTGCGGCGGACCACCAGCCGGAGGGCTTCCCCGTGGGAAATGCCCCGCTGGTTGCGGATGTCGCGGATCCCGGCGACGGCATCCTGCAGGAGGGTGAAGTCGCGCAGGCCTTGCTGGTCGACCGGTCCTGGCTGCGGCCACTGACTGACGATGCAGTCGTCGCCTGCTTCCCGGGGCCGCAGCTGGTGCCAGACCTCCTCGGTGATGAAGGGCATGAAGGGGTGCAGCAGAATCATCGTGCGCTCGAAGGCGGAAATGGCGGCCTCCTGGGTTTCGCGGGAGATCTTGCCGTCAGCTGGCTTGATCGCTTCGAGGTACCAACTGCAGAAATCGGACCAGATGAAGCGGTACAGGGTCACCATCGCCTCGCTCAGGCGGTATTCCTCCATCATGCGGTCGACCTCGGTGATCGTGGCACTGAGCTTGGATTCGAGCCAGCGGGTGGCCAGGGCGGCGGCGGGTTCGGGAGCGACGTCGGTTAGCTCGAAGGTCTGCAGCAAGCGGTTGGCGTTGAAGATCTTGTTGCAGAACTTACGGCCCTGCTCGCACAGCTGGCTCTCGTTGAGCACCTCGCCGTCGTGGATCGGCGCGTCGAACACGATGTCGTTGCCGGCCGCGGCGCTGGAGAGCATCCCGTAGCGTACGCCATCGGCCCCGTACTTGTCGAGCAGGGCGAGGGCATCCGGGCTGTTGCCGAGGGATTTGGACATTTTGCGGCGCTTCTCGTCGCGGACCATGCCCGTGAAGTAGACGTCGGTAAAGGGCTGGCGGCCGTGCTCGTCGACGAAGTCCTTACCGAGCAGTTCCTCGCTGAATTCGTAGCCGGCCATGATCATGCGGGCGACCCAGAAGAACATAATGTCCCAGCCGGTGACCAGGTCGTTGGTGGGATAGTAGTAAGCCAGCTCGGTCTTGTCTTCGCCGAAGCCGTCGAAGACCGACATCGGCCAGAGCCAGCTGGAGAACCAGGTGTCGAGCACGTCCTCGTCCTGCTGCAGGTCGGAGAGCTGCAGGCCGGGGTGATGCGTACGGGCTTCCTCCAGGGCCTGCCCGGCGGTTTCGGCCACGTAGACTTCCTCGCCGTGGTACCAGGCCGGGATGCGCTGTCCCCACCAGAGCTGCCGGCTGATGCACCAGTCGCGTACATTTTCCTCCCGCAACCAGGAGCCATACATATTGCTCATGCTTTGGGGGTGGAACCTTATCTCTCCGTGCTCGACGGCAGCCAGGGCAGTCGCGGCGGATTCGTCCATCTTCATGAACCACTGCAGGGTCAGCCGCGGCTCGACTACAGCGTTGGTACGTTCGCTGCGGCCGATCTTGGCACGGTACTGTTCGATCTTGACGAGGTCGCCACTTTCCTTCAGGCGCTTGATGACCTCGATACGGGCCTCGAAACGATCCAGACCGACGGCGATCTGCGCCAACTCGTTCATCGTGCCGTCGGCGTTGATGGTATCGATGACCTCCAGTCCGTACTTCTCGCCGAGGGCGTAGTCGTTGGGGTCGTGGGCCGGGGTGATTTTAAGTGCCCCGGTACCGAAGTCCTGGTCGACGTACTCGTCGGTGATGATGGGTACGATGCGGTGGACCAGCGGTACGATCACCTTGCGGCCCTGGAGGTGGTGGTAGCGGGGGTCGTCGGGATTGACGGCCAGGGCCGTATCGCCCATGATGGTCTCGGGGCGGCTGGTGGCCACCGTAAGGTAGGTATCGTCGGTCCCCTCCACCCGGTAGCGGACGTGGTATAGGTTGCTGTTTTCATCGGTGTGGATGACCTCCTCGTTGCTCAGTACGGTCTGGGCGACCGGATCCCAGTTGGTCATCCGCAGGCCTCGGTAGAGTTTGTCCTTTCTGTAGAGGCGTACAAATACCTTGATCACCGCCGCGTACAGGCTGGGCTCCATGGTGAAGCGGGTACGTGACCAGTCGCAGCTGGCCCCGAGCAACTGCAGCTGCTTCAGGATGATGCCGCCATATTCTTCTTTCCAGGCGAAGGCGTGCTTGAGGAATTCCTCCCGCCCGATGTCGGATTTTTTGATGCCTTCCGCTCGCAGCTTCTGGACCACCTTCGCCTCCGTTGCGATGCTGGCGTGGTCGGTGCCGGGAACCCAGCAGGCATTCTTCCCGTTCAGGCGCGCCTTACGAATGAGAATATCCTGGACGGTAGCATTGAGCATGTGGCCCATGTGCAGCACCCCCGTCACGTTAGGTGGCGGAATTACGATGGTGTAGGGCTCGCGCTCGTCGGGGACGCTGCGGAAGTAGTCCTTGTCCATCCAGTGGGCGTACCACTTCTTTTCAACCTGGTGGCTGTCGTAAGTTTGCTTGGCCGACATAATTATCCGTTTGGGCCGGCGAAGATACGGTAAGGGCCGGGGCCGCGGGTGCAGGGGCGTTGGGAAGCCCTAACGCTCGGCGTCTGTGGATTTAGCCAGTCCATCGCCTAAAGGAGCTGCTGACTGGGACGCTACAACTGCCTGATCGATATCCTGAAGAATATCTCCCACATCCTCGATCCCGACGCTGAGCCGGATCAGCCCGTCCGTAATGTCGTTGGCCAGGCGAATCTCGCGGGGGATGCCGCGGTGACTCATGGTGGCGGGGTGCAGGACGAGGGTGTCCACGTCGCCCAGGGTAGGCGTGAGGGTGCAAAATCTGAGGGCGTTCATGAATCGCTTGGCGGCGTCGAGTCCTCCACCCAGCTCAAAACTGAGCATTCCGCCCATCATGTTCATTTGCTTCTGGATGACCCCTGCATTGGGGTGACCGACGAGACCGGGGTAATTGACCCGGCTCACGAACGGATTACATACCAGGAAGGTCGCCACCTCGTGAGCATTCTTGGAGTGTCGCTCCATCCTCAGGGGGAGGGTTTTTAATCCGTTCAGCACGAGCCACGCGTCCCAGGGATTACCGCTGCCCCCGTAGAGCCGGTAGACGGGCAGCAGTTTTTTCATGATTTCCGGATCCCGGCACACCACGGCTCCGGCTACACCGGTGCCATGACCGTTCAAGTACTTAGTGGTACTATGCACCACCACATCGGCCCCCAGCAGCAAGGGTTGCTGGACGATCGGGGTGGCGAAGGTGTTATCAACGACGAGCAGGGCCCCGTAATGGTGAGCCAGATCGGCCAGGTAAGACAAGTCCGTACACTTCAGGGTAGGATTCGAGGGAGTCTCCACGTAGATGATGCCCAGGTCGGGTATTTCCGCGAGCTGGTCCTCCAGTTCCTCGCTATCCCTCAGGTTGGCCGTGATGCGGGTAACCCCCTTGGTTTCCAGGGCATCGATGAGCCCGGCCGTACCGCCGTACAGGTCGCCCTGGGTCAGAATCACCTGTCCGGAACCGCAGAGCGCCAGCAGGGCGGTGGAAATGGCCGCCATCCCGCTGGCACAGAAGAGGCCGTGGCAGGGCGCTTCCAGTCCATATCCCTCCAGGTCCGCGATCTTTTGGGCGGCTGCATTCACGGTAGGATTACCGAAGCGCCCGTAGATATAGCCAGGCTCCCGGCCATCAAAAATGTCCATTCCCTGCTCAATCGAATCGAAAACAAAGCTGGAGGCGGCAACCAGGGGAACCTGATGGGGGGGGTTGTAATTGCGAATTTCGGGGTCGCGTACGGCCAGGCTGGATTGTTTCATAGGTAGTAGAATGGGGAACTCGCGCATAACGCAATTCAGAAACGCGCAGCAACTGAAACCGTAAAACTGATGGTGAGGAGGTGTGGAATAAAGGTAAACCCCTGAAGCTTAAAAATTGCGTGTTTGGCCGTAAACCCAAGCATAACTTACTGGAAATCAACTAATTATTAATTTCATACCACCCGCCACCCAGCCCGTCGGCAGAGGATCAACGTATTACCCTCCGCCAGTTGCTACCTTTGCGCGATGGAAGACAACGAGGAAAACGAGGAGCTTTTCGAGGTACAGGAAATCGTAGTCGACCCCAAGCAGTCGGCGGTCCGTATTGATAAGTTCGTGACCGACAAACTTCCCCGCGTCAGCCGCAACCGCGTGCAAAACGGCATCCGCTCGGGAAGTATCCTGGTCGACGGGCAGCAGGTGAAGCCCAACCACAAGTTGTCTCCCGGTGAACGCATTACCGTCATTATTCCCCGCCACGGCGACCGGGAAGAAGGCCTGCAGGCGGAAGACATTCCCCTCGACATCCGCTACGAAGACGAAGCTCTCCTCATCGTGCATAAGCCGCCCGGCATGGTCGTCCACCCCGGCGTTGGCAACCCCAAAGGTACCCTGGTCAATGCCCTGGCCCACTACCTCGACAATGAAAACATTCCGGTACTCCCCGGCAACGACAACGATCGGGTAGGCCTCGTGCACCGCATCGACAAGGACACTTCCGGTCTCCTGGTGATCGCCAAGACGGACGCTGCCATGAGCTCCCTGGCGCGGCAGTTTTTCGACCACAGCATCGACCGTACCTACCAGGCCATCGTCTGGGGCGCTCCCGATCCGGCCACCGACACCATCAACCGCAACATCGGCCGCCACCCGCGCCTGCGGCAGAATTACACCGTCTTCGACGAGGAAGAAGAAGGCCGGCACGCCATCACCCACTACCGCACCCTGGAAGACCTCTACTACGTTAGCCTCTGCGAACTCAAACTGGAAACCGGGCGCACCCACCAGATCCGGGTCCACATGAAGAGCATCGGCAACCCCGTTTTCCAGGACAACAAGTACGGCGGCGACCGCATCGTTAAGGGGACGGTCTACAGCAAGTTCAAAACCTTCGTGGAGCACTGTTTCGAGCTCTGCCCCCGCCAGGCCCTGCACGCCAAAAGCATCGGATTTCTCCACCCGACCACCAAGGAATACGTGCACTTCGACAGCGACCTGCCGGAAGACATGCAATCCGCCCTGGACCGCTGGCGCGGCTACGTCGGTCACCGCCGGCTGAACAACCTGATCGAGGAATGAGCCCGGAAGCTGCAGCGACCCACTCGTGGATAGAACAGTTCGTGATCCGTCTGGGCCTCTGTCCCTTCGCCGCGGGTCCCCTGCAGGCCGGCCTGGTGGACATCACCGTGTGCCCCGAGCGAGACCTGGAGGCTGCCTTCTACTGGGCGGGCGCGCAGGTACAACGGCTGTTGGAAACCCCCGCAGATGTAGTCGAGACTTCGCTGCTCCTTTTTCCCGGCTCCCTCGATGCCTTCGGGACCTTCCTAGATTTCGTGGAAACCCTGGAAGACTTCCTGGAAAAAAGCAGGGCCAGCCGATTTACTCAGCTGGCCCACTTTCATCCGTTTTATACGTTTGCCGACGCCGCGAAGGACGATCCGGCCAATGCGACGAACCAGGCGCCCTACCCTACCATCCAGTTGTTGCGGACGGAAAGTGTAGCGCGGGCCGTAGCCGCCTATCCGGGAATCGACCAAATTCCGGTCCGCAACGCTGCGTTATTGCGGACCGGAAACTGAGGTTACTGCTTCACGAAGGGTCGGGTTACAACACCGCCTCCAGAGGTAATGACCAGGTTGTACACGCCCTGGGGCAGCATGGCTACGTCGATCTCGTCCGTCAGGATGGCAGAAGACTTGGTGTAGGTAAGGTTGGTGACCACGCGGCCATTGACGTCGACGATACGTACATCGACCTTACCCGTGGCCGCGGCGTCCAGCACAAGGTGCAGGGTGGAGCGGGCGGGGTTTGGAAAGACGGACAGCCTGGACGTTACGTCCAGTGCCGGGCGGACCGGGGTAGCCACATTAGCGGCACAGTTCAGGGAGAACTTGCCGAAACCGGCGGGCGCGGTGGAGCTGCGACCGAGAAAGACCTTATCCAGGGAAGTACGGAACTCCCGGTTGGCGATGGTGATCGTGTGGCTGCCGCTGCTGAGGTTAAAGGAGGTGGAATCACCGCCCATATTGACCATTTTCCATTCGAAGCCGGTCGTAGCCAGTTCTGCGCCGCCCAATTCGTTGGCAAACTCAATCCAGTCCTGATCGTCGATCCTGACCCAGAAGGAATTCTTGGCGGCATCGGGCGCATTGAGGCGCAGGTAGAGGTAGTACACCCCCGCTTCGGCGAGTTCGGCCGAATAGGTGAGCTGGCTGGCTAGGCTGGTATCGGAAGGCTCGTCGAATTCGCTGGGCCCCGAAGGATACACGTAGCCTCCGTTGGACGTTTTCGAATCGCTGGTGTAGATCCACCGGCTGCCGAGCTCGGCGCATTCGCCTTCGATCCATATCTCGCTGGTACAGGCCTCGGGAAATTGCGCGCAGCTGGTTTCCTCATCGCAGTTGATGGAAAAACCACCTAGATCAACGGGACCCTGCCGGAGGGAAGTGACGTAAATCTTGTCCAGTTTAGTGTCCGGCTCACGGAAGGCAAAGTCGATGGTGGCTACTCCGGCGGGGATGTAGAAGGGGCTGTTGATTACTTCGCGCCAGTTCCAAAGGTTCTTGTCCCGCAGACGGCTGTTCCATTTAACCCACTGGCCCTGATTGATCCGTACCCAGTACGAATCCCTGTTCGGTGAATTGGACTTCACCCGGCCCCAGAGGTGGAAGTAATCTCCTTCCTGTACATCGATGGTGAAGGTGAGGAGGTTTGCCGGGATAGCTTCCGGGGCAGTATCAATGGATGAGAACCCTGGCTTAATGACCACGAAAGTGCCGCCGGAAGCAGCTGAGTCCTGATTAATTTCCCAGTTTTCGCCAACGACTGCGCACTCGCCTTCTAGGAACACGGCGTACGGTAGGGTGGAAGAGGGTTGGCTTTGGGCACGTAATCCACTAGAAAAGGTGAACGCCAGAAAAGCGAAGAAAAAGAGTGCATTGCCTGGTTGGCAACACAATTGGGTAAAAAGGTTCATATAGGATCAATTGGTTAGTGAGGAGATATCTTCCGGCAGTTTTCAGAAAATCACCGGGATAGTTGGCGAAACGCCACGGGTTGGGGTAAAGACCTGCAAAAATGACGCTCTATTCGGACATCTTGCTTACATAGTGCATTAAAATTTATGGTTATTCTGAAATTGTCATCTGCCGGTTATTTGCCGGTATTTTAGAAATACCCTTCGACAGGGGATGTTCGATTTCCACCTTCCCTGCCTCAACCCCAGGCCCGTCCACCCGTTTCCTACTTCCATGACCCTGAATGACCGTATTGCCACCCTCCACCGCCTGTCCCGTCACCTGACGGAAGGCGAAGATGAGTTCCTTTCCGCCCTGATTATCCGCACGGAATTCAACAACGGCTGGTTCACGCGGGAAAACCAGCACCGCGCACTGCGGGCCGTAGTCGATCAGTTTCTCGGGGAAGACGAGTTGCACCACTGGCTGGCATCCTACTCCATCCCTGCACCCGCGGACGCGCCACTGACGACCGTCGGACTGGTGCTGGCGGGCAATATTCCCCTGGTGGGGCTCCACGACGTGCTCTCGGTGTACCTCGCCGGCCACCGGGCCCAGATCAAGCTCAGCAGTAAGGATCCCTACGTACTGCCCTACCTGCTTAAGTTGCTCGCCCGGTTTGATCCCCGTGCCGCGGACTACTTTTCCATCGTGGAGCACCTGAGCGGCTTCGATGCCATCATTGCGACGGGGTCCAATAACAGTGCCCGCTACTTCGAGGCGTACTTCGGAAAGTACCCCCACATCATTCGTCGCAACCGGAATGCGGTAGCGGTACTCACCGGAGAGGAAAGCCGGGAGGAACTGGAGCGGCTCGGCGACGACGTCTTCTCCTACTTCGGACTCGGGTGCAGAAATGTGTCGAAGCTCTACGTGCCCAAAGGTTACGATTTCACTCCCCTGCTCGAAACGTTTCACGAATGGAAGGGATTCCAGAACCACGTCAAGTGGAAGAATAATTTTGACTACAATTTTGCCTTGCTGACCCTGAATAAGGAACCCTTCTACCACAACGGTGCCATTATCCTGCGGGAATCCACCGACCTGGCCTCCCACATCGCCGGCCTTTACGTGGAGTACTACGAAAGCCCGGAGGCGGTGACGCAGGTGCTGCAAAGCCGGGAAAACGAGCTGCAGCTGGTGGTGGCCCGCCCCGGGCTGCTCGACCGCGAGACCTTCGACTTCGGGCGCGCTCAGTGGCCTACCCTAAGCGACTACGCAGACGGGGTGGACACTATGGCATTTTTGACGACGCTGTGAGCAGTCGCGGGCGTTTGTATATTGTCGGGCAGCAAAACCCCCTGACATGCCTACCGTCGATCTCCCCCTGAAAATTTCCAGCTTTGACCAGTACCGCGAAGTATATGCGCGGAGCACCGAAGACCCCGAGGGCTTCTGGGCGGAGCAGGCCTCCACCTTCCGGTGGCACAAGGAGTGGGACACCGTCCTGGACTGGAACTTCGAGGAGCCTTCCGTCAAGTGGTTCGCGGGCGGATCGCTCAACATCACCGAAAACTGTCTGGACCGCCACCTGGAAAGCCGCGGCGACCAGACCGCCATCCTCTTTGAGCCCAATGAGCCCGACGGGGAGGTCATCCAACTCACCTACCGCCAGCTGCACGCGGAGGTGTGCAAAGTGGGCAATGCACTGCGGTCCCTGGGCATCGGCAAGGGGGATCGCGTATGCTTCTACATGCCCATGGTGCCCGAGCTCGCCATTTCGGTACTGGCCTGCGCCCGCATCGGGGCCATCCATTCGGTGGTCTTCGCCGGTTTCAGCGCACAGGCCCTGGCCGACCGGGTCAACGACGCGGACTGCAGGATGATCATCTGCTCCGACTTCAACCGGCGGGGCAACAAGAACATCGCCGTGAAGGAAGTGGTCGACCAGGCCATCGCCCTCGGCTGCCCCTCGGTAGAGACCGTGCTGGTGCACAAGAACACCGGAGAGGACGTCGCCTGGGCTGACGGGCTCGACCAGTGGTACCACCTCCTGGTGGAGGAGCAGTCGCGGGAATGCGCGGCGGAGGTAATGGATGCGGAAGACGTCCTCTTCATCCTCTATACCTCGGGCAGTACCGGCAAGCCAAAGGGAGTGGTCCATACCTGTGGCGGCTACATGATCTACACGGCGTTCAGCTTCCTCAACGTTTTCCAGTATTCCCCGGGCGACGTCTACTGGTGCACGGCCGACATCGGCTGGATCACCGGCCACAGCTACATTCTCTACGGTCCCCTGCTCTGCGGAGCAACGACCGTGATGTTTGAGGGCGTGCCCACTTATCCGGACGCGGGACGATTCTGGGAAGTATGTGAGCGCCACGGAGTCAACCAGTTCTACACCGCCCCGACGGCAATTCGCGCGCTGATGGCCGAGGGCACCTCGTTTGTCCGCAAATATGACCTGAGCAGCCTGAAGGTCATCGGATCGGTGGGCGAGCCCATCAACGAGGAAGCCTGGGAATGGTACCACGACGAAGTGGGCAAGGGCAATATCCCGGTGGTAGATACCTGGTGGCAAACCGAGACGGGGGGCGTTATGATCTCCGGCCTGGGGGGCCTCAGTCCCCAGAAACCCACCTTCGCCGGCTACCCCCTGCCCGGAGTGCAGATGGCCCTTGTGGACAAGGATAGCGGCCAGGAACTCACGGCCAATCCGGAGAGCGGACTGCTCTGCGTGAAGTTTCCCTGGCCGGGCATTCTGCGTACAATCTGGGGCGACCACGAGCGGTCCCGCACGGCCTACTTCTCTACCGTACCGGGAATGTACTTCACCGGGGACGGTGCGCGGCGCGATGCCGAGGGCATGTACCGCATCATCGGGCGGGTAGACGACGTCATCAACGTAAGCGGCCACCGCCTGGGCACGGCCGAGGTCGAAAACGCCATCAACGAGCACGAGCAGGTGATCGAATCGGCCGTCGTGGGGTATCCCCACAAGATCAAGGGGCAGGGCATCTACGCCTACGTCATTGCCGCCTCGGCGGTAGAACACAACGACAAATTGCGGCGGGAAATCGTGGCAATGGTTCGCCAGGAGATCGGCCCGATCGCCAAGCCGGACAAGATCCAGTTCGTCATCGAGCTGCCCAAGACCCGCTCGGGCAAGATCATGCGCCGCATCCTGCGTAAAGTGGCCGCGGGGGAACACGAGCAGTTGGGCGACACCTCAACCCTGCTGAACCCGGAGGCGCTGCAGGACGTGATCGAGGGGGTAGTGTGATCGTCTTCGGACGCGCTAGTCGAGGAAAAGATAGCGGTGATCGACGGGGGGGACAAAGTTCTCCTTGATGAGACGGGGACTGATCCAGCGGTGCAGGTTAAGCGGGCTGCCCGCCTTGTCGTTGGTACCGGAGGCCCGGGCGCCGCCGAAGGGCTGCTGGCCGACCACCGCGCCGGTTGGCTTGTCGTTGATGTAGAAATTACCGGCGGCGTTGCGCAGGGCCCTGGAGGCCTGTTCGATGACGTGGCGGTCGGTGGCGAATACCGCGCCGGTCAGGGCGTAGGGGGATGTCTTATCCACCAGTTCGAGGGTAGCCTCCCAGTCGGCGTCGGCGTAGACGTACACCGTCAAGACCGGACCAAAGATCTCCTCCTCCATCGTGGTGGAGTGCGGATCGGAGGTGACCAGTACCGTAGGCTCGATGAAGTAGCCCTTCGATTTGTCGTACTCTCCGCCGCAGACGACCTCTACGGCCCCGTTTTCCTTGGCGCCGTCGATGTAGCCGGCGATGCGGTCAAAGGCCCGCTCATCGATCACCGCGTTGATGAAATTGCTGAACTCCTCGACGGTACCCATCTTCAGGCTGGCCGTCTTCGCTACTACGTGCTCCCGGATGGCGGACCACAGCGACTCCGGGACATAAGCCCGGGAGGCCGCGGAACATTTCTGTCCCTGGAATTCAAATGCCCCGCGCACCAGGCCGACGGCGACCTGCTCGGGGTCGGCAGAGGGGTGAGCGACGATAAAATCCTTCCCTCCGGTCTCTCCGACGATACGGGGGTAGGTCTTGTAGTGACCGATATTATTGCCGATCTCCCGCCACAGTTCCTGGAAGACCTTGGTGCTGCCGGTGAAGTGCAGGCCCGCAAAGTCGGGATGCTTGAAGACGATGTCCCCGACGACCGGTCCGTCGGTGTAGATCAAATTAATCACTCCCTTCGGCAGCCCGGCAGCCTCAAACAGCTCCATGATAATTACGGCGGAATAGATCTGGGTCTCGGCGGGCTTCCAGATCACGGTGTTCCCACACAGGGCGGGTGCGGCGGGCAGGTTGCCTGCGATGCTGGTGAAATTGAAGGGCGTGATGGCCAGGATGAAGCCCTCCAGTGCCCGGTACTCCAGGCGGTTCCAGGTGCCGGCCGACGAATGCAGGGGTTGCTCCCGGTAGATCTCCTGGAGGAAATAGGCATTGAAACGGAAAAAATCACAGAGCTCGGCTACGGCGTCAATTTCGGCCTGGTAGGCATTCTTGCTCTGGCCGAGCATGGTGGCCGCATTCATACGGGCACGGAACGGACCGGCCAGCAGATCGGCGGCCCGCAAAAAAACGGCGGCCCGCTGCTGCCAGGGCAGGGCTTCCCACGCCGGCTTGGCCGCGCGGGCGGCCTCAATGGCCCGGTGTACGTGCTCCGCGGTGCCGCGGTAGAATTGCCCGAGGGTAAAGGAAGTTTCGTGGGGGGGGTGGACCGTCACCTTCTCGCCCTCGAGTACCCGCTCACCATTTATGAAAGCCGGGAGCTCCCGGGTCGTGGCCTTGGCTTCCTGCAGGGCTTGCTTAAGCTCCTTGCGCTCGGGGCTACCGGGGGCGTAAGCATAGACGGGCTCGTTGGCGGGAATGCTGATGTTGAAAATTGCGTCGGACATACTGGATGGATGGTTAGGGCCGGCAAAGGTAGGAAAGCTACTTCTTGCGGGCGTCCGGGCCGCCGTCCACCCGTTCCAGGGCGATCTGTACGAAGCGCCGCTGCTTTTCGCGAAGGGTAACGATGACGGACCGAGAACGGTAGCCGGGCGACGAGATCAGCAGGCGGTACGTACTGGGGGCCAGGTAGCGGTAAAAATCACCGGTGGCCGGTTCGCTGTAGACCGAGGATTGCATCTCGTCGTGTCCGGGAATGGTGATGTGAGCCCGCAGGGGGAGGCCGCTGACGCGGTCGGTAACCAGTCCGTGAACGCCGTAGCGGGCCTCGTCGAGGTAATGGTAAAGCGCGGCGCGGAGGGAAGACCAGAGTTTGCCCAGTTCGCCGGCCGGAAAGCGCTTGGCGTTGGTAATTTCCACCGTAGCCTCCCGGGTGCCGTGGAAATAATTCATGTAGTCCTGACGGGAACCGGCGATGGGGTACCAGTCGTGGCCGTTGGTGACGCCGTTGGAGCGGTCCTTGAAGTAGGTGCCGTCGGGACTGTCGCGCTGGGCCAGCTCGGCAAATTCACGGCTGACGGTCCGCCACCAGTCGGTATCCGGGTGGCGGGTGCGAAAGGTATCCCAGGGATAATTGAAGAGCTCGGCACCGCCGTGAAAATTGATGGCCAGGTCGAACCCATGGGTTTCCGCCGCACGCATGAAGATCACCGTTTCGGGCTGGTGCACGTTGCCGTCGGGGAAGCGGCCGTCTTCGGGGTCGGGGTAATTGCGGTTGAGGTCCACGCCGTTGGCGTTCCCGCGACGGGAGGCACCCAGATTGGCATTGCCCGCCATGAAGGCGCCGTCGGGGTTGGCGAGGGGATTTATGTAAACGACGGTCTCGTTGAGCAGGCCGGTGGAGTCGTCGGTCAGCAGCTCCTCCGCAAGCCGAAGCAGCACCCAGTAGCCCGCCAGTTCATCCCCGTGCATGGTAGCCGTACACAGCACCCGCGGCCGCGCCCGCTCCTTGCGAATTCCCTCCGTCAGTTTCAGGGCGAGGATGCGCCGCCCGGACGGCAAAATTCCCCAGACCTCCACCCGGCAGCGGTCGGGATACCGCCGCGCAAGGGTGTACATGATCTTTTCGTAGAGGTCGTAGGTCGGATAGGCCCGATCCGGGACGAGGTGGCGACCGGAAAGGTCCAGCACCCCGGTGGTACGGAGGGTTTCCTGTGCCGGCAGCACGTTCAGGAGGAGGAGGAGAAGAATGGAGATGGACCACTTCACGGAAACAAGGTACCGCTGGAGCAGGGAAATTGTTGCGGAGAAGTCGGAAACAACGCTACCTTAACCGCCCACTCGCTTACCGACTATGCAGCTTACTACCTTAGATTGGATCATCGTTATTGCTTTCTTCGCCGTCACCCTGGCCATCGGACTATGGGCCAGCCGGGACTCGGGAAAATCCACCAGCGAATTCTTTCTCTCCGGCCGTAATATGCCCTGGTGGCTGCTCGGCGTGTCGATGGTGGCCACCACCTTTTCGGCCGACACCCCCAACCTCGTCACCGACATCGTGCGCAAGCAGGGGGTGGCCGGCAACTGGGCCTGGTGGGCCTTTCTGCTGACGGGCATGCTGACGGTCTTCGTCTACGCCCGCCTGTGGAGCCGCTCCGGAGTGATGACGGACCTTGAATTCTACGAGCTGCGGTACGGCGGGGCGCCGGCGCGCTTCCTGCGGCAGTTCCGGGCCATCTACCTGGGCGTGTTCTTCAACGTGATGATCATGGCCACGGTCTGCCTGGCGGGCATTAAGATCGCCGGGGTGTTGCTGGACATCAACCCCGTCACTACGGTCATGCTGGTGTCGGTCGTCACCGTTATTTATTCCGCGCTCGGTGGACTTAAGGGCGTGATCCTCACCGACTTCGTACAGTTCATCTTCGCCATGGTGGGAGCCATCTGGGCGGCGGTCGTGATCGTCAACCTGCCGGAGGTTGGCGGACTGGAGGCCTTGCTGGCGCACCCGGAGGTAAGCAGCCAGCTCGATTTAGTCCCCAACTTTGATAACCCGTCGGTATACGTGCCGCTTTTTGTCGTCCCCATCGCCGTACAGTGGTGGAGCGTCTGGTATCCCGGCGCCGAGCCCGGCGGCGGCGGCTACGTGGCTCAGCGGATGCTGGCGGCCAAGAGCGAAAACCACGCCGTGGGCGCCACCCTGCTGTTCAACGTCTTTCACTACGCCCTGCGGCCGTGGCCCTGGATCATCATCGCGCTTTGTTCCATCGTCATCTTCCCCGACCTCGACAGCATTGCCGCCGCCTTTCCGAACGTATCCCCGAGTGTCATCAACGATGACCTGGCCTACCCCGCCATGCTAAGTCACCTGCCCGTGGGGCTGCTGGGACTGGTGATCGCCTCCCTCATCGCGGCGCTGATGTCAACCCTCAGCACCCACCTCAACTGGGGCTCGAGCTACGTCGTACACGATTGGTACCACCGCTTTATCAATCCCGAAGCTTCCGAGGGCCGGCTGGTGCTCATCGGGCGCATCAGCACGGTTGCCCTGATGGTGCTGGCCGCCGTCTTCGCCCTGGCCCTGACCAACGCCCTGCAGGCCTTCAACATCCTGCTGCAGATCGGGGCGGGTACGGGACTCATTTTCATCCTCCGCTGGTTCTGGTGGCGCATCAACGCCTACACGGAGATCGCGGGCATGTTTATTTCCTTTGCCGTGGCCCTTTTCCTGGAGTTCGGCTGGGTGCCGCTGGGTCTCCCCGAGCTGCTGGATTACCAAAAACTTATTTTCGGCATTGCCCTGACCACAGTGGGCTGGGTCACCGCCACGTTCATGACGCGCCCTACAGATATGAAGACCCTGCAGAATTTTTACCTCACCACCCGGCCCGGTGGGCCGGGCTGGGATCCCGTGGTCGCTACCCTGCCCGAGCGGGTCGACGCCCGCGGCGAAGGGCAATTGCCCCTCCGCATCCTCGCCATGCTGGTGGGCGCGGTGACCGTCTATTCCATCCTGTTTGCTACCGGGTTTTACCTCTACGCCAACCTCGCCGGGGCGCTGACCGCCTTCCTGATTGCCGTGGCGGGAGCCACTACCCTCCTGTTCATCTGGCGCAGACTTCGGTAAGGCCCGGACGTCCCAGTTCCAACTCCCTCCACTCCATTCCCCCCGGCACTTCCGGCCGGAAGTGGGAAATGAACAATACCGTGTCGACCGGCCCCAGTACCGTTTCCAGCAGCTTGCGTGCCCGGAAGACGGCCGCTTCGTCCAGGCCCTGAAACGGTTCGTCGAGCAGGAGGAGCGGTGGCGCTTTGACCAGCGCGCGGCAGAGCAGGATCAGCCGCTGGGTACCGCTCGATTGGTATAAAAAGAGTTGGGTAGCCTGGTCAGCCAGTCCGAAGTACGCCAGCAGGTCGTCTACCATTTCCTCCTGATCTTCCGTGGTACGCCGGGGCAGGACGAAGGTGTCGGAAAAGCCCGTCAGCAGGACGTGCCGCACCGACATCGGTTCCCGGAAGTAGGTGTGTAGCTCGGGCGAGGTAAAGCCGATCCGCCGCTTGATGTCCCATATGCTGCCGCCCCGGCCCCTACGCTCGCCGAACAGGTAGATCTCCCTGGCGTAGGCCAGGGGATGATCCGCGTACACGAGGCTAAGGAGCGCTGACTTTCCCGACCCGTTGCGTCCGCTCACTACCCACTTTTCTCCCCGTTGGACCACCCAGTTGAGGCGTTCATACAAGGTGAGTGCCCCATAGCGGAGGGTAACTTGTTCGAAACGGATGATCTCCGGGCTCACGATTTCCCGCGACGGGTCCGCCCACTTCATTCTGACGCGCTCCAGTACTGCCTTATCAATGGAACAGGCGCTGACCTCGGGGGTAAACGCGCCTACCCTTCCCTGACAGTTCGTGCCATCCTCCCGAAGATGAAGCCGGTGGGTGATGGACTTTGGCAGTTCCGTCACGTGGCCGGTCATAATCAGCGTAATCCCTAATCGGACGACCAGACGATCGAGCAAGTCATTCAGCGTCTGGCGGCTTTCCAGGTCAAGCCCCACGTAGGGATTATCTATGATCAGGATACGGGGAGTCCGCAGCAGCTCGCGGGCCAGCAGCACCTTTCGCGTCTGACCGCTGGAGAGCTTGATCTTTTCCAGTTCCAGCAGATCGCCGATGCCGAAGGCTTCGATGAGGGGGTCGTCTTCCGTCACCCTATTTCCTCCCGCTTGCAGGTACTGCCGCACCGTCGGATGCCCCGACGCATCGAAGGCATTGTACCGCTGCTGGTAATAGTGCACGTTCGTGGGGTTTCGCGCCAGGCGGGAGTTGTCCATGAAGGTCACCAGGCGGATCGCTGCCGCCCGCTGCTCGTACGACAAATCTCCCCGCTGAAAGGGATACGTAAGGGTACCTGCGACCAGCCTCCGTTTCCCGGCAAGTGCCTCCGCCAGCAGGGTTTTTCCGCTCGCCCGTGCGCCGGTGATGATCCAATGCTGTGCGGCGGTAACCCGCCAATGGAGCGGTTGCATACCGCGTTTACCTACCTCGACTGCGCGCAAATTAATGAGTTCCATAAGCGTTTGGACCCGGTTTTGGGGACAGAAGGGCGTTCCGCGGGCCCGTATACAGCTGGAGAAACCGGCCCAGAAGCACACGGCGCGTTCCCATGACTGGAATGTAGGTAAAAGACGAAGCGGGTGCCGGCTCGTTTAGGTATAGGCAGCCGTACGGGTAAATTACCGGGGGCTTGTTTCCTGGGCAGAGTCCCGGGCCATGGCTAAATATACCCCATTGCTCCACCCGAAGCCGTCCTGTACGGGGTATTCTCCCCCACCCGCTTCGAGGGTGATGTCCTCGACGTTGTATTTCTCGACCATCTTGTCGACGTTCGCGTACACACGCTCGTTGTTGCGCATCCAGCGCTCACGGATGGTGGAAGCCAGGGAAGTTTCCCCGTAGTTTTTCAGCCCGGCGTAGGCCATCCACTGCAGCGGAGGCCAGCCGTTGGGGGCGTCCCACTGCTGGCCGGTTGGCTGGAGGCTGGTGCGCAGGCCACCGGGGGCCAGGAAATCGGACTCCAGGCGGTCGGCGATGGCGGCGGCGTGGCCCTCCGTTGCGGCGCCAACGAAGAGGGGGTACACGCCGGCCAGGGTCAGGTAGCCGGTGGGCTGACCGGTCGTCCAGTTGAGGTCTTCGTACCAGTTGGTCGCCGGGTTCCAGAGGTAGGTTTCGATGGCGGCCCGGCGGCGTTCGGCGCGTTGGGTCCAGGCGTCCTTTTCGGGAATGAGCTCGGTATGATCGGCGATGGTGCGCTCGAGGTGGTAGAGGAGGGCGTTGAGGTC
>JBBSPZ010000007.1:0-115390 GCA_038258275.1 Chitinophagales bacterium | reverse complement strand
GTCGTTGTCGAGCAGCACTTCGGTGCCGTAGTAGAACTGCGGAATCCCCCGCACGGTAGACAGGTAGGTCAGGGCCATTTTTATCAGGTCGACGTCGCCGCCCAGCTGGGTAGCGAGGCGGTCCATGTCGTGGTTCTCCCCGAAGACCAGGAGGTCTCGGGGGGCCGCGTACTGAAAGTCGTTGGCGAGCGACTCGTACAGGCGGATGAGGCCGGTACCTCCGCTTTCTTCTTCCCGTAATGCCGGGCCAAGGGCGATTTCCAGGGGGAAGTCCATAACGCTCGGCAGGCAGGATGCGTAGCCATCCGCGTTTTGCTTCCCGCGTTGCCAGTAGGCTACGATAGCGGGATTGTCCGACCACTCCTCGCCCACGATGGCGAAGTTGGGGTACTCGTGCAGGATTCGGCACGACCAGTCGGCCAGGAAGTCGGGATCGGGATAGGGGTAGGTGTCTTGCCGCACCCCGCCCAGCCCCAGGGTCTCGATCCACCAGAGGCTGTGCTGGATGAGGTAGTTGGCCAGGTAGGGATTGCGTTGGTTGAGGTCGGGCATGGTGGGGACGAACCAGCCACCGGTCATGCGCTCGGCGTCGACGCGGGCGGCGTAGGGGTCCTGGTGGATGGTCCGGCGGTGATTAGTCATCACGGGCGCATCCTGGTAGTTGAGCCAGTTTTCGAAGGGGAGGTCCTCCATCCACCAGTGGCCGGAACCGATGTGGTTGACCACCTGGTCCTGAATGAGCTTGATGCCGCGGACACGGGCAGCGTCGGCCAGGGCCCGGTATTCGGCCAGGGTCCCGAAGCGGGGGTCCACGGCGTAGTAGTCCGTGACGGCGTAGCCGTGGTACGAGTAATTCGGCATGTCGTTCTCCAGTACGGGGCTGGGCCAGACGGCGGTGAAGCCCATGCCATCGATGTAGTCGAGGTGGTCCGTAATGCCCTGTAGGTCGCCGCCGTGGCGGGCTGAGCCCGCGCTGCGGTCCGCCACCGTCTCGCGGAAGCCGTCCACTACGTCGTTGGCGGGATTGCCGTTGGCGAAGCGATCCGGGGTGATGAGGTAGATCGCGTCTGCGGCATCGAAGCCGGCGTAGGACTCCGGACTGCGTTCCCGGGGCAGGAAGGAATAGGCGTAGGTGGTCACCGGTTGTCCGTCCCGGCGAAACGAGAGGGAGACGGTACCCGGTGCGGCATCCGGTGCGACGATCAGGTCGGCAAACAGGTAGTTGGGGCTGTCGGCCCCGTGCGTACCGACGAGGGTGACGCCCGGGCCGCTGACCGTCAGCGCTAGACGGCCCGCATCCGCCCCGTGGATCATCAGTTGGAGGCTGCTGTCGCGCATGCCGGTCCACCAGTTGGGCGGTTCTATGCGGAGTTCCTGTCCGTGGAGGGAAGTAAGGCAGACCAGCAGGAGGAGGGTGAGGGGGTAGCGGTAAGACATGCGGCATCGATTTGACCGGCGAAGGTAGTGCGTCCCCGGCGGCACGGGCGAACCGCTCAAAACTGGAAAATCCGGCTGACGGGTAGCAAAACCTTGAATCTACGGAGCAGCATATTGGTCGTTCAGGCGTTGTAGGTACACCAGGCTAGACCCCGAACACCCTTTTTTTATGCGAATTTGCGTACGTTCCGTAGGCGTTTTCTTCTTTCTTAGTCTGCTGACCCTTTTTTCCTCGGTTCCCCTATGCGCCCAGCAGCGGCTCGACCTGGGCGTACACCTTACGCCTCAGTTGCTATTTGTGCGTTCCGAAAGGCGGAGTGGATTTACTCGGGACGCCCTCGACTACACCGAAGGTGGCGGCGGCGTAGCGGTCGGTTTCGGGGTAGGGGCGTATCTGGAGTACGAAGTCCTACCCGGTCTGTCACTACGGGCGGGTGTCGACATGGCCAGAAAGCGCTACGCTTACGACGTGTGGCGGCACCGCACCGACAGTACTTCACTGAGCGGCCAGGGGGTGAATCGGATCGTCTTTATGGCGATGGAGGTGCCGGTATCGGTGATCTACCGCTTCGGTTATCTGCCTGGCGCGGGCCAATTTCTGGTGGGCGCGGGTGGGGTGATCGCGCGCCACATCGGGGATCCGCAGTTGGAAACCGAATTCTTCGGCGGCAGCTCCAATCATCCCCCCTTCACGTACAGCTCCTACTCCCTGAAAATTTTCGCGGGTTACGAGCGCTACCTCGGATCCCGCTTCGTGGCGGGACTGGAACCCTACCTGAGCTACGCACCGCAGGCGACGGAATTTCTCCTGGAATCGCGCACAACGGCCGTGGCCGACCTCGAGATCGGGGTGGCGATGACGCTTCGCTTCGACAATTAGGGTCCCGGGCCGCTTTCTTCCCGTGAGCTCTGGCCAGATGAGGACCGGTGGGTGGTAGTACGGATAGATAAAGACAAGCGGCGGGCGAACTTTCAGATTTCTTACGCTACATTGGTCGGCACTTAAGTCGTACCATGAAATATTTTTCCTTCTTCGCCTTGCTCCTGTTCCTGGCCACCTGCAACCGTCCTACCTCCACTGCCCTCTTCAACGGCGAAAACCTGGACGGCTGGACCGCCCACGGCACCGAAAAGTGGTACGTCGAGGACGGCGAGATCATCTGCGAAAGTGGCCCCGATGCCGAGTATGGCTACCTCTCCACCGATAAGTTCTACGATGATTTCGAGCTCACCCTCGATTTCAAGCAGGAGGCGGACGGCAACTCCGGCGTATTCATCCGCTCAACGATCGACGGCACCAAGGTGAACGGCTGGCAGGTGGAAGTCGCCCCTCCGGGCCACGATACCGGAGGCATCTACGAATCCTACGGCCGCGGCTGGCTCATCAAGCCCGATCCGGCAAAGGACGCCTACCTCAAGATGGGCGAGTGGAACACGATGAAGATCCGGGTAGTCGATGATAAGGTGACCACCTGGCTCAACGGCCAGGAGATGGTGGAGCTCGAAGACGAAAAGATCGGCGACGGGAAGGGGGGTATCGCCCTGCAGATCCACGATGGCGGCGGCATCAAGGTGCACTGGCGCAACATCGACCTCCAACCCCTGTAACCCATGCTCCCGCCTCCCCGGTACGCACTCTTACCCCTGCTTCTGCTCGTACTCCTTGGCTGTACCACCCGACGGACGGAATCCTCGGAAGTCGTCACTGGCCCGTGGGAAACCATCAAAAACGAGACGGAACCCGTCGCCCGCCACGAAGCCGCCTTCATTCAGGTGGGCAACCGCTACTTTCTGCTCGGCGGTCGGGGCATCCGTCCGGTATCGATCTACGACAGCCGCAGCGGGGCATGGACGAAGGGTGCGCAACCGCCCGTAGAGATCCATCATTTCCAGCCGGTAGTGTACGACGATGAGATTTACCTGCTCGGAGCCATGACCGGCGGGTACCCGGGGGAAACACCCCTGCCCAACGTATACATTTACAGCCCCGCTCAGGATGCCTGGCGCGTCGGCGACGAGATCCCCGAGGATCGCCGCCGCGGCGGAGCGGGGGCCGTACTCCACGACGGGCTCATCTACCTGGTCTGCGGCATCCGCGACGGCCACCGCGGCGACCACAAAAAGTGGCTGGACACCTACCATCCGGCCACCGGCCAATGGGGCCGGCTGCCCGACGCCCCCCGCGCCCGCGATCACTTCCAGGCGGTAATAGCCGAGGGCAAGCTCTATGCCCTGGCGGGCCGGACGACGGTGGCGGCTACCAACCCCTTCGAAAACACGATCGGGGTGGTAGACGTCTACGACCTTAAAGCAGGCACGTGGTCAACGCTCCCTAACGAGATTCCCACCCAGCGGGCCGGCACTACTGCCCTCACCCTCGGTAGCCGCATCCTCGTAGTTGGCGGAGAATCCAACAGCCAGGAACTGGCCCACGCTGACGTGGAAGCCCTCGATATACGCAGCGGCACCTGGAGCGCACTACCGTCGCTCAATAAGGGGCGCCATGGCACGGGCATCATCTCGGATAAGGGGCACCTGGTTATGGCCAGCGGATGCGGTCACCGGGGCGGGGAGCCGGAGCTCTCCGATATGATCCGGGCCGCATTAAAGTGATCTAGAGCACCACTGGCACCAGGTGCCACAGCCCCGCCGCGAGCAGCGCACCGATGGAGGGCCCTACGATCGGGATCCAGGTGTAGCCCCAGTTGCTGTCCCCCTTATGGGGGAAGGGCAGCAGCGCGTGGGCAATGCGCGGCCCGAGGTCGCGCGCCGGGTTGATGGCGTAGCCCGTGGGGCCCCCCAGAGAAAGGCCGATGCCCAGCACGACCAGGGCCACCGGCAGGGCATCCAGGGCACCGAGGCTGCCCGGGTCGTCCCCGAATTTGGGTCCGGTGATGTAAAGCACCGCAAACACCAGCACGAAGGTGCCGATAGCCTCCGTCATCAGGTTGGATACGTTGTTCGGGATGGCCGGGTCGGTACTGCAGGTGGCCAGGACCAGGCCGGGGTCGGGGGTAGCCTGGTAGTGATCGCGGTAGGATAGCAGCACCAGCCCCTGGCCGAGGAATGCCCCGACTACCTGGGCCAGGAAATACAGGGGTACTAGGCTCCACGCGAATTTCCCGGCCAGCGCCAGGCCCAGGGTGACGGCCGGATTAAGGTGGGCCCCGCTCAGCGGGGCCGTGATGAACACCGCCGTGAATACCGCGATCGCCCAGGCAAAGGTGATGGAGATCAGTCCCCCATCGTGCCCCTTGGTTTTGTTCAGAAGAACGTTAGCCACCACGCCGTTACCCAGTAGGATGAGGATGGCGGTGCCGATGAGCTCACCGAGGAAAGGAACCATGAGGGAATGTTTAGTACACGATCGATTAGGCCGGAAGCCGGTGCCACGAACATACTAAACAACGGACTGATTAGCGCACCACCGTACTGATTCCTAACTGATTCACCCCCCCGCCCAGGTGGTACGTCCCCCGCCCGTAGGCCAGGGTGAACCGGCGCGTCTTCCAGGCGAAGCCAAAGCTGTATCCCGCCCCCGAGCGAAAATCGGAGAGGCGCAGTTCCCGCCGCAGGCCGTGGTTGTAGCCCGCGCGCAGGCGTACGTTGCGCTGCTTGCCGATCATGAGCTCCCCGTTGATGACGAAGTGGCGGGCCAAGTTGTCCAGGAACACGGCACCCGCGCCCCGCCCGCCGGTATCTTCTTCACCCAGGAGATTGATGGTGAAATTGTCCTCGGCGTTGGGGTCGTCGTAGAGCACGTTCCAGCGGTCGAGGTAGCGGTAAACGAGGGAGAAGCGGAAGGGCAGGTACTTGAGTTCCCTGCTGATGCCTAGCTGCAGCTCGAAGGGCATGGGTTCCCGCAGGCCGTCCGTCGAGTAGGAGGTGAGCTGGCGGCCGAAGTTGCGCGCTACCAGGGAAATCTGGAAGCGGCCCGTAGTATCCTGGTAGTGTACCCCGGCGTCGAACCCGAGGCCGAGGCTGCCGTAGCCAGCCAGCTGGGAGGCGAGCACTTTCAGGTTGAGGCCCACCGACAGCCGTTCTTCGATCTGCCGGGCGGCCCCGAGGGTAAAAGCGTAGTCGGAGGCGCTGAAGGTGCCGAGGTCCTGGCCGGTCGGGTCGCGCCGTACGAGGTCGCCGCCGTAGCCGACGTACTGCAATCCGGCCTGGAAGGTCATGTTCAGGTCTTCGCGGTGGCGTGCGTAGGCCAGGTAGCTGTTGTTGATGCCGGCGGGCAGGAAGGCGTGGCTGAGGGCGAGCTGGCCGTGCATCCTGGCGTTCAGCAGGCTCGGATTCCGGGCCGCGAGCGTGATGTCGTCGTCCATCAGCGAGATCTGGTGGCCCCCCGTGGCCGCTACCGTCGCGGAGTTGGGCAGGTTCAGGAACTCGTAGGCCGAGATGCCCCCGATCTGCGCCGCGGCGGAAAGGGAAGCCAGGAAAAGTACGATCAACACGCTCAGTCGCATACGCCACAAGTTACGCATCCCTGACACCCCGGCGCGCTAGTTTGTGGCTTCTCCGCGCTTAGGGCGCGTCATGTCGGGAGGACTACCCGGCGGCGTACCTCCCGCTTCGTCGGCCCGCCACTGGGTGGTACAGCTTCCGCCGAGGCAGTTGCGCACCGCTTCCAGGGTGCCGGTCTCGTCGAATACGTAGAGGGTACCCTCTTCCTTTCCGTTCAGGTACTCCCCGGCCGCCCGGGCGTTTCCGTTCTCGTACCATTCCCGGAAGGGCCCGTTTTCTTTATTGTCGGCAAAGGTCACCACCTCGCGTACCCCGCCGTCGGGCCAGTAGCGCGTCCAGACCTTCGCCATGGTACCGTCGAGGTATTGTCCGCGCATCCGCAGCCGGCCGAGGGAGTCGTACGTGAGGTATTCCCCCTCAAACTGGCCGGCGCGGTAATTTTCCACCAGTTCGGGCTTGCCGTCGGGATAATAGGCGGTGCGGGTGCCGTCGAGCTGCCCGGCCACGTAGGTTTCTTCGCTGACCAGCCGGCCCTGGGGGTCGTAGCGGCGGCTGCTGCCTTCCCGTTCGCCGGTTTCGGGAGAAACCTGGTATTCCGTTCGGTAGCCCAGGGCATCCGTCTCTTCCTCCGTTTCCAGGGCGGGGCCGCAGGTGCACAGCAAGAGGGGAAGGAGCAGGGCGGGAAAGGCACGCATGGACGGGGGGAAGGATTGGTTTACTGGCTTGAATACGGGCATTCGCATTCATGTTCAACCAAACGCCCGGCTTCCTCCTTCTCGTATCACCAATTTTGGTGATCCCCGCCATCCCGAATAATTAGTTCGTCCACCCATGCGCCTGCTCCTGTTTCTGCTGCCCGTTTTCCTCTGCACCTGCGGCCCCGCCGCCGGGGAAGCCGGGGAGCCGGTGCGGGATGCCACCGAAAAAAGCGCCATCGAGGATCGGCTCATCACCGAGCTGAGTCCTTCCGACGACCTCGCCGGCCGCCAGCGCAACGCCATCATCAACCGCGCGATCGACCGCAACTACGACGTGTACGCCGCTCCGGAGGGCTACTTCTACGAGATCCTGTCCCCGGGTGAGTACAACGACCTGGCCGAAGGTGACCTGCTTACCGTCAACTACGTGGGCAATTTCCTCGACGGTACGGAATTCGACAACAGCCACCGGCGGGGGAGTCCCCTGCAGTTCCGCCTCGGCGACCTGATCCCGGCCTGGAATATCGCCCTCCAGCGGGTGAAGCCCGGCGCCCGCATCCGCATCCTGACGCCCAGCGACCTCGCCTACGGAGCAACGGGCCTCGTGGGCCCCAACGGAGATACGCTGGTGCCGGCGGATACGCCGCTGGAATTCCTGATCGAGGACATTACGATCCGCGAGGAGTAGTACGTTATTTATTGATCGAATCGACGGGGGCTCGCGTCACCCGCTGCTCGGGCAACTGGTAGCTGATGTCGAAATCGTCGAGCACGGCGTCGAGGATGCGGTCGTCGCCCTCCTCGTACTTGTGGGTAAGGTGGTGGCCGTAGAAGCCGGCAAGCGTGGCCCAGTAGCGGGCGGTGAGTCCGCCGCGCAGGTCCTTGATGAGGTCGTAGACGGGCACGTCGATCTCCCGCTCGATCATGGCGATGAGGACCTTACCCTGGGTCTTGGACATTTTTTTGAGGGGTTCCTCGAATTTTTCTTCCAGCTCGTTCTGCAGGCGCTTGATGTAGCGGCGGCGGTCGCGTTTGCTCATGCGCTGGGTCATGTACTCCGTCTCGCGAAAAATGCGGATGGCGTCGACGGCGTAGGGATAGGCGCGCTGGGCGTAGATGCGGTAGCGGCGGTAGAGCATGTATTCCTCCTCGTTGGCGAAAAATTCGGGGGAGCTCACGGAAACGTCGTTGAGCTGGGCGATGATGAGGGTGTCCCCGCAATCGTCGAGGGCGTAGGGGTAGTACTTCCCGTCGACCTTGGTGTAACCCGGTTGGGCCACGGCCAGGATGGAGGCAAACACACAGAAACCGAGAAGGAAGTGACGCATAGGTTTTGGGGTATGTTCCGTAAAGTAAATGCTTAGCGGGCAGCTTTTGGTGCTATTCGAACACTTCGATCGATGCTTCCATCGATTTGGCGAAACAGCTGAGGTCCACGTCGGTAAGCTTACTTCCAAAATACCCAACGAGCCGCTCGGTGGGCATATTGCCGGTGAGCTCATCGCGGGCCATGGGGCAGCCCCCGAATCCGCGGATGGCCCCGTCGAAACGGCGGCATCCCGCTTCGGTCGCGGCCACGATCTTTTCCTCCCAGGTGGTAGGGGTGGTGTGCAGGTGGGCGCCGATCTCCAGCGCGGGGTAACGGGGAATGAGGTTAGAGAAAAGGTAACTGATGCTGGCCGGTGAGCTCACCCCGATGGTGTCCGAAAGCTGGAAAATGCGAATGTCGAGCTCCGCCAGCCGCGCCAGCCACTGCTCGACGACCTCCGCGTTCCAGGGGTCGCCGTAAGGATTGCCGAAGCCCATACTCAGGTACACCACCATCTCCTTTCCCGCCCGCACGGTCAGCTCCTGGATCTGCTTCACCCGCTCGACGCTGTCGGCCAGGGTCGCATTGGTGTTGCGCAGCTGAAAGGTCTCGCTGACGCTGAAGGGGTAGCCCAGGTAGTCGATCTGGGGGAAGGCCAGGGCGGCCTCGGCGCCGCGGCGGTTGGCCACGATGGCCAGCAGGCGGGTAGCGGTACCGGTCAGGTCGAGGGCGTCTACCACCCGGGCCGTGTCGCGCATCTGCGGAATGGCCTTGGGCGAGACGAAGCTGCCGAAGTCCAGGGTATCGAAGCCGCACCCCAGCAATTGCTGGAGGTAATCGATCTTCACCGCCGTCGGGATGAAGGCGTGGCGACCCTGCATGGCGTCGCGGGGACATTCAATGAGCTTGACTTTTGACACCGCCGTTAACTTTGTGGGGCAATATCACCCATGTTGCGACAACACCCGCCCCCCGTCGGTAGTTTCGTTTCAAACCCGTCCCCCATGCTCAAGTACGCCACTACCCTTACCGTTGTCGGATTCGTCCTCCTGTTCCTCGGGCTGGTTTCCGTTCTGCTCAATCTGGTGGGAGTGGACATCTTCTTTATGTCCTGGCTCTACGAGCTCAATGTAGGGTTCTCCTTTGCCGTCCGCCTCCTCATGATCGTGGGGGGCATCGTAATGATCTACGTGGGCCAGGTCGACTGGTCGCAGGAAGAGATATGAGCTACCAGTAAAAGCTGGCCAACAGACTGGGAAGGATAGGAAGCTGGTTGACCCGCTCACTGCTGAGGCGGTTGACGTAAAAGATGTTTTCGCGGTTGTAGGCATTGGTGACGCTGGCCGTCACCTCCAGCCGCGCGGCGGTGGAAAAGGTAAAGGTGCGCTGCAGGCTGAGGTCGAGGCGGTGAAAATCGCTCAGGCGTCCGCCGTTGCGTTCGGGGCTGAGGAGTACGGATAGGTCGCCGTTGCCGGTCAGGATGTTGGCGAGTACCGGATTGCCGCTCAGCGCGGGATTCTCCACGAAGCCCAGCGTCTGGGTAAAGGGGAAGGCCGAGCCGAAGTTGAAGCGGAAGCCGGCCTCCCACTGGCCGTCGTTGCCGAAGGCGTAGGTACCGTAGGCATTGATGTTGTGGCGCCGGTCGAAGCTGGTGGGGTATTCCTGCTCGCCATCGTCGCGGGTCACGAAGCCCAGGCTGTAGTTGCCGGCCAGCAGCAGCTTGCCCAGGCGGTATTCGGCGGAGACGTCGCCCCCGTAGGCCGAGCCCTCCAGCGTAATGAAGTCGGGGTCGGTCGCCAGTTGCTTGTTGCGGTTCAGTTCGATCAGGCGGGTGAAGCCCTTGTAGTAGCCCTCCACGTTGAAGGTGAGCCGGTCGCCGGCGTCGACCTCCACGCCCACTACGCCGTGGACGGCCTTCTGGAGGTTATCGGAGGCGGGTGTCGTGCCGTCCGGACCGAAAATGGTGCCCCCCGGGCCCACCAGGTAGCCGGAAAAGAAGTTGACGATGTCGAGGTCGTTCTGGGTGGAGATCAGGTTCTGGCTGTAGAGTCCCCCGGCGGCCTTAAAGCGCAGGCGGTCGGTGGCATTGTACTTCAGGCCCAGGCGGGGCTCCACCGAAAGGGTGTTGAGCGAAGCGTAGTACTGCAGCCGCAGGCCGGGCTCCAGGATCACGTCGCCCAGGGAGCGCCTGTACTTCGCGTAGCCGTTCAGCTCCGAGGTGAAGTCCTCCTGTTCGAAGGTGACGTTAAGCGGATTGACGAAGGTGAAGTTGGTGTTCAGTCCGTTGAACTCGAAGCCGTAGGCGATCTCCTGCTGGGCACCGAAGTAGGTAAAATTCAGCTGGGCGGTATAGTTGGCGATCTCGCTGCTGCGGGGACCGCGGTCGCCCTCGGTGAGGGTCACGGCGTACCGGGATGCACTGATCACGCCGTCGATCACCACGTTGCTGCTGGGCGGCACGAGGGTGAAGCTGCCGCCACCGCCGGAGTTGGTCCAGTCGAGGGCGGCCAGGCCCGGTACCGCGAAATCATCCGTGAAGTTGAAGCCGAAAAGGTTAAGCTTAGAGCCGTTGCCGCCGACGAAGCTCACCTTGCCGTAAAGGTCCTGGTAATTATAGGGTAGGGCGGTGGCCGTGGCCGTGGAGTCGTCGGTGTTGAAGAAATTGTCCTGGACGGTGTATGCGTAGAGCGCAGGACTGGTCTCGGCCAGCAAGCTGCGCTTACCGGTCAGCAGAAAGGAGATGCTTCCCCCGCCGTCGCCGAGTTTTTTGATGGGCCCCTCCACGAGTGCCTTGGCCTGGAAGGGGCTGGCCGAGACCAGGCCGCCGAAGCGCTTCTTGTTGCCCTCCCGGGTCGTGATGTCCACGATGGCCGAGATGCGGCCGCCATATTCGGCGTTGAAGCCCCCGGTGTGTACCTCGGCGGTGCGGATCGCTTCCGTCTCGAAGACCGAAAACAGGCCGATGCTGTGGAAGGGGTTGTAGATCGTCATCCCGTCGAGCAGCAGCTTGTTCTGTACCGGGCTGCCGCCGCGGATGTAGAGCTGGCCGCCCTGGTCGCCACTGCTCACCACGCCGGGCAGCACCGTGAGGTACTGGGCGATATCGGGCTCGCCCCCGGTGCTGGGCAGACTCAGTATATCGTTGCCGGTCACGGTGATGCGGGAGACGGCCACTTCGTCCCGGGCCCGGTCCCGCGCGGCGCTGACGTCAACGGTGGTCAGGCTGACGCCGGAGGAGGGCAGCAAGAGGCGCAGGTACTCGATCTCGTTGGCCAGGGCCAGGTTGATGGTTACGTCCGCGCTGTCGTAGCCCACGTAGGTGGCTACGACCCGGTAGTCTCCCGGTGTCAGCGAGGCGAAGCTGAAGAAGCCGTCCGCATCGGTGTTCTCTCCCTGCACCAGCGTACCCGCCCCGTCCAGGAGCCGGACCGTACCGAAAGCAACGGGCGAGCCATCGTCCTCCCCGAACACATTCCCACGGATAATGCCGCTCTGGGCGCAGACGCAGGTGCAAAGGAAAAGGGCAAGGCAGAGAGAAACGGGTCTCATAATTACTCCTTCAGTACGCCCGCGCCTTCCCGTTGCAGCAGGGCTTCTTCGCCGGTGCAGTCGATGATGGTGCTGGCTTCGTTGCCGCCGATGCCGCCGTCGATGATGGCGTCGACGCGCTTGCCGAAGACCTCGTTGATCTCGTGGGGGTCGGTGTAGTACTCCATCACCGAGTCGGTGTGCTTAACGCTGGCGGTCAGGATGGGCCGGCCGAGGCCGCGCACCAGGGCGTCGACGATATTGTTGTCGATGATGCGCACGCCGATGGTTTCCTTGCGGTTCTTGAGCACCTTGGGGGTGCGGTTGTTCGACTTCAGAATGAAGGTGAAGGGGCCGGGCAGGTTGTGCTTCATGACCCGGAAGATGTCGTTGTTGATGGTAGCCGAATATTCAGTGACCTGGCTGATGTCCTGGCAAATGAAACTGAACATCGCCTTCTGGGGATCGATGCCGCGGATCTGGGCTACCCGTTCCACGGCGTTCTTGTTGGTGATGTCGCACCCGATGCCGTAGACCGTGTCGGTGGGGTAGATGATCACGCCGCCTTCCTCGAGGATGTCAATCATCTGCTTGATCAGGCGGGGCTGGGGATTGTCTGGGTTTATGGAGATCAACATAGGCTGTGTTTTGGATGGCAATATAGGTAAGAAGCGGCATCCTTCCGCCTGCATTCCGGGCGTGGCACGTGTGCACCATGCTCAGTTCCGGTGGGTGGCGCGCGCCGGATGCTAAAACCCCCGCGCTGCCTCAGACGTATTAGCAGCATGGCGAAATACAGCATAGACCTACAGGCCGGCAAGGTCAAAGAAGACGAGGCCGTCAGTTCGCGGGGCGAGACCATCGTGGGTATTGACCTGGGAACGACCAACAGCCTGGTGGCCCACGTGCGCGACGGCCATGCGGTGGCGGTAGCGGGGAAAGACGGCAAGAGTGTCCTGGTACCGAGCATCGTCCACTTTCGCGGTGACGGGGAAGTGGTGGTCGGTGAGGCGGCCAGGGAATTTCTGACTACGGAACCCGAGCGCACCATCTACTCCGTCAAGCGCCTCCTGGGGAAGAGCTACAACGACCTCAGCGAGGTAAAGGACCGCTTTGGATACCGCATCATCGACGAGGACGAAGACCGGCTGGTCAAGGTAGCCGTCTCCAGTACCGACGGCCGGGACCGCTACTACAGTCCCATCGAGCTGTCGGCCCGCATCCTCCAGACGCTCAAGGCGCGCATCGAGGAGGAGCTGGGCACCGCCGTGAGCCGGGCCGTTATTACCGTACCGGCTTACTTCAACGATTCCCAGCGGCAGGCGACCCGGGATGCCGGAAAGCTGGCGGGCCTGGACGTGCTGCGCATCGTCAATGAACCCACGGCCAGCAGCCTGGCGTATGGCATCGGACTGTCGGACGAAGATGAGGGCCGTACCATCGCCGTCTACGACCTGGGCGGCGGCACCTTCGACGTCTCCCTCCTCCGTATCGAGCAGGGCATCTTCGAGGTGCTGGCCACCAACGGCGATACCTTCCTCGGCGGCGACGATTTCGATCAGGCCGTTGTTGACCTGTGGCAGCGGCGTCACGACGACCTGACGCTCGACACCCCCGAGGCCCGCGGCGGCATCCGGTTGCTGGCCGAACGCGCAAAAAAGGCCGTTTCTTCGGAAGATTCCTTTACCGCTGATTTTGGCGGCGTACGGCTCGAACTTACCCGCGCGGAGGCGGATGCCGAGTTTGCCCCGCTGGTGGCTCGTACCCTCAGCTCCTGTGTCCGCGCCCTGGACGACGCAAAACTCACCCGGGAGGACATCGACCACATCATCATGGTGGGAGGCAGTACCCGCATTCCGCTGGTCAAGGAAAAGGTGAGCGAGTTTTTCGGAAAGGAGGTCAACGATTCCCTCGATCCGGATCAGGTGGTGGCGCTCGGAGCAGCGATCCAGGCCGACGTACTGGCCGGCAACCAGCAGGATGTACTCCTGCTCGACATCACCCCGCTGAGCCTGGGCATCGAGACGGTGGGCGGACTGATGGACCCCATCATTCCCCGGAACTCCAAGGTGCCCACCAAGGTCGGCCGCAAGTATACCACCAGCGTGGACGGACAGGTCAAACTAAAGGTAGCCGTGTACCAGGGCGAACGCGATATGGTCGCGGATAACCGCAAATTGGGAGAGTTCGTGCTCGCGGGCATACCGCCCATGCCGGCGGGCATCCCGCAGATCGAGATCCACTTTTACCTAGATGCGGACGGTATCCTGCGCGTAAAGGCGACCGAGCACCGCAGCGGCACGGAGCAGAGCGTAACGATCAAGTCACAGTACGGCATCAGCGAGGAGGAGATGGCCCTGATGCTCATCGATAGCCTGACCCACGCGAAAGAAGATATGGCCGCCCGCAGCCTCGCCGAAGCCCGTACGGAGGCCGATAACGTCCTGCTTAGTGCGGGGAAGTTTGTCTCCCAGAACGAAAGCTGGCTGACGGACGGACAGGTGAACGAGATCCGGCACTTTATCGCACTGCTGAAGGAAAGCGTTGGGGGTAAGGACAAGGACCTCATCAACGACCGGCTGGCGGAACTCAACACCTATACCACTCCGCTGGCCCACGAGGCCCTCGACCGCAACGTGGCCGAAGCCATGAAGGGGCGCGACCTGAAGTGATCACCACTTTTCCTGCTGCAGGTGGAGCACGAGCGCCCGCAGTTCATTTACCACCTCCCGCTTTTGTTGGGCACTGACCGGCCGGCCCTCCCTGAGTGCCTGGTTGATCTGGCCCAGCTGGTCCTTTACCCGCTCGGCATCGAGCAACTGCAGGCTGGTTTTAAGCTTGTGCTTCAGGTCTCCGACCGCCCTGGCATCGCCGGCGGACAAGGCGCGTTCCAGTTGGGCGCCGGCGGTAACAAGTTCTCTCTCCAGGACGACGGCAAAGGTGGAAAGCTCCTTAGAATCTTGATCGAATGCTTCGCGCAGTTGGGGAAAGGCCATGGGGGGAAAGGCTTCGGGTGGGGTAGGGCTGGCCGCCAGGTACCGCAGCAGCATGGCGTGCAGCTCCCGGGGGTCAAAGGGTTTCAGTAAAAAATCGTCAATCTTCGCATCCCGCATCCGTTGGCTGATCGACTGGCTGGAGGACGCCGTGAAGGCAACGATAGGCACCGTGGATTTTGAACCGGGCAGTGCGCGGATGGAACGGGCCGCAAGGTAGCCGTCCATTACCGGCATTTGCAAGTCCATCAGGATCAGGTCGTAGGCGTTGCCCTCCATCCACTTCAGTGCCTCGGCTCCATTGGGTGCTAGGTCGAAGTTCAGTTTCCACCGGTGGAAGTAGCGGGAAACGAGGTACGCATTGGTTTCGTTGTCCTCTACCAGCAACACCCTTCCCCGGCCGATCTCCGGCAGCAGGTTGGGATGCGGGGGGGGAGCCACCAACCCCTGCGATACGCCCAACCGGAGCACAAAGGAAAAGCGTGAGCCGACGCCTTCCTCACTGCTGACTTCCATCTGGCTACCGAGCTTGCCCAGGATACTACTGCAGATCGAAAGCCCGAGTCCGGACCCCCCGTAGCGCGAATGGATTTCCTCCGTCGCCTGGGTGAACGGAAGGAAGAGCTGATCCTGTTTTTCCGCCGGGATACCGATGCCGGTATCGCTTACGGAGAATTCGACCGTTACCTCGTCCGGGGCCAGTTCCCGGACCACTACGGCCACTTCGACTTTTCCTGCCGGGGTAAACTTGACGGCGTTTCCGACCAGGTTGGTGAGCAATTGGCTGATGAGCGTCGGATCGCTGATGATGACCGCGGGGAGCCGGTCGTCTACCGTCGTAGTGAGCTGGAGGTCCGCGGCGGGACTGTCGTACCGAAAACTTCCGGTGATGGCCGCTACGAGATTACGCAGGTCGAAGGGGTGATCCGCCACCGCGAGGTTGCCGAGGCCGTCCTTGCTGATCACCAGGATGTTTTTGAACAGTTGCAGCAGGTGGTTGGCCGACTGGGAGAGGATGGTCTGCAGCCGGGACTGCTGGGCGTTCAGCCCGGTGTTTTCCAGCAAGCCGGCCATGCCGATAATGGCGTTCAGGGGGGTGAGCACCTCGTGGCTGATCGTGGAGAGGAAATAGGATTTTGCCCGGTCGGAAGATTCCGCCCGCTTTTTCGCTTCCAGGAGTTCGGACTCGTACCGTTGCCGGTGGGCAAAGTTGACGACGACCACGCTGTTGAAGAGGAAGCGGTCTTCGTCGTCGCGGTGCTGCTTGGCAGAGATCAGGACGGGGATCCGCCTGCCGTCTTTGCCCAGCAGGGTAAGGTGGATTTCCTCGATGGCCCCCTGCACGTTCAGGAGTGGAAAAAAATGAGTTTCGAAGTAGATTCTGGACCCGCGGCTAACGAGATCGTTGAGGGTGCAGCCATCCGTCAGTTCCTCCCTGGAATAGCCCGTCCACTCGCGAAGGGTATGGTTGACCCGCAGGAGTTTGCCGAAAACAGAGGTAAAGAGGTAGCCAAAGGGAGCCGCCTCGAAAAAATCGCGGGCATGTTCGTCGATCCGTTGGACTACGAGTTGACTTGGTGACGGTTCGTGATTAGTCATGGATGGGATTATCCAGGAAGCATTTGATCGCGGCGCTGGTCTCCTCCGGGGCACTCAGGTGCGGGCAGTGGCCAACGGCCGAAAGGTAGTGGATGGTTCCATCCTGAAGGTGCTCGGAAGTATAGCGGCCTACCTCGGTGCCCGCGATGACGTCTTCCGCACACTGCAGGACCAGGGTAGGCACCTGGTGCCCCGCCAGGTCTCCCCGGTTGTCGGAAAGGAAGGTGGCGCGGGCAAAGTGAAGGGCCACCGTGGGGTCCATCCGGCAGAAGGAGCGGTCGAGCTCGGCGGCAAGTTCGGGCCGCTCGGAGTTGGCCATGATGTGGGGGGTGATGGCTGCGGACCAGCCGACGAAGTTTTGTTCCACGTTAGCGAGCAACTCGTCAATATCCTCCCGGCTGAATCCACCCGCGTATTCCCCGTCGTTGAGGTAATGGGGCGAAGGGGCGATCATCACCATTTTGGCAAAGCGGCCGGGTAATTGCCGGGCCGCCAGCACTCCGATCATCGCACTAACGGAATGCCCGATGAAGACGATATCCTGCAGGTTGAGGCCTTCAATAAGGCTGACGACGTCGTCTGCGTAGCCTTCCAGGCCGGAATAGCGCTGGGGATCGAAGGGACGGGTGGCGCCCCCCGAGCCGACGTAATCGAACAGGATGATCCGGTAATCTTTTTCAAAGGACGGCACGATGTAGCGCCACATATTCTGATCACAGCCGAAACCATGGGCAAACATCATCGTGGGGCCTGCTGCGTTTCCACTTACCCGAACATTATGTGCCTTGGCGGCCGACTGGATTCCCAATGGTTGAATTTTAGTGGTGCAAACTTACGCACTCCCTTGCTTCTCCGCCCCCGGGGGAAGCGCGCGATCCGCGGGAATACGGACGGGCACATCGGTAAACCTTCGGGAGCCTGGTGTGTCTTAGCATCTCACTCAAGCGACACATTATGGCCCTCAAGGTCGGAGATAAAGCCCCCCTTTTTACGTTATACAGTGACGAAAAAAAGGAAGTAAGCCTGGCGGACTATACCGGTAAAAATTTGGTCCTCCTGTTTTTTCCCCTGGCCTTTACCGGTACCTGCACCGAGGAATTGTGTACCGTGCGCGACGCCCTGCCCGAATACAACGCAATGGCGACTCATGTATTGGCCGTCAGCGTGGACAGTGTTTTTACCCTGGAGAAATTCAAAGCGGCAGAAGCGTTGAACTTCCCTTTACTGAGTGACTTCAATAAGGAGATCAGTCGGCAATACGGTGCCCTGTACGATACGTTTGTCCTGGGTATGGAAGGCGTAAGTAAACAGGCCGCCTTCGTGATCGACGCGGAAGGCATCGTACGGTATGTGGAAGTACTGGCTTCGGCCGGGGACCAGCCGGATTATTCGGCCATCAAGGAAACTTTGGCCGGCCTGCAGTAGTTTTTTTTACATTCAGCCCCGAAGATATGAGCATATTCGCCTCAGGAAAAGAGGATGTCTTACTGGAAGAGGACATCGACGTTAGCACCGGCGAACCCGCCGACCTCATCGTGTTCAATGATGATCACAACACCTTTGATTGGGTGATGCAAAGCTTCATCGATGTGCTCGGGCATTCCCCCGAGCAGTCAGAGCAACTGGCCCTCATGATTCATCTCAAGGGGAAGGCAACCGTAAAATCCGCGGCCTTTAACGAATTACGTCCCAAGAAGGATGCCCTATGCGACCGCGGCCTCAGCGCAGTGATCGAGGGCAAAGGCAACTAAATGCCGCTTTATCGCCTGGATCCCCGTTTCCCCGAACTGTTTCCCGACCCGCTGCGGTCCAACGGCGAAGGTCCCGCCTGCTTCGGGGGCGACCTGAGTCCCGAACGGCTGTTTAATGCCTATCGCCTCGGTTATTTTCCCTGGTTTGCCGAAGGGGAACCCATCCTGTGGTGGCATCCCGATCCCCGCTTCGTCCTGTTTCCCGACCAACTGAACGTCAGCAAGAGCATGCGCCCCTACTTCAACCAGGGCAAGTACCACGTGACCTACGATACCCGCTTCCGGGAGGTGATGGAAGCATGCCGGGGGCTGTACCGGCCCGGGCAGTGGGGCAGCTGGATCACGGATGAGCTCATTCGCGGGTACGCGGGCCTGCACGAGATGGGAATTGCCCACAGCGTGGAGGTGTACGAAGGCGACGAACTGGTGGGAGGGCTGTACGGCCTCGCCCTGGGGAAGGTCTTTTTTGGAGAAAGTATGTTCTTTACGCGGCCGAACGCCAGCAAATTCGGCTTCATCAGCCTAGTGAGGCGGTTGCGGGAGCGGGGTTACCGCATGGTCGATTGCCAGCAGGAAACGAATCACCTGAAGAGCCTGGGAGGAATTGCCATTCCCCGTACGGAATTCATCGAGCGGCTCGCCGGGGTGGCGGGGGAGGAGACGGAACGCGGAAAGTGGATGGGAGGATGATATTTTCCTGCGCTCGTGCTGTTATAGGGCAAGCCCCCTAGACGTTTCCCGTGTATGACCTCCCAATTCTGGCTTACCAGCACTTCCCCGAAGAAAGATCCATCCGACCCGGACGACCGACTTTACGTCCGGCAGTACGGAAGCGGAAATGCGATCCTGCTGGCCCTGCACGGTTTCGGGCGGAGCGGCGGCCGCATGGAACGCCTGGGCCTCAGCCTGGCGGAACAATTTACCACCCTCGCACCGGACCTGCCCTACCACGGCCAATCCGAGTGGTACAGCGACCGGTATACCACCGATGAATTTACGGCCATGCTGCAGCAGTTGCTCGACCGTTACCGGGACCGGCCCGTGTTCATGCTCGGCCACAGCCTGGGCGGGCGCTACCTGAGTTCCTGCCTCGCCGGCCTCCACCATCCCGATCTGCGCGACCTGGTGCTCGTGGCACCGGACGGGGCGGGGGGGCGGTACACCAACTGGATCGACACCCTGCCGGCCACCCTGCTCAAGCCACTGGCGCGCATTAGCGAACGGCCGCGGGCGATCTTACGGCTCACGCAGTGGCTCGGTAAACGAGGGGTGATCAACCGGTATTCGGCGGAGTACCTTAAGTACAAACTCAACGACCGTCCCTTTCGCCGCCGCCTGGCGGGTACCCTGCGCAGCGTGTTGAAATTCCCGCCGCGACCCGCGTCTTTCGAACGGGCACTAAAGGACCGCGGTATGCACTGTACCGTGTTCGTAGGGGATAAGGACCCCCTGCTTCACCACGACCGCCTGAGCAGTATGTACGAACCGTTGCCGTCCGTCAGCCTCCACCAGTACACCGGCAGTCACTGGCTTCCGGAGCGACTTTTGGCGGAATATTACCGGAAAAGCTTAGTGACCGTCTTACCTTAGCCGCGTGTCGTCCCTATCATACCCCAACGTTGGTACCGTTCTCGACCGGACCACCCGCCTGCTCAAACAGCATTACCTGCGCGCCTTTAAGGAGGAAGGTATTGACATCAGTACCGAACAGTGGGTGCTGCTGGACCGCCTGTTTACCGAGGGGGATGCCAGTCAAACGGACCTGGCCAACGGCACCTTTAAGGATGCCCCGACCGTCAGCCGGATCATCGACAAGCTGGCCCGCAAGCGGCTGGTGGAGCGCCGCCGGTTTCCCAACGACCGCCGCCGCTACCTGGTGGCCATTACCGACTCCGGTCGTCAGGTGCATTCCCGCATTATGCCCTACGTAAAGGACCTCCGGCGCCAAACCTGGGATGGGCTTACCGAGGAGGACTTCGCCCGCTTCCAGGAAATTTTAGGGCACATCCGCAGTAATTTCGAGGAAGAATAGGCGATGGAGTTTCTGCCCCAGCACATCGAGGCCCTCATCTTTGCCGCCCCCGAGCCCATTTCCCTGGGTGAGCTGCAGGGGGTATTGCAGGAAACCTTCGGCCTTGAATTTGCCGAGTGGGTGTTGCTGGAGGCGGTCGGCGAACTGAAGGGCCGCTACGACCACGCCCGCCACAGCTTTGAGATCGTCGAGATCGCCGGGGGGTATCAGTTTATGAGCAAGGGTACCTATCACCAGACCATCGGCGTACACCTGCGGCAGCAAAGCACCAAGAAGCTCAGCCGCTCGGCCCTGGAGACCCTGAGCATCATTGCCTACCGCCAACCGGTGACGCGGTCGGACCTCGAGAAAATCCGGGGGGTTAGTTGCGACTACGCCATCCAGAAACTATTGGAAAAGGAGCTTGTTACCATTACCGGCCGGGCTGACAGCGTAGGTAGACCCCTGCTGTACGGCGTCACCGACCGATTTATGGACTACTTCGGCATCAAGTCGCTGGCTGACCTGCCCCAACCCAGGGATTTCAAACTCCCGGAAAGCTCGATCGGTGACCCCGACGAGATCATGGTCGAAGCCGACGAGGAAGCCGATCGCTAACACGCCCGCCCCATGGTTAACAAAGTTGCCGCCTCCGGACTCATCACCCTCAAACTGGAAGAATACTGGCCTACCCGGGCCATGGTCGGCTTCGATCTGAAGGACTACCTCTTTATGGAGCTGATCCTGAAGGAAAAGGACTTCCGGGAAGCCATCAAGGCCCACGATTTCAGTCAGTATCAGGACAAAATACTCCTCGTGTTCTGCTCCGCCGATGCCATCATCCCGGCCTGGGCCTACATGCTGGTGGCCGCTGCCGCCTCCCCCTATGCCGCCGATATTTACCAGGGCACCGAGCCGGAATACCTCCGGGACCATTACCGACAGGTGGTGGCCCGGCTTGACCCCGAAACCTTTGCCGGCGAACGGGTGGTCATCAAGGGTTGCGGCGATCGCAACCTGCCCCCGGCGGCCTACCTCGAGATCACGGCCAAACTACGGCCGGTCGCCCGTTCCATCATGTTCGGGGAGCCCTGCAGTACCGTTCCGGTCTACAAGCAGCCCCTGGTCAGGAAGTAACGGCTGGTGCTTATCTTGGGCCGTAAACCTTGCCCATGCGATCGAGTCACTACCTGCTTGCGTTTTTGTTTTGCTGTTGCTCGTTGGCCGTAGGCGCCCAGGATACCCACTTTACCCTGCACGACTACAACCCCCTCTGGCTGAACCCGGCCCAAACCGGAGCCTTCAGTGGTACCGTGCGCGTCGGGGGCATCTACCGGGGGCAGTGGTATACGCTCAACGGCATCACTACGCCCAGTGCCTACGTCGACGCTCCCGTGATCCGCGGCCTGCGCAAGTACGACTGGATCGGAGTAGGCGCCAACCTCATCAGCGATAAGGCGGGCGCGGGCGGTAACCTGGCGCTCAAATCTACCTACTTTGGCTTCAGCGCTGCCTACCATCTGGCCCTGGACGACCAGCGCCGCAACGTCTTTACCCTGGGTGCCCAGTACGGAAGCACCACCTACAGCCTCGATATCGCATCGGGCAATCTGGTCCAGCAACTCACCATCGACCCCAGCCTGGGCGGCGGCGGTCAGGGCCAGGGCGAGCTCCGTCCCGACGGCATGAATGCCGGGGACGGCGAAAGCTACAACGACATCAACGCCGGCGTGATGCTGCGCTCGGTGCTCGACCCCAATAAAAACAACCTGCTGGAGGTGGGCCTCTCCGCCTTCCACCTCAATGGCCCCAAACGCAACTCCCTGATTCCCGCCAATCAGGATACGGTAGGGATCGACACCACTACCGTGGGCAGACGGGCGGGTGACGATTTCCGCCGCCGCCGCGCCACCCTCCACGGACACGCCCGCCTCGACCTGGAGGTCAGTGAGGACTGGCGCTTTCAGCCCTCCATCTTCGTACAGAGTTCGGCCTCGGTCACCACCGCCTCCATCCAGGCCTGGGGTAGCCGGGCGCTCAAGCCCGCCGTCAACCTGCGGCTCGGACTCGGGTACCGGACGGGCGACGCCGCGCAGGTGCTGGTGGGACTGGACTGGGAGCAGTTGCGGGCCGCCCTCAGCTACGACATCACCCTGAGCCAGTCGCGTACCGTGACCAACTATCAGGGAGGCTTCGAACTCTCGGCCCAGTACATCATCAATATTTATAAGAAGCCGACGGTCGTACCCACGATGCTGTGCCCGAAAATTTAGCGTCCGGGCGGCGGATACTTCCGCCGCTTGCGTTCTTATTATTCATTTATTCCCGCTCCTTCATGCTACGGACCCTAACGGATACATCACGGGACATCAAGTCGCTGCTCCTCTCGGCACTCTTCCTGCTGGTCGCCCTTCCGGCGATCGCCCAACCCCTAGCGGGCAGCTCCAATCGGGAGCAACTCCTCGCCGCGGCCGACTCCGCCCGCGTAACTTATAACTGGACGGTCGCTCTGGAGAACTACCAAAAGCTGTACGAAGAAACCGATGAGGAGTACCTCCTGCCGCTCATGGCGGAGATGAACTACCAGCTGCGGGACGTCGCCGCCGGTATACGTGGATACACCCAGGCCTTCCGCCGGACCGAACCGACCGACACCACTAGCAACATCCACCGCTATTACTTCGGGCGCCTGCTGAAGATGGACGAGCAGTACGACGAGGCCCGCACTTACCTGGAAACCTTCCGTAATTTCAACCAGGATACCGTGCTGGAGTACCTGGCCCGTATGGAACTCGAGGGCATCCGCCTCTACCGCGATGCTCCGGAGGAAACCGGTGAGGTAGAGCTGAAATTGCTGGATCGGCAGATCAACACGGTGTGGAGCGAGTATTCTCCCGTCCTATCGCCCGACGGCAATACGCTCTACTACGCCACCGTCAAGGCCACTGCTGCCGTCGAACTTACGGATGCCAACGACGAGGACAGCTTCCTGCGCATCCTAAGCTCCACCCGTAACGAGGAGGGCGAATGGGAGCGCCCGGAGGCGCTCGGCCGGGAAGTGAACCGCCCCGGCGTTCATTCCGCCAATCCCAGCGTAAGTGCCGACGGACGCCGCCTGTACTACAACCGGCTGGCTATGAACAGCAACAAAGTGGCCGAAGCGAAGATCTACCTCAGTGACATTGACGACAACGGCTGGAAGAGCGGTAACCCCGTCTCGGGCATCAACAGCGACGACTACCTTGCCCTGCAGCCCGCTACCGGGGAGCTCTTCGGCAGCGAGGTCCTCTTCTTCGTGAGTGACATGGTCGGCGGCTTCGGGGGATACGACATCTACTACGCCACCTACGAAGGCGACGGCCGGTACTCCACCCCCGTTAACCTCGGCGAACGGATTAATACCGTCGGTGACGATACCACGCCCTTCTACTTCGACGGTACCCTCTACTTCAGTTCCGACGGGCGCCCCACCATGGGCGGCACCGACCTCTTTTACTCCGCCTGGAATGGCAGCGAATGGAGCGAGCCGGCCAATATGGGAACCGGCTTCAACAGCAGCCTCGACGACCGCAGCCTCAGCGTATACGGCAACGGCCTGATCGGCTTCATGACCAGCAACCGACCGGGAGAAGGCCGCTCCGTGAAGAGCAAGACCTGCTGCGATGACATCTACGGCTTTGAGATCGCCAGCCTCTACGCCAATCTGGTGGTCGGACTATTCAGCGAAGCCCGGCAACCCCTCAACAACGGCACCATCGAGCTCCAGCCGATCACCAACGGTCGCCCGATCGGCGCCGGCACCCAGAAAACACGCGACGACGGCAACCGCTTCGACTTCGGCCTCAGCCTGGAAACGGAATACAGCGTCATCGCCCGCCACGAGGGCTATTACCCCGACACCGTCGAGCTGAGTACCCTCGGCCTCGTGGAAAGCAAAAACTTCGAGCAGGTATTTTTCCTTAGGCCCATCCCGGTCGACCCCTCGACCATCCCGGTCTACGATACCATCGAGATCGAGGAGTCCATCGCCCTGGAAAATATCCTCTACGACCTCGACAAGTCCAACATCCGTCCCGATGCCGAGGGTGACCTGCGCGTCCTTGCCGCCCTCATGGACGAATACCCCGATCTGGTAATCGAGCTGGGCTCCCATACCGACTTCCGGGGAGACGATCGCTACAACCTGAACCTCAGTAAGCGCCGCGCGGATGCTGCCCGGCGGTGGCTGATCGCCAACGGCGGCATCGAGGCCAGTCGCATCAAATTCCAGGGCTACGGAGAGACCGTGCCCACCGTTATTTCCCTGCGCCTGGCCGAACGGACGGGGATCTTTGAGCCCGGTGATACGCTATCCGAGCCCTACATCAATGCACTTCCCAACGACGAAGAACGGGAGATCGCTCACCAACTCAACCGCCGGACGGAGTTCAAAGTACTGGAGGGGCCCACGACCATCATCATCCGCCGCGATATCATCGAGCGCGCCATTGAAGGTCCCGATCGCAACTCGGAGCCTCGCTACTCCCGGCAGCCGGGAGATTCGATCAGCCCCATGAGTACCCTCCACGGGAAGTCCCCCGGAGAGATCAGCGGCCTGCCGGTCCTTCAATTCGATCGCCGGACCCTTGACCTCGGCGCGGTCAGGAAGGGCGACCGGAAGAGCTTTGCCTATACGTTCACTAACCAAGGCCGTGTGCCGGCTCAGATCATGCTCATCCAGGCCTGTGAGTGTACCACCGTCACCCACGACAACAGTAAGGTGTACGAGCCCGGAGAGCGCGGTACCCTGGAGGTCGTTTTCGACAGCAGCAGTAAGGAAGAAGCCGAAACCATTGGCATTGACATCTTCCTGGAGCAAACCGACGCCAATGACCGTCCGGTTATCGAACTGGTGGAGTACAGCTTCCGCATCGCGGAGTGATCGCGGCGTACCGGGAAGGGCTGCAGCGCTACGCCGACTTCAGTGGGCGAACCGGCTGGAGCGGCTACCTCGGTTTCCTGGCGGTTAATCTGCTGATCGGAATGGGAATGCGCCTGCTCGAATTCGTGTCCGGGCAGGGATTCTTTGCCCTGGTGGGGCTGGCTTACGGACTTGCAGTGCTGATTCCCGGGCTCGCCATTACGGTACGCCGGGTTCGCGACGCAGTCGCTTAGAGGCCGGCTTTGGCGGAAATCTCCAGCATCCGGTCAATGCTCTTTACGCCTTTCTCAATAACCCACGCGGGCAGGGTGATCTCCGGCATTTCGTACTTCATGCAGAGGTAGAGCTTCTCCATCGTGTTCCGCTTCATGTGGGGGCACTCGTTGCACGCGCAGGTGTTGTTGGGCGGGGCGGGGTAGAAGGTTTTATCCGGTGCGGCCAGCTCCATCTGGTGAATGATGCCGGGCTCGGTGGCCACAATGAACTCGGCGTACTGGCTGTCGCGGGTGAAGCGCAGCAGGCTCGACGTAGAGCCTACGTGATCGGCCATATCCAGAATGTGTGCCTCACACTCGGGGTGGGCGATGAAGGCGGCCTTCGGATGGGCCATCTTCAGCTTGGTGATCTTTTCCTGGCTGAAAATCTCGTGTACCATACAGCTTCCATTCCAGAGGACCATGTCGCGACCCGTCTCCTTGATGAGCCATCGGCCCAGGTTGACGTCCGGGGCGAAGATGATGGGCTGATCGACGGGGATGGAGTCGATGACGTGACGGGCATTGGTACTGGTGCAGCAGATGTCGGTCAGCGTCTTGAGCTCGGCCGTACAGTTGATGTAGCTCACCACGACGTGATCGGGGTACTTCTCCTTGAATTTGGCAAACACCGGGGCAGGGCAGGAATCCGCCAGGCTGCAGCCGGCCTTTAGATCCGGCAGGAGCACCTTTTTCGTCGGGCTGAGCATTTTAGCCGTTTCCGCCATGAAATGCACGCCGGCAAATACGATGATGTCCGCATCTGTCGCAGCGGCCTGCTGGCTCAGGCCCAGGCTGTCGCCGATGTAGTCGGCGATATCCTGAATCTCCGATTCCTGGTAATAGTGGGCCAGGATTACGGCATTGCGTTCCTTCTTGAGGCGGGTGATCTCCTCGGCCAGGTCGAGGGTGGGGTCGACATCGAGGTCGAGAAAGCCGCGACGCTTCAGGTATTGGGTGGCGAGATCGAGTTCGGCAGACATAGGTGGTGGTTTAGCGTACAATCGGCAATATAACAGCACACCCCCCGGATTGTTGGTTAGCTTATTAGTTAAACTAAGCCCTTTGCACCCGCGCGCCGCCGCCCAAATTTGCTACATTAGCCGGGACCAAAAATAGCAACCATCGCCACCTTCAACTGGGCCATTCTCGGCCTGGGCCACATCGCCCACAAATTCGCGCAGGACCTGATCAAGATCGAAGGCGCCCACCTCGTCGCCGTCGGGTCGCGCTCCCTGGAACGGGCGGAGGCCTTTGCCTCGCAATTCGGAGCGGAGCATGCCGCCGGTAGCTACGCGGACACCTTCGAAGGCCCGCGGGTGGATGCCGTCTACATCGCGACCCCCCACACCAGTCACTTCGAGTTGACCTTGCTGTGCCTGAAGCGGGGCATCCCCGTCCTGTGTGAGAAGCCGCTGGGCCTGAGCTACGGAGAAGTGGAGCAGATGGTGCTTGCGGCCCGCGAGAGCGGTACCTACCTGATGGAGGCCCTGTGGTCCCGATTTCTGCCCGCCCTGCTGGAGATGAAGCGCACCGTGGACGCCGGGGAGATCGGCGAGCTGCAGGGGATGCGTGCTGACTTCGGCTTCCGCGGAAAGCCGCGGGAGGACTTTGACCGCGACCGGCTGTTTAATCCGGCACTGGGCGGCGGTGCCCTGCTGGATATCGGCATTTACCCAATCTGGCTGGCGCAGTACCTCTTCGGAGCCCCGGAAGAAATTAAGGCCGTGGCCCGTCTCACGGAGCTGGGCGCCGACGTGGATACCCAGGTGACCCTCCGTTACCCGGACGGAAAGCTGGCGCACTGCTATTCCACCCTGCTGGGGGAAACCCGTTCCGACGCCCTCCTGCTGGGCACCCGGGCCGAACTCCACATCCATCCCCGCTTCCACGTCCCTCAGGGCTTCAGCATTCTGCGGGGGAAGGAGGAGCCGCCCGAGAACCACTACCATACTTTCGAGGGCAACGGCTACCAGTTCGAGGCGATAGCGGTCATGGAAGACGTACGGGCGGGCCTCACCGAGTCGGAACGCTGGTCGCTCGACGACAGCCTGCTGCTCCACCGTACCCTGACGGAGGTGCGGGAGGTGATCGGGGTAAGCTACCCGAACGAGTAAGCCTCCGCCGCGCGCCGGCTTATTTCGTTAATTGCAGCTGGCTGAGGTAGCTGACCAGGTCGGCCAGTTCCTGTTCTTCCATAATGGTATGAAGCCCGGCCGTCATCAGGCTCTCCTCCAGGGGGCGGCGGGAAGCGATGGAGGCCTTACCGACCGTTTTGCTGATGCCCCCCATCATGCGGATCGTGAGGTCGTTCTCGGTCTGGCTTTCGATGTACCCGACCAGTTGGTCCCCGTCCGCCAGCATGAATTCATAGCCTTCATACCCAAAGCCGATGCCCTGACTGGGGTAGGCGATGGCGGAAAGCAGGCCGTCGGGGCCGAGTTTTTCCCCGATCCGGTCGAGCTTGGGCCCGAACCGTACGCCCTTTTCCCCGACTTGGTGGCAGGCCAGGCAGTAGGTGGCAAAGATCTCCTCCCCGTGCCGGGGATCCCCCTGGATACTTGCGATGGCATTGAGGTCAACCTCGCCTCCACTGCGGTGGGCGGTGAGCCACTCAATTGCCCCGGCCCGGATATCGGCGCGCCACGCCTCGGAGAGGACGCGGGCGACGAAGCGGTTTTCTTCGGAGGCAACCGTGTCGCTGCGGATCTCCCCGAGCAGGTAGGGCATGCCGTTCCACATATTGGCCAGGCTGCGGGTGGCCGTCCGGCGCAGGGCTTCCGGTTGTGCCGGATCCCGGCGGAGTTGCTGGAGCCAGGGCAACATGTCGCCGTTTTCCAGGAAGCGGGCGAGATCCACCAGACGGGCTTGCTCCGTCGGGTCGGCCGCGGCGTAGCGACGAAGAAAGGCATCGTGTCCGCCAAGCTTATAGCTCAGCTTGGTGGCGCGCGCGCGGAATTCATTGTCGTCGCTGACAAGGGCGGAGTCGATCAGGGTGGGGCCCTCCGAGGTCACCTGTGCATTGTCCACCACCATGAGCCAGACGTCGGTTCCGCGCAGACGCGGCATTACTTCCGTAAGGCGACGGCGGAGGCGGCTGTTTTGCTGCAGTTGATCGACGTCAAGGGAAGCCAGGGCGTAGCGGATCATTTCGTCTTTGTGGGGATGGTCTTCCGTCATGATCGCCCGCTCGATGACCGGTGCGGACAGGGCCGGGGGCTGGTAGTGCAGGGCACGGAAGAAGCGGGCCATCTCCCCACTGTCCTCAGCCGCGTCCAGGTACTTTTCGTACTGGGCCACGGCGGTCGGGGAACGGCTCCGCCAAACGAGGTCCCTGGACGCCTCAGTACTGAGGTCCGGCTCGGTCGCTAACCAGGCGGCATAGCGGTCTTCCGCGTGTAGATCGGAGGCAATACCGAGGGCCTCCAGGTACCAGCGATCCTGCCCGTCGTAGCGGTTGGCCAGCCGGGCATACAGTTGGTCGGCCGCTGCGCCCTCGACAAACCGGAGCCCCAGTGCGGCCTCCCGTAACAGGGCGGGGTCTTCGCTGTCGGCCGCCTGTCGGATAAGCGCCAGTAGGGCCTCGTTGTTTTCCCCGGAATATTGCCGGGCCATGCGCAGGGCCTGTTCGCGCAGCCTCTGATCGCCACTGCCCATCAGTAAGGGGGCCACCGCCCGGATGTTGCCGTCGATGTCTGCCAGGGCCCACGCGGCCCGTGCGCGCTGCCGGCTTGGCGCGGAATCGTCCCCGATGAGCTGGCGCAGTGCCACCGGAGCTCCGGGGTCCTTTATTACCTGCTGGTAGGCCAGGTAGCGGGTAGCCTGGTTGACGTGGCCGAGGGCGGCAATCGCCTGATCCAGTTTGCCGAGATCCGGAACGCGGACCTCATAATCCTGGTGGCCTTCCCCGTACAGGCGGAAAACGCGGCCCCGGTCGATATCCGCCATCAGGTGGCCACCGACGCCGCTGTCGTACCAGTCCGTAACGAAGAGGGAGCCGTCCGGTCCGGCGCACACGTCACTGGGCCGAAACCACTGGTCCTCGCTGGTCAGCAGGTCGACGGTCTCGGCGGTATACCCCGACCCGGCGCTCCGGACGGGGTAGGAGCGCACGACATTGTGTCCGGGTTCGCAGTGGATCATCTGCCCCTGAACTACCTCCGGGAGTTGGTCTCCCTCGTACACCAGGATGCCGGTGGGCGAACCGCTTCCGGTCTGCAGCAGGTTGGGGACTACGCCCGGATCGTTGAGGTGCCAGTGGCGTTTCGGGATCTCGTTGTCCATGCCCACGCGCGCTTCCTGCCAGGCGGCTCCAGTGACCTCGTCTTGGTAGCCGTAGTTGCCGTAATCCATCACAAAATTGATGCGGGTGCCCTCGTTTCCGTCGTCGTCGTTGTCGCTCTGCCACATCCGTCCGTAGGCGTCGACCGAGACCTCGAAGTTGTTGCGAAAGTTATTGCCCAGGATTTCCAGTTCGCTGCCGTCGGGATTACAGCGGAAGACCATGCCCTGGCGAAACGATTTGCCCTCCTCCACCGGCTGGCCGCGCAGGTCGCGGGCCAGTTCCCCGTTCTTCATGCGCAACCGTTTGCCCTCGTTCCCGAAGTTGAAGTACAGCTTGCCGTCGGGGCCGAACACCACGGCGTGTACCCCGTGGTCGTGGTCTACGCCCGAAAGCCCGGTAAACAGGGTATCCAGCTGCTCCGGCACGTCGTCGCCGTCGGCATCGGTGAAGACCAGCATGTTGGGACTATCCGCTACGTAGACCTTGTCGCCAAGTTTAGCGATCCCGAGGGCGGCATTGATCTCCGGTCCCTGGTAGAATACCTTCGAGGTGTCCGCCCGGCCGTCGCCGTCGGTATCCTCCATAATAAGGATGCGGTCGCCGCCTTCCCGGTCGGGAAGGTCGTTGTTGAAGTTGCGGTAGTTCTGCGCTTCGCAGATCCAAACCCGCCCGCGTTCGTCGACGTCCAGGTTCGTCGGATTGGTCATCATGGGCTCCGAGGCAAAGAGCTGGACGCCCAGCCCATCGTGCAGCGTAAAGGATGCGATGGCGTTCTCCGGTAACCGCTGCTCATTTTCGGGAAGGGCTCCGAAGTCGATGCCTGCTTCCTCCCCGGCCGTTGTCGGGGCGTCGGTACAGGCAAGGAGCAGCAGCAGGGGCGACAGTAGGTAAGTGTTGTGCATGGATCGGGGGGATTATTACTCTAATGTACTCGAATTGCTGCAACAGGACGGTAGTACATTTGCCGGCATGCACAACAGGCCCGCTACGCGCGACTATTTTATCCTCCTGGGCCTGGCCCTGATCTGGGGCACCAGCTACGTGCTCATCAAGTGGGGCCTCGTGGTGTTCTCCCCCGTCCAGGTCGGCGTACTGCGCCTGAGCGTTTCTGCCATCGCGCTGGCACCGCTGGCCCTATCGCACCTGCGCAGGATCAGGGTGGGGCAACTGCCGCTGTTGGTGCTGGTGGGGCTGACGGGTACCGCCCTGCCCACCTTCCTCTTCCCGATCGCCCAGACCCACCTGAGTAGCAGTCTCGCGGGCATGCTCAGCGGCCTGACTCCGCTGTGTACCTTTCTGGTGGCGTGGCTGGTTTTTCATACGCGGCCGGCGCTGCAGCAGGGCTTGGGAATCGCGTTGGGACTGCTCGGTGCCGCCATGTTGGCGTACGTGGCCCCCTCGGAGCAGGGAGAAAGCAGCCAGCTGGCGTATGCCGGACTGATCCTGATTGCCTGTCTCTGCTACGGGCTGTCCTCCAACCTGGTGGCCAATAACTTCCGGGGATTATCGTCGCTGACCATCACCGTAGTAAGCTTCTTTCTGGTGGGGGCACCGGCGCTGCTCTGGACGTTTACCTTCAGCGGGATCGTGCCGACGGCCCTGGCGGCGGGAAGCGCGGGTGCGTGGGCCGTGGGTTACGTCAGCGTACTGGCGGTCGGCAGCACCGTGGTGGCGACCATGATCTTTTACCGGCTGATCCAGCGGACGGGAGCCGTATTTGCCAGCACCGTCAGTTACCTGATTCCGGTAGTGGCCTTAGGGTGGGGGTTGTTGGACGGAGAGGCCATCGGCTGGCTGCAACTGCCGGCCATCGGCCTGGTGCTGCTGGGGGTCTTTCTGAGTAAGCGTACGTGAAGGGACAAACTAAGTGTAGTAATATTGCGTACTTAGTAATTGCCCCGCGCCGTGGGTCGGGCCCCTTTTCCAACCGCTAACTGAATGAGGCTACTTGCGATTTTGCTGCTGCTGGCCCTCCCGCTGCTCTCCCGGGCGGCCCCGGGAGACACCCTGACGGTGGAAGAAGTGATCCTGCTGGGGCACCGCAAGACCCGGCCCCGCGTGGTATTCCGGGAGATGTCGTTTGGCAGTGGCGACCGCATTGCCGCCGACGAATTCCCCGAGGAGGTCGGAAGGAGCTACAACAACCTCATGAACACGGGGCTCTTTACGGCCGCGGAACTCACCTACGACAGTACCGACGTGCGCAACGGCGGGCGGGTCGTCGTCATCGTTACCCTCCACGAGACCTGGTACATCTACCCCGTCCCCGTTTTTGAGCTCGCCGACCGCAACTTCAACGTGTGGTGGACGGAGCAGGAGCGATCCCTCGACCGCGTCAACGTGGGGGGTAAACTGACCTACTATAACTTTACCGGACAGCGGGACCGCCTCAAGGTCGGCTTTACCACCGGCTACACGCGGTCGCTGGAGGCGAGCTACGGGTTTCCCTACCTTAATAAGGCCGGCTCCATCGGTCTGGACGTGAATTTCGGCTACCTCCGCCGACGCGAGCAGAACTTCCTGACGCGGGACAACCGGCAGGAATTTTACTCGGATCCCAATTCCTTCGTCTACCGGCGTTCCAACCTCGACCTGGGCTTCAGTTACCGCAGGAAGATCTACGTATCCCACAATGTTAACTTAGGCTGGCGGCAATCCGAGGTGGCCGACACCATCGGTCGCGTCATGAATCCCGACTTCTTTGGCGGCGGACGAACCTCTCAGCGGTATTTCCGGGTGGCGTATGACTATCAGAACGACCACCGGGATATCCGCAACTACCCCTGGAACGGCGAGTTTTTCTCCCTGGGTATTGCGAAGGAAGGACTTGGTATATACGGAGAGCGCGACGGACTGGAGATTCACGGCGATTATCGACGGTATATCCCCTTTGGTAAGCACTACTCCTTCAACTACGCCCTGGCGGGCAAGTACAGCCTCATCCGCACCCGCCAGCCCTTCCTGGAGAACCGGGCCATTGGTTTCGGTAATAACGGCCTTATTGGCTACCAATTCTACGTGGTGGATGGCCTGGACATGCTCATCTGGCGAGTCGGCCTGCGGCGGGAGATATTCAAGACTAAAATAGACCTGGGGAAGTTCGTCTTTATCGACGCCTTCCGGCGTATTCCCCTGCGGGCGCTGCTGTCGGTGCAATTTAATCAGGGCATCGGCAACGCCCCCTTCGTCGACAGTTCCAACGCCCTCAATAATATCCTCCTCACGGGGGTGGGCGCGGGCATTGACGTCGTCCTCTATTACGACATGGTGGCTGGCGTTCAGTACAACCGCAACCACCTCGGCGAAGACGGATTTTACCTCAATCTCAACCTAAGCTTTTAAGGTGGAAAAGGCGCAACTGCTCAGCCGCCTGACGGAGGTGGAAACCATCGCTGCCGGACCCCGCCTGGGCAGAATGCGCCGGCGGCCCCTGGGCTACGTTTCCGCCCTGCTGTTTCGGGAGCTCGTATACCGCTACCGCAAGCGGGAGCACGCGATCACCTGTCCTACCTTCTTTTCCGATGCGATGCTGCTGCTGTTGCCGTCGGGGATGGACATCTACCTCACCGGGGGGAAATCCCATCCCTCCGAGACCCGGCTGGCGCGCTTCCTGATCCATCGCCTGCGTCCGGGAGACACCTTCTTGGACATTGGCGGGCATTACGGTTACTTTTCCCTCCTGGCCTCCCTCCTGGTCGGGGAAAAGGGTCGGGTAGTGGCCTTCGAGGCGTCTCCGACCACTTTCCGCATACTCGAGCAGAACGCGGCACCGATCGCCAATTTTACCGCATACCACCGTGCCGTTTCGGACAGTACCGAACCCCTGCTGTTTTATGAGTTTCCCAACCTCTACGCCGAATACAATACCCTGGAGGTAGAGCAGTTCCGTGGCCAGGCCTGGTTTGCGGCCAACCCCCCGCGGGAGGTACGTATTCCCGCGGAGCGAATGGACGATTTCCTTCCCCGGGAAGGGTTGTGCCCCGACCTCATCAAGATCGACGTGGAGGGAGCGGAGGACCATGTGCTCCGGGGAGCCGGAAAGTACCTGGAAAGCTACCATCCGCTGATCGCTATGGAATACCTCAGCGCCGACCGGGGAAACACGGCTCATCTGCGGGCCGAGCGGCACTTGCGGCAGTTGGGGTATCATCCCCACCGTATTGACGACGGGGGGCAGCTCCAGCCCGTGGCCGACGCGGCAACTTACCTGCGACAGCACCGGCTGGAATCCGATAACCTGGTGTTTGTCCGGCCGCAGGCCGGTAGGCCGTGAGGATCGCGGTAAATACCCGCCTGCTGCTGCCCGGAAAGATGGAGGGTGTCGGTTACTTCACCCGCGAAATATGCCAGCGGCTTCCGGACTTGTTGCCCGAGGCGGAGTTTTTGTACTGTTTCGACCGCCCGTTCGACCCCGCGGTGACCGCTCATCCCCGCGTGACGGGGCGGGTGATATTCCCGCCGACCCGCGATCCGTTGTTGTGGCGCGCCTGGTTTGATTACGGCCTGCCCCGGGCGATGAGGCAGTGGAAGGCCGACGTACTGTTTAGTCCCGACGGGTATTGCACCCTGCGCTCCGCCGCCCCCCAGGTAATGGTCACCCACGACCTGGCGTTTTTGCATTACCCCGATCAGGTGCCGCGGCGCGTGCAGCGGTATTACGAAACCTACGTACCCCGCTTTTTGGCGCGTGCAGATCGCATCGTTACCGTATCGAACTATGTACGGGAGGATATTCACCGCTGGTACGGGACGGACCCGGGTAAAATTGTCGTAGCGGCCAATGGGGTATCGCCCGATTTCCGGCCGCTGAGTCCTGCCGAACGGGGGCTGGTCCGCGACGAATATGCGGAGGGACGCCCCTATTTCTTTTATCTCGGCTCCGTGCACCCGCGGAAAAATATTGCCCGCCTGATCCGGGCGTACGACCGGTTTCGGGGGAGTGGCCCCGCCTTCCCGCTGGTATTGGGTGGACGTTTGGCGTGGCAGAGCGCAGACGTCCGGCAGGCGCACGAAGGGAGCGCGAACCGGACGGATATTCGTTTCCTGGGGTACCTGCCGCAGGAGGAGGTCGTCCGCCTGCTGGGAGCGGCCTACGCCCTGGTATATCCCAGCCTGAGCGAAGGGTTCGGGGTACCGCTGCTGGAAGCGATGCACGTAGAGGTGCCTATCATCACGAGCGATCGCAGCAGTTTGCCGGAGGTGGGCGGCCAGGCGGCCCTGTACGTGGATCCGGAAAGCGAGGAATCGATGGCGGCCGGTATGCACCGCCTGGTCAACACCCCCGGCTTGGCCGGGGACCTGATTGCGGAGGGGCGTCTGCAACGCCACCGCTTCGGCTGGGACGGTGCCGCGGCCGTGGTTGCCGCCGCGATTCGTTCCGTGGTGGCCAGCTAATATTTCGTAACCTTGTGATCGGGAGAACCGGTTAATTTGGCGTGGAATGCAGGTAGTTATATATAGTCAGGTATATAAGGATACGGATCGGGAGCCGGTACAGGAACTCTTTGACGTGCTGGCGGAAGAGAACTTTTCCACGTATGTATATGGCCCCTACCTCGAACAGATTCGGCCCCATATCCACTTTTCCCGGGACGTAGGTATATTCGAGAGCCACCTGGATTTTCGCATTAAGAAATTCGATATGCTGATCACCCTCGGGGGCGACGGTACCATATTGAGCGCCATACTGACCATAAAGGACTATAAAATTCCGATATTAGGGATAAACCTGGGGCGACTGGGCTTCCTGGCCCGGGTAGAAAAGGCCAAAATGCGCGATGCCATGCGGTTGCTGGCCCGGGGGCGCTTTGAAACCGAAACCCGCGGCATGCTATACCTGGAAAGCAACCTGCCGATTTTCGGAGAATCACCCTACGCCCTGAATGATTTTACCCTCCTGAAGCGGGATACCTCCTCCATGATCACGATTCATACCTACATCAACGGAGCGTACTTAAACAGTTATTGGGCGGATGGTATCATCGTGGCCACTCCTACCGGTAGTACGGGGTACAGCCTGAGCTGCGGCGGTCCCATCATATTTCCGGGGAGCGGCAACTTTGTGGTTACTCCGGTCGCTCCCCACAACCTCAACGTGAGGCCCATCGTGATCAGTGACGATGCCGTCATCAGCTTTCAGATCGAAGGGCGCGCCGATAACTTCCTCTCCACCCTCGACAGCCGCTTTGAAACGGTTTCGGCCGCACACGAGCTGGCCGTACGTAAAAACGATTTCGGCATTGACCTGGTAAAACTTCCCGATATAACCTTTATAGATACCCTAAGGGGTAAACTCAACTGGGGGGAGGATCGCCGGAATCATTAAAACAGGACCGGCAACGGAAAAATATATAGTAAGTTAGAACATATAGGCGGCAAAGCGCCTTATATTCACCATTATAGTAAGACAATATAGATTCACGTACTACTACCCGTAATCGGCGACCTATACTTGCCGCCTTAACCAAGGAACCTTAATTTTAATATTCCCCGGTTCAGTACACATTTACAGTTTTCTAATTCCTAACGGGAGAAAACGTTCCTATTCAATCATTTGAAATGATCGGTCGTACTGATCCTCCCCCAGGAGGAATTGCCCAGCCGGTTTATTCACTCAATCCAAATCATTAATGGCTAATTTTAAGAAAGAATTGAAGGCGATCATGGCGCGATTCGATGCCGCTCAGGAGGCATTCGCCGAGGGGTCCCAGAAACACGACAAGCGCACCAAGAAGCTCAAGTCCGCCAAAGCAAAAATTAAGAGCCTCAAGCAAAAGGTGGCAAGCCTGGAGCAGGAGCTCAAGCTTGCTCAGTCCTCCAGTGCTGCCCCCTCCGCTTCCGAAGCCACCGATACGAAGCCGAAGCGCAAGTCCAAAGCGGCTAAATCCACCGGTGCCCGCCGCAGCCGCACCCCTTCCCCGACCGGTAGCAGCAGTGCGGTTTCCGCTGAAGAAATGGCCGAGGCGGTCTCCGATGCGCCGGACAGCGTGAGCGAAGCCGCCGCCGAGAAGCCCGCCACCAAGGCGCGTCGGGCACGGCCCCGCAAGACCACGGGGGAGGCCAAGGCCACCCGCAAGGCCGCCAGCCGCGAGAAATCGACCAATCCCACGGGCCGCCCCGGCCGGCCTTCCACTAAAGGTCCCGCGAGCGTACTGACCCAGATTCCCGGAGTAGGGGCCACCATGGCTGCCCGTTTCGAGGAAGCCGGCGTAAACTCGGTCGACCAGTTTGCCAACCTCTCCGACGATGACATGAAGGAGGTACTCATCAAGTGCGGTCCCCGCTACCGTAGCGCCGACAGCGCCCGCATGGAAGGCTACCGCGAAGCCGCCCGTGAGGTAACCGCCTCCTGATCTCCGGGAGCGCCTGGACGCCAATAAAAAAAACCGCCACCCGGGCTCGGGTGGCGGTTTTTTTTTATTGGCCATACTGTGGGGAAGTTACCTGGCGGCGCTGTACCGCTTGCTCACTTCCTCCCAGTTGACTACGTCGAAGAAGGCCGAGATGTAATCTGGGCGGCGGTTCTGGTAATTCAGATAATAGGCGTGCTCCCACACGTCGAGTCCGAGGATGGGGGTGCCCTTTACCTCGGCCACGTCCATGAGGGGGTTATCCTGATTCGGCGTAGAAGTAATGGCCAGCTCTCCGCCATTTTTGACGATGAGCCAGGCCCATCCCGAACCGAAGCGGCTACCCGCGGCGTCGGAGAACTTATCCTGGAAACCTTCGAAGCTACCGAACGCCTGGTCAATTGCCGTAGCGAGTCCGCCGCTGGGCTTTCCGCCTCCGTTGGGCTTCATGATCGTCCAGAACAGGCTGTGGTTGTAGTAGCCACCGCCGTTGTTCCGCACGGCGCCACTGGCGGTACCGGCGTTGGCCAGAATGTCTTCGATCTTCTTATCCGCCATCGGTGTGCCTTCGATGGCCGCGTTGAGCTTGGTGGTATAGCCACCGTGGTGCTTGTCGTGGTGGATCTCCATGGTCCGGGCATCAATGCTGGGTTCCAGGGCATCAAATGCGTAGGGGAGGTCGGGAAGGGTAAACATAGTAGTGGTAGATTAAAAGTGATATAATGGGCAGACACATTTCTGTAGTTGCTTAGGTACAACGTTGGCAGGTACCCAGGGTTGACCTCACGGAGTTCCTCCCGGGAATACGCGCCGGAATATCATACGGTAAACGCGAAATACAGCATTAAAAAGCCGAGGGTCAGCCAAAACCCGATTCTTGTCAGATCACGTTTCATATTTTCAGTTCGCATTTCGGATTTACAGGCCGGTATATCCCCTCAACCTGAGCCCCATTACCGAGGTTCGTCGCCCCGCATAATTTGCGCGTGTAGCATGCTGAGTACCGTTGTACTTTTAGGCCATGACTCCCCAAAGCCACAAATACATCTGCATTCACGGACACTTTTACCAACCTCCCCGTGAAAATGCCTGGCTGGAGACGATTGAAATTCAGGATAGCGCGGCCCCCTTCCACGATTGGAACGAGCGCATCAACGAGGAATGCTACGCCCCGAATTCTACCGCCCGCGTGCTCAACAACGACCAGCACATCCGGGAGATCTCCAACAATTACGCCCGCATCAGTTGGAATATGGGGCCTACGCTGCTTTCCTGGTTGGAAGAGCAGGACCCCAGTACGTACCGTCGCGTCCGGGAAGCCGATACGAAAAGTCAAAAGCAGTTCAGCGGTCACGGTTCGGCCGTCGCCCAGAGCTACAACCACATCATTATGCCCCTCGCCAATGCCCGTGATCAGCAGACGCAGATCAAGTGGGGCATTGCCGATTTCCGCTACCGCTTCGGGCGCGACCCCGAGGGGATGTGGCTGGCGGAAACCGCCGCAGACACCGACTGCCTGGAAGCCCTGGTGGATAATGGGATCAAGTACACCATACTCGCCCCGCGGCAGTGCCAATCCGTTCGCGAAGGCAACAACGGACACTGGCGGGAAGTACACGGCGCCGTCGACCCCCGCAGGGCGTACCGTTGCGACCTGCCCAGCGGGCGCAGCATCGCCCTTTTCTTTTACGACGGCGACGTGGCCAAGGCGGTAGCCTTTGAAGGACTGCTCAACGACGGCCGCTACCTCGCCGACAAGCTCATGAAGAGCCTCGACGGCGACGATCGGGTGCAACTCGCCCACATTGCGACCGACGGCGAAAGTTACGGCCATCACCACGGCAAGGGAGAAATGGCCCTGGCCGCCTGCCTCGATGTGATCCAGCAAAATCCCCACTTTCGCCTCACCAACTACGGCGAGTTTCTCGCCCTGCATCCGCCAACCTGGGAAGCCCGGATCCATGAGAACAGCTCCTGGTCCTGCGTGCACGGGGTAGAGCGGTGGCGGAGCGACTGCGGTTGCGAAACGGGCGGTGAACTAGGCTGGCACCAGCGGTGGCGCGCACCCCTGCGCAAGGCACTGGATGTGGTCCGCGACCGGTTGGCCGAAGTCTTCGAAACAGAAGGCACTAAGCTATTTACCGACCCCTGGGCAACGCGGGATGCCTACATCTCCCTGGTATTGGACCGGTCTCCCGGCCAGTCGGAAGCTTTCCTGTTAAAGTGGTCGATCGCCGAGGAAATCACCCCCCAGCATCAGGTCCATATGCTTCGCCTGCTGGAAATGCAACGGCACGCCATGCTGATGTACACCAGCTGTGCCTGGTTCTTCAACGAGGTGACCGGTATCGAAACCCTGCAGGTGCTGCAGTACGCCAACCGGGCGTTGCACCTCTGTGAAGTCCTGACGGGAAAGAATTACCACCCCGAATTCATCGAAGCCCTGGAGCACGTGGAGAGCAATGTCATGCCCAACGCGGCGGTAGCCTACCGCGACCACGTGGTCCCGGCCCGCGTCGGCCTGCTCCGCGTCGGCATGCATTTTGCGGCCGCCAGCCTCTTCGAGGAGGATCCTTCCCTCCTCAAGTTGTTCAACTACCGCAGCAAGACGCACCGGCTCCGGCAGCTGCGCGCGGGGGCCTTTCGGCTATCGGTAGGGCAGATGAACATCTTTTCCAACATCACCAACAGCCACTCGGAATTCAGCTTTGCCGTACTCTACCTCGGGCAGCAGGCCATGATCGGAGAAATATGTCAGGACATGACCGCGGAAAAGTTTAGCGCCGTACTGCCGGGCCTGGAACGGGAGTTTCGCGTTGGCCACGTGAGCGAGGTCATCAACATCATGAAGGACAACTTCGGCGGGGAAAGCTTCTCAATCTGGCACCTGTTCCGGGACGAGAAGCGTAAAATCCTACTGGAGATGACGGAGCGGACCCTGGAGCTTGCCGCATCCAGCTTCTCAGACGTTTACTACGATAACTACCAGCTCATGAGCTCCATGCGGGCCAGTGACATGCCGCTGCCCGACAGCTACCTCGCGGCCATCGATTTTACGATCCGGCGCCGGCTCGTAGACCTGCTTACGGGAGAAGGTGGTCCCGACCGGGCCCGCCTGGGCCGGATCGTCGCCGATCACCTGCACTGGAGTCACAGCTGGAAGGAAACCGCGAAGTTGGAAAACGCCGCCGAGAAGCGGGTGCGCAACCTGGTGGTCCGCGCCTTCGAAACGCCCGATCTCTGGCAGTGGATACTGGAGCTGGTCAAATCCCTGCGCGTGCTCAACCTGACGCCCAACTTCTATCGGGCACAAAACATTTACCTGGAACGCTGGCACGACGAGTACGCCGATTCGCTTTCCGCCCTCCACCTGCGGGCCGGACTGGCGGTTGCCCGCGAGCTGGAACTGCAGATCGGTTTTCAGCTGGACGATCACCTGGAAAGCGACGCGCTCGTGCTTCACTAATCCCGCATCTTTTTCTTACTAACCTAATACTGCCCATGCTTCCTTTACCCAATGACTTGGTATTCTTTGACCTGGAGGCCACCGGGCTCAACCTCACCCGCGACCGCATCGTCCAGATCGCGCTGATCAAGCTGTTCGCCGACGGCCGCCCCACCGAGGAACTGGAAATGAAGATCAACCCCACGATCCCGATTCCCGCGGAGGTTTCCGTCATCCACGGACTAACGGACAAGGATGTCCGGGATGCGCCGACCTTTCAGGAGGTTGCTCAGCGCCTGTTTGCCTTCATCGGAGATTCCGACCTGGCCGGCTACAATTCCAACCGCTACGACGTGCCCCTGCTGCAGGAGGAATTTTACCGGGCCGGCATCTTTTTCGATACCGGAAGCCGGCGACTCATTGACGCTCAGCACATCTTTTACCAGATGGAACCCCGCACCCTCAGTGCAGCGCTTAAGTTCTATGCCGGCAAGGAAATGGAAAATGCCCACGATGCCCTTGCGGATGTTCGCGCCACCGTAGAGGTATTCCGGGGTCAGCTTGCCCGCTATGCCGGAGCAGAGTACGAAAAGGAAGACGGCACGGTAATTCAGCCCTTTACCGACATCGATGCCGTCGCCGACTTTTGCCAGGACGACCGCTACCTCGACGCCACCCGTCGCCTGAAGCGGGGGCCTAACGGCGTTCCGCTCTTTAACTTCGGTAAGCACGCCGGCAAGCCCGTCGCGGAAGTGTTCGCGAAGGAGCCGAGCTATCTGCGCTGGATCCTGGAAAAGGACTTCACCACGGAGGTCAAATCTCTGGTCAAGGCGATCGACGAAGACCGGAGGAAATAAGGGCTACTCCTTGTCGAAGCCGGTACCGTGTCCGTAGCCTCCCTTGCTCTGGTCGACGTTCTTCAGGTCGTCATCGTCCTGGTCGGGGGAATCCTTCTTGGGATCTTTATCGGTTTTTTTCTTGTCCTTGTCGTCCGACAATAGCGGAGCCTGGGTCTTAGCGTCGAAAAGGCGGTAGGGGGCGGAGGGCTTGTTGAAGCGCATGGTTGGAGCGTTTGTCATTCAACCTGGGTCCGCGGGTGTAGGTTCGTTGCGGTGGCGGGGGCATTGCACCTGCGCCCCCGCCCTCGACGGTGTAGTGGGCCCAGTAGGATTTGAACCTACGACCAACGGATTATGAGTCCGCGGCTCTAACCACTGAGCTATGGGCCCGGAGGCGCGCAAAGATAGGTCGTTAGCCGTACAGCTCCAAAATTACCTGCTCCTCCGTGAAGCCAAGTTTAAGCAGTCGGTCGCGGGCCTCGTCCACCATCTGGCTCCACCCGCAGAGGTAGAACCGCAGGTCGGGCCGCACGGTGGCGTGGTCGCGTTCGTATACCTGGTGAACGTACCCGCTGACGGCTTCGAAGCGGGTTTCTTCCGGGGGCATCTCCCGGCTCAGGGCGACGGTGTAGGTGAAGTTGGGAAATTCGGCGGCCATTTCTTCCAGTTCTTCCCGGTACAGAATATCCACCGGGGTACGACATCCGAAGATCAGGTGGAAATTGCACGTTTCGTGACCCAGCCGCTGCTGCAGCATGGAGCGGAAGGGGGCAACGCCGGTCCCGGTACAGATCATGACCACATCAAAATCCAGGGCGCGCTCGGGTAGGGTGAAGACGCCGCCGGGCTCCTTGGTGAGTACCCGGGTACCGACTTCGAATTCGTCAAACAGGTAGGCGGTGCCCTTTCCACCGGGCAGTTGTACGATGCAGAGTTCCGCTTCGTTGGTAGCGTTCGGGGCCGAGGCGATCGAGTAGCTGCGCCACCCGTCCCGCCGCCGTTCGCTGATGGGCAGCTCGAGCGTAAGAAATTGCCCGGGCCGGAATTCGAGAACCTCCCGGTCGGGGAGGGCCAGCCAGAAACTGCGTACCGTGGGACTGCGTTGTTCAATGCGGCTCACTACCGCTTCTTTCCATTTACTCATCGCTCAGAGGATCATTGCTTCGTACGGGATAACCGTGCCGAAGCCCCGTCCGTTGAAGTAGCCCATCACCTTTTCTGCGGGAAGGTCGCTGAGGGCCCACACGAAATCACCTCCCCAGGCCCCCAGGCTCTTCACCGTACCGCTGAATTCCGGGAACAAGGCTTCTCCTACGGGGGTGATACCGAGAGCCTTTGCCACCAGTTGTTCGTGGGCTGCTGCGACGCGGGCGGCGGCGCGCAGGTGCGGTGCCGCCAATAAATCCTGGGTGAGCTGGCTCGCCCGTTCGACCAAGGCCGGTGACCCGGTGGCGGCCCGGTAGGCCGCGATGCCCTCCCGGCTGTCCTGTTTCTGGTTGCGGTATACGAAGTAGGTCTGCGTTAGCCAGGCGGGGGCCCATTCCAGCGGAGTCACTTCGGGATAGGCAGAACATTTGCGGTACAGCAGGGGGCCGGCGGCAGCGGCACAGGCCAGGTCGTATCCACTGCCGCCGAAGGAGAGGTCCAGCAGATCATAAGGATTTACCATCAGGAACTCGGCCAAGAAATGTACGAGCGTAGAGCTGCTGCCCAGGCCCCAGGCCGGATCGAACTCCAGCCGGGTAGAAATTTTACGGCTACTCAGCTTATGGGTGCAGCCGGGATTGAGCTGCTCGGCGGCGTAAAACAGTTGCCTGAGCCGGGCCCTGACCGGATCCCGGTCGTCGTGGTGGGTGGTTGCCCAATCTTCGCGCGACAAGTACAGGGTCCTCCCTTCCGGGGTAGAGGGATCGCTCATGGTCCATTCCAGGTCGTAGGAATAATCACCCCACAAGGGGGCAACGGAGAAGTGCTGCCCCGCCCGCGTGGGCACCGCCAGCGCCGCGGCTCCGTCGAGCACGAAATACTCCGCTGTAAGGAGGAGCTTTCCGTGGGCGTAAAAATTCAGGGTTTCCTGCATAGGGGTGGGGACGAAAAAAGGCCACCCTACCGGAGTAGGATGGCCTGGTTAAGGTTTGAACGCAAGGGAAGTTTAGTCCTCGTCTTCGTTCTCGTTGTCGCTGCTGAGCTGTTCGCGGAGCTGTTCGAAGGCACTGAGGTCTCCGAGGGTGGAGCGCTCGTTGCCGGCGTTGGTCTGCTTGACCACCTTGCGGGTGGTGTCCCGCTCTTCGCGGCGCTCCCGGACAACGGTATCCTTGGCCTCGCGGCGGATGTCGTTGACGTAGCGGCTATGGCTGACCATCAGCTTCTTCTGATCGCGGTCGAACTCGATGACCTTCACGGTCAGGGTTTCGTCCACTTCAGCGATGCTGCCGTCTTCCTTACGCATGAGTTTGATCGGAGCGTAGGCTTCCAGTCCGTAGGGCATCTGTACGATGGCACCGCGGTCGTCCTTGCGGAGAACGGTAGCCTCGTGGTAGCTGCCTTCGGGGAATACCGACTCGAAGCTGTCCCAGGGGTTCTCTTCGAGCTGCTTGTGTCCGAGCGACATCTTGCGGTTGTGCTCGTCTACTTCCAGTACGACCACGTCGATGTCGTCACTGACCTTCACGAACTCGCTGGGGTGGCCGAAGCGCTTGGTCCAGGAGAGGTCGCTGATGTGGATCATGCCACCGATGCCGTCGTTGAGTTCAACGAATACACCGTAGGGCGTGAGGTTTTTGACCTTACCGTTGTGGCGGGAGCCCACGGCGAAGTTCTGCTGGATGGTGTCCCAGGGATCCTGCTGGAGTTGCTTGATGGACAGCGACATCTTGCGGTCGTCGCGGTCGATCGTGACCACCTTCGCGTTGCGGGTCTCCCCAACGGAGAAGTACTCCCGGGCGTTGATGGGCTGGTTGCTCCAGGTAACCTCGCTGACGTGGACGAGGCCTTCGACACCGGGCTGGATCTCGAGGAATGCACCGTAGTCTTCGATGTTGACTACGCGGCCCTCGACGGTGCTACCTTCGGTGATGTTCTCGTCGAGCACTTCCCACGGGTGGGGCTGCAGCTGCTTGAGGCCGAGGCTGATCCGCTTCTTGTTCTCGTCGAAGTCCAGTACGGCCACGTTGACCTTCTGGTTGAGTTCGAGGATGTCGCTCGGGTGGTTGATCCGTCCCCAGCTGATGTCGGTGATGTAGAGGAGTCCGTCGACGCCGCCCAGGTCGAGGAAGGCCCCGAAGTCGGTGATGTTCTTGACGATACCTTCCAGTACCTGACCGCGCTCGAGGCTGGCGATGATGGCTTCGCGCTGCTCGGCCAGGTCGCTTTCGATGAGGGCCTTATGGGAAACCACGGCGTTCTTGATGGTCTCATTGATCTTGACGACCTTGAATTCCATCGTTTTACCGACGTAGGCATCGTAATCGATGATTGGCTTGATGTCGATCTGCGATCCGGGGAGGAAGGTCTCCAGTCCACCGCAGTCGGCGATGAGGCCGCCCTTGGTTTTGCTGATCACCTTCCCGTTAATGACCGTACCGTTGGCGTAGGAATCGCGGATGCGGTCCCAGGCACGCAGCAACTTGGCCTTGCGGCGGCTGAGTACGAGCTGGCCGCGGTCGTCTTCCTGCTGTTCTACGTAGACTTCTACGGTAGTACCTACCTCGATGTCCTGGTCACGGAATTCGGAAAGCGGCAGCAGTCCGTCGCTCTTGTAGTTCAGGTCGAGAATTACGTCCCCGTCGATGATGGCCGACACCTTGGCCGACATGATCTCGGCTTCCTGGATGTTGGTCATCGAGGCTTCGTACTCCTTTTCCATGGCCTCCCGCTCAGACTGGCTGTAGCGGTTGTCGATCTTGGCGATGGCGTCCCAGGCAAATGCGTCGTGGGCGGAGCCGGTGGCACCACTCTGGTCGGCTTCGTCGATCTCCACGGCTTCTTCCTTGACCTCTTCGGTCAGGGCGACGGCCACTTTGCTCGATTCTTTCCGGATTACCTTGGCGGCTCTTTGCTTCTTTTCGTCTTCCACTTCCTCCTCGAGGCTCTCTTCCGCATCTTCGGTAGCCTGGGCTACGTCGGCCGGGGTGGCTTCGGGAGCGGGCTTCACTACGGACTGGGTCTCGGTGATAGAGGGCGTCACTTCCTCATCGGTAGCGGGGGTGGCTTCGGCGGAAGGGGTGGGGGTAGCCTCCGGAGTAATGGACTCGGTGGAGGTGGGTTCGGTCCCGTCTACTTGCGGGTCCTTATCTTCGTCTACTTGCATAGCGAGATGGGTTTAAAAAGGTTAGAAAGTCGGGCCGCTTCGGGGGCAGCTGTTCCCCTTCCCATACCGAGGGGGCTCGGCTTGGGCGCGCAAAGATACGGCTTTGTCCAGACTTTCGGTACTACTGCCGAACGAAAGATTTGGTGGTTTGGCGATCGCCCTCGATGACCTGGAGCCGGTAAACGCCGCCGGGCAGGTCCGCAACGTCTACACGGGTGCTAAGGAAGTCATCCTCCTTCAGCACCCTGAACTGTTGCAGGCGCCGGCCGTGGGCGTCATAGAGGACAAAGTCGACCGCACCCACATACGGACTCTGGAGCTGAAGCGTGAGTGCATTTACCGCCGGATTGGGAAATATATCCACCATGGATTCCTGCGGGGTAGTGCTCATCCGCTCGGTTTCCTCACCGGGCGAGGCCACGGTATAGATCGTCGTGGAGCAGTCGTGCGATGCCTCCACGGTATCGAAGGGTACTTCGGAGCCGGTAGTGAGGTAGAGCTGAGCGAGTTGGGTGCCGGGTTCCCGGTTGGCGATGTGGATGGTGTGTACACCGGCGTCGAGGGAGAAGGTCACCCGGTTGCCGTCATCGTTCACCTCCCGCCATTCAAAGCCGCTGGTATGAAGGGGGGAGCCGTCCGTCTCTTCCCACATCTTGATCCAGGGGCTGTCATCAATCTGAACCCACACCGAGTTTTTGGTTCCGTCCGGGGCGTTCATGCGGAGGAACAAGGTGTACAGCCCACCGTACGGCAGATCAAATTTGTAAAACGCTTCCTGCTCGAGCACGTTTTCGGTGGGTTCCTCCAGGTGCCGGATTTTTCCGGGATAGACCACGTAGTTGAGCCGCTCGCCCTGCTGCTCCAGTGCGTACCGTTTCCAGCCGGCATAAAATCCCATACAAAAGGCATCCAGGCCAAGGGTGAAGGGCCCCCCGTCGCTACACGCCGAATCTGCGGCCGAGTGATCGGCCGGAAGCGAGTCGATCGAACTGAGGTAGAGGCGGTCGAGCTTCGCTCCGTTCTCCCGGTAGGCGAAGTCGATTACGTTCAAGCCGTTGACGGCACCGGTAAGCGGAACGGGCAGGCGATTCCAGCGGAAGCCGCTGTTCTGGAGAATGCCCGATTTCCAGGCGTACCACGCTCCGCCATTGAAGCGGACCCAGTAAGAATCATCGTTGTTGGTGGGAGCATCCACCAGGGCGTAAAGGTAGAGCGGGCGCTCGCCGGAGATATCCTCCACCTGGAGGGTGAAGCTGATCTGATTTTCGGGCAGGTCAGCGGGTGGGTGGGACAGGGAATTGCCGTCCAACGCGACCAGGTATTTTCCGCTGGAGGCGGTTTCGTCGGACGTGAGCGTCCAGGCATTCCCGTAGTCCGCGCATTCCGCCTCCAGCCAAACCGCGAGCAGCGGCTCCTCGGTGACTGAGCAGGCGGGTGCCATAGTACCCGTGCCGGAGGGCATAGAGGTGTTAGAGCTTATATAGAGCTTGTCGAGCTGGGTTCCGTCCTCCCGGTAGGCGAAATCCACGGTGTTCGTACCTCCCGAAAGCGTGACTCCTCCGCCCGGCAGCAGGTTCCACTGGAAGCCGCGGTTTTGGCGGATACCCGATTTCCAGGCGTACCACTGCCCGCCATTCACTCGTACCCAGTACGAATCGTCCAGTCCCGAAGGGGCATTAATGCGGGCCTGCAACTGGTAAGTACCGGCCACCGCATTCTCCACACTAAAGCGAACGAAATTGGCGGGCTGGTTGGCGGGGGGAGCAGAGGTTGCGTTGCCGGATGGTACCACTACATAACCGCCATTGGAGGCTGCCGCACTGTATTTCTCAATCCACCTGGAACCCACCTGTGCACATTCCGCCTCGAGCCAGAACTCCGTCTGGCCGGGTGCCGGTGCACAGGCAACGTTGACAATATCGCCTGCTGCCTTGTACAACTCCGGGTTCAGGATATCCGGATACCCCGAGTCCGGACTGAGGATCAACTCGTCCACCTCCAGCCCTGGATTGCAGTAGGAGAATTCCAGCGTGTTATCTCCTTCAATCAGGTTGAAGACGGGGCCCGGGTAGTAGGAACGTTCCAGCGTGATGATGTCCCAGGTATTCCAACCCGTCCCATTGATGTTCACCCGGATGCAATTGCCCTCCGCCAGCTGGCTCATAAAGGAGCCGGCGAGGTAATACCTGCCCGCGTCTGCGGCCGAAACGTCCGGGATCACGAAGCGCGATCGGTCCTCCTCACCCGATGCCGCACATTCCCCCTCCAGCCGAAAGGTAGTGCGGTCGGAAGGCGGAGTCCTTTCCACGATCCGGTACAGGGTTGAATCGGTATCCGTGGCGCCATAATAGTCGGTAACGGTCAGGTACGCATAAAATTCACCGGCTTCGGTATAGGTCCGATCGGTCTCTCTTTCATTTTCAATCCCTTCCGGACCGGGGGGGAAATCATAGCGGGTAATCAGTCCGTCAGGATCGTAGGAGTTGTTGTCATAGATGGAATAATTGCCCGGGTAGCCTTCCTGACCCCTGTAGATTATGGCTACGGGGGGGAGATTGAAAAAGTCCGGGCAATTCGTGCCGCGGAGAAGGAAGTCGGTTTGAAACGGACGGATGAATTCCTTTCTCGAGGCGTCATCGTCCTCCAGATACAGCTGGTCGAAGTGTATGCCGGCCCGGGGAAAGGCGATATCCAGGGTGTTCTGGCCGGTTTCGGTGAACAGAATTGGGGTATCCAGGTCGTAGAAGCGGGGGGTCCATTTCCAGCCCGCCTCATTTTCGGTAGGATCGTCGAAGGTGGTAAAGTGATAAATATCCCAGCCGCCCCCGTTTATCCGGCACCATAAGAAGACCGGACCGGGGTCGGCCTGACGAACCCGGAAATGAAGCCGGTAGTTTCCATCCCGGTCGATCCGTAACCTGAGGTAGTCGGCCTCTGTCGCCTGGTCTATATCCGGGTAATCGGGGAATACGGTTGTCGAAGTGGTGACGTAGGCCCCGCTGGTGGCACTTTCGTCCTCCACTATCGACAGATGGGAACCCACCTCGGCACACTCTGCCTCCAGCAGGATGGATTCTTCGTAGGGATACCCGGGGCCCAGGAATGCAACCGCTCGTTCTGCATCGCTTTTCCCGCTCGGACCGCTTGCGGAAGCGACAAAAGAACCGGCTAATAATAATAGGAGCAACAGGCCAGGGCGCAAGACTGGCCCACGGCAATCGTCGGGTAGAAGGATTGGCATGATCGGATGTGTTGGTTGTTCATAGAAAAAAAGATCGCTAAATCGGTACTTGCCAAAGTAATCAGGGAATACATGGCCTGGAACCTAAAGTACGGTTGTTGCGCTAGATAATTAGGAATCGCGCTGAAAATTCTATTGTCCGTCAACGATATTTTGATGCGGTCAAAAGTGTAGTGTTTGCTGACGCCCACCACGCTCTCGCTGAGAAAATCATCGTAAGCAGCTTTAAACGATGACCCAGTTGGGAAAAACTTCTCGCCTTAGCCTCTGGTAGTCGGTGACCAAGTGCGTTCGTCGCGGATATTTTGGGAGCTCGAGGCCATAATCCTGTTAGAGGACCCGAAACGCGGGTACTGATAAATAATGAGTTCGCTGACATCAACCTTGATGAAAAAAGCAAACTCTAATTGACCACGTCGAATACGGTTTTGCTGGTCCGGGAGCGGATGGATTGCCCTACATCCGGATGAAGGGCCGGATGGTTTTGCGGTCGCCCTCGATGACCTGGATCCGGTACACTCCGGGTGGCAGATCGGTCACGTCCAGCCCGGCCCTCAGCAGGGAATTCTCCTTTTCCTTTACGTAGTTCACGGTCCTGACCCGGCGACCTTGCGCATCGTAGACCACTACTGCAACGGGGCCGGAGTAGGGGCTGCTGAGTTCGAGGGTCAGTTCGTGCAGGACGGGGTTGGGATATACATCTAGCCGGAACGCTTCTGGTTGGCTAATCCATTCAACTGCACCCGCGCTCCGCGCCGCTACGCCCGCTGCAGATTGGAGGCAGGCCACAGTAGGCAATAAGATTTCGTCCGGAACCCCGGGGCTGAGAGAAAGGTGCAGCTGGTCGACGGCAGTGCCGGGTTCCCGATTGGCAAGGTGGATAGTGTGCATTCCTGCCTCCAGCTGGAAGGATATGTCGGTACCGTCCTGGTTAACCTTGCGCCATTCGAAGCCACTGGTAAGTAACTGGGCGCCGCCGATCTCTTCCCACATCTTTATCCACTCCCCGTCGTCCACCTGTACCCAAACGGAGTTTCGGCCGGGATCGGGGGCCTTAAGGCGCAGGAACAGGTGATAGGTACCGGCCACAGCCAGCCTTACGTCGTAAACGAGCTCCTGCTTCGCCTCGTCTGCTACGGGTGGGCCCAGGTGTCGCGCCCCGGCAAAACTCATGAATTGATTCTGGGCAGCCTGGAAAGAGGTAAGGGGCCTCCAGCCGCCCCCGGTAAGCCCACATTCCGCTTCCAGCGTGACATCGAACGGGTTACAGGGCGGATCGTACCCAAAGGGGTCCTCCGGCAGGCTGTCGACGGAACTCACGTAGATCCCGTCCAACCTGGCGCCGGTTTCGCGGTAGGCAATCTCGATAACGTTATCGAAGACCGTCGAACCGATCAGGGGAATGGGCAGGCGGTTCCACTGGAAGCCCTGAGGCCCGTCTTTTATGGTCTTCCATGCGTACCATTCGCCGCCGTTGAAGCGCACCCAGTACGAGTCATCGTCCGCGGTGGCGGCATCGATCCTGCCGAAGAGGTAGAGTGGCAGTCCGGGGGAAAGATTATACCAATCCAGCGTAAACTTGATCAGGTTATCGGGGACGGCTGCCGGCGGGCTGACCAGGGCGTTGTCTCCAAAGGCGACCAAATATGCCTGGTTACTGGCAAGATCTTCGCCGGACAGGGTCCAGGCGGAGCCATAGTCCGCACACTCCGCTTCCAACCAAAAAGCCACCTGTTCCGTGACGGTCGCGGAGCACTCCTGAGCGGTCTGCCCCCGTCCAGCGATGGGCCTGGTGGAGAGTCCGAGATAGATTTTGTCCAGTTGGGTACCGTCTTCGCGGAAGGCGAAGTCGATGAAATTGACGCCCTTATCCAGCTGCACGCCACCACCGGGCAGCAGGTTCCACTGGAAGCCGGTACCTTGCCGGATCCCCGAAGTCCAGGGGTACCAGGGGCCGTCGTTCACCCGCACGTAGTAGGAGTCGTCCAGGTTAGTCGGAGCATTGATCCGGGCCTGCAACTGAAACGTTCCCGTTTCGGGAACCGTGGCCAGGAACCGGAGGTAGTTTTCGGGCTCGTCATCGAAGACGCCGTCGTAGGCATTTATCCCGTTGGCCACGACGTACAAGCCCTGGGAGGCGTCATCGCTGCTTACTACCTGCCACTGGCCACCGACCAGGGCGCACTCGGCTTCCAGCCAGTACTCCGGCATTGGCGGCGACGATACGGAATCGCAGCCTATTACAATCGGATCCGGGCGATGATGGGTAGGAAAGGCAATTTCCGTGTACCACGTATCTGGTCTCAGTCCCAGGTAATCTATTTGAAGGTCTGGACTGCAATAGGCCAGTTGGAGAATATTGTCGCCCGGCTGGAGGATGACTTGAGGTCCGAAGGAGGAACTGGAGATAACTTCCCATTTCTGCCAGCCCGTATCGTTGAAATTCACCCACAGGCAATTCCCCTTGTCCACGGGAAAGGTAAAGGAACCGGTCAGGTAGTGGTAAGGATACCAATCGTCATAATCATCCGGTTCGGGTATTTCGGGGATGTCATGAAGCACGAAGGTCACCTGGTTTTCCGGAACACCCTCGGGTACCCGGTCGGTGGATGCACCCGGGCCGCCGACAATTACGGACGGGGTGCCGTTATTCGGGTTTTCGTGGAGGGTCCAGTAGTCTCCCACTTGCGCGCACTCCAGATTCAGACGGAATCGGGGTCGGCTGCTTTCGTCGACTATCCGGGGAAAGAATTGCCACAGCGTGCTATCGGTATCCGATGCTCCGTAGAAGTCATATACGGTTGCGGTGAATTTAAGAATACCGGACTCATAGGCGGTATAGTTGATGTAGGGCTCCGCCGGGTCATAGGGATCATCCAGGGGTTCGATATAGTACTGCACGATCGTTCCGTCTGGATCATAGGATTGGTCCGCACTGATGTATTCAGGATCGAATGTCATGAAGGCCTCCTCTCCGGGATCCAGTATGGCTACGGGAGGGGCATTGAAAAAGTCAGGGCAGTTCGTACCTGCAAAGTTTCCGCTAAATGGACGGAGAAAGTATTCGTCCGGGTATAAACCGACTTCCTCCAGATACACCTCATCGAGCTGCTGGTCGCCGCGCGCGAAGGCTACATCGAGGGTTTTCAGACCTTCTCCGGTTAGTCCCAGGCCGTTGCCGCTCTCCGATTCCGCTACGTTGGGTACCCAAATCCAGCCACCCTCGCCCACTTCGGCATTGGCGGTGGTATAGGTGTGCAGTTCCCAGGAACCGCCGTTGGTGCGCAGCCACAGGGAAACACCCCCGCCGCCGGCCTGGCGTATCCGAAAGTAAGGTTGGTAGTCCTCCGGTACCCGGTGGGAGGGGTAGGGTTCGAAGTGCATGCTTACGTAATCGGCCGGATCGTTACCGGGGGCCGAGTCGGGGAAAAATGCGGCGGCCGGCGAAAGGTACTGATCGCTGGAAGCCTGGGTGTCGTCCACCACCCCCAGTCGCCCACCTACGTCCTCGCACTCGGGTTCGTACAGGTAGCGCTTTTTAAACAAGTCGATCTCCCCCTGAGCCGCCGTCACCTGCGGGCCGATAAGGAGTAAGCCTAGCAGGAGGCCGCCGCACACGGTGGGTATCCTGCCGGAAGTGGTGTAACGCTCTTGCATGCTCCAGGTCTTTGATCGTTCATAGGGAAGACCTGAGAAAGATAATTATTCTTTTTGCGCAAATTATCAATCGGTATTTCGATAATTTTTGAAGCGCGCCAGCTCCGTGGACACGGCTGTTGGGTAAGGGTCAGAAAGTCCGCAGAGGAGTTAAAACAGGCGATGATCGGGAGCAAGAAAAAACCGCACCGGACTATGCCCGGCGCGGTTCTTAAGAGGTTGGGAACGGATTCGAACCGTCGTACAAGGTTTTGCAGACCTTTGCCTAGCCACTCGGCCACCCAACCAGGGGAGTGCAAAAGTAGGGCCGCACCGGGGGTAGCGCCAAACTTTGCTCCGGCTTTATTTTACCGGATAAGATTTACAACGCCGGTATTCCGGCTTAAGTTCCCTCCGGGGCCCACATAGGCGAGGGTGTATACGTAGGCGCCTACATCCGCCGCCCGGCCGTTGATGTCCCCGGTCCACCCGATGCCGGGGTCTGTCGATTCGAAGACCAGGCCCCCCCAGCGGTTAAATACCTGGAGCCGGTATCCATCCGAAGCGGGCGGATTGGTGAAGAAGGGGCGGAATTCTCCGTTCACGTCCTGCCGGGCCGTCGGGCTGAAGGCATTGGGAACGTAAACGGCCGTCGGCCCCGCTACGCAGACTTCGTTGGACCGGAAAGAATAGCTGGTATCGATGCCCTCGGGGACGAAGGTGGCCAGGATTCGGTAACAGCGATTGCCGGTAGTATCGTCGGAAAATTGCAGTGCCTGCAGGCCGGCGGCCACGCTGTCGTTCGTGCCGTCGGGGAAAGACCGTAAGACGGTATACGTGATTTGCCCCGTCAGCCCGTTGGTCAGCGGGGTCCAGTTCAGCTGGGCCTGCTGGCCGGCGACGTCCTCCACCGCCAGAAAGACCGGCTGCACCGCATTGGTGGTCACCGCGCGCCCGCAGTCGTCGGTCAGCGTGATCCGGGCCGCGTCGCCCGGGCCAAACGGCAGCGGATCCGTTACGATCAATTCGCCGGAGCCCAGCAGCAAATCCGTCAGTGGATACGTAATTTGACCCGCTGGCCCGATGAGGTCGAGCTCCGCAGTTACCGGGGCGGGATTGCCTCCCTCCTGATACGGAATCCGGAGGGATCCCCCATCGCCGAGCTCGATGCCGTACAGGTCGAACGGCCGCACGGGCTGATTGATGCGGATGGTTTTGCAGAATACCTCACTTCGTGCGCTGCCGCCGCCCTCGGTGAAGGTAGCGGCTACGTAGAAGCAAAGGGAGTCCTGGTCGTTCCCCTCATTGTAAATCAGGGTGAGGGAATCCGCCGGTACCGGCCCCTGTCCGGTATACGGTCCACCGTTGACCGAAACGTACAACTCCAGGGCCACCAGCGGGGCAAAGGCCGCCAGGGCATCCGGGTCAGGGTTCAGGAATACCCGGGATTCACACCCTTCTCCCCCCAGTCCGACGAGGGAGACACCGGTGAGGATGGTGCCCTGCGGGCTGTCGTTCCCGCACGGGTCGATCGCCGCGATCCGGTACTGGCGGGTAGTCAACTCATTGGCGGGAACGCCCGGGATACGGTAGCTGGTATCGGTCGCCACGGTATCCAGGGCGACCGCGCCGGTGTCGGTAATTTCCAGGATCACGTAGCCGCTCACTTCCGGGGAGGGGGAGGGGCTCCAACTGAGCACGAGGTCCCCGTCTTCGATACTGACGTAGCGCAATTCCGGCGTGACCGGAATAAAGCTGTCCAGGGTGTCGCTGGTCACTTCCTGCACTCCCGGACAATCGTAGCGGTACTGCAGGAAATAAAAGAGTTGCTGGCCGGCCGGGTTTTCGTCGCGGTACTCCGTAAGGGTAGCGTCGGCGATGGAGGTAAGCAGGGTGAAGGGGCCTCCCACGGATTCGGAGCGGTAAATCTCCGTGGCCAGGTAGGGGCCGCAGTCGTTTGCCACGTTGGCCCACGTCAGGATCTCCCCGCCGGCCTCCGAACGCGTACACAGGAAATCGGGCGCGGCGATCTGGGCCGGCAGCCAGGCGGTCAGGGAAAGCAGGACGAGGAGGGTAAAGCAGCGCTGTAGCAAGGGGCTTAACGGTTCATAGTGTAACACAGGAAACGCCGTATCTCCGGCGCATGGTATACGGTTGGCGGACAGGCGCCTACTCTCCCGTGTCTTCCTCTCCCGTCGGCGGCCGCAACTCGATGGGCGTCTGGAAGCGGATCTCGAGCGCGCGTCGGATGCGGTCGCGGCGGGATTCACTCCGCTGGAAGTCCACTTTCACGGCCCGTTTATCGCTCTCCACGGCGTAATTTTCCAGCGGTCCCTTGATCGTATAGTACAGGTTAAAGAGTCCGTTGCGGGCCGGCAGTACCTCCAGGCGGTCGTCGTGGCGGCTGATCTTGTTGGCGATCACCTGGCCGGCGTTGACCTTGACGTAGTAGTCCAGGTACTGGTCGAAGGTGTGGCTGCCGCTGAGCGTCAGGTTGATGGCGCTGCTTTGGATATACATTGATGGGATGTAGAGCGTCCCGTCCGCGATCTCGAAGAAATTAGCCAGGCGGGTGAAGCGGACGCGCTCCAGGTCGCCGGACTTCAGCGCAAAGGCAAAATTTTCCAGCATGGCGAAGTCATGAAGCTCTCCGTCCAGTATTTCCACGCTAGCCAGTACGTGCAGCCGGTCGTAGTCGACCGTGCCCAGAGAGTCGTAGTAAATGTCCAGCAACAGGCGGGCATTCATGCTGCCTTCGATGTTCTCCGAGGTCAGCACCTCCTGGTCGAAGTTGCCGGATTGGTAGAAAAACTCCTCGGCATCCACGCCCTCCGCCGCCACCCGGGCCTCGATGAGGCTGGGTAACTGAAAGTAGCTGGTCGCATCCAGTCGGAACTGCCCGTCCATGGCCGCGCTCATGCCCCGTACGTCCAACCGGCCGGGCCGGAACTCCAGTTCACCCCGGAACTCCTCGCCGTGCATTTTATCCCAGCTCCAGGCATCGAGCGTTGCCGCGAAGCGACCGTTCAGAAAGTCGGTCAGGGGGGCGCGGGGCGCGGGTGCAGTGGCGGAAACCGAGTCGGCCGGACCCGAGAGCGAGAGCACCTCTTTCAGGTCCAGCCGGCTGCCCGTCAGCGTAGCCTCGAACTGGAGGGCGGCGTCCTGGCTGTTGAGGCTGTCGGCAAACAGGACGGGAATGAGGTTCGTGGCCGTGCCGCTGAACTGCAGGTCGGTCTCGTCCATCCGTACCGCGAGCCCCGTTACGGAGAGGCGGTTATCGCTGAGCTCGAGGGTGCCTTCCGGGAGGTAGATCGTCTGGTCGCCGAGGGTCACTTCCCCGTCCTCCAGCGTGAGCAGGCCCGTCGAAGAGACCCGCCCCATTTGTCGGGGGACGACCATGTCGGCGTAGCGCCCGCCGAGGGTAAGGCCCCGGAACCGCAGGAGGCCGTCGACCCCCGACAGCCGATCGTTGCCGAGAAAAGCGATCAGGGTGGAGAGCGGCAAACTTCCGTCTGCGCTAAAGGTGATGCGGGGGTCCTCCAGGTCTTCGAGCCGCAACTTCAGGTCGAAGGGTTCCCCGCTGAACGTACCGGTGAGTTGCTCGATGGCAAAGGTCTGTACGCCGCCACGCGGCCCGTCGAGGTAGGCAAAGGTGGCCTGCAGGTCCAGGTCGCGGGCACTCACGTCCATGCGGGGGCTTCCGACCCGGCCGTCGGCAAAGCTGAGCCTGCCGTCGATGCGGGGATAGCTGCTGCTGGTCCAGGCCCCGTTAACGGCGGCGGAAAGCAACAGGCTACCCCGGGTTTCCAGGTCAGTGAGCGCACCGGCGTAGGCGGGTGGGACCAGCTGCAGCACGTCCTCCAGATTGCCGGAGCTGCTGCTGATGGTCAGGGCGGTAGTGAGGCCGTCGTCGGTGGGGGTGAGGTATCCGGTGGCTTCGAGCTCGAGGTCGCCGGCCTGCAGGTGGAGGGGCGCAAAGGCGTAGCCGCCCACTTCGTTGTTGACCGTGGTGGTGGACTCCAGGGTAACGTCCTGCTGGTCGAGGTAGCGGTAGCCGTCCTGGTCCACGTAGGCAATGCGCAGCTCCGCGTGGGTCTGGAGCACGTATTCTCGGTTACCGAAGTCCCCGCTGAAGGTGGCGTCCGCCACGGTAAGCAGCACATCGGTCTTGAGGCGGGCATCCTGGTACACCAGCACAACGTTGCGCAGGCGGGCACGCTCGGCCGCGAATTCCACGGCCCTGGCACCTGCGTCCGCGCCCTGATCGCCGACGGAGGTATAGCCCGCGAGCTGGTAATTGGTGTTGCCGTCGCGGTCGGTGAAGAGCTGGAGCTTTCCGTTTTCGATGCGGATGCCCGTGATGCGGACCTTGCCGAAGAGGCTGCTGAGGTCGAGCAGGCACCCCAGGCGATCGGCGGCCAGGAGCTCACTGCCGTCGCTGCCCTCCACGGTGACGCCCCGCAGGTCGGCCGAGAGGTAGGGAAAGGAGCGCAGCAGGCTCAGGTCGTATTCCTCGATGACGATCTCGGTCTGCAGCCGGCTATTGAGCGCCCGCACCACCTGGCGGGCGATGGAGCCGCCAAACAGCTGTACCGCCAGGAAGGGCAGGAGCAGCAGGACCAGAAGGGTGAGGCCGGTAAGTTTCAGGAAGCGCATGGAAGGGGAAGTTACGGCCGGTCTACAGGTCGAGCCCGGGAATCAGCGCCAGCACCCGGCGCAGTTTCTCGCGGTTGGGCTCACTAAGGGGCACCAGGGGCACGCGCAGGTGGTTGCCGCAGAGGCCGAGCAGGGACACCGCGGCCTTGATGCCCACCGGGTTGCCCTCACAGTACAGCAGGGGGTGGACGTCGAGCATATCGAAATTCAACTGGCGGGCCTCGTCGACACGGTTTTCGAGGGCCGCGCGGACCATACGGCTGAAGTGGGAGGGCAGGGCATTGGCGATGACGCTGATGCCCCCGTGACCGCCCACCGCGATCATGGCCGTGGCCAGGGGATCGTCGCCGCAGAGCACTCCGAAGTGATCCGGACGGTGGCGGAGGATCTCGGTCGCCTGGCTCAGGAGGCCGCTGGCCTCCTTGACCGCGGCGAAGCGTTCGCTGTCCTCGGCCAGGCGTAGGATGGTCTCGGGCAGGACGTTGCTGCTGGTGCGGCCGGGGACGTTGTAAATGATGAGGGGGCGTGGCGATACTTCCGCCACCCGCATAAAGTGCTGGTAAATACCTTCCTGCGGGGGTTTGCTGTAGGCGGGGCTGCTCGACATGATGCCCGCCACCCCGTCGAAATTATAATCCCGGACGACGCCGACCAGCTTTTCGGTGTAGTTGCCGCCGAAGAAGCCGGCTACGATGGGGACCCGTTCCGCTACGCCGCGGATGGTGAAGTCCAGGATTTCCCGGCATTCCTGGGTGCTCAGGGTGATCGCTTCTCCGGTGGTGCCGAGGCTTACGACGTAATCCACTCCTCCCTCGATGACGTAATCGATAAGCCGGCCCAGGGCAGGATAGTCGATCGTTTTATCCGGTTTAAAGGGGGTGATGAGCGCGACTCCGGTGCCGCTGAACTTCGGAAAAGATTGTTCCATACGTAAGGGCGAATATACGCCCGGCTGTGGGCAGTACCTTAATCCGCATGGCTTACCTCACCAATTGCGGCGTACTTCGCAATGCGGTCCTCGATCATTTGGTCCACGGCTTTTTCCTGGATGCAAGCGATGGCCTTTTTGAGTTGGCGCTTGAGCAATTTGGCCATTTCCTCGGGGGCGTTGTGGGCGCCGCCCTGGGGCTCCTTTACGATCTCGTCCACGATCCCGAAGCCCTTCATGTCTTCGGCCGTCAGCTTGAGGGCTTCGGCGGCTTGCTCCTTATAGTCCCAGCTGCGCCAGAGGATGCTGCTACAGCTTTCGGGGGAGATGACGGAGTACCAGGTATTTTCGAGCATCATCACGTGATCGCCCAGGCCGATGCCGATGGCGCCGCCGCTGGCTCCTTCGCCGATCACGGCACAGACAATGGGGACCCGCAGCTGGGCCATCTCGAAGAGGTTGCGGGCGATGGCCTCGGCCTGCCCGCGCTCCTCCGCCTCAATGCCGGGGAAGGCCCCGGGGGTGTCGATGAGGCATACGACGGGGAAGCCGAAGCGCTCGGCCAGTTTCATGAGGCGCAGGGCCTTGCGGTAGCCCTCCGGGTTGGCCATGCCGAAGTTGCGGTACTGCCGCATTTTGGTGTTGACGCCCTTCTGGTGACCGATGATGACGACGGTCTGCCCGTCCATGTTTCCGATCCCGCCCACGATGGCCTTGTCGTCGCCGTAATAGCGGTCGCCGTGGAGCTCCACAAACTTGCGGCACATCTGTTCGATGTAGTAAAGCGTGTAGGGGCGTTCGGGGTGGCGACTCAGCTGTACGCGTTGCCAGCCGCTGAGGTTGCTGTAGATATCACGCCGGGTCTGCTTGATGCGCGCCTCAAGTTCCTCAATGGTGGCCTGCATGTCTACGATGCCGTCATCGCCGACCTCGCGTACTTTTTCCAGTTGCTCGTACAGCTTCTCAAGGGGTTTCTCGAATTCCAGGAATACCATTAGACTTCAGCTTTTTCAAACACATAACCCGAACCCAGTAAATACCCTTGGTCTAGCGCAGCTGCACCTTTGCCGAACCCAGCATGCCCACGTCGGTGTAGATCTCGGCGCGGTAGAAGCCTTCGGCCAGCTTGTCGTCGAGCTCGTGGGTAAAACTGATGCGCTGATTGCGCTCGAGGTTGATGTCGCGGCCTTCGAGGGCGATGATGTCCTTTTCGGCCCCATTCACGATCGATTTCGCCCGCACGGGGTTTTCGCTGATCACGGGTGTCGCCGAGGCGTCCGTCAGGACCAGGAAGATCGGCCGCACGCCCAGGTACTCGCTGGGGACGTCGGTCAGGTCGAAGCTCACCGAGATGCGGCGGGCGCGGCTGGCGTTGGCGGTGTTGGATCCGTTCTTGCGCAGCAGGTCTACCTGAATGGCCGTGGCCTTGAAGGCGCCCAGGGTAAGGCGGTCGATATTGGCCTCCATGCTTTCGTTCATCCGGCTGAGGTTGTCGACCTGCTTGGTGGCGTTGTAGGCTTCCGTCTTGGCCGTACTGAGGTCGCGGGTAAGGGCGACGTTGCGGTTGCGCAGGTCCTTGTTTTCTTCCGTGAGTTCTACGATGCTGGTTTCCAGCATGGTCCGCACATTGATCAGGTCTTCGATCTGTACCCGCATCTTGTAGGCAACATCGTTGTCGTTCTTGCGGGATTTCTGGGCGACGCGCATGTCGTAGAGCGCGCGTTTGGCGGTCTCCTGGGCCTCGGTGAGCTCACCCTGGAGCTGGGCATTTTCGCCGCTGACTTCGGTGAACGCCCGGTCCAGGCTGTCCACGGACTGCTGCAGGTTATCCCGCAGCAGGGTGAGCTGCTCCGCCTCACCCGATTTCTCGGTGTAGCTCGCTTCCAGCTTGCTCTTGGTGGAGATGCCCCATACGAGTGCCCCGACGAAGAGCAGGGCAAGAAAAATGGCAATGATCGTGAGCGTACGTTTATTCATGGCGCGGTAAGCGTAGTTGAGGCGGCGAATTTACGACCAAATAATTTTGCACCGCCGGCTCCCCCTCAGATCCAGCGTCGGTAGCGGAACCAGGCCAGCATTCCCAAGATCACCGAGAGCATCACTCCCCACAGTACGAAGTAGCCGTAGTTGGTGTGTAGTTCGGGCATATTGTCCCAGTTCATGCCGTAGACCCCGACCAGAAAACTCAGGGGGATAAAGATGGTAGACACGATGGTCAGGGTCTGCATCACGCTGTTCATGCGGAAACTGATTTCGCTGACGTAGAGGTCGTAGAGCCCGTTGGTGACGTCGCGGTAGGTTTCGATCAGGTCGGTGATCTGGATGACGTGGTCGCGCAGGTCACGGACGTATACCTGGGTGTCGGCGGTCACCAGGGTGCTTTCGCTGTCGCTGAAGCGGTTCATGAGCTCCCGCAACGGACTGATGCTCTTGCGCAGGGTGAGCAAAGAGAGGCGCAGGTCATGGATCTTGGACTTCGTCTCCACGTCGGGCGACCGCATGATGACCTCCTCCAGCTTGTCCAGCTCCACCTCGATTTGGTCGATGACCGTAAAGTACTTGTCCACTACGTTGTCGACCAGGGCATAGGCGAGGTAATCCGCCCCGCGGCTTCGGATGCGGCCCGAAGAGGATTCCAGGCGCTTGCGGACGCTCTTGAACAGGTCGCCGACGTCTTCCTGAAAGGTCAGGACGGTACCTTCGCAGAGGTAGATCGATACTTGTTCCGTGCTCAGGTCCAGCGTATCGCTGTTGAAGGCAAAGGCCTTGATGATGATGAGTACTCCCTCTTCGTACAATTCCATTTTCGGCCGCTGCTGTACGTCCACCACGTCCTCCAGCGCGAGGGGGTGCATGCCGAAGCGGGTGCCGAGTTGTTCCACGAGTTTGATGTGGTGCAGGCCCCGCATATCAAACCAGCACGTCGCCTGATCGGTGTGGGGCTCCGGGAGGGCGTCCAGGGCGGTTTGGACCTGGAAGAAATCGCCGTGGTACTGCGTGAGGTGAGTATGTACGCGGTCGGTTTGCCGTTGTCCGGTGTACACCATAGTGCCCGGGGGGGCGCCGGCCTTTTTCCGGTTTGTCAGGGCACGTTCGTCGGCGGAGCGCAGTAGGTTTACGATTCTCATGGCAGGGGGATGGAGGTAGAAGCGCCGAAAACGGAGCGGAGCGACGGTGCGGGTTGGTGCGTGCAATGTAACAAATACGGCTAGGTACCCGCACTTCGTCCTTTCCCTTTCCTTTCCCTTACCTTTCAGGTCAAAGTCTGAGCCCATGCAACGAAGAAGCTTTATTTATTCCACCGCCCTGCTCGGTGCCGGGGTACTGGCCGGTTGCCAACCTTCCCGCGACCGCGCGCAGGCTGTACCGGTCAGGCCAGGGAAGGAGTGGTTCGACATTAGCCTTGCGCAGTGGAGCCTGCACAAGTCCTTTTTCTCCGGCACCCTCGATCACCTGGAGTTTGCCGGGGTCGCCCGCCAGACCTTCGGACTGGGCGGGGTGGAATACGTGAACCAGTTCTTTAAGGAGCGGGCCAAAGACCAGGCCTACCTAGCGCAGATGAAGCAACGGGCCGTCGACCACGACGTCCGGTCCCTGCTGATCATGGTCGACGGGGAGGGGGACCTCGGCGCTTCCGACCCGGCCGCACGCACGGCGGCCGTCGAGAACCACTACCAGTGGGTGGATGCGGCTCATTACCTCGGCTGCCACAGTATCCGCGTGAATGCGGCCGGCCAGGGAAGCCCGGAAGCGGTGGCCGCCGCCGCCACCGACGGCCTCGCCCGCCTGAGTACGTACGCCCAACCGGCCGGACTGAACGTCATCGTGGAAAACCACGGCGGCTACAGCAGCGACGGCAAGTGGCTGGCCGGGGTGGTTGCGGGAACCGGCATGGATAATTGTGGTACCCTGCCGGATTTCGGAAATTTTTGCCTGGAGCGTGCGGAGAATGGCTGCGCAGAAGAATACGACCGCTACCGGGGCGTAGAGGAGATGATGCCCTTCGCCAGGGCAGTTTCCGCCAAAACGCTGGATTTTGATGCGGCCGGCAACGAAGTACACACGGATTACGCCCGCATGCTCAGGATCGTGAAGGACCAGGGCTACCGCGGCTGGCTCGGCGTCGAGTACGAAGGCGACGCGCTCACGGAGGAGGCCGGAATCTTAGCCACCATCCAGCTGCTGCGCCGCCTGGAACCCATCGTTTAATGGCGAACCCCCCGGACAGCCCACTAGGCCTGCTTGGAAGGTAATTGCTGCTGCCCGAGCCAGCCGGTATCGAAGTCGCCGTTCCGGAAATCGTCCTGCTTCAGCAGCCACTGGTGGAAGGGAACGGTGGTTTTGATGCCTTCCACGATGAACTCGTCGAGGGCCCGCTCCATTTTGGTGATGGCTTCCGCCCGGGTGGGCGCGCGGACGATCAGCTTGGCGATCATGCTGTCGTAGTAGGGGCTCACCGTGTACCCGGCATACACGTGGGTATCCACCCGCACTCCGTGGCCCTTCGAACTGTGGAAACTCGTGATCTTACCGGGGCTGGGCCGGAAATCATTCCAGGGATCTTCGGCGTTGATGCGGCATTCGATGACGTGGCCCTTGGGGAAGTAGTTTTTGCCCGACAGACTTTCCCCGTAGGCGACCTTGATCTGCTCCTTGATGAGGTCGTGGTCGATCGACTCTTCGGTTACGGGGTGCTCTACCTGGATGCGGGTGTTCATCTCCATAAAGTAGAAATTGCGATCGGCATCGACCAGGAACTCTACCGTGCCTACGCCCTCGTAGCCGATGGCTTCACCGGCCTGGATGGCGGCTTCGCCCATACGTTGGCGCAGGTCGTCGGTCATGAAGGGGCTGGGGCATTCCTCCAGCAATTTCTGGTGGCGACGTTGGACGGAGCAGTCGCGTTCGCTCAGGTGGATGACCTTGCCCGACTGGTCGCCGATAACCTGGATCTCGATGTGGCGGGGCTTCAGGATGTACTTCTCCATGTAGATGCCGTCGTTGCCGAAACTCGCTTTGGCTTCGGCGCGGGCACTGTCCCAGAGCTTCACGAAGTCCTCCTTCCGGGTCACGATGCGCATGCCCTTACCCCCGCCCCCCGCGGTAGCTTTGATCATGACGGGGTAGCCCATGGTTTTGGCGCGCTCCATGCCGTCTTCGGCACTTTTCAGCAGGCTTCCGTCACCGGGCACGACGGGTACGCCGGCGCGGATCATGGTGTCCTTGGCGGTGATTTTGTCGCCCATCGTCCGAATGTGCTCGGGGCGGGGGCCGATGAACTTGATGCCGTAATCCTGGCAGATCTCGGCAAAATCGGCGTTCTCACTCAGGAAGCCGTAGCCGGGGTGTACGGCGTCGGCGTTGGTGATTTCTACGGCGGCCATAATGCGCGGAATGCTGAGGTAGCTTTCGGCGGAGGAGGGCGGACCGATGCAGACCGCTTCGTCGGCGAAGCGAACGTGTAAGCTCTCGCGGTCGGCGGTCGAGTAGATCGCTACGGTTTTGATGCCCATCTCCCGGCAGGTGCGGATGATGCGCAGGGCAATCTCGCCGCGGTTCGCGATGAGGATCTTGTTGAATTTCTTAGCCATACTGATGTCTAGGAAGGGTCGACCAGGAACAGCGGCTGGTCGTACTCGATGGGTTGAGCGTCTTCGACCAGCACCTTGACGATCTTGCCGGTTACCTCTGTCTCGATTTCATTAAATAGTTTCATCGCCTCGACGACGCAGACCGTATCGCCCTTCGAGATCCGGTCGCCCACCTTCACGTACGGGGGTTTGTCGGGGGAGGAAGAACGGTAGAAGGTCCCGATCATGGGGGATTTAACCTCGATCAGCCTGCTCGGTACGGGCTGGGCTGCGGCGGGTAGATCCTCCTGGATGGCGTCACCCGACGCGGCGGGTGTGGCGGCAGTTGCGGCAGGGGGTATGCCGGTATTCATGGCCGGGGCGGGCGTGCTGAAGGTGGGCGGCGGGGCGGGCATGCCGGCGTACGGGGTGAAAGATTTTCCCCGGATATGTACGGCAAGCTGGTCGTCCTTGTACTTGAATTCGGAAATTTCGGTCTTGGCGACTAGCTTGATAAGCTCCTGAATGTCTTTAAGCGTCATGCGTTGGGCGTGGTTTAAACGCGGCTCACATAAGAGCCGCTGCGGGTGTCAATCTTAATCTTATCGCCGGCGTTCACGAACAGGGGAACCCGAACCTCGGCCCCGGTTTCGATGGTCGCGGGCTTCAGGGTGTTGGTGGCCGTATCTCCCTTGACCCCGGGTTCGGTGTAGGTCACCTCCATCTCGACGTACTGCGGCAGGTCGACGGTCAGTGGCGTGTTGTCGTCGGTGTTGTAGAGCACTTCAATGGTATCCCCTTCCCGGATGAAGCCGGGATTGTCGATCATGACCTCCTGAATGCGGGCCTGCTCGAAGCTTTCCGTGTTCATGAAGTGATAGCCCATCTCGTCCTTGTACAGGTATTGCATCTTGTGGCGCTCGACCCGCACCTCTTCCACCTTGTGGCCGGAGGGGAAGGTCTCACTCAGGACGCGGCCGGTAGAAAGACTCTTGATCTTCGTGCGTACAAATGCTGCTCCCTTCCCGGGTTTGACGTGCTGAAACTCGATCACGCTGTAGATGTCGTGGTTGTGGCGGAAGGTAAATCCGTTCTTGATATCGGAGGTGGAGGCCATGTGTTTCGGTTTGCGGCTGCCTCAATGTAAGGAAGCCGGCCAGTATCTGGTTTGGAAGCGCGAAGATATGCTTTCTGGGCTTTATTCCTCCGACTGCTCCAGCAGTGCGTGATCGGCAAAGCTGTAGTAGCGGTTTCCGGCCACGATGAGGTGGTCTAGGACGTGCAGGTCGAGGCTGCGGGCGGCCCGGCAGAGCTTAGTGGTCAGCCGTACGTCCGCCGCACTCGGCTGCAACTGCCCGCTCGGGTGGTTGTGGGCCAGCACGAGGGAAGTCGCCGAGCCATGTTGCAGGGCGGTACGGAAGATGTGCTTCGCGTCAGCGACCGTGCCGGTTGTCCCCCCGCGGCTGATGAGGTGGGCGCCCAGCAGCTGGTTGGCGCGATTGAGGCAGAGGAGGTGAAACTCTTCATGATTCAGGTCTCCCAGCAACGGCCGCAGGTAGACAAAGCAGCTTTGGCTGTTGGAAAGTACCGGTTTGCGGTGGGGGAGGGCCGCTTCCCGCCTTCGGCCCAGCTCGAGGGCCGCGATCACCTGCATGGCCTTTACCTGACCTACGCCCGCGATCCGGACGAGGTCCTGGACCTGCAATCGGGCCAGGGCATGTAGGTCATGGTCAACGGAGAGCAGCAGGCGTCGGGAAAGGTCCAGCACGGAACTGCCACGGGTACCGCTGCGGAGCAGGATCGCCAGCAATTCGGCGTCCGAAAGGGAACGCGGACCGTGGCGGAGTAATTTTTCGCGGGGCTGCTCGGTGGGAGCCAGGTCGCCCATGCGCAGGGCGGGGAGGGGAGGGGTCATGATCCGGAAGGAAGCCCGGAGGGGAAGGAGGACACGCTTGCAACGAACGGCTAAGTTAACGCCCCACCCGCGGACCGCCTACTTTTGCATCTCCGAATACAGGCGACCGCGGCTGTAGGCGTTGAGGACGCGGCGTACGGTAGTGGTGAGGTTGGGGGGCAGGTTGTCGTAGGGGTGCCACTCCACGTTCTCAAATTTCTTGAGCTCCTTGCTCTGGGGCTCGCCCTCGTAGTGGTGGGCCCGGAAGTACAGGACGATGCGGTGCGCCTTCTTGTACCGCTTGTGCAGCACGTGCACCAGGGTAAGGTCGGCGGGCGTAAGCTCCAGTCCCGCCTCCTCGAAACTTTCCCGGATCAGGGATTCCACGGCATACTCCTTGCGCTCGATCGTGCCGCCGATCAGGCTGTAATTGCCGCCATTCGGTTTGGTCTGCTTGAGCAGCAGAATGCGGCCCCGGTCCTCCAGGATAAGTCGGGCCTTAAGGGAAACGTTGTATTTGGCCATACGGGCGGGTGCAGGGGGGCGTGAAAAGGAAAATAAGTCCCGGCCGTACTTTTGCGGTGACGGAGACGGCCCGCAATATAGCGAGCCAACTACCGGCGGGGTCATCGCGTTAAGGCTTAAGCATGTAACTTCGCCGTTCCCGGTTCATGAACTCTCACCCCCCTATGCGCTACGACAGTGTTTTACAAGCCATCGGCAACACACCGTTAATCCGTCTGGACCGCATCTGTGGGAGCCGCATTCCCGCTACGGTTTACGGCAAAATGGAGTCGATGAACCCGGGCCACTCCGCGAAGGACCGGGCCGCCCTTTACATGATCGAGCAGGCCGAGCGCAAGGGCCGCATCCACCCGGGCGCTACCCTGATCGAAGCGACCAGCGGCAACACCGGCTTCAGTATTGCGATGATCGCCGCCATCAAAGGATACAAGTGCATCCTGACCCTTACCGATAAGGCGGGGCCGGAGAAGCAGGCCCTGCTCAAGGCGCTGGGGGCCAAAATCGTGCTGTGCCCGAAAGACGCCGCACCCGAGGATCCGGAATCCTACTACAGCCGGGCCGAAGAGCTGGCCGGCACCATCCCCAACAGCTTCTACCTCCGCCAGAACTGGAACCTCGACAACAGCGGAGCCCACTACTACAGCACCGGCCCCGAAATCTGGAAGGATACCGATGGCAAGGTTACCCACTACGTCTGCTGCGCGGGCACCGGCGGCACCCTTTCCGGTACCGCCCGCTACCTCAAGGAGCAGAACCCCGACGTGACCATCGTCGGCGTCGATGCTTACGGATCGGTGCTGAAGAAATACTGGCAAACCGGCGTCTTCGACCCCGACGAGATCTTTAGCTGGAAGGTCGAAGGACTGGGCAAAACCATCATTCCCGATAACGTGGCCTTCGACCTGATTGACGAGTTCATCAAAGTGGGGGACCGCGCTGCCGCGCTGCGCGTGCGGGAGCTCGCCCTGCGGGAGGGTCTATTACTGGGGTACAGCAGCGGAGCCGCCCTTGAAGCCGTATTTTCCATGCGCAAGCAACTCACGGCCGACGACGTGGTGGTCGTACTTTTCCCCGATCACGGCAGCAAGTACCTCGGCAAGGTTTTCAACGACGAATGGATGCAGGAGCAGGGCTACCTTAAACCAAACGGGGAGCCGGCCACTTACAGTGTCAAACATCTCCAGCGCATGTACCGCGTTTATAAACGCATGTACGGCCGGAAGATTAAACAACGATTTAACCTCGTTTAGCTCCCCCGGGAGTAAAGGAGGCCCCACCCGCTAATTCATTCCGATGAAAGCCCGCACCCAGAAATTCAAGTCGAATACCGACCTGTCGCCCCCGATGTTTGAGAACAAGATTCTCAATCGGCTGACCCAGACGCACATCGCTACCCCGATCATCATTTTTTTCGTGTACGCCGTCGGCCTGCTCTGGTACACCCTGGTCCAGACGGACATCGCGGGAGCAACGGTGGTGCTGGTCTTCTTTGTCGGGATACTCGGCTTCACCTTTACGGAGTACGCCATCCACCGCTGGATCTACCATCCCCCCCACGGCGCCTCGGAGGGGTACAAGAAGGCGACCTACAAGATGCACGGCATGCACCACGATTACCCCAAAGACAAGCGGCGCCTCGCCATGCCGCCCCTGGTAGCTATCGTGCTGGCCACGGGCCTGCTCTTTCTCTTCGAGTTGGTACTGGGGCAGTACTCTTTTTCGTACCTGGCGGGCTTTGTCGTGGGCTACGCGCTGTACCTGGTCGTGCACTACACCGTCCATATTTATGCCCCGCCCCGTAATTTTCTCCGCACCCTCTGGGTCAACCACTCCATCCACCACTACAGTAAGGACGAGGTGCTCTTCGGGGTGTCCCAACCGCTTTGGGATCACGTTTTCGGTACGATTCCCCGGTCGGACAAGGACAAGCGGATGGCGCGGGAGATTCACCGCTAGCCTTGGCGGCCCACTACATCGAAAACGTTCACGATGTCGCCCGGCTGATTCCCCCCGGTCGCGTGACTACCTACGGCGCCATCGCCGACTTCCTCACCCTGGGCAGTGCCCGCATGGTGGGGTGGGCCCTTTTCCAGTGCGTGTCCGCTGATGAGGTGCCGGCCCACCGCGTCGTCAACCGCAAGGGGGAGCTCAGCGGGCGCCATCATTTTTCACCTCCCGCCCTCATGCAGGACCGGCTGGAATCCGAAGGCATCCGGGTGGAGAACGACCGGGTCGTGGACTTTACCTCCCGCTTCTGGTCGCCGAACGAACTGCTGTAATATGGTCGAACTTTTCCTCGAGACCGCTACCGATATCTGCTCCGTGGCCGTAGCCCGCGACGGCGTGCTGCTTGCCGAGGTCACGGCCGGCGCGGTGCACCAGCACGCCAGCCACCTCACCCGCTTCATCCAGCAGGCGGTGCGCGAGGCGGGAACGCATCTTTCCTCCCTGGATGCCGTGGTGCTGAGCGACGGCCCGGGCTCCTACACCAGCCTGCGCGTCGGAGCGGCTACCGCCAAGGGGCTGTGCGCAGCCTTGCCGGGGCTGGTATTTGAGGTGGTGCCCACCCTCGAGGCCCTCGCCCGGGCGAGCCAGGCGGAAGGAGTGGATCATCAACTGGCCGTGATCGATTCCCGCCGGGGGGAAGTCTTCGGGCAGGTGTTTTCCCCGGCTACGGGCGAGGCCCTGACGGAGGTGATGAACGTACGCCTGACCGAGCCAACCTGGCGGGGAAACCTCCTCGATGGCGCAGGGCTGGGGCGCATTCAGGTATGTGGTCCCGGTCAGGCACGCGTGCGGGAAGCCGTGGAGGACGATAATGCGTTTACCTTCGGCGGAGCTACCGTGGCGGCGGCCCGTTACCTCCTTGCACCCGCGCGCCGCCGCCCCGGGGTAGCGGCTTACGCGCCTTTTTACTTGAACCCGCCCTTCGTGACCCGCTCCAAGAAAAAATCGCTGCTGTGACGGCCCGGAGATATATGCTGGAGCTGGCCTACTGCGGCACGGCCTATTCCGGTTGGCAACGGCAGCCGAACGCGCGATCGGTAGAGGAAACCATCGATTCGGCGCTTTCCCTTATCCTCGGAGAGCCGATCAAGCTGGTGGGCTGCGGACGGACGGATGCCGGGGTACACGCATCGGACTACGCGGCCCATTTCGATTATGCCGGGCAGTTTCCCCCCCGGCTGCTGGAGCGCCTGAACCGGTACCTGCCGGAAGATATCGCCCTGCGCAGGATCTCGGAAGTACCCCCGAATGTACACGCCCGATTTAGCCCCCTCGGGCGGTCGTACGTATACCGTATCAGCCGGCAAAAAGATCCTTTCCGCCCGGATACCGTAGCCTGGCTGCCGGCGCTCCGGGAGCTGGATCACGGGAAAATGGAGGCGGCTGCGGACCTTCTGCTGGAATACGGAGCGTTTGCCCCGTTCTGCAAGACCAACTCCGATGCCTTTACCATGAATTGTACCCTGACGGTGAGCTACTGGGTATTCGGGGAGAACGAGCTCCGCTACCACGTGTCGGCCAATCGATTCCTGCGCGGCATGGTACGGCTCATCGTGGGCATGTGCCTGCAGGTAGGCAGCGGTAAACTTCCACTGGAAGCGGTCCGGAAATCCCTGGACCTCCAGCAGCCCCTCCCCCGTCCGTTCAGCGTGCCGGCTGGCGGCTTGTACCTGGACAAGGTTGACTACGGGCAGCCATCCGACTGGCACCTTGTGGCGCAGTGACCAACTGGCGGAGTATATTTGCGGAGAATTAAAGTTCTGTTGACCCTCAGAATTCGCGCGGCCAGTATTTTTGTATTCAGCGTCTCCATCGGCTTCTAACACCAGCGTATGCTTGAATTTATACTTAGCTTCCTCATTTCCTTTGCCCTGGTTTTTGCGATCATGCCCCACGTGATTCGTATTGCCATTGAGAAAAAGCTCGTGGCCCACCCCGAGGCCCGCAGCAGTCACGAGATTATCACGCCCTGCCTCGGGGGCATCCCGATCTTTCTGGGGATTCTTTTCTGCTCGCTGCTGCTCACCCCCATCCGGCAGTGGGACGGGCTGCAGTACATCCTGAGTGCGCTGGTGATCGTGTTTATGATCGGCACGAAGGACGACATCAATGAGTTGTCGGCCGGCAAGAAAACTGCCGGCCTGATGATCGCCATTGCGATCCTCGTCACCCGCGGCGAAGTTCGCCTGGAGGGGCTGTACAACCTTTTTTACCTCAACGGTGACCTGCCGTACTGGCTTTCGATCGCCTTCAGCGTCTTCACCCTGCTCGTGATCACCAACTCCTTTAATTTAATCGACGGGATCGACGGACTGGCCGGAACGGTGGGCATCATCTCGATGCTGAGTTTCGGTACCTGGTTTTTCGTGGTGGGTTTGGCCCACCTGGGGGTGCTTGCGCTGGCGGCGGCCGGCGGGCTGCTGGCCTTCCTGTACTACAACATGTCCAAGACCCAGAAAACCTTTATGGGAGACACCGGTGCGCTCCTCATCGGTATTCTGTTGGGCATCATGACGGTAGAGTTTATTGACGTCTGCTCGACGGCCGCCATTCCCTCCATTTATCGTTTCAGCAATCCGATCAGCGTGGCCGTGGGAATCCTCATCATTCCCCTGTTCGATACCATCCGGGTATTCATTACCCGGGCCGTTCGCGGCGAGAGCCCCATGAAGCCCGATCGCCGGCATATTCACCACCTGCTGATCGACTCCCACCTTACCCACGTACAGGCCACCTTCGTACTGGCCCTGGTGAACCTGCTGTTTATCAGTCTGGCCCTGTTCCTGGATCCCCTACTGGACCTTCACCTCATACTCCTGATTGAAATCGGGCTGGCGCTTGGCCTTACTTATGTCCTGCACCGCTACGCCACTGCCATCCGCCGCAGCCAGGTGCCCGAACGGGTCCAGCAGGCCGCGTGAGCTGGTGGTGGGTCTTCCTCGGCGGTGGGCTGGGTGCCGTATCGCGGTACGGACTGGCCCTGCTGCTGCCCCCCGAACCCCTTTCCGAGGGGAATTTCCCCTGGGCCACCCTGTTGGCCAACCTGATCGCCTGCCTGCTGCTCGGATACGGTCTCTCCCTGTTCTGGCGGGAGCAGCTGCCGCGGGCGGGCCAACTGCTCTTGCTGACGGGATTCTGCGGGGGCTTCTCTACCTTCTCCACCTTTGCCGCCGAACTGCTGCAGTTGCTCCAGTACGGGCACACGCTCGTAGCGCTGACCTACCTCGCGGTCAGTGTTCTCTTCGGCATCCTGGCCCTGGCCGGGGTGCTCTACCTACTGGGGGAACTGGGTTGAGCGGCGGTACCTCCCCATGGTAACCACGATCGCCGTACTGAGGAAGAAGAGGGATCCGATCTTATCGGTTTCCAGTACGTCGTTAATGATCGAGAAGGCGCAAACAATGATCACCGAAAGCATGCCGGCCATGATGGCCGCCCGGGCGGCCGGATCTTCCTGGCCCCGGTACAGCTTTTCCCCGAAGAGCAGGATACCCGACAGGAACAGCAGCAAAATACCCAGCCCCACGTAGCCCTGTTCCACGAGCGTCATGAGGTAGTAGTTGTGGATACCGCTGCCGTCCGTATTGTCGCTGACGTAGGTCTGGAAGTTATTGTTGGTGTAGCCCTGGTAGAGTTCGACGAAGTTGCCCGGCCCGAAGCCCGTCAGGGGGCGGTAGGGCACCATGTTGCCCCCCGCCACCCAGCGGTAAAAGCGTTCCATGGTGGAGATGTCCTCCAGTTTGTAGGTGGCGGAGATCAGGTCCTCGAATTCCTGGTGGGCGATCGTCGTGTCGAAATTAGGCGCGTAGTTCAGGTAGTTATCCTGGTAGGTGAAGTAGGTGGCGACCGCCGCACCAGCCAGCAGGGCCGCAAACAGGGCCGGGCGCAGCAGGTGGTGGCGAATAACGAAAAAGGCCACTCCGGCCATGCCCAGGGAGATGTAAGCCGCCCGGGTGAAGGAAAAGCCGATCGCGACCACCCACAACGCACCGACTCCGTACAGCAACCAGCGGTACGATCGGCCGCCGCGCCTGCGCTCTACAACGAGGTAGCCCAGCCAGGGAACGAAGGTCGTGAGGCAGCCGGCGTAGCTCACGTGGTTCCGCATAAAGGGGTGAAGGGTACGAAACTGATCGGCAAAACTGAAGCCGAAGGTGGCGTGCCGCAGCAGCGACTGCACGGCCACGAACAACAGGGGCCAGAATACGCAGTACGCGAAGATCCTTACCCGGCCGGGCGTCTGCAGCAGTAAGAGGGGCATCAGGAAGAAGGCTCCCACGTACCAGAGCTTGGCCAGGGAAAACTTGAGGCTGATGAGCTTAAGCTCCGCGAAGCCGCTGGCGACGATGATCCAGCTTACGTGGAGGTAGAGCAGCAGGGCAATGGGATGGGCGAACAGGCGGTGGTCATACTGTGGCCAGTGTTGGGCCGCGTGTACGAGCAGCAGACCGGTGAGGCCGATGGCGAGGGGCTCCGTGGGCAGGTCGGTCCCGAAGCCCCCCGGAAGGGTTACTTCCGCGCCCAGGGGGATGCATACGAGCAGCAGCCAGAACAGGGGCCTGAAATCCATCACCGATTGCCCGATCACCCACAGGAAGACGGGCAGCCCGGCGAGCCAGTACGCCCCGCTAGCGATGGCGGCCCCGATGCAGAGCAGTACCACGGCCGCGTAGCCGGCGTATAGGCGCAACGGAAGGCTCACCGCGTAACGCTTCTCCAGTCGTAGCGCCGGCCGTTTTCCAGCAGCAGTACGCCCACAACGGCAAAAATGAAGGTAACCACTGCCGTGACCGAGACGATCAGCCAGCGGATGGGTGAGCTCTTGACCAGCGGCACTCTCGCTTCTTCGATCACCTCCAGCGTACGCCGTTCGCCGTCGAGGATCGTTTGGTACTGCTTGAGCCGGTTCCGGTTGATGTTCAGCTCATCATTGGCCAGCAGCCGCTCCTCCTCCATGTTTTCGATCTGTCCGATGCTCCCGTTCAGGCGATCCAGTTGCGCATCCACCGAAAGGCGGGTACGCTGAAGGCCGATCAGGTCGACCGAAAGCTTGTTGATGCTGTCCCGCATACCCCGCTCGCGAAAGGCCTCCAGGCGGGCTTCGGTCGTGGCGAGTTGCTGGTCGAGCTGACTGGAGGCCATGGACAGGGCTTCGCTCTGAGCGTCGGTGTTGTAAATGCCGGACTGCTTCCGCACCCCGGAAAGCCGGCGGTTGAGATCGCCCAGCCGTTCCTCGCTCTGGGTGACGTCCCGTTCCAGGCCGGAGGCGTTGCGTTGGTGGGTAGACCGGATCAGTGCCAGGTTCAGGGCATCGATTCTCTCCCGTGCGGCGGTGACCATCGCGGCGGCTCGGCGGGGGTCGCGGTCTTCGATGGTCAGCTCCAGGATGTCGCGCGGAGACCGTTCAATATCGTAGAGGCCCTGAAATTCCTGACGGACGTACACGGGCCCCTTTACCGTCGTACTGTCGATGTCGTAGACGGAGTAGAGATTAAAGGAGTCGACCATGAAATCCACGAGTTCATTACTTTCCGCGATGCTCAGCATGCGGTCAATATCGTCGCCGGTCCCGTAAAACTGCACGCGCCCGCCCGCAGTGCCGAAAGTGCTCTCGATCGATACCTGTTCCGGACTGATCGCTACGAAGGAGGTGTAGCCCGTAAAATAGGGCGTCAGCAGGAGGGAAATGACCACCGCCAGCAGGGTACCCGCCAGGGTGGTATACAGAATGGGCCGGCGCCACCGCCAGAGGGTACGCAGGACACCCAGCAGGTGGGTGGGCGGGGGAGTGGTTGGTAGCATACGTAGGCTTGTGTGATTTCGGCCGCGCAAAGGTATGAAATAGGGCGGGCGGGACCGCGGGTGCAAGGCGGTAAGTCCTCTGCCCCTGTCTCCCAACCACAGACGACCGACAAGCGGGATTAGCGGCCTTGTACCGGATCTGTCAATTTAGGAATCAGGTGTTTAAATTCTGTACTACCTTGCCTGCATTATTTATTAATCGGGATGGTGGTCTTGTCCCGATATAATAGGCGGAAAAGGCAGCGAAATTTTAGATACAAACGTTTGCCCCCTACTGATTTACACTTACTAATTACCTCCTTTATGCTACCTTATCATTTCCGTGCGGCAGCTGGCATATTCTTTTTGCTGGTTGTTCCGTACACTCTTTTTGGTCAGTATCCGGTATCGGGGACTATCACTGAACTAGGGGGAGAACCCCTTGTCGGTGTTTCCGTCCTCGTCGTCGGCACCACGACGGGCACGGTGACCGACTTTGACGGAACCTTCAACCTTGACGTGCCCGGTGATCCCGCCAGGCTTCGCCTGAGTTATACCGGGTTTACTACCCAAACGGTGGAGGTTACCCGGGGTATCGCTCCACTGAAAATTGTGCTTGAAGACGATGTCGCCAACCTCGAGCAGGTCGTCGTGACCGGTCTGGCTTCCACCATCAAGCGCTCTAACCTGGCCAACGCCGTTTCCGTCGTCAGTGGAGAGGAGCTGACGGGCGTAACCAGCCAGCAAACGGTGGATGGCGCCTTGTACGGCAAACTTACCGGGGTGAACATCACCCAGACTACCGGTGCCCCCGGCGGGGGGTACGCATTACGGCTACGGGGGGTCTCCTCTTTGTCCGGCAACAACCAACCACTCTTCATTGTGGACGGGGTGTATATCTCAAACATCGAGATCCCCAACGGTTCCCGCAATGCCTCCGGCGCGAATAGCGAGAACGAGGAAGGCGCTTCGAATCGAATCGCGGACATCAATCCCGACGACATCGAAAGCATAGAAGTGCTCAAGGGGGCTTCCGCAGCGGCCATCTACGGTACCCGGGCCAATGCCGGGGTAGTCATCATTACCACTAAAAAGGGCGTTTCCGGAGACACCCGGGTTTCGTTTAGTCAGGACCTCGGATTCAACACCATCATCCGCAAAGTGGGTCGTCGGTCCTACACCGCAGCTCAGATCGAGGAAGAATACGGAACTGACGCGCGGGCCGAGTTCGAGGCTGCGCAGTCCCGCGGGGAGATCTTCGATTACGAGGACATCATTTACGGGGAGAAAGGGTTCATCACCGACAGCCGGCTGCGGGTCAGCGGTGGAAACGAAAGGACGAATTTCTTCGTGAGCACCAGTTGGCGCGACGAGGACGGCATCATCAAAAATACCGGATACGAGCGCTTTACCGCCCGCCTCAACCTGAGTCATAAGATCAGCGACCGTCTGCGTATTCAGTCGAATACCAACTACATCCGGTCCCAGGGTTCCCGCTCCTTCAGCGGCAATGAGAACGAGGGAGGTCTGTCGTACGGATACACCCTGGCCTTTACCCGCGACTACGTAAACCTGTTTCCGGACGCCGACGGGAATTATCCGGATAACCCGAACTTCTCCGGTAACCCCCTGCAGACCCGCGACCAGACCCGCAATGAGGAAAACGTCGACCGCGTCCTGGAAGGTATTAACGTCAATCTCAACCTGTTGCAGACCGGCAGCCAGTCGCTTAACCTGGTGTTCAACGGGGGCCTCGACTTTTTCCTCAGTAAAACCTTCGTTTACGTTCCCGAGAATTTTCAGTCGCAGCGGGGCCGGCAGAACGGCTTTGTTGCCGAGGGAAAAAATGACCTGTTCAACTACAACTACAGCGCCATCGCGGTACACGATTTTTACACCGAGACCGGCATCAATTTTACCACCCAGGCTGGAATCACTTACCTGAATCAGTCCGCCGACCAATTGCTGGCTACCACCACTCAGCTTATTCCACTACAAACGAACCTGACCCGGGGTGCCGCACAGGAGATCACCCAAAGTCTCCTCAACGTCGAGGAATTCGGCTACCTGGTACAGGAGGAAGTCAATATCAACGACCGGATTATCGGCACCGCTGGCATCCGGTTTGACAAATCCTCACTCAACGGCGACCCAAACAAGTTCTTCGCCTTCCCGCGGGCTTCGGTGGCCCTCAATGTGCACGAGTTCGACTTCTGGCGGCCGGGGAGCTTCCTGAATCAGGTGAAGTTACGGGCCGCCTACGGGCAAACGGGAAACAGCGCCAGCTTCGGCCGCCTGTTCACTTCCCTCACCAATACCAGCATTGGCGGTCGCGCTGGCTTCTCGGTCAACGGGCGGCAGGGCAACAGTGAACTGGAGCCGGAAACCAGTTCGGAGATCGAGTTCGGTACCGACATCGGCCTGTTCGACAACAAGGTCAATATAACGGCTACTTACTACATCCGTGACGTGTCCGACCTGCTGTACGACCGCACACTGCCTACCTCCTCCGGCTTCACCAATGAAATTCGTAACGACCTCGACCTGCGCAACCAAGGATTCGAATTCCAACTGGGGCTCAATCCGGTCAGTACACCAGACTTCAATTACCGGACCTCCCTCAACTTCTGGCTGAACCGTAGTGAGGTCACCCGGCTGGGCATCAAAGACGACAGCGAGGGTGAGGATATTCCGAGCTTCGTGCCCCCCGGTGCCGGTTTCGGATTGGGACTCGGCACCTTTTATATCGATGAGGGCTCGCCCATCACCGGTTTATGGACGAGCGGCCCCGACGGACCCGAGCGGGTAGGAAATACCGAGCCGAAGTTTCAATTCGGTTGGAATAATAACCTGACCCTGTTTCAGAATCTGGATATCAATTTCCTTTTTCACTGGCGGCAGGGCAGTGAGTTGCTCAACTTGTCGCGCTTACTCACCGACCTGGGCGGCACCACGCCCCGGGAGTTTGAAAACCTGGAAACCTTCATCGAGGATGGCTCCTATTTCCGTCTTCGCGAAGCCGGGATCATGTACCGCTTTCCGCTGCAAAGCGAGTATATAAAGGGAATACGGGTGGGTGTTTCCGGCCGGAATATTTTTACCCTGACCGACTATAGCAGTTACGATCCGGAAACCTCGGTAAACGGTGGAAGCGGACTGTCTACCAACCTGGAGGTAGCACCCTTCCCCAGCAGTAAGCAGTTTTACCTACAGATCGGCCTTGACTTTTAATCCACCTTACTAACTATCCAGTCTACGGGAGTCGACCTCGCGCCCGTGTCCCGAAATTATATATCCATGAAATTTACCTCTCTTTTCCTGCTGGCGGGACTATCCCTTGCCACGCTGAGCTGTGAGATTGATGAACAGTTTGATCCCAACGGTCCCAGCCTGAGCAGTGTACTGACGGACGCTTCCGAGGTGGAGCTTGACCTGCTGGCCACCGGTATCGAGGCGGGCATGCGGAATGGCTATGCCGGCTACGTGACGGCCAGCGGATCCATTGCCCGCGAACTGTACATCTTTGACGCGGATCCCCGTAATACGGAAGACCTGCTCGGTAAGGAGAACCTGCTGCTCGATAACAACACGTTCTACATCACCGGGCCCTTCAATGCCAGCTATGCAGTCGTCAAAAACGCCAATATCTTGCTGGAAGCACTGGACAATACCAGCAGCGTAACCGAATCCGAAAAGCAGGGGTATCGGGGCTTTGCTAATACCATTAAGGCCGTGATGCTCGGTCGGATCCTGGATATGCTCGGGTCCAACGGTATTCGGGTTGATGTGGCGGACCCGGAGAATCTGGGTCCCTTCCTGAGCGAGGATGCCAGCTACGATGCACTACTGCAACTGCTGGACGAAGCCAACACTGAACTTCAGGGGGCGGAATTCGCCTTTACACTTTCCGATGGATTTGCCAATTTCAACACCCCGGCTTCCTTCTCCACCTTCAACCGGGCCATTGCCGCCCGCGTAGCGACCCACGGTGCCCGCTACCAGGAGGCCCTGAATTATGTCAATCAAAGTTTCCTTGACCTCGAAGGCGACCTCACCACTGGTCCCCAGCACGTATTCAGTACGACAGCTGGCGACCTCCTGAATCCCCTGTTCAAAACACCCGGACAAAGCGGGGACCAAATCGTCGTGAATCCCCGCATCATTGCCAATGCCACCGCGGATGACGAGCGGCTTGAAAAATTCGGCCTCCGGGTACAGGCCACCAGCCAGGACGGCCTGAACGGCCAGTACGAAACCGCCCTCTACGCTTCGGCCATCTCGCCCATCGACATCATCCGCAATGAGGAGCTGGTGCTGATCTACGCCGAGGCCAATATCAACCTGGGGAACCTGGAAGAGGGGGTAAGGGCACTGAACGTGATCCGCAACGCAGCGGGTATCGGTGATTACACGGGGGCCGTGACACAGGATGCCCTGATCGACGAAATGCTGTACCAGCGCTGCTACAGCCTGTGGGGTGAAGGACACCGGATGTGGGATTTGCGCCGCTACGGCCGCCTGAACAGTACCTACCTGCCCATCGACCGGCCGAACGACGACATCTTCACCCAGTTTCCCATCCCCCTTTCCGAGGGCGTGTAGCGGAGTCCGACGACTTAAAAAACCCCGTTGGCCGCAAGGCCAACGGGGTTTTTTATTACTTCGGGATAAAAGCAGCCAACGGCTACTACTGCAGTACGATTTCCTTCTCGTCGATCATCTTGCGCATGTTGATCAGGGCATAGCGCATCCGTCCGAGGGCGGTGTTGATGCTGACGCGGGTGAGCTTGGCGATCTCCTTGAAGCTCATGTCGGCGTAGTGGCGGAGGATAACTACCTCCCGCTGCTCGGGGGGCAGGGCGTCGACCAGCTTGCGAACCTTATCGTGGGTCTGGCTGCGGATCATGCCGTCCTCGGCATTGTCCTCGTCGGATTGGAGGACATCGAAGATGTTGAAGGTTTCGGTCTGGCCGACCTGGGGGCGGCGCTTGTTGCGGCGAAAGGAATCCACGCACATGTTGTACGAGATCCGCATGGCCCACTGAAGGAACTTGCCTTCGTGGTTGTACTTACCCCGGCGGAGGGTGTCGATGATTTTGATGAACACCTCCTGGAAGATATCTTCCGCTTTACTGTGGTCCTTCGTAAAAAGGTAGATGGAAGTGTAAATCTTCTGTTGGTGGCGGCCGAGTAGCTCTTCGAAAGCGCGATCGTGGCCAGACAGGTAAAGGTTGATCAGTTCCTGATCGGAGTGAGACTTGACGTCCATAACTAACAATGTTTCAATTTGGGATTATTCCCGAAGTGGGAGCCGGCGCTACTGCCAGTTATCAGTTAGTGTAGACGTTTAGACGATAGGTAGACTTTGATTGAAACAGGGAACTAAAAATGAATGAGGGGGTGCAGCCCCTGTGTGGTATCAAATATAAGTCATCACTTTACACCCACACAAGTTTTTTTAGCGAATAAGGATAGTTTAACCCCGATTTAACTTAAAAAGAGGAATAAGATTCTGTTTCAGGTTATTTTTTTGACCCAATATCCATCAAATGGATAAAAAACAAAATTTTGATTGGATTGGCCCGTAAAATTGTCGGCGGCAAGATTTAGCACAATATCGGCAATCCATGGGGGTATTGTGCACCCCATTCCTAAATTTATGGTCTTATAGGCTGCCGAACCGACTCAAGTTATCCCAACCCATTTTCCCATCCGTCCGGTCAGGGGTATAAGTCGTTCCCAAACGCAGCGGCCGCCGGGCCGGTCGGTGAAGATACGGGGAAAGGTGCCGGGGGCGTAGATCCTCCGGAAGAATACCAGTTGATCAATGAGCAAGCCGTAGTTCCAGCGTGCCTGCAATTCGGTAACCTAAGCATGGAGAGGTACTGATTTATGGGCATCGTTATCGCCCACTGAGCGTCATAACCGACATTCAGCCAACTGCTCCGTAAAGGCCACCGGCCAACCGACGGTGTTTCGAATCCGTGAACCCACTGCCCGTCTCCCGCAAGTGCGGGGTCCACCAGCAGATCCTTTCGGAAAATAAACAAGGGCTTGGGGCCTTATAGTAATATATCATATTAAAATATATGTTAAGATTCTACTATATTGCATATTGCAAATGTGTATAAACCTAACAGTCAAACAGTTATTCCCTTAGATTATCCGTTCATATGATCAATTTATCCTGTATTGACTCGACCGAAACCCCGTTCTCCGGGTAGTTTAGGCCTATGAAGACTGCAGCCGCCCCCCTGAACCACCTGGACGCCGCCAACCGTGCGGACATTGAAGAGCTTTCCGATCGCATCTACGCCTACCAGCACGGCAAGGAGGACGAGGACCGCTTCAAGCACTATCGCCTTACTCGCGGCGTGTACGGGCAGCGTCAGTTCGGCGTGCATATGTTTCGCACCAAGATCCCCTTCGGTCACCTCACCCCCGACCAGCTCATCGCCCTGGCCGACATCTCCGAGAAGTACACCAACGGACGGCTGCACATCACCACCCGGCAGAATGTGCAGATGCACTACGTCAAACTCAACGACAGTGCCGCCATCTGGGAGGAACTGGTCGAAGCCGGAATGACGGCCCGGGAGGCCTGCGGCAATACCGTGCGCAACCTGACCGCCAGCCCGATGGCCGGCATCGATCCGGAAGAGCTCTTCGACGTGACGCCCTACGTCTTCGCCACCTTCGATTATTTCCTGCGCAATCCCATCTGCCAGGAGATGGGCAGAAAGATCAAGCCGGCCTTTTCCAGCAGCGACCGCGACAGCGCCTTCACCTACTTTCATGACTTCGGGTTCATCCCCCGCATAAAGGACGGGCAGCGTGGATTCAAGGTCGTCGTCGGCGGCGGCCTCGGTGCCGTATCCATCGTGGCGCACACCGCCTTTGAGTTTCTCCCGGCCGATCAGATCATCCCGTTCCAGGAAGCCGCCCTGCGGGTATTCGACCGCTACGGCGAGCGCGAGAAGCGGATGAAGGCCCGGATGAAGTTCCTGATCAAGGACCTCGGCTTCGACCGCTTCATGGAGCTGATCCACGAGGAATGGCCGGCCATCGCTCACCAGAGCTACCCCATCGACCCGGCCCTGGTCCCGCGACTCGGCCAGGTGCCCCCCGACAACTTTGCACCCGTCGACCCCGCCAACCCGGCCGTGTACGCCGAATGGTTGAAGACCAACGTACTGGAACAAAAGCAGGGCGGCTACCGCGCCGTGGCGATTCGTATTCCGCTCGGAAACCTGGAAGCGGAGCAGGCACGCCTCCTCGCCGGAGCCGTGAAGCAGTACGCCAGCGACGACATCCGCCTCACCGTACAGCAGGGCATAATCCTACGCTTCGTACCGCCCACCGCCCTGCCCCACCTCTTCAATGCCCTGTACGCCCTCGATCTCGGATTGCCCGGCTACGACACCACCGCCGACATCACTGCCTGCCCCGGCACCGACACCTGCGCGCTGGGGGTCACCAATTCCACCGGCCTGGCCCAGGTACTGGAAGCTATGGTCCGCGACGAGTTCCCGGAAATGGTCAGCGAAAACGACGTGCGCATCAAGATCAGCGGCTGCATGAACGCCTGCGGGCAGCACATGGCCGCCAATATCGGATTCCATGGGTCCAGCATTCGGGTCGGGGAGAAGATCGCTCCCGCTATGCAGGTGGTCGTCGGTGGAGGGATCGCTCCCGACGGGCGGGGCTTTATTGCCGAAAAGGTGATCAAGGTGCCTACCCGCCGGGTGCCGGAGGTGGTCCGCGTCCTCTTCCACGACTACAAGACCGAAGCCCACGAAGGGGAGTACTACAACGACTACGCCGCCCGGCAGGGCAAGCGCTACTTCTATAGCCTCCTGAAACCGTTGGGCGATACCTCCGGAATTACGGACGAAGAGTTCCACGATTGGGGACAGGACGAAGACTACCGCCAGGAGATCGGGGTGGGGGAGTGCGCGGGCGTAAGCCTCGACGTCGTCGGTGCCATCCTCAACGACAGCAGCAACAAGATATTTGCGGCCAGCCGTAGCCTGGAGGGCAACGCTCCGGCCGACGCGGGATACCATGCCTACTCCGCTATGGTCACCGCCGCCAAGGCACTCCTTCTTGCCGAAGACATCAAGTGTAACAGTCACATCACTATCCTCAGTGACTTCGAAACGCACGTTGGCGAGCGCTTTCCCGAATGCAGCCCTTTCCCGAACTACGTACTACGCATCAAAACTACCGCTCCGACTACTGAATTTGTAACCACGTATATCGGGGAGGCTTCGCGCTTTGTCCGGAAAGCGATCCGGACCCGTGAGCAGCAGCTGGATAAGACGGTGGTCAGTGAATACTACAAAGCGTAGCCCAGTGAAAAGACCCGTCCTGCAAGCCCGATCCATCCCTTCCGTGCCTCACCTTACCCTCGTCGGCGCGGGCCCCGGTGATCCGGATCTCATCACGCGCAAGGGCCTCAGGGCGCTCGCATCGGCCGACGTGGTGCTCTACGATGCCCTGAGCACCGACGAGTTACTGGACGAGACCCCCGCCCACTGCCAGCGGATCTTCGTGGGAAAGCGCGCGGGATGCCACTACAGGAAGCAGGAGGAGATCAACGCCCTCATCGTTTCCTGTGCCCTGGAGTACGGCCACGTCGTCCGCCTGAAGGGCGGCGATCCCTTCGTGTTCGGTCGCGGGCAGGAAGAGAAAGCGCACGCGGAAGCCCACGGAATTCCCGTGACCGTCGTTCCCGGCATCAGCAGTTGCATCAGTCTGCCCGAGCTGCAGGGGGTGGCGCCCACCAGCCGTGGCTATGCCGATAGCTTTTGGGTCATCACGGCCCATACCCGTGCGGGCGGACTCAGCGAAGACCTCTTCCGGGCCGCCCGCTCATCGGCTACCGTCATCGTCCTCATGGGCCTCGGGCGCCTCGACCAGATCTGCGCCCTGTGGGATGCCGAAGGCCGCGGTGACCTCCCGGCCATGGTCATCCAGAACGGCAGTCGCCCTACCGAGCGCTGCTGGGTCGGTACGGTCAATACGATCGCCGAACCAGTCGCCCGCGAGCGGGACCACGGCCCCGGTATCATCGTCCTGGGTGAAACCGTACGCCAGCACAAGGACTTCGTCGGTGCCGCCCTGGATTCCGTGAGTTATCGCCCGGCCGTCCCGAAAAGGCGAACTTCGTAGCGTACATCAGTCACTGCCCCATGAACAACCCCCTCTACCCCGCTTTTTTCCGACTGGACCGCCTTGAGATGCTCGTAGTGGGCGCCGGACAGGTCGGTGAGGAGAAGCTTAGCTTCATCCTGAAAAGCAGTCCCAATGCCCGCGTCACGGTCGTGGCCCCCTGGATGGGGGAAGCGTTGCGGATGCTACTGGACGGCTACGAGCAAAGCGCTCATCCCCAGGCGCGGACGCAGGTGCAGGCGTCCGCGGAAGCTGCCGCCGGGCAATGGCACACCTCCGAAGGCGGGCGGATCACCTGGTACAGCCGGGAATTCCGGCACGATGACGTGAAGCAGGCGGACCTCGTGATCGCCGCCACCAATTTCCGTGACGTCAACCACGCGGTCTGGGAAGCGGCAAAGGCGGAACGCCGGCTGGCCAATATCGCAGACACTCCCTCCCTTTGCGACTTTTACCTGGGCAGCATCGTTACCCGCGGCCCCCTGAAGGTGGCCATCAGTACCAATGGGCAGAGCCCCACCTTCGCCAAGCGCTTCCGGCAGTGGCTGGAAGCCGAATTGCCCGAACTGGAAACGACTGACCTCATGGATGGCCTCAAGCTGTTCCGCGACCGGCTGACGGGCGACTTCCAGACCAAGGTGCGCGAACTGAACCACCTCACGAGCGGTTTACTTGCCTCGGCCAGGCCGGGCCACCGATGTCCACCCGGCGGATGCCTACTGGCCGCCGCCGCTCCCCCCGGTACCCCCGCACCCGTGACCCCGCCCCTCCCCAGGGATGAGGATGAAAACAAAACGAATTAATGAGCTTGCCCCATTCCGAAACGGCCGTCACCTTTGACCTGGCCGCACTTAACGAAGAGTTTGTCGTCCTCGACTTTCAGGAGCGTATCGAGCGGCTGTATCAGTACTTTCCCGTCGACGAGGTCCTGTTCACCTCCAGCTTCGGTACCAAATCGGTGGTCATGCTGACCCTGGTGAGCAGGGCCAATGCCGCCCAGAAGGTGCACATGCTGAATACCGGCTATCACTTTCCCGAGACCCTGGCCTACAAAGACACCCTCGCCGAGCTGACCGGACTCGAAGTCGTGGAGATCCTGCCCGACCCCGCCCGCAATGCCCTCACCCGCTCCACCACTATGTGGGAAAGCCAGCCCGGACGCTGCTGCCACTACAATAAGGTGCTGCCCCTCAAGGCCGTCAAAGCAAGCCATAAGGTGTGGATCTCCGGGGTGCACAGCTACCAGACCATGAACCGGGCGGCCATGGAAATCTTTGAAGAGGTAGACGGGCTGATCCACTTCCACCCCCTCATTGACATCGAGGAAGGTGAATTCCTCTACCTGCTGGAAAAAGACAAGCTGCCGCGACACCCCCTCGAGGAGTTGGGGTACGGCTCCATTGGCTGTACCCACTGCACCCGTCCGGGTCAAGGACGCGCCGGCCGCTGGGCGGGCACGGATAAAGATGAGTGTGGATTACACGTCTAACCGACCATTACTGAACCCACAGAAAAAAATATTAAGATGATTCAGACAGATATATTGATCATTGGCGCCGGCCCGGTCGGACTGTTCACCGTCTTCGAGGCCGGTCTGCTTAAGTTGCGCTGCCACCTGGTAGACAGCCTCGGCCAGGCCGGCGGCCAGCTCACGGAGATCTACCCCAAGAAACCGATCTATGATATCCCGGGCTTCCCCAGCGTCCTCGCCGGAGACCTGGTGGAAAACCTGCTGGAACAGATTAAGCCCTTCAACCCCGGATTCACCCTCGGTGAGCGGGCCGAGCGGCTGGAGCAGGTCGGCGAAAAGCTGTACCGGCTCACGACCAGCCGGGGCACCGTTATCGAAGCTCCCGTCATCTGCATCGCCGGTGGACTGGGCTGCTTCGAGCCCCGTAAACCCCCGATCCCCAACATCGAGCGCTTCGAAGACCGGGGCGTCGCCTATGTCATCCGGGATCCGGAAATCTACCGCAACAAGCGCGTGCTCCTAGCCGGGGGGGGGGATTCGGCCCTTGACTGGACCATTTTTCTCGCCGACGTAGCTTCAGCGGTCACCCTGGTCCACCGCCGCGACAGTTTCCGCGGAGCCCTCGACAGCGTCGAAAAGGTAGCGGAGCTCGCCAAATCCGGCCGCATCAACCTGGTGACCAACGCCCAGGCCGTCGGTATCGTCGGGAAAGATGTCGTAGAGGGCGTGACCGTGAAGCACAAATCAGGGGAGGAGGAAACCATCGAAGTCGATGAGTTTATCCCTTTGTTCGGCCTGTCCCCCAAGCTGGGGCCCATTTCCGAATGGAACCTGACGATCGATAAGAACGCCATTGAGGTGGATACCCGCGACTACAGCACCGGCGTTCCCGGCATCTACGCGATCGGCGACATCAACACCTATCCCGGTAAGCTGAAACTGATCCTCTGCGGGTTCCACGAGGGCACGATGGCCGTTCAGTCGGCCTTCAGCTACATCTATCCCGACAAGAAGCTTAGTTTCAAGTACACCACCGTGAACGGGATCGAAGGCCTCCCGAAGGAGGAGGAAGCTTCCGTTACCGCATAAAAAAAGCCGGCCGCCCATGAAGTCATGAGCGGCCGGCTTTCTTGTTTGGTTCCGCGTCCGGAATTAGCGGACGGCGATTTCCCGGTCTACGCTGGCTTTCGTGTTTACGAAGGACAGGATATCGCGGTTGAGCCGGTCCTTGTGCGTATAGAAGAGGCCGTGGGGGGCGTCGTCGTACTTGTGGTAAATGGCGTTGGGAATCAGCTGGTGGGTAGCATCTCCTCCTACCTTGATGGGGACGATTTTGTCGTCCTCACCGTGAACGATCAGGGTGGGGACCGTAAATTTCTCGAGGTCGCGGCGGAAATCTGTCTTGGCGAAGGCCGAAATGTAATCGATACCTGCACGGGAAGATCCGGTGAGGGCCATGCCAAGGGTCCAGCCCAGGAAGGAGTCGCTCACGGGGTGGCTCAGCAGGCCGATGCCGTAGAATTGCTTGGCCCAGTTGGCCAGGAAATCGGCACGGTCTTTCCGCATGCCGTCGATCATTCCCTGGAATACGCTCCACTCCACGCCTTCGTGATTGTCGGTATCGAGCATATAGGGCGTAACGGAGCTCACGAGCACTGCTGCGGAAAGGCGGTCTTCCCCGTACTTACCGATGTAGCGGGCAACTTCGCCTCCGCCCATGCTGAAACCTACGAGCGTTACGTCATGCAGGTCAAGCTCAGTAAGTACCGCATTGAGGTCATCGGCCAGGGTATCGTAGTTGTAGCTGTCTCCCACCTTGGAAGAGTGACCGAATCCGCGGCGGTCGTAGGCGATACAGCGCAGGCCTTCGCGGCTCAGGGGCTCCGTTTGGTACTCAAACATATCCCCGGTCAGCGGCCAGCCGTGGATGAAGACGACAGGTTTGCCGCTCCCGTATTCCTGGTAGCGCAGTTTTACTTCTTGCCCGGATTGGCGGTCGGTGGTTGTAATAAATTGCATGGTAGATTTTTTGGGTTGTACGGATAAAGGTGTGAGATTCACACCCTTATATATGTCTATACACCAATAGATTGTTCGGCCAGCCTCCACGGATAGTTATGACTACGGGTCAGCGGCGTCGGGCCAACGATAATCCATCCCGCAGCGGTAGGACGACAACCGAGACTCGTGGGTCTTCCTGGAGCAGGCGGTTGTAGTGGTGTAAGGCGTGTGCATCGGTATCCCTTTCGCGCTTACCGACCTTGCCGTCCCAGAGCACGTTGTCGGCCAGGAGGAGCCCGCCGGGGGTGAGGCGATTCACCAGCAGCTCAACGTAGCCGGGATAGCCGCGCTTGTCGGCATCCAGAAAGATGAGGTCATAGCTTCCCGGAAGTTCGGCCAGTAGGTCGTTAGCCTGGCCTACGTGCAACCTGATCTGGTCGGCAAAGGGAGAAGCACGGAAGTGGCGGTACGCCAGCCAGGCCATTTCGGGATCTCCCTCAATGGTATCGATGGTCCCGTTTTCCGCCAGGCCCTCGGCCAGGCAAAGGGTGGCATACCCGGTGAAGGTGCCGATCTCCAGTATGCGGTGCGGTTGTCGCAGGGAAGAAAGCATGGCCAGTATCCGTCCCTGTAAGCGGCCGCTCATCTGTTGGGGCGCCAGGGTTTTGAGGTAAGTCTGCCGCTCGACATGGAGCAGGTAGGGCGGGACGGATCCGCTGACTGAGGAGGCGTAATCGGCCCGGGGGTCAGGGCGGTCGCGCTGCGATCTACCAGGCATCGGCATCGTCCAGTTGGGGCCCGTGGTACGCGGCCTTTGAGCGGGCACGCGCGCACTGGCGTTCGTACAGGAGGCGGGCCAGGGTTTCGTGCGGGGCCGCGGGTGCAGCGGGGTCGAGCGCCCGGGCCACTGCCGCTTCGTCGAGATCAAGGGTATAGCAAAGGCTCATCAGGTAATTTATCCGGTGATGCATCAGGTCGGCAACGCGAAGGGAGAGCCATTCGAGTAATTCCTCTTCGGACAGGGTGGCCTGGGGCAGGTCGAAGTCCTGACGAAGCAGGGCGGTGGTGGCAGGGTCTACGGGCACGGCGTAAAGATAAAAAGGGCTGCCTTCCGGTTGGAAGGCAGCCCTCACTGACGGGGTAAATCAGAATTATTTGAGCTCCAGCTCGGTGGTGCCGACGAGGAAGCCCTTGTTGTACAGCTCTACGGTGTAGTTGCCCTCGGCAAACTCAGTACCGGGCACGTTCCATTCGGCGCAGTGGTTGGCGGCATCGCCCTGAAAGTCGAAGGGAACGTTTTTGGTGTAGGGGATCTGCTCACCCGCATCGGTGGTCAATACCCCGCTGCCCTCCGCTTCGATGCTCATCGTTTCCCCGGTGGGGTTGATGATGCGCAGCTGGAAGGTTTCCTCTCCGGCACGGGCAACGGCGTTGTCCAGGCTGTTGAAGCACACGTACAGGCGCTCGACGTTCTTGGCGTTCGTCCGGCCCACCCAGCGGCCGCTGTTGCGCATCTTCTGTCCTTCAGCCGTGACATTATTGGCTTTGATGACGCTGGCAACGTTGACCTTGCGGTTCAGTTCATTGTTTTGGGTGGACAGTTGTTCGCGCTCGCTGACCAGCACCGCGCGCTCGCTGTTGAGTTGCTCGTTGGTTTGCTGGCTGACCTGGAGGTCGTTGCTCAGCAGGTCACGTTCGCTGGACAGGCGGTCGCGGTCTTGGGAAAGCTCGGCATTGGCGGAGCGCAACTCCTCGAGTTGGGCGAGGTAGCCGGTCACCTGAGACTTCAGGGCCGCGAGTTCGGTGCGGGCGGAAGACAGGTTGCGGGAATCGCGGGTCAGGCTGGTGATCTTCTCGTTCTGGAGGCGGAGTTCCTCTTTCTGCTGATCGATCATGGCATTCAACTCCTCATTGCTGCCACGCATCTCTTCCAGTTCGGCCAGCGACTCGTAGTACTGCTTTTCGGCCTGGGCCTTAAACTGCTCCATCTCGACCAGGTCGGTAGACAGGTTGGCGTTGTCCGTACCGCGATTCATAAAGCCGATGCCGAGCGCGATGAGCGCGATCAGCAGCAGACCGATGATCCCCGCCAGTAGGGGCGTCCGGTTCTTTTGCGGACGGGGGGTGGGGGTAAACTTGGGATCGGGAGTGGGATTACTCTGAATAGTAGCCATAAAGTATTGGTTTGATGAAGGGCACGCGACCGGCACTGGTGCACTTGCCGGGGTACCCTGAGTGTATGCCCGCTTGTACGTCAGGCAGGTTACTAAACGCCGAAGTGGAGGGAAGTATTACAGAAAAATGTTAAAGTTTCTTTCCCGTATACCCCGGTCGGCACGGGCTACTCCAGGCAAACGATGAGGCTTCGCGGCCCGTGGGCGCCGATCACGAGGCTCTGCTCAATGTCCGCGGTTTTGCTCGGCCCCGCGATAAATACCCCAAAGCCCGTCGTCGCGATATCGATCCGGCGGTACGCTACGTGCATGGTACCGACCAGGGCGGTACGGTCGAGCACGAGGATCAGGTGCTGAGTAATGAAGGGCAGCACCCGGTGCACCGCCTCCGTTTCGCTTACCCACATGGCGCCGTTTTCCGCTACGCCGAACTGGGCCCGGAGCACCGCCAGGTCGACGCCCGCCAGTTGCAGGGGATCGTCAATTGCGCTAGGATCGAGGTTGCCGGCAATACCGGGGATGGTGGATACGATGGTCGTGCCGTCGAAGTTCCGGACGTAATCCGCCAATCGTTCCCGCTCCAGGAAAGTGGTCTTGCTGGCGGCGAGTGTTTCGCGGAAGGTGAGCTCCCACTGCACCGGTGCGCCGTCCGCACCTGCGAGGGGGTCGGGGGGGAGCTGGGGGAGGGCGCGGGGGCCGGGCTTATTGGCACGGATGGACTGGAGAATGGCTGCTTTACTGCTCACGCGGATTCGTTGTGGGTACGGGCGTACCATTCCTTAAAACTTTCGGCGGGGACCTCCGGAAGCTCCCGGCTCTCGCCCCAGGGATTGAAGCGATTGTACACCATGCCCCGGGGGACCAGCTTCAGGGCGGTACGGGCGGCCTTGCCCATGAAGTTGTACAGTCCGCCACGGCTCAGCACGGCGCCGGCACCCAGTAAAGGTACCCGCTTAGAGGGGGCCAGGTGGCCCTCCTCGCTGACGATCTGCCGCCACTTATAGAGCTGTTCGTGGATGTCGATCTTGACGGGACAGACGTCGGAGCAGCTGCCGCAGAGGGTGGAAGCGAAGGCCAGGTCGCCGTGCTTTTTCAGGTCGATGCCCGGGGAAAGGATGCTGCCGATCGGGCCGGGGATGGTGTGATCGTAGCTGTGTCCCCCGCTGCGCCGGTAGATGGGGCAGGTATTCATACAGGCCCCGCAGCGGATGCACTTCAGGCTGTTGCGGAAGTCTTCGCGACCGAGCTGCTTGGTACGACCGTTATCGACGATCACGACGTGCATTTCCCCACCCGGCTTGGGCTTGTGGTGGTGACTGGTATAGATGGTCACCGGCTGGCCGGTGGCGCTACGGGCAAGCAGGCGGGTAAATACTCCCAGGTGTTCGGCCCTGGGGATGACCTTTTCGATGCCCATGCAGTGGATCTGGACGGGGGCGAGGTGTACGCCCATGTCGGCGTTGCCCTCATTAGTGCACACGACGATACCTCCGGTCTCGGCCACGGCAAAGTTCACCCCGGTGATGCCTGCCTTGGCGGCCAGAAACTTCTCGCGCAGGTGCTGGCGCGCGGCTTCGGTGAGGTACTGGGGATCGCTGGCGCCTTTGTCCGTCCCGAGCTGCTCGTGGAAAAGCTGACCGATCTCCTCCTTCTTCAGGTGGATCGCCGGCATGACGATGTGGCTGGGGGGCTCGTGCCGGAGCTGGATAATGCGTTCGCCCAGGTCGGTGTCGATCACTTCGATGCCCTGCTCCTCAAGGTAGGCATTGAGGTGACACTCCTCGGTCAGCATTGATTTGGACTTGACGATGCGGTCTACTCCGTGGCGCGCTAAGATGGAATGGACGATGCGGTTGTGCTCCGCGGCATCCCTGGCCCAGTGCACGATCACGCCATTGGCGGTCGCTTTGGCTTCGAAGGATTCCAGGTAGGTATCGAGATTGCTGAGGACGTTGTCCTTGATGTCGGAGCCCAATTGGCGCAGCGACTCCCATTCCGGTATGCCCTGAATACTGGTGTCGCGCTTCGAGCGGACGTGCCAGAGGGATTCGTCGTGCCAATTGGTGCGGGGCTCATCGAGCAGAAAGTCGGCGGCGCGTTCGGCGTGGGTCATGCCCGTAATATCGGCAATCCCTGGCAGGAGGGTATCCCGTAGTGTACTGCCCGGCGGGTTTTTCTCCAAACGACACAGCCCGGCCCTTCGCGGGGAAGGGTCGGGCTGGGGCAAGTGGTTCGGCGGTACTAGACGCGGCGCTCCTTAATGCGGGCCTTCTTGCCTACGCGGTCGCGCAGGTAGAAGAGGCGGCTGCGGCGCACCTTACCGTTCTTGACGATGGTGATGGCGTCGATCGCGGGGGAATACATCGGGAAGATCCGCTCTACGCCGATGCTGTTGGAAATCTTGCGGACGGTGAAGGTCTTGGTGAGGCCCTCGCCCTTGATCTGGATCACGTCGCCGCGAAACTGCTGAATCCGTGACTTTTCTCCCTCCGTGATGAGGTAGTCTACCACGATGGTATCACCGGCGCGGAATTTGGGAAAATCTTTCTGTTTGCTGACCTGTTCGTGTACGAAGGAGATGGCGTCCATGGCTTCTGTAATTTTTACCGCAGCTTGCGGCCCGCAAAGGTAACGTTAATTGTGGCAAACGACAAACCGCCGCGCGGCACTTTTCTGTTCTACTAGAGAATTTGGGTGGAAAGCCACCCGGTATCCGGTGATAACGAGCCGGTTACCGCTTGTTGACCAAACGTTAAGCCCACTAGTGTGGTACGTCGACGGGCGTTTCAGCTGCGGCGTGCTATTTTAACGTCACCAATTTAACCCTGGCCCACACCCGAACGTTTTCTATGGTGAACGTTTTGACGGGCACCTATCCGCGATCGATCGATACCCAAACTAGACCCTTATGAACTCCATCCTTCTCACCCTCGCCCTCGTGCTTTCGCCCTTTCTCGGTAGTGGTGTCGCCCAGGCCCAGTCTATTGGTGACATCACCAAGGCCCTTGGCAGCGGCAATACGGCTGCGCTTGCCTCCATGATGGACACTGAAGTGGAACTCAGCCTGCTCGGCGACGAAAACCTCTACTCCCGCGATCAGGCCCGCCAGAAGCTGGAGACGTTTTTCGCAAGTAACCCCCCTTCCGGCTTCAGCCAGGTGCACCAGGGCTCCTCCAAGTCCGACAACGCCGAATACTGCATCGGTAACCTCACCACCAGCACCGGCGTGTACCGCCTGTACATCTATGTCGTCAAAAAGGGCGACAAGATGGTGCTACAGGAATTACGCTTCGATCGCGAGTAGCGCGGCACGGGTAATGCCCTCCAGGTCCTGCTCCCGCATGCAGCGAAAGTGCCCTTTGGGACAACTGGCATACCCGATCTTCGAACAGGGCCGGCAATCCAGTCCAGTTACTTCAGCAATGACCTGGGCCTCCCCGTCCGGCAGGTAGGGGTACATGCCCAGCGCCGGCACGGTATTTCCCCAGACACTCACGATCGGCCTGCGGTAAGCGGCGGCGATGTGCATCAGTCCCGTGTCGTGAGTAACGACCACTGCGGCCTGTCGCACCAGGTCCGCCGATCCGTTCAGCGAGTACTTGCCACAGGCATTTTCGACGTGCGTCCCCGTGGCCGCGATGCGGTCGCCGAGCTCCGCCTCCGCCGGGCCACCCAGTAGCACGACGGGGTAGGGGAGGGCCGCGCAGATGCGAATCAGTTGTTTCTCCTCCAGTCGTTTGGTGGCGTGGGCCGCCCCGATGACAAAAGCCACAAAGGGGGTCGCGTCCATTCGGGTGACTCCCTCTTCGGGGCCGACGAAGTAGTCGAGTCCCTTGCTGTCGTTGGATATTCCCAGAAACTTTGCCGCGTCGAGGTAGCGGTCCACGATGTGCCGGTCGGGCATGCGGTCAATACGGAAGCGGGTCAGCAGGAATTTCCGGAAATTCAGTTTGTCGAAGGTGGAGATGCGCGGCGGAGCCTTGCCGGCCTTCAAGTTGTGGAAGATCAGCCGCTGCTTCAGTTCCAGGGTACGGAGGTTGCCGTGAAGGTCGATGAGGTGGGTGAAACCCTGTGCTACCAGGGCTGCCGCGACCTCACTAAAGTCTTTTTTGATCGTCCACAACCGGTCTAGGTAAGGATTGTGCCGCAGGGTTGCCGCAAAACTTGCCTTCGTCAGGAAGTGTACCTCTGCCCCCGTCTGCTGCTTCACGCAGCGGATCACGGGGGTGGTCAGCACGATGTCGCCGATCGAGGAGAAGCGGACGATGAGAATCTTGGGGGAAGGCACCGGCCAAAGGTAGTTTACCCCAGTACGTCGTACAATTGATGATCAATCGCAGTCGCGTAGAGGGTGTGCATTTCTCTAAAGTCTACTTCTATCATCTCGGGGAGCTCAGCTATGATTTTCGTTCCCGAATGCTGCTGAATTATGCGGGCAGATTCCGGGTTGTCACCCCCGCTGAAGACGATGCCCGCGCACTGCATCCCGCGTCCCCGCAACACCTCCAGGCTGAGCAGGGTATGGTTGATGCTGCCGAGGTAGTGCCGCGAAACGAGGACAACCGGCAGTCCCAGGTGGGCCGCCAAATCGATCATGCAGTCGCGTTCGTTGATGGGAACCAGTAATCCGCCCGCGCCCTCCACCAACAGTGGCCGGCCGTGGGTTTCGGGCAGGGTAAAGTCGTCGAGGGAGATCTCCTCCCCGTCGAGCCGCGCGGCATAGTGGGGACTGGCGGAGGTACGGAGCCGGTAGCGCTCCGGGTGGTAGCGCTCCGGGGGCATGCCCGTCCAGGATTTCACGCGGTCGGTGTCCCCGAAGTCGAGGTCGCCGGCCTGGACCGGCTTCCAGTAGTCGGCGTCGAGGGCGAGCTGCAGGAACGCGCTGACGACGGTCTTGCCGACCTCGGTGCCGATGCCGCTGACAAAGTATCCTTTAGTGCTCATGCGACGGCCTCCCGGGTTTCTTCGCGGATCATGCTCACTAGGGCATCGATCCAGCGCGGATCGTCGTTGAGGCTGGGCACCAGGTCGATGTGCTCGCCGCCCCACTTCTCGAATTCCTCCTGGTATTCGACGCCGATCTCGATGGTGGTCTCCAGGCAGTCGGCCACGAAGGCGGGACTGAAGCACAGGATTTTTTTCGCCCCCTTTTCCTTAGCCAGGTTTTCCAGGGTGTCGATGGTGTAGGGCTTGGCCCAGTCGTCGAAGCCAAGGCGACTCTGGAAGCTGGTAGTGTAGCGATCGGGCGCGAGGCCCAGCTCCGCGGCGATCGCGCGGGTGGTGGCGTGGCACTGGGCGCTGTAGCAGAACTGGTTGACCCGGCTGATGGTACCGCAGCAATGGTCCTTGACGTAGCAGTGGTTGCAGTCGTCGGCCTTCTTTAGCTGCCGCTGGGGCAGGCCGTGGTAGCTGAAGATGATGTGGTCGTAACGGGAGAGATCGCCGAGATCGCGGGCGTTGTCGGCGAAGACCTTAATGAGCTCGGGCTGCTCGTAGTAGCTGTTGACCAGCTTGACGTCGGGAATGGTCTGCTGCCGGGAAAGCAGCCGCATCACTTCCTGGTGCACCGAGCCGGTGGTGGCGCTGGCGTACTGAGGGAAGAGGGGAAAAACCAGGATGCCCGACACCTGCTCGGCCAGCAACTCGTTCAGGGCCGACTCGATGCTCGGATTCTGGTAGCGCATGGCCAGGCGGAGCACGTAGTCGTCCCCGAGGGCCGCGGCGACCTTCCTGGCCACGATTTCGCCGTAGTACTTGAGGGGACTGCCGTTTTCCGTCCACAGTTCCTGGTACAGCTTGGTGGAGCCGCCCGTTTTGAAGGGATTCACGATGCCCGAGCGGATGGGTGCGATGATGCCGCGGACCAGCAGTTGCTGGGCTACGCCGGGCAGGTTATCGATGACCCGCGGGTCGGTCAGGAACTCACCGAGGTAGCGGTTGACCGCCTTCGGGGTGGGGGCGTCCGGCGTGCCGAGGTTGACGAGCAGGACTCCCTGTTTTCCGTAGTGCGACTGAAGCGACATAAAGTGATGTATTAAACTGATGTGTTGAATTAACCCTGGAGCCGCCATTGGGTTTATCTAGACACACAAGACCGTCCACACATGTCCGTTTCCCCCGCTACCCGCAACTGGCGCTACGCCCTGCTCGCCGTTTTCCTCCTCGTCCCGGTCGCCAATTACCTGCCGATCCTGCTCGACGTTGACCAGACCCGCTTCACCAACGGCATGCAGACCCGGGTCGATGCGGCGGGCTACGGCTTCAGCATCTGGGGGGTGATTTTCACCGGCATGATCATTTTCGCTGCCCTGCAGCTGCGGGTCGACCGGGAGACGCCCGCCTTGCGCCGCGCCTACCGCTTCCTGTTCATGGCGGGACTGGCCAGCATCGCCTTCGTACCCATCAGCTTCGGGGGCAATCAATTACTGGGTGCGGTGGACCTCCTCTGGCACCTCGTGGCGCTCATCGGGGCCTACCTCGCCCTGCGGGCGCACGTGCGGGAGGTAGGCGAACCCGCTTACGGCTGGAGCTACTTCGCGCCCTCCCTCTACCTGGGCTGGATCAGTGCGGCTACTGTCATCTCTACGGCCTTGGCCTTACGGCAGCTCGGGGTGACCTTTCCCCCGCAGCCGGCCATCTATATTGCCACCGCGCTCGTCCTGGTACTGATCTCCCTGGGTGCCTACCTCGGATTGCGGCGGGATAATTTTTACGCCCTCACCGTCGCCTGGGCCCTCGTCGCCGTGGCCGTGAAGCAGCAGGATGCTCCCCCCATTTTCTGGGCGGGGATCGCGGGTGCGGTGGTACTGGCGGGGATGGCGGCGCTGGCTGCCTTCGGGTCGCGGAAGTTTTTCTATGCTACCTGATCCCAGACCCTCGGTAGGACCTCGGAGCGTGCCTAAGCACCGCTGAGTGTCCGGTTCGATAGGGATCTTTGCCAACCGCATCTAATCTTCATGGTCCAATCCACCGTAGCCAAACTGCTGCTTGCGCCGATCTCGCTCCTCTACGGGGCCGGGGTGGGCTTCCGCAACTGGGCGTACCGTAGGGGGATCCTGCGGGGCATTTCCTTTTCGGTGCCGGTGATCAGCGTAGGCAACCTTTCGGTCGGCGGGGCGGGAAAAACGCCCCACATCGAGTACCTGATCCGCCTGCTGGATCCTTACCTCAACCTCGCGACCCTCAGCCGGGGATACCGCCGTAAGACCCGGGGTTTCCTGGTGGTGCAGCCGGAGCATACGGTGGAGGAAGTAGGGGACGAGCCCCTGCAGTACGTCCGCAAGTTTCCGGAGGTCATGGTGACGGTGGCCGAGGAGCGCGCTTTCGCCATTCCCGAGATCGTGGGGCGGCGGGCGGATACCCAGCTGGTACTGCTCGACGACGCCTTCCAGCACCGGGCGGTGAAGCCGGGGCTCAACATCTTGCTTACCGAATTCTCCCGCCCCTTCACCCGCGACCACCTGCTGCCCAGCGGGCGGCTGCGGGAATGGCGCAGCGGATACGAGCGGGCCGACGTGATCATCGTGAGCAAGTGTCCGGAAACCCTGGACCGCGCCGCCGCCGACGCCCTGATCGAAGAGATCGATCCGTTGCCACACCAACGGGTGTTCTTCAGCTACTACGCCTACACCGCTCCCTACTACCTGCTGGATCACCGCTACCGCCTCCGGATGGAGGAGGGGATCTCGGTCCTGCTGATCTCCGCGATCGCGAATACGGAGTATCTGCTTAAGCACCTGCGCACCGCCGCCACGAGCGTCCGCAGTCTGGACTACGCCGACCACCACTACTTCAGCGCCAGCGACCTGGTGAACCTGAAGCAGCGCTTCGGAGAAATGCCCGGCCAGCACCGCGCGATCGTGACCACCGAAAAGGACGCCACGCGACTGGAAGTCCATCGCGACTTCATCGAAGCGGAACACCTCCCGGTCTTTGTACTCCCGGTGGAAGTGCGCTTTCATTTTGGAGGTGGGGAGGTGTTTAACGGCTTGGTCCGCGACTACCTCCTCAACTTCCGGGCGTGAGCGGCTGCGTCATTATGCCTACTTTGCAGCCCCCTTTCTTTCCTGCCTATGTCTAAACCCTTTTTCTGGGTCCTACACTTTATGAGCCGCTGGATGCTGCGCATCTTCTATCCCTCGATGGAGACGGAGGGAGTGCACTACGCCAACCATCCCGGGCCGACCCTGCTGTGTGGCAACCATCCGAATACGCTGGCCGACCCCCTCATGGCCGGTATTCACCTCGACTACCAGACCTACTTCCTGGCCAACGCCGGCCTGTGGCTGAACCCGGTGACCGCCTTTATCATCGATCCGTTCTGCATTCCGGTGGCCCGGGCCAAGGACAAGGAAGCCGGCGCCGACAAGGGGGGGAAGGACGAGGTTTTTAACCGCACCTTCCAGGCCCTGGAAACGGGCAAGATCATGTACATCGCCCCGGAGGCTTACTCCGAACTGGAACGCAAGCTCCGCAAGATCAAGGCCGGTGCCGCCAGCCTAGCCCTGGAGGGGGAGGCGCGTAACGACTGGAAGCTGGGCATCACCCTGCAGCCGGTGGGCGTCAACTACGAGAGCCCGACCACCTGTTTCAGCCGCGCCTTCGTCAGATACGGCGAGCCGATCGTGGCCGCCGAGTGGCGGGAGGCCTACGAGAAGAGCCCGATGCGTGCCGTCCGCGGGTTGACCAACCTCCTCAGCGAGCGGATGGAGGGGCTGCTGATCCAGACGAAAGACAAAACCGAGGAGCGTTGCTTGCGCCGCCTAGAACGCAGCGTGCAGAGCGACCGGCCCATGACCGTGTCTGCCCACCACTTCCGGACCCAGCGCATCCTGACCTGGCTGCGGGAGCTGGAGCCGGAGGAGCGGGAGGCCCGTTGCGCCATCGCTACCCAGTACGATACCCTCCTGCGGGAGACCGGGCAGCAGGACCTCGAATTCAGCAGCCATCCGCACCGGACGTATTCCGCCGGCCTCTTCCTCGGACTGCCGATCTTCCTTTACGGCCTGCTCAATCACCTTCCCTGGCTGCTGGCCATCAACGGAATCTGGAAGGCGCTCGGTATCGACCGCGGCTACAAGGCTACGGTACAGACCCTGGGCTCGTGGATCGTGCTGCCCCTCCTGTACCTGCTGCAGACCCTGCTCTTCAACTGGATCTACCCGGAAGGCATGGGCTGGGTATACCTGCTCAGTCTGCCGGTTTCCGGCCTTTTCGCCCTGCGCTACTGGGTCACTTACCGCGCTTTCTGGGCCGGTCGCTTTAGCGGCAGTGGCCACCACGACGCCCGCCTCGGTGAATTAAGATCGAAATTGCTGCACGGCTTACCGGACTGGAACACGCCGGCTACCACCACGGCTGCCTCCCGCATCTCATAAATCATGGACTTACTCCTTCAGATCGGCATCTTCGTTGCCGCCATTGCCGCCCTCCTGTGGTCGAGCGAACGCTTTGTGGTATCCGCCGAACGCATCGGCCTTTCGCTCGGCATCAGTCCCTTCATCATCGGGGTGACCATCGTCGCCTTCGGCACCTCACTTCCGGAGCTGGCGACGAGCATTGTCGCGGTCTTTCAGGGCAGCAGCCAGATCGTCGTAGGCAACGTCGTCGGGTCCAACATCACCAACATCGCCCTCGTACTGGGCCTGACGGCGGTCGTCGTCAAGAACATCGACCTGGACTATAACCTGTGGCACATCGATATCCCCTTCCTCTGGGGCAGCGCCTTCCTGATGTACTTCGCGCTGATGGACTACCACCTGTCCATTTTCGAGTGCTTTCTCTTTCTCGGCGGGATCGTGATCTTCCTGGCGTACAGTTTTAAGGATCAGGATAAGCCCGACAAGGAGAACCGGCCCGGTGCCAGCGGTAAGGACTACCTTTTCCTGATCATCGGCGGGGCGGTGGTGAGCCTGGCGGCCACCTTCGTGATCCAGGCCATCACGGTCATTAGCGTGATTCTCGACATCGCCCCGACGGTAATTGCCCTGTCGGCGGTGGCCGTGGGCACGAGCCTGCCGGAAGTGGCGGTCAGCCTGGTGGCGGCACGCAAGGGCAAGGCTTCCATCGCGGTCGGCAACGCCATCGGCTCCAATATCTTTAATACCTTCATCGTCATGGCGGTGCCCCGCTTCTTCGGTCCGCTGGTGATCCCGCCGGAGATCATCTCCACCTACCTGCCCCTGATGATCGTCATGACGATCCTGCTGGGCGTGATGAGCAACAATCGCAAGATCACCCGCTGGGAGGGCTACGTTTTACTGTTGTTTTACGCGTGGTACTTCTCCGCGATCATCCAAGACGCGTCCTAACTGTTAATAGGGTACGTTATTAGGCCGCATAGTATTTCTACCCCCGCGTGACAGAATCGTTTTTCTCATAATTTATCTTTGTGGCCGTTCCGACCCCCTTTATGCTCCAGCACTTTCACATTCTCACCCTGACCCATCGCAATGCCAAACTCAAAGAGGTCGGTGAGCTGGTTACCGCCTTCGAGGGCGGGGAAGGCTTGCGGGAGCACCTGGCGCAGTTGCGGGAACGGAGGCTCGTGCACGAAGTGTTCTATGCGTCCACCTGCAACCGGGTGCTGCTGCTCTTCACCACGGACCGCACCGTAGACGAGGCGTTCAAGTCCAGTCTCCTGGAACAGCCTACCCCTGTGCTCAGCCGCCTGAAGCACCTGTCCGGACTGCGGGCCATCAAGCACCTGTACGAGGTCGCCGGCTCCATCGATTCCCTGGTCGTCGGGGAGCGGCAGATCCTCGGGCAGCTGCGCGAGAGCCAGGAACGGTGCCGGGAGTGGGGCATGCTCGGCGACGACCTGCGCATCATCTGCAACCAGGCCGTCCTCGCCGCCAAAGACATCTACGCGAACACCCGCATCGGAGAGAAGGCCGTTTCCGTCGTTTCCCTCTCCATGCAGCAGCTGCAGCGTCACGCGCCCAGCCGCAAGGCGCGCATCCTGATCGTAGGGGCCGGACAGACCAACATGCTGGTCACCAAGCTCCTCCGCAAGCAGGGATACACCAACGTCACCGTCGCCAACCGCACCTTGCAACGGGCGCAGCAACTCGTGAGCGGATTCGAGAACGGGCGGGCCATCGATCTGATCGACCTCGACGGGTATAAGGGGGGCTTCGACGTGCTCTTCGTGTGTACCGCCGCCTCCCAGGCCGTCATTACTCCGGAGCTCTTTACCTTCCTGCTGGCCGGGGAATCCGCTACCGGAAAGATCGTGGTCGACCTCGGCGTACCCGCCGACGTCGCCGAATCCACCGTCGAGCAGCACGATTTCACCTACATCGCCATCGAGCACCTGCGGGCCCTGGCCGAGGAGAACATGTCTTTTCGCCGCCGCGAAGTAGACGTCGCCCACGCCATTATCGAGCGGCACCTGGAGGAAACGGAGACCCTCTACCAGACCCGCCTCATCGAGCGGGCCATGTCTGAGGTGCCGGGCCAGATCAAGGCCATCCGCCACAATGCCGTCAACAAGGTCTTCCGCAAGGAGATCGAAGACCTCGATCCCGAAGCCCGCGAGCTCATGGACCGCATGCTGCTGTACATGGAAAAGCGCTGCATCGGCATCCCGATGAAGGCCGCCCGGGAGGCGGTACTTGCGCAGCGGTAGGGCGATTACACCGCGGAGGTCTTCAGGACAGCCGATGTCTTTGCCTGGTGTTGCCGCCGGATCACCTCCTGTACGGATACGCCTTCGATCTTGGATTCTAGCCAGCTTGGGATATCCAGGTAGGTAAAGGGCCGGGCTTCGAAGGGGCGTTTGGCCACCTCGTCCAGCCGTTCCTTCAGCTTGATGAATTCCTCGCGCAGGTCTTCCTCCCGGATACGCGGGATGCGCCGCAGGAAGCGAAAGATGATCTGCTGGGTCTCCTGCAGGTGCTCGACCTTGGAGAGGAAGCGGTAGACACTCTTGACCTGGTATTCCACCAGCTGCACGTTGCCCATCTCGAAGTGACAGATGAGGCTGAGAATACGGGCATACGCCTGAATATCGGAGCGGTAGTTGGGGCTCCGCTGGTTAATGATCAGGTTGAGGTAATCGATGGCCGTATCGTTGTCTCCGCTGCCGAAGTACAGGCAGGCGATGCGGTAGAAGAAGACCATGTGGCGGTGGTCGTCCCAGTTGTAGCGATTGTCTTCGATCACCTCCATGATCTGGGGCACGAGGCCCAGGCCCTGCGAAAAGGTCCCCTCCATATAGTGGCGCCGGATCTGGTGATCGAACTGGTAGAGGTGGTAGAGGCCCGCGACGTTGACGTTGTTGGTCAGGTCAAACTGGTGGGGGAAAAGATCCAGGTGGTGCAGCTCGGCGATGAATTTGTCGTACTGCCACATGTTGAAGAGGTTGGCCAGGTGGTTGTGCATGCCCTTGAGGTAAAGGGGGGCGTTGGCCTCGATCATTTTGGGATTCTCCCGGAAGAGGTCGACCCAGTGTTGGGTATGCCGGTAACACTGCGGAAACTCTTGCCGCATCAGGTGCATCCAGGTATAGCTCTGGCAGTAGTAGACCTTGCCCCAGAAGTCCAGTACGTCAAACTCGGCGTCGGGCAGGTTCTCCCGGAAGAACGTGAGCACGGCTGCCGATTCCTCCTCACTGCTGACCATACCGTCCTTCAGGTAGAGGCCATACAGGCGCAAGGCCAGGTTGGAAAAGCCGTTGGAGTCGGAGATCTTGGTCGTGAGGTCCTCGCATTCGTTGCTGAGCTCCTCGGCGCGGCCCTCGATGCTGCGGGTGATGTACTGCCCTTCGATGAGCTTTTCAAATTGGGCGGTTTCCAGGGCGATCGTGTGGGCTTCCACCTCCAGGGCGCGTTTTTTGGTCTTGTCGAGGATGTCGAGCGACTGCCGGTACAGGCCCTTGTTGTAGAGGATGCGGGCGTAATCTAAGTTTTCCCGCAGGGTAATCTCATCGTCCTTGTTGCGGTTAAGCAAGCGGAGGCTGGTGAGCAGCTGCTTGTAGAGGTGGGCCTTCAGGTTGCTGAGCTGCGACTTTTTTATACCTTCGATCCGCTTAAGGAGGTAAGCCTCGTCGTACTCTCCGGTCCGTTCGAGGATATCGAAGAGCTGGAGGAAGAGAATGTCCGCCTCCGCCTGCTGATTGCGCTTTACGAAAAGTCGGAAATGACGCTTTTCGGCGCGGTTGAGGGAGGCTACCAGTTTGAGTAAGTCGTCGGTCTTCTGCTTAGGCATTGTATAAACTGTTTCAGTAAGGACTTGAATGCCAAAGTGTTGCAGAACAATTGCTCCGAAACTTATGTAGCATTACGGTAGATTAAAGACGTTGACGCCCCACTGCTTTGTACGGGGAAACGTTATGTTTATGTGATCGACAATCCAGGCGTTGTAACAGCCCTAAAGATATAAGAAGCCCGCTAACCGGCCCGACCAAGTATGAATACCAACCAAGTACAAATTTTCGATACCACGCTGCGCGACGGCGAGCAAGTGCCCGGCTGTAAGTTGGACACGCGACAAAAGGTCCTGATTGCCCGTCAGCTGGAACTCCTCGGCGTCGATGTCATCGAGGCCGGCTTTCCGGTATCGAGCCCCGGTGATTTCAAGTCGGTCCAGGAAATTGCCCGCACCGTGAAGGACGTGGTGGTCTGCGGTCTTACCCGTGCCGTCATGAACGACATCGACGTGGCCGCCGAAGCCCTCAAGCCCGCCACCCGCCCGCGTATCCATACCGGCATCGGTGTCAGCGACAGCCACATCCAGTACAAACTCCGCACTACCCCCGAGAAGATCATCGAACGGGCCGTGGCCGCCGTAAAACACGCGAAGTCGTATGTGGAAGATGTAGAGTTTTACGCCGAAGACGCCGGCCGTGCCGACAATGAATTCCTGGCGCGCGTCATCCAGGCGGTCGTGGACGCGGGTGCAACGGTGCTCAATATCCCGGATACTACCGGCTACTGCCTGCCGCAAGAGTACGGAGCAAAAATCGCCTACCTGCGCGACAACGTGAAGGGCATCCACAAGTGCATACTCAGTACGCACTGCCACAACGACCTGGGCCTGGCCACCGCCAATTCCATCGCCGGTGCCCAGAACGGCGCCCGGCAGATCGAATGCACCATCAACGGCATCGGCGAGCGTGCCGGCAACACCTCCCTGGAAGAAGTGGTCATGATCATGCGGCAACACGCGGATCTCGGCCTTTTCACCAACGTCAATTCCAAGCTCCTGCTAGAAACCAGCCACCTGGTCAGCGAAAGTATGGGCATGATGGTCCAGCCCAATAAAGCGATCGTCGGCGACAACGCCTTCGCCCACAGCTCCGGCATCCACCAGGACGGGGTCATCAAGCGGCGCGATACCTACGAGATCATCGATCCGGCGGAGGTTGGGGTCGATCAGTCCAAGATCGTCCTCACCGCCCGCAGCGGCCGTGCCGCGCTGGCCTACCGCTTCAAGCTCCTGGGCTACAACCTCACCAAAGTGCAGCTGGACGACGCCTACCAGGAATTCCTCACCATTGCCGACCAGAAAAAGGAAGTCGAGGATGCCGACCTGGAGCGGATGATGAAGGGAGTGGCGGCGTAACGGTTCCCGACCTCCGGTCGGGTGGAATTGCATCGCGATCGGAGATCATGAATCGGTCGGGATAGGACCGTAGGTCCGGCAAAAGCGGTGCAATCCCGAGTAAGCGGAGAGACCCCGTCATGCATAAGTAAGGCACCGAATCCGTACGACGCAGTCGATCAGTGGGTTAAAACCGGCACCCCATCGTTCCCATATGCTACCCGTGGAAAACGATTAGAACGTCATACGGTACCTGCCTGACCTAGTCAAAACAGGTTATTCACCTTTTCTTCGAAAGTTCAGTTTTGCGAGGTCACGATCCTTGCGCACCACTTTATCCATTCGCTTCGAGAGGGGGAGCAAGGCTTCCTGTAGGCCCAGCCGGTCGGGAACCGTACATCGCCCCAATTCTGAGGTGCGCTGCACCTGCGGCCCCGCCCAGGTCTGATTATCTTTGGGGCCCAAAGTAAGCCATCATGCCCACCCTCTTTGATAAAGTCTGGGACGCCCACGTGGTCACCTCCGTACCCGGCGGCAACCAAGTCCTATATATAGATAAGCACCTGATCCACGAGGTGACAAGCCCCCAGGCCTTCAACGGACTGCGGCAGCGGGGCATCCCCCTGTTTCGCCCGGCCCGGATCGTCGCCACGGCCGACCACAACGTGCCGACCAAGGACCAGGACAAGCCCATCACCGAGCCCCTCAGCCGCAAGCAGGTAGAAATGCTTACTAGCAACTGCGCGGAATTCGGCGTCGAGCTCTACGGCCTCGGCCATCCTTACCAGGGCATCGTGCACGTCATCGGACCGGAACTGGGCATTACCCGCCCGGGGCTCACGATGGTGTGCGGCGACAGCCATACCAGCACCCACGGGGCTTTCGGGGCCGTCGCCTTCGGTATCGGTACCAGCCAAGTGGAGCAGGTGATGGCCACCCAGTGCGTCCTGCTCGGTAAGCCCAAAAAGATGCGCATCAACGTCGAGGGGGAGTTGCGGGAGAACGTGACGGCTAAAGACCTGATCCTCTACGTGATCGCCCAACTCGGTACGGGTGGAGGAACGGGTCACTTCGTGGAATACGCCGGCTCAACCGTCCGCAGCCTGAGCATGGAGGGCCGCATGACGGTCTGCAACATGAGCATCGAGATGGGCGCCCGTGGCGGACTCATCGCTCCCGACCAGACCACCTTTGACTACCTGGAGGGACGGGAATTCAGTCCGCAAGGGGAGGAGTGGGAGGCCGCGGTCGACTTCTGGCGTACCCTGCCGACCGATGCGGACGCCACCTTCGATACCGAGTACACCTACCGGGCGGAGGAGATCCCGCCGATGATCACCTACGGGACCAATCCGGGCATGGGTATGGGCGTAACCGATTTGATCCCGATGGCTAGTGAGCTCCACGGCGAGGCCAGCATGCGCAAGGCCATGACCTACATGAACCTGGAGATCGGCCAGCGGATGCAGGACATGCCCATCGACTACGTATTCATCGGCTCGTGTACGAACAGCCGCATCGAGGACCTTCGCCTGGCCGCCGGTCTGGTGGCAGGAAAGCAGGTGCACGAGAAGATCACGGCGATCGTCGTGCCGGGCTCCCAGCAGGTATCGAAGCAAGCCATCGCCGAGGGGTTGGACAAGGTATTCGAGGCCGCCGGCTTCGAGTTCCGCGGCGCCGGCTGCTCGGCCTGCCTGGGCATGAACGAAGACAAGGTGCCCGCCGGGCGCTACTGCGTCTCCACCTCCAACCGCAACTTCGAGGGGCGGCAGGGGCCGGGAGCGCGGACGATCTTGGCCAGTCCGCTTACGGCTGCTGCGGCTGCGATCGCTGGGAAGATCGTGGATGTGCGGGCTAATTAAAATTTAAAATGTTCAATTTAAAATTTGCAATACTATTTGTTTTAAGTTAGTTTCGGGAGTGAATTTTGGTATCAACCCACTTGCCACCAAAGAAATGACCGCTAACGAACTCGAGGCCCGCCTCATCAGATTTGGGGTGAATGGTACTTTGCTTACTCGCCGCTTACCGATTGAACAATATTATGATGCCAAGAACGCTGCGCATCAACTGGTGCGATCTTCTACCTCCCCCGGCTTTCATTATGGTGAAACCCGTGCCGCAGAATCTTCCCGAGACTTTTTACACAAGCTGAAAGTTGGGCTTAAGGAGTTGCGGGAGTCTCGAAACACGCTGCGATACATCTATTACCTGAAGTACCTTCCCGACGAGGACGTGCTGTTGCTCATCAGTGAATCAACCGAGTTGATCGCTATTTTCACCGCCAGTGCGAAACGGGTAAAAATGAAGTTGGCTACCTAAGTAGTACCAGGCATTTACCGAGTGATGCGGATGGTTAACAAAATCCTTCAATCACTTGCGCCGCCGAAAAATTCTAAATCAGAAATTTTAAATTTTAAATTTTGAAGCCCTTTAAAACACTAACCACCACCGCCGTCCCCCTACCCATAGAGGACGTAGACACCGACCAGATCATCCCCGCCCGCTTTCTAAAGTCGACGACCCGGGAGGGATTCGGGGAGAACCTGTTTCGCGACTGGCGCTACGATAAATTGAACCATCCGAAGGAGGGCTTCGTGCTGAACAACCCCACCTATGCGGGAGACATTCTGGTGGCGGGCGCCAACTTCGGCTGCGGATCGAGCCGGGAACACGCGGCCTGGGCAATCCAGGACTTCGGCTTCCGGGCCGTGGTTTGCAGCTACTTCGCGGACATCTTCAAGGGCAACGCCCTCAACAACGGACTGCTGCCGGTGACCGTTACGCCTGAGGCGCTGGACGAGGTCTTCCGGACCATCGAGGCCAATCCAGCGGCGCGCTTCACCGTGAACCTGGAGGAACAGACCTTCACCAACGAGGAGACCGGCACCGTGACCGGCTTCGACATCGACGAATACAAAAAGACCTGCCTCATCAACGGCTATGACGACATCGATTTCCTGCTTAGTCAGCGGGAACAAATCGAGGCGTTTGAGAGCCAGCGGGTAGAACACTAGAATATCTTACGTGAGTAACTTCAATATCGCCGTCCTGGACGGAGACGGGATCGGACCCGAGGTCATCGCCGAAGCCATCAAGGTCCTGGCCGTAGTGGCGGATAAGTACCCCCACACCTTTACGTACACCTTCGCGCCGGTCGGTGCCGTGGCTATCGATCAGACCGGTGATCCGCTGCCTGACGACACCCTCGCGCTCTGCAGGCGCAGCGATGCCCTGCTGTTTGGCGCCATCGGTCACCCGCGCTTCGATAACGACCCCTCCGCCAGGGTGCGTCCGGAACAGGGACTGCTGAAACTCCGCAAGGAACTCGGGCTCTTTGCCAATCTTCGTCCCGTGGCGGGCTACGCGGAATTGGTCGACCTGAGTCCGCTGCGACCCGAGCGCATCAAGGGGGTGGATATGCTCATCGTGCGCGAGCTGACCGGCGGCATCTACTTCGGCGAAAAGGGCCGTAAGGACGACGGCAATACCGCCTACGATACCTGTACCTACACCCGCATGGAGATCGAGCGCATCGTGAAGATGGGCTTCAGCGAAGCACGCGCCCGTCGCGGCAAGCTTACCCTGGTCGACAAGGCCAACGTGATGGAGACCAGCCGGCTGTGGCGGGAGATCACCCGGGAGCTGGCGCAGGAAAACACAGACGTGGAGCTCAACTTCATGTTCGTGGATAACGCGGCCATGCAGCTGATACTGAATCCGGCCCAGTTCGACGTCATCGTCACCAGCAACCTCTTCGGGGATATTCTTTCCGACGCTTCCAGTGTACTGGCAGGATCGCTGGGGCTACTGCCTTCGAGCAGCCTCGGCGCCACCGTGGGCATGTTCGAGCCCATTCACGGTTCGTGGCCCGAGGGTGCCGGCCAGGACCGGGCCAATCCCGTTGCCGCCATCCTGTCCGCAGCCATGATGCTGGACCACCTGGAGCTGCGGGAAGAGGCCACTGCGATCCGCAGGGCGGTAAATACGACCCTGAGTCAGGGGGTGGGCACTGAGGATCTGCGCCCGTCCCGCCGGGTCGGTACCCGCGAATTCGGTGACCTAATCGCCGCCGCGCTTTAGTCCAGCGCATAGACAACTAAAAAAGCGCCCGTTCCGGTACCGGAACGGGCGCTCTAACGAAGTGCTTTTCGAGGAACGCTTAGTCGCGGTGCAGGTAGAGCGAGCTCAGGCCGGGGAAGGGCATGGTCGCAACGGGAGCCACGTTACCGGTAGCCGATCCTTCGAAGATGAGGAGTTGTCCGTTTCCGTTGGCGCGTTCGGCCACGTAGATGCGGTCGGTGTCTTCGTCGTAATCCACGTCAACGGGGTTGCCGAGCAGGGTAGCGGCACCGGAGATCATGGTGTAATCGCCCATGCCGACGGAATCAACCGTAGCGCCGAGGGTAGAGAAATCACGGATGATCACGAGTCCACCGTCGGTGCTGTTGCCGGCGTCGCCGATGTCGGTGAGAAGCATGACGTCGTCGTCGGAGTTGTACTCCAGTCCGTGGGTGCGGCCGATGCCGTCCACCTTGAGGTAGCGGGTGGGCAGGATGGTGTCACCGTCCATATTGTCGGTGAAGTTTTCATAAATGGCAACGGAATCGCTCAGGTCAACGACGGCGTAGAGCGAAGTACCTACAAACTGGATACCCCACAGGGCAACCGGCGTGGTGTAAGTAGCGGTGTACTCCAGGTCGTCGTTGTACAGTACGAACTGATTGGCGGTACTGTCGGCGGCAACGACCTGCTCGGCAACGACGAAGGTGCCGTCGCGGTAGTCCAGGCCACGTCCGTTCATGAAGTTAGACGTACTGCGGTCGTCTATGTCTACGCCACCTTCGTCCACGCCGTTGATGACGTCGTCGTACTTTACCACTACGTCATTGGTCCGGTCCACCTGGTAGAGGTTGTTGCCATCTGTATCGTAGTAAATGCCATCGGCATCCATGCCGGCGGAAGCAAAGGTGCTGATGGTCATCGTATCGGCCTCGAGGTTGAGTACGCCTACGTTACCGGAGGTATTCGAGGAAAGGAAAAGGGTACCGTCGTCGTCCAGGTCGAATCCGAGAAACGTATCGTCGTCGTCGTCACAGGAAGAAAAGGTGAAGGCCATAAGGGCCAGGGCCAGCAGGCTGAGCCGGCTGAAGGAAAATGAAGTTGTCATGTATAAATTGGTTGAATGGGGAAAAAATGGAGGCTTAGGTGCTCTCAGTAATGGGTTAGTCTCTCAAACCGCTGCGGGGTATGCATGTTTACCTGGCATACCTAAACCCCTGTTAACCAGAAAAATCGAAATTAAGGGATAGGGTATACGAAGGAATGCCAATCGTATTGGGGGCCTGCGATACCGCGCCGTATTAAATGAGGCATTGCGAACGATACGTGCGATTTTCGCTCACGGGCGCACTGTGGTCCAGCCGACAGTTCAGGCGTTTTGCAGGATGAGGCGGAGGTGCCCCAGGTGGTGATCGCCGTGCCAGGCATACGTAGCTGCCAGCGTGTCCAGGTGGTAAGTAATGCCGCTGGCCGGGTGATACGCGGTCCGGCTCCACTGGGCGTCGGTACACTGGGCCAGCAACACCGCCCAGCGCAACTGAAGGCCACGGAGAATGTCGACACTGGCCTGAACGGGGACGGCCAGTACGTCCGGCAGCTCGGTCCAGGCGTTTTCGTCGTAGGGCACCAGGGTGGGGTGGTCCTCGATCAGGGTAACCTTGTGGCGGCGGTACGCGTGGAAATGGCTGTCGGCCAAGTGGTGAATGACCTGTTGGGCCGTCCAGCCTCCCGGGCGGTAGGGCGTATCGAGGAGAGCCCTTTCCCGCAATCGGTCGGTCAGCGTTTCCAGTTCACCCGGTAAGGCTCCGATTCGTTTGACGGCATCCAGGCGTAGTTGGGAGTCGCCCGTTGCCGGCATGTGGAACCTTCCTATGGGATAAGAGAGGGCTTCAAGATTTTCCATCGGGTCTATTCCGGGTATTGAGTTGGGCAGGTAGCGGGTGCCGGGGGAGCACCGGTGAGGCTTAGTTTAGGTCGGCGGTACGGATCACCTGTACGACTTCCTCCATCAGGTCACGCTTCTTGCGCCCGGGGGCATAGACGAATCCATCGACGAACACGAGTTCGTTATTCTTTGCGTCATTCAGGAGGTAAGAAACGAAGGGGCCGGCCAGGAAATCGTTCTCGATCTCCCAGATCCCGCGACCCTCGATCGCAAAGGCGCCGTTCAGTTCGGTCGCCTCGGTAAAGAGGGGCAGGTCGGTGTCGTTGATCTGCATGTACGTATTCTCAGTGGTGGAGCTCACGTATTCCTTGCCCAGGCGATTGCGGATTTCCTTCAGTCCCTCCCTCGTAAGTTGGGCCTGGTTTTCGTAGGGGACCTTAGTCAGCATGATGTTGAGGCTCGCCCCCTGTACCTCCTTGCGGAGCCAGATTACCTCGTCGGTATCCAGGGGCACGCGTACGTATCCGCCCGGGACATCCAGGGTTGCCCCCGAAACTTCCCGCACGGTATCGGCGAGGCGCCGGTTGGTACCCTCGAAGTAGGTCGATACCCGCATGCGCTCGTCTTCGCCTTCCTGAATGCGCTTGACCACGCCGGGGTAGACGGTGCTGAGACCGGTGAGCAGCTCATCGTGGTTCTTGCCCAGGATGTAGACGAGTTGCTGGCCGGTGGCCCACTTGTTTTTGGCCACCGCGGTGCCGAACCCTTCCGTACGGACTTGCTGGATCTTCTCGTCACTGAGGTCGTTGAGCACCAGCTGGGTGGTCGGGCTGTCGGCATCGCTCAGGTCAGCCAGGACCACATAATTACGGAGTTGCCCCCAGGTAGGCTCGGCAACCACCCGCCCTGGCTCGATGAAGCGCACGTCAAAGATGGGCTCGGGCTGGGGGAGCAGGATGTAGGGGGCCTCAAAGAAGTAGGCCACCGAATCCCCTACACCGGCCTCCCAGGTACTGCTGTCGGCAATGACAACGAGGCTGTTGATCTGCCCGAAGGCGGAGGGCACCGGCTGCAACTTGCGCTGCACCTCTTCGGAACAGGAAGTAAGACCGTAGCAACAGCATAGGAGAAGGGCAAAAATTAGGGAGCGGTACGCGGACATGTATGGTGCAGTTCTAATCAATGGAACAGATGACTTTGCGGCGGGTTTTGGTGGGTCAAAGCTCTAACTCATTGATCGCCTGCCACACCAGTCCGGACTCAAAACCACGCTTGACCATATAGTCCGCCAGTTTCCTGCGCCGTAGGTAGGGATGCTGCCCGGCTTTTTCGCCGGCGTGGCGGCGCTCCAGTTCGCTGCAGAGGGTGGCGTAGTACTCCCCCTCGTCGATTTCGGTCATGGCCTTGCGGATGCAGTAGGCACTGAGGTGTCGCTGCTTGAGCTCCCGCGTTATCCGGTAGCGGCCCCAGCGCTTCATCTTGAACTTGCCGCGGGCGTAGGAGCGGGCGAAGCGTTCTTCATCCAGGTACTTCTCCCGGATGAGGTCGGCGATAACTTCCTCTGCGGGGTCGCCATAGTAACCGAGTTCATGGAGTTTGTCCCGGGCCTCCTGATGGCAGCGGTCCTGGTACGCGCAGTAGTGTTGCAGGGCTTCGAGGGCCTGCTCGTCAGTATAAACGACCTTTTTCTGGGGGAAGAACACCAAGTGATTACCATTATTTGTTGTAAAAGTACGCCTTTTTTGCTTAGCCTCGCGGGGGGGGGGAGCCCCGCTACCGACTTATCTTACCCGCCAACTTAAGCTATACCGATTATGGATTTCCAGGAATTGTGGGGTAGATACGAGCCGCTCTTGCTCCAGGCGGGTATACGAATACTGGCCGCCATTTTTCTGCTCGTCGTCGGCTTCTGGCTCATCGGCTGGCTGTCGCGCCAGGTCAGGACGCTGCTGCGTAAGCGTGACGTCGACATCAGTGTCACGGGTTTTCTCGTGGGTTTTCTGAGCGTCGGACTGAAAATCTTGCTGATTCTCTCGATCGTGGGCATGTTTGGCGTCGAGACCACCTCTTTCATCGCGATCCTGTCCGCCATGTCGCTGGCGATCGGCCTGGCCCTCCAGGGTAACCTCGGCCACTTCGCAAGCGGCATCCTGCTGCTCACTTTCCGCCCGTTTAAGGTGGGCGACGTAATCGCGACCAACGGCTATACCGCCACGGTGAAGGACATCCAGGTCTTCCATACCATCCTCACCGCGGTGGATAACCGGCTCATCATCATCCCCAACGGCAAGGTCATGGGGGATGCCATCGAAAACCTCACGGCCCAGGGCTTCCGCAAGCTCGACCTCACCTTCAGCATCGCCTACAGCGACGACATCGACCACGCCCGCGCCACCATCCTCTCCGTCGTGGAACATACCCCCGGTGTTCTCCTCGACCGTGGCGTCGACATCTTCGTCCGTACCCTCAACAGCAGCAGCGTCGACCTCGGCTGCCGCGCCTGGACCGCCAGTCCCGATTTCTGGCCCGCCCTCATCCACCTCAACGAGCAGGTGAAGAAGGCCTTCGATGCCTCGGGGATCAATATTCCCTTTCCGCAGATGGACGTGCATATCAGGAAGTAAACGGGCTGCGCCCCGCGGTAGATTCTAACACCGAAGCGTCTAACGCGCGTCAGCGCTCTAACGCCCCAGGCGCTACCGCGAACGCAGTGAGTTCTATCGCATAGCGTCTACTTAAAGTACTTAAGCCGGCGCACTTCCTCCTCCGTCAGGTACCGATAAAAGCCCCGCGGCAGGTTCTTCTTCGTCAGGCCGGCGAGGTAGGTGCGGTCGAGTTTTTCGACGGTGTAGCCGAGGTGTTCGAAGGCGCGGCGGACGATGCGGTTGCGGCCGCTGTGGATCTGGAGGGTAACCGTCATCGGATCGCCTTCCTTGGCGTAGCGGGCCCAGTCGGGGACGAAGGGGCCGTCTTCCAGATCATAACCAACCTGCATCTGGGCCAGGTCGGTGAGGGAAAAGGGCTTGTCGAGGGTGGCTTCGTAGATCTTGGAGGTCTCGAAGCGCGGGTGGGTGAGGCGGGTGGTGACGTCGCCGTCGTTAGTGATGAGGAGCAGGCCGGTGGTGTCGCGGTCAAGGCGGCCGACGGGGAAGAGGCGGACGCCCCGGAGGCCGGGCTCGTCGAGGAGGTCCATAACGGTGGTGCGGTCGTGCTCGTCGTCGGTGGTCGTGATGACGTTGCGGGGCTTATTGAGCAGGAGGTAGAAGAAGCGCTCGGTGGGGGCCACTACCTGACCGTCGTACTCCACCACGTCGCCTTCCCGGATCTGGTAGGCGGGGTTGTCGAGCACCGCACCATTGACCTTCACTTTGCCCGCTTTGACCATATCCCCGGCCGTACGGCGGCTGGCGATGCCGGAGTGGGCGATGTACTTGTTCAGCCGCATACCGATGAGTTCGTCGGGCTCCCGGTCCATGCCGGGGGGGTTGGCGGAGTTGCGCGCCTGGGAACGCTGGAAGCGGCGGGGTGATTTCATGGTCGGCGACGGATTACGGGGTCGGAAGGAAGGGGCGCAAGGTACGCAAGTCCGGCGCGCACGGCACCTGCGGCCCCGCCTTCTCCCTGGTTCAGGGAGCGAACCGGATTGCCGTAGCCACCGTTGTGAAGGCATGTTCCATACCATGAATACTTCCCAGGACCTCGACGATGCGCTCGCCGCTTCCCAGGACCAACCCATCGTCATCTTCAAGCACAGCAACAGCTGCCCCTTCAGCGCCCGCGCTCAGGAGCAGATCTCCAACGCGAAGCACGATTTGGAGATCTACGGCCTCGTGATTCAATACGCCAAGGACCTTTCCAATGAAGTAGCCGAGCGCCTGGACGTCGACCACGCCAGTCCGCAGGCCATCCTCGTGCACCAGGGAAAGGCCGTCTCCAAATTCTGGCGGTCCGAAATCCAGGAGGATACCCTGAAGGAAAAAGTGGAGGAACTGAGCGGCCACGCCTAGTGATCGATGCCTCCGAACTGATCCTGCGCCCCAATGGGGCTATGTACCACCTGGATCTGCTGCCCGGCCAGGTGGCCGAGTCGATCATCACCGTGGGCGATCCCGAGCGGGTGGCCCAGGTGAGCCGTTGCTTTGATTCCATCGAACTGCAGGTAGCAGCAAGGGAGTTCGTTACCCACACCGGGGAACTGAACGGACGGCGGATCACCGTCATCTCCACCGGCATCGGTACCGACAACGTCGACATCGTGATGAACGAACTCGACGCCCTGTTCAACATCGATCTCACGACGCGGGAGCCCCGCAGCGAGCTCACTGCCCTGGAGTTTCTACGGCTGGGGACCAGCGGAGCGTTCCAGCCGGACCTGCCCCTCGACAGCTTTCTCCTTTCGGCCGCCGCCCTGTCCCAGGATGGGCTGCTGGCGTTTTATCCGGATATTCAACCCGATCCACTAACGTCAGCGCTTACGGAGCACCTCGCCGAACAAGGCGTCACCCTTCCCGTACCCCCGCTCGTCGTCCGTCCGACGCTGCCTGCCTTCCTGGACCATTCATCCGCCCGGGCACTGGCTACCGGCGTAACGCTGAGCGCGGCCGGTTTTTATGCCCCCCAGGGCCGCCGGCTGCGGCTGGATACCCGCATGGATGCTCCCTTGCTTGCGGCCCTCCGCAGTTTTGCCTGGGAGCAGTATCGCATCACCAACATCGAAATGGAAACGGCGGGGATTTACGGATTGGCCAATGCCCTGGGGCACCGCTCGGCTTCCCTTTCCGCCTTGCTGGCCAATCGTTCCGCGGGAACCTTCAGTAGCCGGCCGGCGCAAACGGTGGAACGGCTCATCGACTTCGGATTACTCCTCCTCACCGACCGCTGAGGTGGCACCGATCAGCCCGAGGAACATTTCGGTTGTGGCCTCCCGCTCGTGGTACATGGGCCGGAAGCGTACGTTCCACTCGATCTCCTGGTAGGTGTAACTGTTGTTGACGTGCAGTTGCTGGGCAAAGGTCTGGTCGTACCCCTCGATGGTGACGAGCAACTCGGTATACCGCTGGTAAAAATCATCGCGCGTCCAGCCCCGGATGGGGCTTGATGCGTCGATGGCGTGGACGACCGTCCAGTTGAGGGGAAAGAGCGGGATGTAGTCGCGCTCCAGCGACAGGGGCTGGAAGCGGCGGGTGAGTCCGGATTCGGTTTCTTCCAGCCAAGTCAGGACCATGCGGGCGTGCAGGTTGATCAGGTTCGTGTCGCGCTTGTTGGCGATGCGGAACTGCAGGCTCTGCATCCCCTCCCGGTAGGGGGCGATAATGGCGTGCTCAGAGAAAACGATCAGGCGGGTGGGGCGGGAGAAACGCGCGAAAAATAGCCCGGTCACCAGGGCCAGCGCCACCCAGCCGAAGAGCGCGAGCAGGGCGGCCAGGGTATTGGCGGCGGCGGAATTGGGGGCAATGGCACCGTAGCCGACTGTTGTGAAGGTCTGGATGCTGAAATAAAAACACTGCAGGTACCGCTCGAAGGGGCTGAGCCCGGCCAGCACGCCGCTGAGCCCCTCCGAGCCGATCAGGAAGAATCCGAAGGCAAACAGGAGATTACACAGGGTGTACCCCGTTAACGTTACCCCAATAAAGCGGAGCCAGCTCATCTCCACGAGGTTCTGATAGGGGGCGAAGATCGAGAGGCCGCGGCGTATTACGTTAAAGCTGCCGTCGGCGTTGATCAGCCGCGTGCCCCGTTTGCGGGCCACCTGGTCGCCCAGTCCGAGGTCTCCCTGCGGGGTAGGTCCAGAATCACCCGGAGTGGTGGAAAAGCGATCGCGCAGGTCCGAAAAATTCATGGGATTGAAGGTACAATCTCCCGGCGGGGCCGCAGGTGCCGGGGAACACGGTAAGCGAACAAAAAAACCCTGGAAACTTTGCAACTGTAGATAGTTTTCCCCGTTCTTTGCGGCGTGAACGAGATGACTACTGAAAAGATCAAGCTGATTGAAGCTGCCCGCGAGTTGTTCCTCCGGCTGGGCATTCGCAGCGTGAGTATGGATGACCTGGCCCGCGAACTCGGCGTATCGAAGAAAACCATCTATCAGACGGTGGAGAACAAGGAAGAGCTGATTGAACTGGTGCTGGCCGAAGGCACCTGCCGCGACATCACTATGCTGAGCCGGCACCGGGATGAGGCCGCCGACGCCATCGATGAGTTCTTGCGCAACAGCCGTCACTTCATCCGGGAAATGCGCAAAATCGCTCCGGGTGCCCTCCACGATCTGCGGAAATACTATCCGGAAATGTTCCGGAATAAAGTCCAGGCCCACCAGACCGAATTCCGCCGCCGCGTCACCGAAAACCTGGAGCGGGGAATGGAAGAAGGGCTGTACCGCGACGACATCGACGCCGAGATCATCGCCAACCTCTACGTGGGTATGACGATGATGGTGGTGGACCGCGCGGTATTTCCCGCCCAGGAGCGCCCCCTCTCCGAGATTATCCAGCAACACAGTAAATACCACTTCAACGGTATTGTCAATCAGTTTGGGCGGGACCGCCTCGACTTTTACCTGAAGCAAGAAGATATCCTTTAAGCACTCCCGATGAAACTTAGTTGCTCCCTTTTCGCCCTGCTCCTGGCCTTCGGATTATCCGCCCAGGAG
>JBBSPZ010000006.1:0-119519 GCA_038258275.1 Chitinophagales bacterium | reverse complement strand
TGCGGCCGGAACTTTGAGTATTACTCCGAGGACCCCGTGCTGACGGGAAAGATCGGCGCGGCCTTGGTGAACGGCATCGAGGCGAACGGCGTCGGGACCTCCGTCAAGCACTTCGTCGCCAACAACCAGGAAACGGAACGTACGTCCAATAACGTGATCGTCTCCGAGCGCGCGCTGCGGGAGATTTACCTGCGGGGATTCGAGATCATCGTCCGGGAGGCCCAGCCGTGGACGATCATGTCCTCCTACAACAAAGTGAACGGCACCTACACTTCGGAGAGCGAATACCTGCTGACGGAGGTGCTGCGCGACGACTGGGGATTTCAGGGCGTCGTGATGTCCGACTGGTTCGGGGGGAACGACGCCGCGGCCCAGGTCGCCGCCGGCAACGACCTTCTCGAGCCGGGTACCAAAAAACAGTGGGATGCACTGACGGAGGCCGCGGAGGCGGGTACCCTTTCCGCTGCGGCGATCGATACCTCCGTCCGGCGTATCCTGGAGCTGATCCTGCAATCCCGGAAGATGAAGGGCTACGCCTACGGCGAAGATCCCGACCTCGACGCCCACGCCCGCATTGCCCGGAAGGCGGCCGCCGAAGGAATGGTACTGCTGAAGAATAGCGACGTACTCCCCCTGCCCCGGGGCAAGAACGTGGCCCTCCTCGGCACCGGCTCCTACGATTTCATCGCGGGGGGCACCGGCTCGGGGGACGTCAACGAAGCCTACACCGTTTCGCTGGAGGAGGGCCTGAAAAATGCCGGCTACCCCATCAATGCCGCCGCCCAACGCGCCTTCGAGGAACACCGTGCGGCGAACGCCGGCCAATTCGTCAAGCCGGAGGGCATGCGGGCAATGTTTGACCCTTACCATCCGCCGCAGCTCTCCCTCGCTCCGGAACTGCTGGAGGAGGTCGCACGCAGTGCGGACGTGGCCTTCCTCACGATCGGCCGGAACAGCGGGGAGGGCGGCGACCGGGTGGAGGCGGACGATTTTCTACTCTCCGGTCTGGAGCAGGAGATGATCGAGCGGACCTGCCGGATATTCCACGCCGCCGGCAAGCGGGTGGTGGTGGTGCTCAACGTCGGCGGTGTGATCGAAACGGCCTCCTGGCGCGATGCGCCCGACGCCATCCTGCTGGCGTGGCAGGGCGGACAGGAAGGCGGCAACGCGGTGGCGGACGTGGTCGCCGGCACGGTTAACCCGAGCGGTAAGCTGCCCATGAGCTTTCCCGTCCACCTCAGTGACCACGCCTCCACGGCCAACTTTCCCACGGACGGCGCACCGATGAGCCTCACCGGGATGATCTTCGGCACGCCGGAAAAACCAGCGGACGAACAGGTGAGAAATAAGGATTTCACCCGCTACGAAGAGGGGATCTACATCGGCTACCGCCACTTCGATAGGACGGGCACCGAGGTGGCCTATCCCTTCGGCTACGGACTGAGCTATACCGACTTCGCCTTCGCCGACCTGCGCGTTGCCCGCGTGGGGGATAGCCTCTCGGTAGACCTCACCGTCACCAATACCGGCGACCTGCCCGGGAAGGAGGTGGTGCAGCTCTATACTTCCCTGCCCGCCACCCGCATCGACCGCCCCGTGCGGGAGCTGAAGACCTTCGCCAAGACCCCCCTCCTGGCTGCGGGCGAAAGCGTGGACCTGCACTTCGACGTACCGGTTTCCGACCTGGCGTACTGGGACGAAACAACTTCAGGTTGGACGGTGGAGCCCGGGGTATACACCATCAGCGTGGGAGACTCCTCGCGGGACATCCGGGAATCGGCGGAGGTGGAGCGCTGAGTTCCCTGCCCCCGCGCTCCGCCGCCGGCACCCTGAAAGCGTTCTGGCTCAGTACAGCTTGTCAAACGCCTTCATCCAGGCCCCGGCCATCAGGTAGCTGCCGGCCAGGCTGGGGTGCACGCCGTCGCCGCTCCAGTGCTCGGCGGGGGCGTTGTCCAGGGCTTCGTCGAATACCTGTTGGAGCGGCACCCAGGCGGTCCCGTAGTCGTCGGAGATTTGCTTTGCCGCCGCTAGGTAGGCCGGAAATTCATTCGCCCAGCGGGGGTCGGACACGGCCTTGCCGCCCATCACCATAAAGGGTTCCATCAGTATGAACTTCACGTCGGGCAGGGCTTCCCGGGTGCGGTCCAGCAGTTTGCGCAGGTCGGTGGCGTAGATGTCCACGGTACCGTCGTAGTTGCCGTTGAACATATGCCAGTAGTCGTTGACGCCGATCAGGATGCTGATCACATCCGGTTGCAGTTCCAGGGCATCGGCTTCCCAGCGTTCGTCGAGCTGGTAAACCTTATTGCCGCTGATGCCGCGGTTGTAGGCGGTGAGGTCCACCCGTGGGTACTCCCCGAGCAGCATGGCGGAGGTAAGCATCGCGTAGCCCAGGCCCATCTTCCCGTAGTCGTTGGCCGCCGTCGATTCCCGGTCGCGGCCCGCATCGGTAATGGAATCGCCCTGGAAGAGGACGGTCAGCGTATCGGGTACCTTGGCGACCCGCGCGGGTGCGGTGGAAGTGGGTGTAAAGGCAGTGCCGGCGGCCAGGGCGGCGGGCAGCAGGGCAGCGTTCCTGACGAAAGCTCTTCGGTTGTGTTGCATGATCGTGGGTTGATGATGCCGACCAAGTTACTCTATGCAAACGATTGGCCCGCCCGCTCGGGAGTGACCGCCTACCGGGCGGGGGTTACCGCAATACGTTCAGCAGGAAGGAGTAGATATCAGCCGACTCAAAGAGTTCCCCGTCCAGTGTGTTCGCCCCGTAGTGGCCGGCACGATCTTCCACCCGCAGGAGGATCGGATTTTCCTGACCTGGATTGTCCTGTAGGCGCGCGGCAAACTTGTACGAGTGAAACGGCGGTACCCGGTTGTCGCCGGCGGAGGTGAGGACAAGCGTTGTAGGGTAGTTCACCCCGGGACGCACGTTGTGGTAGGGTGAGTAGGCACGCAGGTAGGTGGCCTCCTCCAAGTCCTCCACCGATCCGAACTCATCGCGGTGGAATACGCCCACCGTGTACTTTTCGAAATTCAGCATATCGAATACGCCCACGATCGGTACGGCCGCGCGGAACAGCTCCGGCCGTTGCACCAGCGCGGCGCCGACCATCAGCCCCCCGTGGGAAGCCCCCGTGATGCCGAGGTGGCTGGCGTCGGTGTAGTCTTCCCGGATCAGGTACTCGGCCGCCGCGATCAGGTCGTCGATCCCGTTTTGTTTCTTCGTCCTGCGTCCTGCCCGGGCCCAAGTGTTGCCCAGTGTTCCTTCCCCGCGCACGTGGGCGTAGGCGAATACGCCGCCCGCTTCCAGGAAGTAGACGAGCCCGGGGTCAAAGTGGGGTTCATGTACGGAACCGAAGCCGCCGTACGTTTTCAATAGGGTCGGATTGCTGCCGTCGCGCCGGATGTCCTTGCGGGAAACAAGGGTCAGCGGCACCGCCGTGCCGTCGGAGGAAGGATACTCGACCGTCCTCACCACGAAGTCTTCCGCCCTAAAGGTGACCTTCGTCTCGTCGACCAGCGTGGTGATGTAGGTATCCAGGTCGAGTGCGTGTACGATGGGGGGTGTAAAGTAGTTGCCATAGTAGAATACGACGGAATTCGAGGTCCCCTCAGCGGAGAAGCCCCCGATCGAATACCCTTCGTCGAAGGCCAGGGTATGCTCGACTTCGCCGGTGGGGGAGTAGAAGACTACCGTATGGGTAAGGAAATTCCGGTAGTCGCAGACCAGTTTACCCGCGATGTAGCGGCACCAGTCGAGGTTGGCTTCCTCCACCGGGGGAAGCAGCGGGTGCCACTCGGTGGGCCGGTCCGGGGTGAGCCAGTTGACCGTGTTAGGACCACTGCCGTGGTTGGTCAGAAAAACGAGCGTATCCCCGAAATTTGCGACGACGTCGAGCGTCGCGTTCAATCGCGGCAGCAGGGGCTGAAGGCGGATGTCTCCCTGCCGCAGGTCGGCATAGTAGTAGCTGATCACTTCATCGTCGAGGGTTTCCTCGATGATCAGGAATTCCTCCGTCGGGGTCACTTTGAAGTCCAGTTCAACCAGGGCATTGACCTGTCGTCCGAACACCTTAAGGTCGTCGGTCTGTGTCTCGCCAAGGGAGTGGTAAAGCAGGGTGGGGGTGCCCTCGCTGACAAACTCGCCCCGCCGGGGATAACTGAGGTAGAAGAAACCGTCGCCGAACCACGCCAGCCGGGAAAACTTGACGTTATTCAGGTGGTCCCCGGTCAGGGTGCCGTTCTTAGTCCGTACGACGCTAACCTCCTGCCAGTCGCTTCCGTTCCGGCCGTAGCTGACTGCGAGGTAGGCACCGTTGGCCGATTCCTCGAAGTCGCTTACTACCAGTTTATCCCGGGAGGATACCAAGTCCGGGTCGAAGATCACGCGGGGCTCGTGCCGCAGGTCACGCTGCCGGTACAGGACGGGTGGGCGACCCAGACGGTTGTACATAAGCTTATAGAACCCCTTGCCCTCCGGGGCCGGCAAGTCAAATTTTGTATAGGAGTAGCGGTTGAGGTTAGTGAAGCCAAGTTCCTTCCTGCGCATCCGGTCCAGGACCGAGGTACACGCTTTCTCCTGTTCGCGGAGCCACTTGCGGGTCTGGGGCGAATGCACGTCCTCGAGCCAGGCGTAGGGATCCGGAGTGTCCTGAGCCAGTAGCGGGATAGACAGCAGCAGGAAGAATATGGGAAGGAGTGCGTTCACGTCGGGGGAGGGGTAAGCGTCGGCTGCATCAGGTAGCGCGACGTATCTGCAACGGCGACTGCCTCGGCATTATTTGCGATTAACGCTTGCACCCGCGCCCCGCCACTCCGCGAAAAAGTGAAGGGCCGAAGGAGAATTCGGAAGGGTGGGGCAGGCGGCGGTTTGCGACCTTGGGGTCAGTCAATCCTGCCATACCTATGTCGACCAACACCCACCTTCTTTCCGCTGCCCTTTTACTCATTTTCGTCTTTACATACCCCCCGGTGCACGCACAGGTCACCCTGGATGAGCTCTACGCCAACTTGCCCTTCGACATGCCGCGGGTGCCGGAGCCGCAATTTCCCGACTACGAAGTGCGCATCACCGACTTCGGCGCCGTGGGCGACGGCACGACCCTCAACTCCCGGGCCATTGCCGACGCGATCGACGCGGTGCCCAGGCAGGGCGGCGGCACGGTACGCATCCCCCGGGGCATGTGGCTGACCGGACCGATCACCCTGCGGAGTAATATTCGTATCCACACCGAGTAAAGGGCGCTCGTGATCTTCAGCACCGATAAGCGTCTGTATCCCCTGGTCGAGACCAGCTTCGAGGGCCTCAATACCTTCCGCAGTACCTCCCCCATCAACGGCCGCGACCTGGAGAAGATCGCCTTCACCGGCCGCGGCGTATTCGACAGTTAGGGCAATGCCTGGCGCCCCGTGAAGTAGGACAAAATGGCCCCGCCCCAGTGGAAGAAGCTCGTCGCTTCCGGCGGCGTACTCCGCGACGACGGCAAGATCTGGTGCCCCTCCGAGCAGTACAAGCAAGCCGATACCGACGCCAATTTCAACGTGCCCGACCTCACGACCCGCGAGCAATTCGAGGCAGTGAAGGACTACCTGCGCCCGGTCATGGTCAGCCCGGTGCACTGCAGGAACGTCCTGCTCGACGGACCCACCTTCTAGAATTCCCCCGCCTGGAACCTCCACCCGCTGATGTGCGAAAACGTGATCATCCGAAATTTGGAGGTCCGCAATCCGTGGTACTCCCAGAACGGCGACGGCCTCGACCTGAAGTCGTGCAAGAACGTCCTCATCTACCAGAACACCTTCGACGTGGGCGACGACGTCATCTGCTTCAAGTCGGGCAAGGATGCGAACGGCCGCCAGCGCGGAATGCCCACCGAGAACGTGATCGTCTCCCACAACACGGTCTACCACGGCCACGGCGGCTTCGTGGTGGGCAGCGAGAGGTTGGGCGGCGTGCGCAACGTGCAGGTGAAACACTGCACCTTCATCGGTACCGACGTCGGCCTGCGCTTCAAGAGCATCTGCGGACGCGGCGGGGTGGTGGAGAACATCTGGATCTCCGACATCGACATGATCCACATCCCCGCCGAGGCGATCCGCTTCAACCTCTACTTCGGAGTCAACTCGCCCATTCTGGAAGAGACCCAGCGCGCCGACACTGAAGCCCGCGACGAGACCCGGATGCCCGTCACGGAGGAAACCCCCTCCTTCCGCAACGTCCACTTGCGGGATATCCGGGTCAGCCAATCGGAGACGACCGCCCAGTTTCAGGGGCTGCTCGAGATGAACCTGCAGCACGTCACCCTGGAAGACGCCACCTTCGAGACGCGCAAGGGGATCACCGTCATCAACGGCGACCGCATGACCTTCCGCAACATCCGCATCCACCAGGCCGAAGGGCCCGCGCTGACCTTCTACAACTCCAAAAACCAGGAGGTCAGCGAGATTAAATTCGGCTAAGACGGCGAAGCCTGGGTACGGGTACTCGGATCGCATTCGGAAGGCATTAAGCTCGGCATGGAAAAGGGTTCCGAGGGCAAGGTCACGACGGGACAGGGCGCAGCTGCCGCCGCGGTCGTTTACGAGTAAGCCCCCAGTATCCGGTCCATCACCCAGCTCGTATGCGCCGCGGACCGCCCGGTGGAGGGGTGGGTATAGCCGTCCCCAAAGAGGTCGCGGGCCATGTTCTCCACGTGCTGCTGCTGCACGTGTTTCGGGTGGTCGATGCGGATCGACAGCTGCTTGTCCGAGCTTTCCAGCACGATGGGTTCTTCGTCGAAGACCGCGAAGCGGATACGGCCCTTGCTGCCGAGGATTTCCACGCGGTCTTCCCGCTGGTAGCAGCCGAAGTTCCAGCTGCCCGCACCGGTGACGCCGTTTTCGTGGACCCAGCAGGCGGTGAAGGCATCCTTCGCCCCGTAAAGCCCCTGTTGGTTCAGGCTGATGCCGTGGACTTCCCGTATGTCGCCCAGGTAGTGGCAAAAAAGGTCGAGCCCGTGGCTGGCTAGGTCGTCGAAGTAGCCGCCGGGGGCTACGGCGGGGTCGGTGCGCCAGTTGTAGTCGCCGGAGCGATCCACCGCGCCGGGTGGCTTGCTCAGTTGCCAGCTGATGTGGCGGACTTCGCCGATCTCCCCGTCCCGCAGCCACCGGTGCACCCGTTCGAAGCGGGGAAGTGAGCGCCGGTAGTAGGCTACGAAGAGTGGCAGGTCTTTTTCCCGGAAGGCTTCGCAGATTGCCCGGCTATCGGCGTATCCGGGGGCCAGCGGTTTTTCTACGCAGCAGGGTTTCCCCGCCGCGGCCACCAGCAAGGCATACTCCCGGTGGGAGTCGGGGGGCGTGGCAATGTAGACGGCGTCGATGTCGGGATCGTCGATCAGCGCTACGGCGCTGGTGTACGTTTTAGCTACCCCATGGCGCCGGGCGTAATCGTGGAGCCTGGCCGCGTCGCGACGCATCACGGCGGCCAGTTCGAAGCCGTCCGTGAGCTGGTAGGGCGGGCCGCTCTTCACTTCGGTGACGTCGCCGCAGCCGATGATCCCCCAGCGGAGGGGTGAAGGCGCAGGGTGGGAAGAGGACATGGGAAAAGCTTTCCCGGAAAGTACGCATTCAGGGCTGACTCCCTGGAGGCGGCCGTCTGAGGGGTGGACAATTTTCCAGGAACTGGAATACATGAACAATTTAATATGTATAAGTGATTGTGAATCAATGTTAAAATCTATGGCACCGGGTTTGCAAAGGGGTAAGTACAAACGAAAACGATTTCCGATTTTATGTCGGACGATCCAACCGCTTACCCCATGTCTACTTTCAAGATCACTTCCGTTCTCCTTACTGTTTTCTTCCTTGGCCTGTCCTTCGGGATGAATGCCCAGGACTGTAAGTGTACGGTCGAACGGATCAACAACCAGACGGTCTTCTCCGCCGGCTGTGCCCTGCCCCAGGATATTTGCGCCCTCGAGGTGGGGGACAACGTCAATCAGGTGGACCTGCTGCGGTTCACCGACCTACGCGGGATTCACATTAAATTGGGAAGAAATATCCAGCCTTCCTTCCTGGGATCGGCACTTTCCGACAGCAAGACCATGTTTATCGCGAAGGGTGGCGTAAACATGGTAGTGGTCGACGAGGTGAACGGCCAGAACCGCAGCGTGCAGTCCGACGCCGGCAACAACCCCAACGGAATCAAGGCGTACAGTAAGGAGATCCGCAACTGCAACGGCGACTGTACCCTCCTCGCACCCGCCATTCCTGCCCCCGTCGCAGTCGTCGCCCCGGGCGCTTCCCTTTCCGCGATGCTGCCCGTGACCCTGATCTCCTGGAAAGTAGAGCCCGTACGCCAGGGAGTGGCGCTGGTTTGGGAGACCGAGCAGGAGACCGACAACGACTACTTTACCCTGTTTCACAGCAGCAACGGCATCGACTTCGAAGAAGTGGCTCAGGTAGCCGGCAACGGCTCGACCGACCGGATGAGCACCTACCGCATCGTCGACACGGAAGCCGGAGCTGGTATGCACTACTACCGCCTGGAGCAGGTAGACTTCGACGGTACGCTTACCGTTCTCGGACTCCGCCAGGTACGGGTAGCCGGTGATGCCCCGGTAATTGCCGCCAGCCTGAGCCCCAACCCCGTCGGCGCGGGAGGCAACGTGACCGTCCACCTCCCCGATGCAGCCGGCACGCCGGTCTGCCTGGTCGACCTGGCCGGCCGCCTGGTCTTCGAAGCCGGCCTCGACGCCAACGGCAGCTTTCAGGTACCCACTACCCTCAAGGCGGGGATGTACGTAGTGATCGCGCGGGACCAGGCCACCCGCCTAGTCGTCCGTCCCTAAGCCCGCGGCGGTTTGCCGCTTACCCGTTCCCCTGGGATCGATGGCGTGTAGTACAGCGTTTCGCTACTTCTTTACCGCGCGCAGGTATACCCGGTACCGGACATCCGCCACCTCCGGCACGGGCGATCAGGCGAACTCCTCCCCGAGCCGATGCACTACCCGCTCCAGCGTCTCCGTCATCCACTCGACCTGCTTGGCCAGGAGACGATCGTCGACTACCTCCGACTTGGCGGAAAGCTCGATGTCTCTGGCCACCCCTTTCAGCTGGACAATGCCCATGCTCTCGATACTGGGTTTGATGCGGTGGGCGGCCCTGGCTAGGGTGGGGTAGTCCCGACAGGCCAGCGCGGCCTTCAGCTCCCGGAGGGTAGCCGGGGTGTACGCTACGAATACCTTCACCATGCTCCGCACGAATTCCGCGTCGCCCCGGCTAAGGGCCTCCAACTCGCTGAGGTCGTAGTGGTCAGCCGGTTGGGGAATCGGCAGGGGCGGGCGGGGATGCAGGTGCCGGGCCAGGGTCTCGACGAGCAGGCGTTCCTCAAAGGGCTTGGTGACGTAGTCGTTCATGCCGATGCCTAGGTAGCGGTCGATGTCCTGCTTAAAGGCGTTGGCCGTAATGGCGATGATGGGGATGTCCAGGTTCAGCTCCTGGCGGATGATCTTCGTGGTTTCGACGCCGTCGAGCTCGGGCATCTGGATGTCCATCAGGATCAGGTCGTACTGCCCTTCCCGGAGGAGCTCCAGGGCCAGGCGGCCGTTTTCCGCTTCGTCCACCTGACATCCGAAGTGCGACAGGCTTTTCCGGGCGATGAAACGGTTCATGACGTTGTCTTCCACCAGCAGCAGGCGCGCACCCTCGAGGAGGCCATCGTCGGAGGCAGCGGGGCCGGAGAGCCGGTCTACCACTCCCTTCCCCAAGGCGAGGTCGATGACGACCGTCGTTCCCTGTCCCTGCTGGCTGGTGACGGAGATCGTGCCCCCCATCAGTTTAAGGATTTCTTTGGTGATCGACATGCCCAGGCCCGTTCCGCCGAAGCGGCGCGAGGTGGACTTCTCCGCCTGGCTGAACTTGGCGAAAATATGGCGGAGGTAGTCCGCCTCCATGCCAATGCCGCTATCCCGGATGGTAATTTCCAGGTGCTGGCGGTCGTCAGCCTCCCCCACTACCTTCACCCGCAGGCGGACGGAGCCCTCGTGGGTAAACTTGATGGCGTTGTCGAGCAGGTTGATCAGCACCTGCCGGATCCGGGCGCTGTCGCCCAGGTGGGCGGGCCAGACGCCGGGGTCGAGGTCGCAGGAGAGCTGGAGTTGCTTGCCGGCCGCTTTGATATGGAGGATACTCTCGATGTTGGCGACCAGGGCTTCGAGGCTGAAGTCGTGCTCATCCAGTTCCAGCTCCCCGGCCTCGATCTTGGAAATGTCCAGGATGCTGTTGACGATGGACAAGAGGTGGCGTGCCGCCGTTTCCATGTGGCCGAGGTAGTCTTGCTGCTGACTGGACAACTTCTCCCGGCCAAGCTCCCGGATCATCCCGATGATGGCGTTTAAGGGGGTGCGGATCTCGTGACTCATGTTGGCCAGGAAGGCCTCCTTGGCGACGGAAGCCTGCTCGGCCCGCGTCTTGGCAATGGCCAGTTCGGTTTCCATCTCTTTCTGGTCGGTAATATCCAGCAGGATGCCGATCGAGCCCACCAACTCGCCCCGGTCGTTGTAGTTCGGGGCGCCGGACACCAGCCACCACCGGGTTTCGCCGGCCTTGTTCCTCACCTCGAGTTCGTAGTTGTCCGAGGTGCCCTGGGCGCGAAGTTGTTGCTTGGAACTTACCAGGGCGATTCCATTCGGGGAGGCCATGAACTTGTGGTACTTATCCCCCACCACGTCCGCCTCCGAATAGCCGGACATGTCCATGAAACTCTGGTTGGCGCAGAGGATACTGTCGTCTACCCCCACCTCCAGCAGCCCCAGGTTCATGTTGGCAATGATGTTCCGGTACTTCTCTTCCTGGGTCTTGAGGCGAATCTCCGCCTGTTTGCGGGAGGAAATGTCCTTGATGAACTTGCAGTAGTAGGTTTTACCGCGCTGCTGGTAGGGCACCACGATCAGTTCCACCGGGAACTCCTCGCCGGACTTGTTCACGGCCGTCAGTTCCAGCACCTGGTTCAGGAGGTGATCCAGGTCGGTTTCCGCGTAATCGATCGCGTGCTCCGACCGGGCGGTGCTGACCTGCTGGGGGTGCACCAGCTCGTTCATCTGCTTGCCGATGGCTTCCGCCGCCGACCAGCCGAAGAGCTCCTCGGCCCGGGGGGTCCAGTACCGGATCTCCCGCGTATCGTCGGAAACGATGATGGCGTCCAGGGAGGAGTTCATCACCAGGCGGTTGCGCTCCTCGCTCTCGGCCAGGCGCTGGCGGGAGCGGACGTGCTCGGTCACGTTCTTGAATTCCCAGAAGTGACCGTTATTGACGCCGTCCACGATGATGGGCAGGTAGTTCCATTCCAGGATGGTCCCGTCCTCCATTTCCAGCACCTCGTCCCCGATGGGCTCCCGCCGTTGGAGGACGAGGTTCATCGTGTTCATCGACTTGGCGGGATCCCGAAAGCGGTACTTAATCAGGCGGGAGTATTTCTCCGTATCGGCCCCGATGAGTTCCTCGGGAGTCCGGTCCAGCTGAAAGAGGGAGCAAAACTGGGGATTGGTGAACCGCACCTTCCGGTGTTCGCTTTCGATCAAAATGCCCGAGTGCATGGTGGCCAGCAGGGAGAGAAAGAGCTTATTGGACTCGGCCCGGCGGGCGGATTCCGTCTCCAATTTAAGGTACTCGCTTTGTACGCTGGCCAGCAACCCCTGCACCTGCGGATTGCCGGCTAATTCGGGGGAAAGGTGGGTAGCGATTTGCTCACGGAGTAGCGTGTGGTACATACGGTCGGCCCGGCGGGCATTTTTAGGGGACTAGCGAATCAGGTATTGGCAGGTACCAGTCCGGCCGCTCACCCCATGCCGCGCGATCTTCCGGTGGTTGCTCCGGGCATGACGCTCCGGAGATCAGGGCATTCCCCACGGTTAACTATTGAACGGATTCACGTTGCGGCTGATGCTCCCTGGAAACTATTTCAGGAAGCTGCCCATAAAAGCGCCAAACCCGGAATAAAATTGTGCACTCCCCCATACCGTTTGCCTAGCCAGTATAGCAACACCAGACACCCCTCGAACCGGGCAGCGGGGGTGATGCGTGGGGGAGGGAGTGCACGATCGCTAAGCTGATGGTTTAGCCGGCGGGGCGCGGGTGCAGTGGAAGAGCCCCGTGTCAAATTGAACCCGTTCTCCTTCCCTACTGGTGGCAGGATGTGCTCATTGCGGTTCCGCGGATCAGCTGCGGGTACCTGCTCACGGCAGACGTTGGCGCACAGAAATTCGGACTCTCGTGGTCACCGCCCGAGAATAACCCGGGGTTTTTCGAAGTGGCCTATTGGTTTCCCAACGACGTAGCTGAAGTTGGGGGGATTTTCGCTCAGTTCCCGGGCATACTGGCCTGGATGGCCGCATTCAGCGAAGCGGACGGGGGGGTATTTTTGCTGCTGGGACTCTTTAGCCGTCCCTTTGCCGTGCTGCTCATCCCCCCCATGCTGGTAGCGATCTGCTACCAGCAGGTTGGCCGTAATCGGCTTGATTCAACCGGGTTCGTCTTGCATCCAGCCGGCGTACGAGCGAACGGTGGTCTACGGTGTAGCGGTCCCCCCCGCAGCAACTGGCACCTAAAGCGTAGGCGTAAGGGGCAGCGACTAACCGTTGAGCTGGCAGGAGGACGCAACGATCGCTCCCGTAGATTCCTAGCTCACCACCTACCGAACCACGTTCACCTACCGCACCGGTTACCTGTTTACTACGGGGAATTTGTGGTGAACGGTGAATTCGAACTGCCCGACGACGATAACCGGGTGATGGTTTTTGTCCCCGAGGGCGATACTACCCTTTACCGGGCCACCTATAATGTACGGGCGGAATGAGCGGGCGTAGGTGACCAAGCATAGCCTTAGCTGGCAGTATCCTTTACCTACTGGTCCACGAACTTCAACGGCAGCAGCCACTACTTCAAGTAGCCGTTCGATGCCGGACCTCAATCCGGAGGCCTCCACGCTATTCTCGGCCTCCCGGGGCGTTTCCACGACGAGTACCGGGTGCTTGTTTCGACCGGAGGAGAGGAAGTCGTGCCTACCCTTGGCTATACACTCTACGTCCGTCCACACGCTGATGGGTGGTCATTCTGGATCGGCCGAAGCTATAGGGGGTGAGACCGGGAAGAACCTCCGGACGGAAGGTTACTAAACGGTAGCGCCCGGTTGCCCGGGCTACCAGCGGTAGATCACCTGGGCGGCAACTTCCGTACGGTGGGTCTTTTCGGTAGCGTCGAGGCCGCTGCCGAAGGGAGTGCCGTCGAAGGAGCGGGTCTGGGCGAGGCGGGTTTCGAGGGTGAGCCCCCGCAGGGCCTTGTAGCGAAGGAGGAGGTAGCTGCGTGCCCCCTGGCCGTAGTAAGGGAGCACGAAGGCGTTGTAGGTCAGGCCGTTCTCGTATTGGTAGAAGCGCACGTCGTAGCCGTCGGTGGTAAACACCGCGACGCGGGCCGAGAAGCTAACGGGACCAAGCGGGCGGTAGTGAAGATCCTGAAAGAGGAGGGCCCCGCGTTGGTAGCCCTTGCGGTCATCGTTGGTGTAGCCCAGATCGAGGCGGCTGCGCCATTCCAGCACCGGCGTGAGTTGGTAGCCGGCGTGCAGCCGGGCCTGGAAGCGGGTGCGGTCGACTACCCGGTCGAATTTTTCTTGTCCGGTCGCCGGTGCGCCATAGCCCTTTGTCTCTCCCCGCACTTCGGCGTAGGCATCGAGTTTATGCCGCACCGCATAGGTGAGCCGCAGGCGGTATTCGCGGCCGCTGCTCGGGGCATCGATGGTGAAGCGGAGCCACGGATGCTGCCAGAGGTCGTAGTAGGCGTTGACCCGCCAGCGGGCGGCGGGCCTCAGTTCGAGGCCCACGTATACCCCTTCCTCGTTGCGGCCCCCGGAGCTCTCCCCGAAGGGTTGGGCGCTCAGCGCCTGGTAGTCCCGGTCGTATTTCCGGTACACGATGGCCAGGTCGGCCCGGCGGTCGAGTCCCAGCTGGATGCCGTGCAGCAGGGCTTTTCCCCCGTTGGACAGGGCACCCGCGACCTCGCCGAAGAAGGAGAAATTGCGGTAGCGGTAGCGGTAGTCGAGGCTCAGGTTCTGCAGGTCGGTGCCGCGGAAGTAGTAGCGGTTGTAGGGGGCCGGTCGCGGAAGCAGGGGTTGGCTCAGGTGTTCGCCGAGGAAGTTGAGGCCGAGGTGAAGGTGGCGCAGGGGCCGGTACTGCAGGCTGCCGCCGTAGCTCGACTGGGTGATGGCGTTGCGATCGGCCAGCTCGTTGGTCGTGCGGTGGAGCCCGCTGAGCCCGAGGGAGGTCACGCTCAGGGAATCCCCGCTCACGTTGGCCGTGCGGCGCTTGCGGCTACCGAAGACCGTCGCTTCCAGGTGCTTGCCGATGGACAGGGTCGTACCCGCCCCGCGCATGAAGCTGAATTCGCTTACGCTGGCGTAGGGTTGCAGGGTGGGGGAGCGCCGCGCGACGCTGGTTGTGAGGCTGCTCTTGCCGAAACCGAAGCCGGTGTAGAGGATGAGTCCCTGACCGAAACTGACCGAAAAATCGCCCAGGGCCAGTGCCCGTACCCGCCGGTTGAGGTTGCGCAGAAAAAAGTGGGCACTGTAGAAATCGAAGCCCCGGCGCCGGTGAGCGCCGCGCAAGAAGGGTTCCCCGGGGTCTTTCTCGGCCACGATCCCGAGGCTCAGTTGGTTTCCGTAGCGCTGGCGGTATTTCAGGTAGCGGCGGGAGGGATCGCCCCCGTACGCCGGATCGGGCCCTTCGTACCCCCGGGCACGTTCGAAGCGGGTGGCCGCGCGCAGGAATACTTCCCGGCTGCCTTCCCGGAGGAGGGTGCCGAGGGGCACGGTGATGTCGTCGAGGCCGGTGGCCACCCGCACGTAGGGCAGCAGGCGGCGGATGGTTTCCAGGTCGAGTCCGGGCACCGCCTGCAACTCGTAGATACTGATCAGGCCGTTCATGCGCTCGCGGTAGGCCAGCAGCCGGTCTACCTGCACGGGCGAAAGCAGCAGCAATTCGGTCAGCGCCTCAGGGGTGGCGCGGTTCAGGTCGAGGGGGTGGCGCTCGTAATCTTCCAGCCGGGCCAGTACCTCATCGAAGTTGAAGGCGCCGCCGTCTTCGGCTTGCTGAGCGACGACGTCTTCGATGAGCTGCTCGGTAGTAGTCTGGGCGGAGAGATTTACACTGTATAGGGATAGGAGTAAGGACACAAGACACGGCGCGAGGCGCCTACGGACCGCCGGCGCGGGGGAGTCAGGACGCTTTTCGGAAAACGGGGATAAAGGTGACCAACTGTGGACAGTCCCGCATCCTCCGCGCAGCGGTCTAAAAGCTGCGAAGCAGCGGTCCTGTGTCTCCATTACCATCCTTCCTCGATATTGCCGATGATGCCCTCAATCAGCGTCGTCCGCGCCTCCACGCTCGCCCAGCCGATGTGGGGCGTAAGCAGCAGCTTCCGGCGATCGCGGATGCCGAGGTAGGGGTGGTCGGCGGGGATGGGTTCCCGGGTGAAGACATCGATGGCGGCGCCGGAGATAAGTCCTTCGTTCAGGGCACGGACGAGGGCGGATTCCTCGACGATGCCGCCGCGCGCCATATTTACGAGATAGGCGGAGGACTTCATTTTCCGTAGTTCCGGATAGCCCAGCAGGCCGTCGGTTTCGTCGGTGAGGGCGCAGTGGATGCTGATGACTTCGCAGCTTTCCAGCAGTTCGTCGAGGGTGTCGAGGCGGGGGTAGGGGACGTCGTGGTCGTTGCCCCGGACGCTGTAGTACACGACTTTGGCCCCGTAGGCGGTGGCCAGCTCGGCGACCCGTTTTCCGATCGTCCCCATGCCGATGATGCCGAAGCGGGCGCCGCGGAGCTCGTAGAAGGGCTGACGCCAGAGGGCGAAATCTTTGGCTTTGCTGTACGCGCCGGCGTAGACGGCCTCGTCGAGGTAGACCAGGTCCATCGCCACGGTAAACAGGGCGGTCAGGGTCAGCTGGGCAACGGAATCCGTGCTGTAACCCGCCACGTTGCGGACGGGGATGCTGCGGGCGGCGGCGGCTTCCTGATCGACGTGGTTGGTGCCGGTGGCGGCGATGCAGACGAGTTTGAGCTGGGGGAGCTGATCGATGATCTCCGCCGTGAGCCGGCACTTGTTGGTGATCACCACCTGGGCGCCGGCGGCCCGCTCCACGACTTGGTCCTGGGTGCTGCGGGGATAGGCGGTAAAGTCGCCCGATTGCTCAAATTTGGAGAAGGCGGGAAGGTCGCTGAGGGTAGCGGCGTCGAGAAATACTATTTTTGGGGCGGCGGGCATACAGTCGGGCTTGTGCCCGTTAAATTATAACCTCCCCCGTAAACAAACCAATCACCTCCCTGGCTTTAATCGGTATGCGTCATTCCTCCCTGGTTTTTTTTCTGTTCGCATTCCTGTTTTCGCATTGGTTGTTGGCCCAGGAAGCCGAGGTGTCCGGCCACATCACCGATACGGCGGGCGACACCCTGATCGGGGCATCGATTCACGTCATCGGCTCGGTGATCGGCGACGTCAGCGACCTCCAGGGGCGGTACGGCATCACCGTGCCCCCGGGACGTATCCGCATCCAGGCGACCTATATTGGCTACGAGAATTTCGACACGACCCTGCAAGTGTCGGTAACCGACCGGGAGATCGAGCTCGACATCGTGATGGGGGAAACCTACCTGACGACCGGCGAAGTAATCGTGTACGGCAGGCGGGCGTCCGGCCAGGCGCAGGCCCTGCGGGTGCAGCAGTCGGCCATCGCGGCCCAGACCATCATCCACGCCGAGCTTTTCAACAAGTATCCCGACATCACCCTGGCCGAGACCGTGCAGCGGATGCCGGGCGTCACAATCACCCGCAACCGGGGAGAGGGGGAGCTGGTACAGGTGCGGGGACTGCCGGAGCAGTACACGGCCATCTCCCTCAACGGACAGCGGCTACCGGCCGTGCAGCCCGAGGCCGACCGGGCGGGTAGCCTGGACATGATCCAATCCAACCTCGTCGACGAGGTCCGCGTCATCAAGGCGCGCAGCGCCGACATGGATGCCGATGCCATCGGGGGGACGGTCGATTTCCGCATCCGCCAGCCCGAACAACGCTTCGAGGTACTGCTGCAGGGGGGGGCGGGCAGCAATTTCGGCTTCGACCAGATTCCCGGCCAGACCTCGGGCATCACCCAGGGGGCGGCCGTCCTGAACTCTGAGCTGAGCGAGGAGACCGTCTACGGCCTGCTGGCGGGCAGCTACTTCCACCACGCCCGTGGCAACCGCATGCTGCGCTACGACTACGGCGAGAACGGGGTAACGGGCACCCGGGTCAGCCGGGTCCGCCCCATCGATACCGACCGGGTGACCACCAAGCGGGGCGTCGTCGGTGCCATCGAGCTGCGGCCCAGCATCTACAACCGCCTGCGCCTGAGCTACAACTTCAGCGCCAACGACGACGACGTCACTACCCACGAAGCGAACTTCAACCGCGACGGGGGCCCCACCGAAGAACGCATCACCAGCCGCTGGAACGAGGAACGCCGGCTCAATATGGTAGCGCTGGAAGTGGAGAATAACTTCAAGCGCCTGATGGTCGACTACGCCCTCAGTTTCGCCACCACCAGCGAGCGGCTGCTGGACCGGCAGCGCGCTTTCCACGCCCTGACCTTCGGCGACCCCACTGATTACACCGAGGAGGAGTACCTCGCCCTGGTACCGACCGATTCCCGGTTCCCCGGCCAGTCCTTCCCCCGTACCGCCACCGAACAGCACGGCCTCAACCTCGATGAAGACATCGCCATCGGTGGGCTCAACCTGACCCAGTACATCAACGACAGCCGTACGAGCTTCCTCCGGGCCGGTGGCCGCTACCGGATCAAGGAGCGGACCTACCGCGAATACTTTTTGCGCAGCACGTCCACCCCGTCACCCGCCATCCCCGGCGGTGAATTCTCCGACCTGGAAGGCGAGCCCCTCCTGCAGGAAGAACCCGATATCGACGGCGGACCCAACTACTACGCCTCCGAAAAGATCGCTGCCGCCTACCTGATGTACGTGGCCAACTGGACGGCCAAGCTGACGACCTCCGTAGGTCTCCGGTATGAGTACACGGACCTCGACTATACCCTACTGCGTAGCAATGCGGCGGACAGTACGTCGTACAACAACCTGTTTCCGAGCCTTAATATCACCTACCGGGTGCGCCGGGACCGGCAGATCCGCTTTTCCTTCTACGAAGCCCTGGCCCGGGTACCGTACTCCGTCGTCGTGCCAACCCAGCGTTTCAGCGAGCGGCGGCAGGCCCGACTCGACGTGTTCTCCATCGGCAACCCGGACGTCGACCCGACCTACAGCCGCAACTTCGACCTCACCTACGAGCGCTACGGCCGCAACGACGGCCTCATCAGCGTGAGTGCCTACGCCAAGTTTCTCGACAACCCGACGATCCGCACCGCCGAGTTTGCCTACGTAAACGGTCAGCCCTCCCTGGGTTATTCGGTGATGAACACCGCGGACGCCCGCCTCTTCGGCCTCGAGTTAGGCTTTTATCAAAGCCTCGCCTTCGTCGACCCGTCCCTGCGCTACCTGAACCTGAACGGCAACGCCAACCTCAACAACTACAAGCTGGAGGGATCAGCTACCGAAGGGGCCACCCTCGCCCAGGCCCCGCGCCGCTCCGCCAACCTCAGCCTCGTGTACAGCGACCCCCGTTACCGCCTGAACCTCGTCCTGGCCGGCAACTACCGCAGCTCCACCCTCGACCTGCTGCAGGACGGGCAGCCCATCTGGATCAATTCCGTCATCAGCCTCGACCTGGCCGCCGACTATGAACTCTTCCAGGACATCAGCGCCTACCTCCGGCTGAACAACGCCACCGACCACCGCGCCCAGCGCTGGATCGGCAAGCCCGACGTCGACGGATCGTTGCTCGCTTCCACCACCCAATATGGGATCTGGGGGGTTTTGGGGCTGCGTTGGCGGCCGAATCAATAAGGATCTGCCAGGGGGATTTACCATGTACCATTGACAATGTACCATCTGCGGCTTTGCTCGCTGCGCTCGTTTGCGCCTGCGGCGGGCTATTCCACGACGGAGGGCACGGAGGCGCTGCGCTTAGGCACGGAGGTCCACGGGGAGTTCTTCAGGCGGTGGTCCGGGCCAACGCTACCTCTGTGAAGCCTCTGTGAAGCCCTCTGCTCCCTCCGTGGTAAACCCACGAGCAAAGCGAGCATTCCCGCAAAGAACTCTGTGAAACCTCTGTGAAGCCCTCTGCTCTCTCCGTGGTGAACCAAACGAGCGTCAGCGAGCATCCCCGTTAAGACGAGCGTCAGCGAGCATCCACGCAAATTGTAAATGCTACCTGGTAAATTGTAAATTGTAAATCCTTCTAGGTAAGTTTGCCCAAAGCCACCACACGAATGAAGTTCTCCGTTTCCAGTTCCGATCTGCAGAAGAAATTACAGCTTGCCGGGGGCGCCATCGCGTCCAATCCGGTGCTGCCGATCCTGGAAGATTTCCTCTTTACCATCAGTGGTAACACCCTCCGAATCGCCGCCACCGACCTGGAAACCAGCGTGGTTACCAGCCTGGAGGTCAATGCCGACGGAGACGGGGAGGTCGCCGTACCCGCCCGCATCCTCATCGATACCCTCAAGGCCCTGCCGCAGCAGCCGATCACCTTTGATATCAACGACGACAACTACGGCATCTCCATAACCTCCGCCTACGGCAAGTACAAACTGGCGGGGGAGCCCGGAGGCGATTATCCCAATATCCCCACGCCCAGCGAGGCGGACGAGATCAGCGTTACGGCCATGAGCCTGCTCGAAGGCATCAACAAGACCCTCTTCGCCACCTCCACCGACGAGCTGCGCCCCGCCATGACGGGGGTGTTCTTCCAGGTGGATTTCTCGAAGCTGGTCATGGTCGCCACCGATGCCCACAAGCTCGTGAAGTACAGCCTCAGCGACCTCAGCGGCGAGATCACCAGCAGCTTCATCATCCCGAAAAAGGCCCTCAACTTGCTCAAAGGGGCCCTGCCGCACTCCGACATAGCGGTGAGCATCAGCTTCGATAAAGCCAACGCCTTCTTCGAGTACGGCGACACCAAGATAGCCTGCCGTCTCATCGACGCCCGCTACCCCGACTACAATGCCGTCATCCCGGTCGATAACCCCAACGTCCTGCTGGTCAACCGCTCCGATTTCCAGAACAGCCTGAAGCGGATCGTCATCTACGCCAACAAGACCACCAACCAGGTCATCCTCAACATCGCCGACGGTAGCCTCACGGTCAGTGCCCAGGATCTCGACTTCAGTAACGAAGCCACCGAACAGCTCAGCTGCTCCTACCAGGGTACCCCGCTGCAGATCGGCTTCAATGCTAAGTTCCTCGTCGAAATGCTCGGCGTCCTGGAGGGCGAAGAGGTTCGCCTGGAAATGTCCACCGCCACCCGCGCCGGTATCCTCCTCCCCACCGAACAGGAGGGCGGTCAGGATATCATGATGCTGGTGATGCCGGTGATGCTTAGTAATTAGCGGCTCCAGGCTTCTAGCCTGGATTTTTCCGGTAATACGCGATCGGGAACGCGGCTGGAAGCCGCGAACCCCTACCGTTTCTGAGGATTCACCGCAGGCCGGGGGTAAGCCGGATTCACCACTTCCACCGGCGTCGTTTCCCTCAGCATCCGCAGAACCTCCTCCACCGCCCGTTCGAGCTGGGGGTCACGACCGGCGTTGAGAGACTTGGCATCCTGCCGTACGGCAATGTCGGGGGCTATTCCCGTGTTCTCGGCGATGAACTCGCCCTTCACCGGATCGAAGACCGCGTTGTCGGGAGCCGTCATGGCTCCGCCGTCGACGAAGCCGTAGTGGACGGAAGACTTCACCAGTCCACCCCAGGTCGTAGCGCCGATGAGCGGACCCACCTCCTGCTGGCGGAAGGCCCAGGGGAAGTAATCGCCGCCGGAGCCCGCCCGCTCGTTGATGAGCAGGGCCTTGGGACCGAGGATACCCGCGGGAAGCTGGAAGGGAATGCCGTCGGGAACTTCATTCGTCAGGGCGGCGCGGACGGAGCGGGTCATGAGGTCCACCATGTAGTCGTCCAGGAGACCGCCGCCGTTGAAGCGCTCGTCAATAACGGCGCCCTGCTTATCCTGCTGGGCGAAGTAGTAGCGGTTGAAGTTGACGAAGCCCGCCCCCGAGGTGTTCGGCACCCAGATGTAGGCGAGCTTACCGCCGGAGAGGGAATCGACCGTACGGCGGTTATCCTCCACCCAGGCGCGCTGCCGCAGGGCGTTCTCGCTGGCGATGGGCTCTACGATCTCCTCCCGGCTGCCTTTGAATGCGGGGGAATCGTTGAGGTGAAGCACCGTCTGCCGGCCCACGGTGCCGTCGAGCAGGGCGTACGGATCGTCCTCCGCCGTAAGCTCCCGACCGTTGATGCCGACGAGATACATCCCGGCACGCACGTTGAGGCCCGGGCGGTCGAGTGGACTAGAAAGGGTGGGGTTCCAGCTCTCGGTAGTGTAGATGCGGGCGATCTGCCAGCGGCCGTCGGCTTGCCGGAGGTCGGCGCCAAGTAGGCCGACTTTTGAAGTCTCCGTTTCTGGGACGTCGCCACCGAAGACGAAACTGTGGCCGACGGAGAGTTCCCCGCCGACCTGGTCGAGGACATAGGTGAGGTCGTCGCGGTGGCGCAGGTAGGGCACCAGGGGGGCGTAGCGGGAGTACACCACGTCCCAGTCGCGGCCGTGCAGCCCCGGGTCGTAGAAGTAGTCGCGCTCGTAGCGCCAGGCTTCCTCGAAGATCTGCTTCCATTCGGCCAGGCGATCCAGTTTCATGTTGAGTTCCGGCTTTACGCCTTCGCCTGACTTGCCGGATTCGCCTCCGGTATCGGCGAGGGTCCACGCATTACCGGTGCGGAAGAGGATTTTCTTACCGTCAGCCGAAACGGCAAAGGCGGATACCCCCGTCGCGAATTCCTTAGCCTCCCGCTTCTCGAGGGTGAATTTTTGCAGCTTTGCTTCTTCTCCGGCGGGATCCTGTTCGGCCAGGAACAGGGTGCCGGCCGGACCCGCGGCAATGCTCACGTAGTTGGCGCCCTCGACCGGCAGGGCGATGGTACGCCGGCTGATGCGGTCGAAGTCGATCGCTACGGTCAGGGTGGTGTCCGTGTCTACTTTTTTCTCCGGTTTCTTTGCTTCCGGGGCGGCTCCGGTGCTGTCCTGACCCATCTCCTCGTCGCTTTCGGGCAGGAAGGGCGAGTCGAGGTCCGAGGGGAGTACAATGACGTAGGCCTGGTACTCGGGGTCGGACTGCATCGAGCTGGTATTCGCCCAACCGGCGCCGAGGGCCAGGTCGGTGCTGGCCAGGAGGTAGAGGTGCTGCCCGTCACGGTCCCAGGCGGGAGCGAAGGAGTCGGCAAACTTATCGGTGAGGGAGTGTACCTGCTCGGTTTTGCTGTCCCACACCACGATCTGCCGGAAGTGGTTGCTGCCCGACCTGATGTAGGCCAGGTAGCGGGAGTCGGGCGACCAGGCGGGCTCGGTGCGGCCGCGGTCGATGTTCATGCCGCCGGTATCGACGGTACGGATCTGCTTGGTGCCGAGGTCGAGCACGCGGATGCGCACGTCGTCGTCTACGAAGGCGATGGAGTTGCCGTCGGGCGACCAGGCGGGGTTCCAGGCCATGTTGGATTCCCCGATGGGGATGGTGGTCGGTTCGCTCAGCCCGTCCTGATCAGCGAGGTACAGCTGGTATTCCTTGCCGTCGCCGTCGGAGAACCATGCGATCTGATCCCCCTTGGGCGACCAGATCGGCGCCCGGTCGGCCACGGCGGAGCTGCGGGTAAGGTTGCGGGAGTCGCCCTTGTCGGTAGGCACGGTGAAGATCTCGCCGCGTGCCTCCATCAGCGCCCGCTTACCGGTAGGGGAGAGGGAAACGGAGCTCGCCTGCTTGCTGACGTCCTCCCAGCCGGTTTCTGCCCAGGGGAAGTCGCCGTTCACCTCGATGGGCAGCTGGCGCAGGTCGCCCGTCTGCGGGTCGAGGAGGTGGAGCAGGCCCTCCCGCTCGACGATGAGGCCTTCCTCGCCGCCGGCGAGCCATTTGATGTCGGAGCCGTCCAGGACGGTCACCTGCCGCAGGGTGCCGTCGGCGATGCGGTAGGCCCAGACGTTCATCGTCCAGTCGCGGTCGGAGAGAAAAAACACCTCGTCGCCGACCCAAGTGGGGTGGGTATCCGTGGTCTTTTCGTTGGGAATCAGGGTTTCTGCCTGGGTGTCCAGGTCGAGCAGGACCAGGGGGGTATTCTGTCCGCCGCGGTAGTCGCGCCACTCGCTGTCCCAGCGGCTCATCCGGTCCAGCGCCAGCATCCCGCCGTCGGGGGAGTAGCTGCCGTTGTAGCCCCACTGCTGGTTGACGAGGGTGGCGGGACCGCCGGTACGCGCGACCGTCCACAGGCGATTGAAGGGCACCGGCGCCGTCTCCCGCGTGGAGGCAAACAGGATCCGCTCTCCGTCCGGCGTCCATCCCCGCACTTCGGCATCGCTGGGGTGCCACGTCAGTTGGGTGGGAATACCTCCCTTCGCCGCTACCACGAACACGCTGTTCCCCCCGTCCCGCCCCGAGGTGAAGGCCAGCCACTGTCCGTCGGGACTAAAGTGAGGATCCGATTCCACCGCCGGGGTACTGGTAATGCGGTATACGTTGCTGCCGTCGTGATCGGCCGTCCACACGTCCGCCCCATAAATGAAGGCAATGCGCGCGCTGCCGAGGTCGGGTTGGCGGAGCAGGCGGGTGCCCTGGGCGGCCAGCCCGAACGAGCACCATAGTAGAACGAGAAGAAGGAGGCGGGGACGCGGGTGCATAGCAAGTGGATTAGAGCAATGAAGGTAGTAAGCAGCCGATTTGTAACCTCCGTAGGTGTGTACCGTGAAAATTAGTACACCGGAGGATAGTCCAACGTGTCGCTAGGAGAATAGCGCGTCAACCGGACCGTTAGGTCCGGCTATCTCTGTGTAATTCAGCATCAGTAACGCAGGGCTGCTGCATCAGCATAAGGGCAATCAGTGGACCTCTGTGCCTAAGCGCAGCGCCTCTGTGCCGACGTAGTCGATCTGTGGTGAACTTTACCCCACCATCGCTATCAGATGGTAACCTGGAAGCGGTTTAGCACTGAATACGGCAATACCCCCGGTCGCAGTCACCTCGGGTATCTGCTGACGAGCGTCAGCCACCGCGGCCGGAGGCCACGAACCGGCACCGCACTCGCGTCCGCGCCTAAACTACTCCCCCCCTAAGCGGTTTGCAAAGAGCTGATCAACCCCCACCGCCATCCGAAACCGACACGCTCCCCCGATTTTTCCACCCCGCGTCCCCGCCCTTCCCCCCGCCCGCGAATGGACCCTCGGCAACGGACTGCGCGTAGTGGCCGTGCATGTGGAGCAGGCCCCGATCCTGATCACCGAAATGATCTGGCGCGCCGGCCGGCCCTTCGAGGCCCAGCGGCTCGTGGCCAGCGCCACCAATGCCCTGCTCACCGAGGGCACGGCGAAGTATAGCGGCGGTGACCTGGAGCGCCTCTTCGAGCAGTACGGGACCTCCCTGGAAACCCCCGACGACACCGACACCGCCTGCCTGTCACTGGCCACCATCGTGAAGCACGCCGATCGCCTGCTGCCCGTCATGAACGAGGTGATCGCCGCGCCGGCCTTCTCCGCCCGGGAGTTCAAACGCTACCTCAAGCGGAGCAAGCAGCAACTGCGGGAAGACCTCCAGGACCCCGACACCCTCGCCTACCGCATGCTCTCCGAAGCGGCCTTCGGCGCGGACAACCCCTACGGCTACGGTGGCGATAAAGCCGACTTCGAAGCGCTTAATCTGGAAGCCATCCGCAAGCACTACGACCGCTACTACGGAGCCGCCAACGCCACCCTGCGCGTAGTAGGAAAGCTGGATGCCCGGGTGGAGCAACTGCTGGAGGATACCTTCGGACAGCTACCCGCTGGCACCAGGGCCGCCGATCCGGAATACACCGTCATAGAACGTACCCCCGAAGTCTTACGCGTGCGCCGGCCCAATGCCCAGCAGACCATGATCCGTCGCGGGCGCCGCGGATTCCAAATCACCGACCCCGACTACGCCGGGCTCTGTGTGCTGGAGACCATCCTCGGCGGCTACTACGGCAGCCGGCTGATGCGGAACATCCGCGAAGAGAAGGGATTCACCTACGGCATCGACTCCGACCTCGATACCTACCGCTTCGACGGCACCTTCGGCATCTCCGCCGACGTGGCTAACGAAAACGTCGCCGAAGTGCGGCAGGAGATCCTCACTGAAATGGAAAAACTCCGCCAGGACCTGGTCCCGGCCGGGGAGCTCGACATGGTGCGCGCCTACCTGCTCGGCGGACTCGTCATGGACCTCGACGGCCCCCTCGCCGTTAGCAGCCGCTACCGCTCCGCCATCATCAAGGAGTACGACGCCGTCGGCCACCTGGCCCGCCTCGACGAAACGATTCGCACCATCTCCGCCGAAGAAATTCGGGAGCTTGCCCAACGTCACCTGCGCCCGGAACTGGACTGGGAGGTCATGGTCGGAGGCTAAACCGGTGACTCCCCCTCAATCCCTCAATCCTTCCCCCCCTCAATCCTTCAATCCCTACCACCCCTCACTAATCCCACTCTCGGCAAACCCGATCCGCTGCGCCACGGCCCGCAGGGTATCGCCGCCGTCGAGGTCGAAGGCGATGGGCTCGGTGTAGACCCGCCAGCCGGGCCGGTCTTGGTCTTCCGGGAGGATGCGGTAGGCGATCCGGGCGCCGGGGGTCTTGCTCTCCAGGATGAAGCGGCCGGTACTGTCGCGGCGCAGTTGGGGCCGGCCGGTGACGGGCATTTGGTCCGTGCCGTTCCAGAAGCGCTGGACCATCTCCACTTCGGGCTCGCCGCCGAGGTCGCCCACGCGGGCCAACCAGTCATCGGTGGCGGTGCGGAGCGCGGTCAGTTGGGCGGCGTATGCGGGCTGGCCGGCGAGGTTACGCAGCTCGTAGGGGTCGTTCCAGGTGTCGAAGAGCTCCTCGGCGGGCTTGCGGTCGCGGAACCATTGCGCCTGGATATCGGTCAGCCCCCCGGCATTGCGCAGGCGCAGCAGTTCCTGCATGGCGGCCATCTGCTCGCGGTAGGCGAGGGGCAGGTAGTAGCCGCGCTCCGGGTAGTAATTGCGGAGGTACTTGAAGCGGCGGTCGCGGGCGGCGCGGAGGCGGTCGTAAACCTCGTCGAGGCGGTCGGAAGCCGCAAAGACGTACTCCCGCGGCGGCCGGGCGTAGTGGCCGAAATTGGCCTGCCCCTGCAGCCAGGCCGGCGGCTCGATGCCTGCCTGGCTCATGACCGAGGGGGCCAGATCGATGAAGCTGAAAAGGGTACTGTCGATCGCGCCGGCGCGGGCGGCACCGGGCCAGGCGACGATCATGGGTACCCGGATGCCGCTGTCGTACAGCAGCCTTTTTTGCCGGGGCAGGGGACCGCCGTGGTCGCTGTAGAAGTAGATGATGGTGCTGTCGGTGAGCCCGTCGGCTTCGAGCTGGTCCAGCAGAAAACCGACCTGCTCGTCCATGACGCGGATGTTGTCGTACACCCGCAGTACGTCGTGGCGCGTCAGGTCGGTATCGGCCAGGTAGGGCGGTACGGGCACGTCCAGGGTCTCGGGCAGTTGGATCTGCGGGCGGTTGGCTTCGGAGAAGCTTCCGTTGTAGTCGGCGATGGGAAAAGTATCCGTCTCGAAGCCCTCCCGGAAGCGGAGCTTGTCGCGGCCGGTCGACCACACCTGGCTCTCGTGGGTGATCTCGAGATTGAAGATGCTGAAGAAGGGCTGCCCCGCCGGCCGGTGGCGCCAGTGGGCCTGTCGTCCCTGCTCGTCCCAGGCCGTCTTTGGTTCCTGAAACTGGTAATCGGTCTTGGCGTTGTTGGTGCAGAAGTAGCCGTGCTCCCGCAGTACCTGCGACAGCATCTTAACCTCCGGATCGGGCAGGGCCCCGTACTCGCCGGGCAGTCCGATCTCCTGGAGCCGGTCCACATTGTACTGGGTACGCATGTGCTGTCCACCCGCGCTGATGGGGTAGACCCCGGTAGCGATCGCGAAGCGGCTGGGTGCACATACGCCGGCCACGCTGAAGGTATTGGGGAAGCGCACGCCCCGGGCCGCCAGCCGACTGAGGTTCGGCGTCTGAATGGTGGAGTCCCCGAAGGCGGCGAGCAGGGGACTCAGGTCCTCGCAAACGATCCAGAGAATGTTGGGGGTGGCAAGGGCGGGCTCCTCCTTGTGGACGGAATCCTCCTCACCGGTGCAGTTCAGCAACAGAAGAAAGAGGAGGGCGGGAACGCAGGTGCGGAGGAAATGACAAAAAGGCACGGCAGTTGGGTTGATCTACCGGGAAGGTAGTTCGTTGCCCGCGATTTTCCAGGGTTGCCGCAGTGGTAGCCTGCGGTGCACCACGGGCCAAAGACCGCACCGTACTAGCTGATCGGTACTTCGCGCTCGGGCTGCTGAGACTCCGGCGTCTTGGGCGCGTCGATGACCAGGATGCCCCCCTCGAAGGTGGCGGTGACGGCCGACTGGTCCACCTGGTCGCTCAGCTCGAACCAGCGTTCGAAGGACTTAATGGGGTACTCCTGGAGCAGGAAATCCGGGCGGTCATTCTCCGGCTTGCGGGTGCCGCTGATGTAGATGAGGTTATTGGTCAGGCTGATCCGGACGTGCTCCTTATCGAAGCCGACGCAGAACACGTAGGCGCGAAAGCCCCTTGGCGTCTCCTCGATATTGACGGGGATGTTGTGCTTGGGGCGGCGGGGGCCGTACTCGGGACGGCGGTGCTGGTGTCCCCGACCGGGGCCGCGGCCCCACTGGCGTTGCATTTGCTCTTGCATGGTGGATTGGTTTTGTTGGTGGGGTAGACGGAGCGGGCCCCGGATTACTTTATTCTTCCCCGAAATATTCTTCGTAGAGGTCGCGCAGGAGGTCCTGCAGCCGCTGCCGGGCGTAGCCCTTGCGGGAGATCACGGTTTTTAGCGGCACCCCGAGGTCGTCGGCGATTTCCCGCAGGGTTTCCCCGTCGATCGCGTTGCGGACGAACACTTCCCGTTGCTTTTCGGGCAGCAGCGCGAGGGCCGCGTCGATCTCGGCCGTCAGGCTATCGGGATCGGAGAAGGCATCGATTGGGGAAGCAGCCTCCCGGGCCGCGGCGAGGTCGAGCAGGGCGGGGCGGGCGGCGCGGGTGCGGTAGTAGTCCGTGATGCGGTTGCGGGCCACGCGGTACAGCCATGCCCGCGGCTGGTCGATCTCAACCGATTCGAGGGTGGTGGCCAGGGCGCTCCAGATGTCCTGCAGGAGGTCGTCGGCATCGCCGGCGCCGACCCGCGCGCCCACAAAGCTGGCCAGCTCCGCGCCGTAGGCGGCGTAGGCGCGGGTCCAGTCGCGGTGGGGAATCAGGTCGTACATCGGTGGGGAAGACGGAGGGGATGGAGATTTACTCTAACTAACCCGCAGGCGGTTACTTCGCCCTATTTCCCCGCACCCGCGACCCCGCACCGCACAACCCGCAATTTGGTTACGCTCAAACGGCTATCTTGTGCCTACACACTTAGTGTCGGCCTTTTTTATGACCGCCCGGGTAGCCACGGTAGGGGTACCGCCTCTCCTGTATCGGGCAACCCGATTTACAAACCAGGTACCTTCTCGTGGTGAATGCCTCTTGCAAAAGCTTCCTCCTGCACGTTCCGCGGCTCCTGCTGATGGTCTGCTGGCTGCTTCCCGCAACCGGACGGACCCAACATGAACACTCGGCGGACGAGTTGGAGAAAGGACTGGCCCACACGCACGGCCTCGTGGCCTCACTCAAGAGCGACAGCGCCATCCTCCTCGCTGATTCCCTGATCGGCATCCTGCGGGAAAAAGGCGAACTCGGATCGCCCTTCGGCCTGGAACTGCAGCTCGCCACCGCCACGGCCCGCGGGAACGACAACCAGGATTCCACGGCCATGGTTATGCTGCTCCAGATCCGGGAAGAGAGCAGGAAGCAGGAACTGTGGAAAACTTACGCCTACAGCGGGCTGGCGCTGGCCGACCTCTACGAGAACATCAAGCGCCGCGAGAGCGCCAGGGATGCCCTGCGGGAAGTGAGCGCCACGATCGCCACCTACGGGCTGGACTCTATTTATCCCGCCTATGCCCTGCGGATGTCCAACTGGAACCGGAGCTTCTCCAAAAACCGGGATTCGGCCATCTATTACGCCCGGGAGGTAATTCGGACCGCTCCGCGGTATGGCGATTCCATACTGTTGGTGAACGGCTACATGATGATGGGGTTCCAGACCGACAAGACGCCGGAGATTTCCATTGCCTACTTTAGGCAGGGAATCGAACTGTGCCGACGCATCGGGGATCACGTCGGTGCCAGCTACATGCTCAGTGGCCTGGCCACCCGCATGATGGCCCAGGACCGGTACGAGGAAGCCCTGTTGTATAACGATTCCAGTATCCTGGCGGCGCAACGCGCCGTCGGCGAAGGGAGGGTGAGCGGCACCGCGGTATCCGATGCCCTGCAGGACCGGGGAGAGATCTACCACAGCCTGGGAATGCTGGACTCCGCCTATTACTACATGCACAAGGGGCACGACCTCGAAATCGACAACATGAGGGAACTGGAACGCCAGAAAGCCCTGGAAATCGACGCCCGCTACAACGACCAGCTCAAGGCCGGCCGCATCGCCGAGCAGTCGCGGGAGCTCCGGGACGAAGCGCGGATGATCAACCTCCTCCTACTGGTGGTCGGGCTGGGCCTCGTCCTGGGGCTGGTCCTGGCCTATACCACCGCCCGCTTCCGCAATCTCAACCAGGAAAACGAAGAGCAGGCCAAGCAGCTCCGTAGCCTGGACGCGGCGAAATCCCGCTTTTTCGCCAACGTAAGTCACGAACTGCGCACCCCGCTCACCCTCATCCAGGGGCCCATCCAAAGCCTAAGGAACGACGACAACCTGACTGCCCGGCAGCAGGAGCTGCTCCACCTGGCCAGCAGCAACGGTGATAAGTTGCAGGAATTGATCGGGCAGATCCTCGAACTGCAGAAAATGGAGGCCGGAAAGCCGGACCTCAACACCACCCTGACCCCTCTGCGGGACTACCTCGAACACTGCGTGGTGCATTTTTCCGCCCTCGCCCAACAGAAGGAAGTGGAGTACGGCTTCGACCTTAGCCTCCCGCCCGGTCTCCATGCCCGCATCGACCGGGAAAAATACCGCATCATCCTGGCCAACCTGCTGGCGAATGCCTTCAAATTCACGCGGGCGGGCGGGGAAGTGGCCGTCTCGATCACCTATTCCAACCCGGACTTGCGCATCGAGGTAAGGGATACCGGGTCGGGGATCCACGCCGACGACCTCCCGCACGTCTTTGACCGCTTTTACCAGACCAAACGCACCGATCGCCCCGCCGAGGGGGGGACCGGGATCGGCCTGGCCCTGTGTAAGGAGTACGTCGGTCTGTTCGGTGGGACGATCGAAGTGGAAAGCCAGGAAGGCCAGGGAGCGACCTTTCGCGTAAAAATCCCCATCCTGGCGGAGTTTGCGTCCACTCCTTCCCCGGAAAGGATCACCTTCGGCACGTCCCCCACGCCGGCACCGGTGGCGCGCGCCGCTCACCACCCGGCGCAAGGGGGGGAAGCACCGCGTATCCTGGTGGTGGAAGACAACCCCGACCTCCAAGAATACCTGCGCTTCATCCTTTCCGATCACTACCGCGTCGAAACCGCCGGCAACGGGCAGCAGGCCCTCGACCGCCTGCGGGCCCTCCCCGATTGCCGGCTGGTGCTCTCCGACATCATGATGCCGGTCATGGACGGCTACCAGTTGCTCCGGGAGCTCAAATCCGGGGAGACGACCGGTCACCTCCCGGTCATCATGCTGACCGCCCGCGGCGATGCCGGCGACCGGTTGCGTGCCCTGCGGATCGGGGTAGACGACTACCTCACCAAGCCCTTCGAGGAGGAGGAGCTGCTCGTACGGATCGCTAACCTGCTCAAGAATCAGGACGTACGCACGGCAACCGAAGCCGAGGTGCAGGAATCCGGGGAACCCACGCCGGTGATCTCCGCCGACGACCGCGAATGGCTCGAGGGCTTCGAGGCCTTCGTGCGCCAGCACATCGCCAACCACCTGCTCACGGTACCCTACCTGGCCAACGCGTTCGCCATGAGCGAATCCACCCTCCTGCGGCAGGTCAAGCGCCTTACCGGACTAACGACCCTGCAGTATCTCCAGGATATCCGCCTGAATGAGGCCCGTAAGGTGCTGGAATCCACGGCCAGTCCGTCGATCGCCCAGTTGGCAGCCGAGGTCGGTTACCGCGATGCCCGCTCGTTTAGCCGGGCCTTCCGCAACCGCTTCGGCAAACTGCCCTCCGAGCATTCGGGCGCGGACGCGGGCGGGTTGCCTACTTCCGGCGGGGAGAGGGAGTGCAAGTAGCGCCGGGCCAGCGGCCTGAGTTCCCGCTACCCGGACCTTCACCCCGAATGCGACGTCAGGGCAGCATTTTTTATGATCTGATACCGATTGTTCCTGGCCACCGCTACGGTTGTACGCTCGGTGAATCCTACCCCTTATTTCGCAGGTCGTCAATAAAGCGCGTCAGCTCCATCTCGTCGTACACCAGCACCTCGCGGGGCTTGCTGCCCTGGGCGGGCCCGACGATGCCGAGCTGCTCCATCTGGTCCATGATGCGGCCGGCGCGGTTGTAGCCGAGCTTGAGGCGGCGCTGGATCATGGAAGTGGAGCCATGTTGCTGCTGGATGATCAGGCGGCTGGCGTCCTCGAACATGTCGTCGAGGTCGGCGTAGCTGAGGGCCCCGGAGCCGGCCAGCTCCTCGTCGGTATTGTACTCGGGCAGGAGGTAGGGCTCCACGTAACCGCGCTGGTTGCCAATGAAGTTGATGACCTCCTCCACCTCGGGGGTATCCACGAAGGCACCCTGGAGGCGGACGACGTCTCCGCCGTTGCTCAGCAGCATGTCTCCCCGGCCGATGAGCTGGTCGGCACCGCCGGAGTCGAGGATGGTGCGGGAGTCGACCTTGGCCGTAACCTTGTAGGCGATCCGCGCCGGGAAGTTGGCCTTGATGACGCCGGTGATGATGTTCACCGACGGGCGCTGGGTGGCGATCACGAGGTGAATGCCCACGGCCCGCGACAACTGCGCCAGGCGGGCGATCGGCATCTCCACCTCCTTGCCGGCCGTCATGATGAGGTCGGCGAATTCGTCGATGATGAGCACAATGAAGGGCAGGAATTTATGTCCCTTCTCGGGATTCAGCCGCCGGGCCACGAACTTCTCATTGTACTCCTTGATGTTCCGCGCGGCCGCCTTCTTGAGGAGGTCGTAACGCTGGTCCATCTCGATACAGAGCGAGTTGAGGACGTGGATGACCTTGGTCGTCTCAGTGGTAATGGGCTCGGTCTGCCCGGGCAGGAAGGCCAGGAAGTGGCTTTCGAGCTTGGCGTAGGGGAAGAGTTCCACCTTCTTGGGGTCGATCATCACCAGCTTGACCTGGCTCGGATGCTTCTTATACAGCAGCGACATGATGATCGAGTTGATACCGACCGATTTACCCTGGCCCGTAGCACCGGCCACCAGCAAGTGGGGCATCTTGGCGAGGTCGGCGACGAGCACCTCGTTCTTGATCGTCTTGCCGAGTGCGAGGGGGAGGTCCATCTTGGCATTGCGAAACTTCTCGCTTTCCAGCACCTCCCGCATGCTTACCATCTGCGGATTCTTGTTCGGCACCTCGATACCGATGGTACCGCGGCCGGGGATCGGCGCGATGATGCGGATGCCTAGGGCCGCCAGGGAGAGGGCGATGTCGTCCTCCAGGTTCTTGATCTTAGAGATGCGCACGCCGGGGGCGGGGACGATCTCGTACAGCGTCACCGTAGGCCCGATCGTGGCGCGGATCTTGGTGATCTCGATCTTGTAGTTGAGCAGCGTCTCGATGATCTGGTCCTTGTTCGCTTCCAGTTCGGCGCGGTCGACTTCGTGCTTGCCGGTGTCGAGGTCGAGCAGCAGCTCCAGGTAGGGGGGCTCGTAGTTCGGCAGGTCGAGGGTCGGGTCGTAGGGCTCGGAGTGGTCGGCGTTCTCCTCCGTGACGGCCAGGCTGGTGTCGATGCCGTTGTCGCCGTCGGCCACGATGAGGTTGTCCTTGCCCGCGGAGAGGGGGTCGTGGCTTACCAGGGTAAGGTCGCCAACGGACTCCATGGGCATCTCCATCTGTTCGCCCTTCAGTTGCTCCACACCTTTTTCGGACAGGGTGCGGGGGGAGTCGATCTCGAAACTGCTGCCGTCTCCGGGGGCCAGGGAGGCCGAAGAGGATGGGGCCGGACGCCGGGGGGGGAGCAACGGATCGGAGGTTTCCCGGGATTGCGGGAACGCGGGTGCAGCAGGACGGGCGGGAGCGGCGGGCTTCGGCTTGCCCCGGAAGCGGACCATCTCCGAGAAGTGGTCGACCACGTCGTGGCGGATCTGGGTGGGCGTGCCGTTGAAGTCGATCCGCGCCTCGAAGATGAGGTAGAGTCCGAGCAGCAACAGCAGCAGCAGGATCACCCCGAAGCCGCCGAAGACGCCGCTCAGGTGGGAGACGAGGTAATCGCCTACGCCACCCCCCAGGGGGAAGTCCGTAAAACTGCCGAAGACGAAACTCAGCAGCACCGACATGCCGATCGTGAACAGCATCAGCTTCACGAAGAGGTTGGCCATCGGCTTCAGGGGCGCGCGCCGCAGGCGGTTCAGGCCCAGCCTACCCAGGAAGTACACCAGGATAAAGCTCGGTAAGCCGAAGCAGAAGTAAATGAAGAAATTGGAGAGGAAGGCGCCGAGTCGTCCCAGCCAGTTGTCCACCGAGGCCGCGTCTTCGGAGAGCAGTTTCCAGCTGAAGCGGAGCACGCGGTCCTGGTCGATCTTCCAGGTGAAGAGGTAGGAAACGAAGGCGATGGTGAGGTAAACGGCAATGAACATCAGCAGCAAACCGAAGAGTTTCGGAATGCGCTCGTCGCTCAGTCCCATCCGGAGACCGAGTTGTCCGCTCGTTTTTTTGATTTTGGCCATGCAGTAAGTGGCTTATGGGGCCGGGCGGCGAAATTACGGTAAAAGGGGGGAACGGCGGGGGTGGGGTGGAAGTTAAACGGAACGATCACCCCCGCTGCTGCTTTACAGCTGCCCCCAGAATAGAAAAATAGGCGAATTCGCAAGGGAATAATGCCCGTGCGCCGGCCGGTATCGAAAAAAAGAGCTGCCGGGGCCGGGCCAGCGAAAGGAGGGTGGGAGTGTGTAACTGCGTCATAATGACATGGTTAGTGATTTTCGGAATAACATTTGGTTTTTTGATGGCGGCGTTTGCAGGATACTACAGGACAGTGTGGGCAGGACGCCAGCTTTAAATTGCTAACAATCAACAGCTGCGGCCTGTAAATGGCCAGCTCTTTTCATCTAGTATAAAGCGATCATGAAAACACTTTTCCATATAAAATTGGTGATATGCCTGTTCCTGGCCGGCAGAGGGCTCCTGGCCCAGGGTTCGGTGACCGGAACGGTCACCTCTGAAGCCAACGAACCGCTCATTGGCGTGAGCGTACTCCAACTGGGTACCGCCAACGGTACGGTGACCGACCTGGACGGTAACTATATACTCCAGCTCGTCGAGGGGGGTAAGACCCTCCGTTTTTCCTACACGGGTTTCGCGTCGCAGGAGATCGAGGTCGGTGCTCAGACCGTCATTGACGTGGTGCTCGGCGACGACGCCCAGTTACTCGACGAGATCGTCGTCATCGGCTACGGTACCGAACGCAAGCGGGACGTACTCGGCGCTATTGCTTCGGTAGACGAACAAGCCATCGCCCAGACTACGCCCGTAAATGCCTTTGACGCCATTCAGGGACGGCTGTCGGGTGTGCAAATTTCATCGAACGGCGGACCGGGCTCCGGGTCGGAGATTCGCATCCGGGGTACTTCGACCCTGGGTAACGGCGTGGGCCCACTCTACGTAGTCGACGGCCAGCAACTGGAAAATATCGATAACCTCAACCCGAACGACATCGCTTCCATCGAGGTGCTGAAGGACGGGGCCTCGGCGGCGATCTACGGCTCGAAGTCGGCCAACGGGGTAGTCATTGTAACCACGAAGCAGGGCAGCCGGGGGAAGACCACGCTGGAAGTCAATCACTCTACCGGGGTAAGCGAGGTGAGCAGCCTCATCCCCGTGTCCAACACCCGCCAGCGGGTGCTCTTCGAGCAGCAGCGCAGCGGGGGCATTGGTAGCGGTACCGATACCGATTCCCTCAGCGCGCGTTTCCAGCAGGAGGTGGATATCCAGGATCTGCTGCTGCGGACCGGAATCCGTAACCAAACCGGCTTGTCGATCAGTGGTGGGGGCGAAAACAGCCGCTTCTACTGGAATACCGGCTACCTCAACGAAGACGGCATCATCCTGAACAGCGACTACTCCCGGATCAACACCAGCCTTAAGGTGGACTTCGACTTCAACACCTTTATTGCCGCCGGCACCCGCGTCAATGCCTCCTACGAAAAGCAGGGGGGACTGAATGAATCCAGCGTGTTCCGCCAGCTTTCCGAGCGTCCGGCCTACCTGCCGGTACGCGATGCCGACGGGTCGCTGTTTCCCGAGGTCTTCGGCCGCCAGAACCCCCTGGCCGAGGCGCTGGAGACGGTCAACGACGACCGCAATTTCCGCTCGACCCTCTTCAGCTACGTCGAGCTCACCATCATTCCCGAGCTTTCCTTCCGGTCCACCCTGGGCGTCAATTACCGCCAGCGGAAGCGCAACGGCTTCGAGCCCACCATCACCCAGAGCCAGAACCGACCGGCCACGGGCAGTGAGCGGCAGGAGCTCGAATACGATCTCCAGCAAGAAAACTACCTGACCTACAAGAAGAAATTCGGTGACCACAACCTGTCGCTGCTCGCCGGTATGCAGACGCAGCGGTGGAACAGCGAGTATTCGGAGCTCCGGGCCGTCAGCTTTTCCTCCGACCTCATCCAGACCTTCAATAATGTAGCCGAACTCAATACATCGGCCACCCGCACCCTCCAGGACCGCCACGCGCTGGTATCCTACTTCGGACGGCTCTCCTACAACTTTCGGGGCAAATACCTGCTGGCCGGTACGATCCGGCGCGACGGCTCGTCGCGCTTCGGCACCAACCGCAAGTACGGCAACTTTCCGTCGGTCTCGGCCGGATGGCGCATCAGTGCCGAACCCTTTATGGAAGGCATTCGGGGGACCGTGTCCGACCTCAAACTGCGTGCCGCCTTCGCCATCACGGGCAACGAGCGGATCGGGAACTACGACTCCCAGTTGCTCTACAGCCCGGGTTTCATATACAACGGCGTAAACGGGGTAGCGCCGACGCAGCTCTCCAATCCCGAACTGGGGTGGGAAAGCACGAAGCAGTCTAACTTCGGAATGGACCTCGAGTTGCTGGAGGGAAGGTTTACCACCACCCTCGACTTCTACACCAAGACCACGGATGATCTGCTCTACGAGGTCCCCCTCCCCGAAGAGACCGGTTTCAGTGCCGTACAGAAGAACGTCGGCTCGGTAGAGAACAAGGGCATCGAACTGACGCTCGGCGGCACGCCCCTCAAACTGGGCAACTTCCGCTGGTATACGAGTTTCAATATCGCCACGAACAAGAACAAGGTGCTCTCGCTGGCTGACCCCGATGGGTTCGAGTCGGGGGCCTTTAGGGTCGAGGTGGGCAAGTCGCTAGGAAACTTCTACGGCTTCACCAACCTAGGCGTCTTCGCCTACGACGAATCCAACGCCTTCAGCAACGAGGGAGTCCGCCTTACTCCGGTGTTCGGCGCCGACGGGACCTTCGCCAACTATACCCTCAATGGCCAAGCCTATACGGGCGAGGTCAATCAACTGCAGGCGGCCGGCAAGGTGCTCGGCGGCGGCGACGTGATCTGGAAGGACCTGAACGGCGACTTCCGCATCGACAACACCAACGACCGCTCCGTCCTCGGTAACGGACTGCCGAAGTATTTCGGTGGCTTCTTCAACGAATTTAGCTACAAAAGCCTGAGCTTCTCCTTCCTCTTCGATTACAACTTCGGCAACGACATCTACCGCAATTATGACGACAACCGGAATACGGCTACTTCCTTTGGAGCTACCCCTCACCCCGATCGCATCGAGGGTGCCTGGCTGCGGCAGGGCGATGAGGTAGAATATCCCAGTCTCCAAAGTACCCGGTCCCAAAACCGAATCGGTATTGATTCCTACTACCTCTCCGACGCGGACTTCATCAAGCTTCGCAACGTCCGCCTGGCCTACGAACTGCCCGGCAGCGTGATCGGCCGCCTCAATTGGCTCAGTGGGGTTACCGTCAACCTGTCGGTCAACAATCCCATCACCTGGACCAACTACGAGGGCTACAACCCCGAGCTCGGCTCCCGCGGCAGCGCCCTGCAGCCCGGCATCGACAACCTGCGCTATCCCAACAAGACCGAATTCATCTTCGGCATCCGGGTGCGCCTGTAGACCGGCCTACCGACCTCCTTTTCAACTTAAAGACAATCATCCATGCGACTTACCCAATCGATACAGCCCCTCTACGTGCTGTCGATGCTTACGCTGGTCCTGGCCGTATCCTGTGACGACCTCATCGACGAGCAACCCTTCAGCCAAACTTCCGACGCCCAGTTCTGGAAAAATAACGGCGACGCCGAATCCGGCGTGGCCGCCATCTACGACGCCATGCAGGAAACCTACCGCGTCAAACACTTCCTCTGGGGAGAATTTCGCTCCGATAATTTTATTGCCACCGATCGCGTCAGCGTGGACTACGAAGAGCTGGTCACGAATCGCCTCACCCAGTCCAACGCTTCCACCCTTCGCTGGAACGACCTCTACCAGATGATCGGTCGGGCAAACTTGGCTATCGAGAAAATCCCGACAATCCCCAATTATACCCCCGGTCTTCTGGGACAGGCCCACGTCCTCAGGGCCTACGCTTACTTCGATGCCGTACGTGTATGGGGCGCCGTACCGCTCTACACCGAGGCCATCACCAACCTCGACCAGGACCTCAACCGCTCGGCTACGGACGGGATGACCATCCTGAATGAAGTGGTCATCCCCGATATGCTGGAGGCGGAGCGGCTGATCACCGGCTCGGGTAACGAGTTCCGGTTTACCAAAGCCGCTACTTACGCCTTCCAGGCCGACGTATATACCCACCTGAAAGACTACGCCAAGGCCAAGGAGGCCCTGGATAAGCTCATCGCACTCGACGATTACCAGTTGGTTACCGACCGGGAATCCTGGAGCAGGCTGTTCCTGAGCGACCTGCTATTGGGGTCCTTTCAGGAGGGGGACGAGCTGATCTTCTCCATCCGCTTCGACATTCTTGAGGATGGCAATGGCGCGTCGGGCAACTATTCGCTCTTTTTCGCCGGTATCCCGAGTTTCTTCATTTCCCCCACGCTGGAGCGGAAGTGGATTGAAAAATTCCCTATTGATTCCGCCGCGTGGGTGGCCAAGTACCCCGACTTCCAGCCGCAGGAAACCGACGAATTCGGGAATACGCTCTTCGGCGACTGGCGCTACTTCGAGAGCCGGGAGGAAGGACGGCCCATCGGTGAGGCCCGTGCCGCCAAGTATTCCAAACTCAATTTCAGCGCCAACGATGATGCCACCAACCTCCCCGTATACCGCTATGCGGGCGTGCTGCTGCTGAAGGCACTGGCCGAAAACCGGCTGGGTAACGCGGCAGTAGCCATCGAAATGATCAACCAGGTACGCACCGCCCGGCAATTGCCCCTAGTCGACGGGGCGGACTACCCGGACGTAGAAAGCCTCGAGAACCTCATCCTCGACGAGCGGCAACTCGAACTGTTTGCCGAAGGCGACCGTTGGTGGGACCTCCGGGCCACCGACAAGGTCATGCAGGCGCTGGATACCATCGCCACCTTGTCCGCCGACCAACTGGTGTTCCCCATCTGGGACGGGCACCTGATCGACAATCCCAATCTGGAGCAGAACCCCGGCTACGTCAACTAAAGAAAGTATAGAACATCATGACACCATTCACTACCAACAGCGGCGGCTTCCTTCTCCTGCTGGCCGTTATGCTGCTTTGCCTGACGGCTTGCGGCCTTGAGCGACAAAAGCAATTTGAGTTCGACCCCGAGCTCGCCCCTCAGATCACCTTCGACATGACGGCCCTTGACTTCATCCGCCTGGATCCGGGGGACGAGCTCAACTACCTCGACTCGGTCATCACCCTCACCGGGCTCGAGGCGGAGTACTCCACGAATGCCGAACCCCGCACCTTCTTCTTCCTGCAGGATGCCGCCTTCACCGACGGTGGGGAAATCCTGCAGCAGATCAGCGGGGCGACCGATACTTCCCTCGACTCCCTCGATGCCACCCAGATCGAGCGGCTGCGCTACGTCCTCCGTTACCACATCCTGGATGAGTACGTCTCCAACGGCTTTGACCAGCTGGAGGTGCTTTATCAGGACTACCTGTTCCAGTCCCTGATCCCTGGGGAAGATGGCCTGGTGTCCATCAACCGCGACGACCGCTTCCGCCTGAATATCAATCGCTCCGAGGATCTCCAGGGCACCAGGAAAGGTGGGCAGATAGCCCAGCACAATTACATCTTCACCAACGGGGTGGCCCACTTCGACAGTGACAGTTTCCGCAACGCCCGCTACTGAATTTTGCCTGATCGACTTTTCCGGGCCCGGGGCAGTACGGAGCTATCCTGACTGAAACGGGCCTCTTTGTTGCTTGTACCTAACTTCTGCTCCATGATTCCAGCCCCCTTCCGACCCTGTCTGCTCCTCCTGGTATGCTTCCTCGGTAACGTACCGCTGACTGCCCAGGCCACCGACCGCCCCAACATCATCTTCATCCTGACCGACGACCAGCGCTACGACGCCATCGGCTATGCGGGCAATCCCCTGGCACACACGCCGGAAATGGACCGGCTGGCGGAGCAGGGCACTTACTTCTCCCAGGCCATGGTCACCACGCCGATCTGTGCGGCGAGTAGGGCTAGCATCCTGTCCGGGGTGTACGAGCGCACCCACCGCTTCAATTTCCAGACGGGCAACATCCCCGACCAGTACCTGGCCGAAGCCTATCCCAAAGTGCTCCGCGACGCCGGCTACCACACGGGTTTTTACGGCAAGTACGGCATCCGTTACGCGGGGGAGGATCGCCTCTTCGACGAGTACGAAACCTACGACCGCAACGGGGCGTACCCCGATCGCCGCGGCTACTACTACCAGACGATCGACGGCGATACCGTCCACCTCACCCGCTACACCGGGCAGCAGGCGCTGGACTTCGTCGACCGCAATGCGGACAAGGCCGAGCCCTTCTGCCTGTCGCTCAGCTTCAGCGCCCCCCACGCCCACGACAACGCGGAGGAACAATACTTCTGGCAGCCGGAAACCGACAGCTGGCTGAGCGACGTGACCGTCCCCCCACCCGCGCTCGCCGACCAGTCCTACTTCGATGCCCTGCCCCAGCCGGTGCGCGACGGCTTCAACCGCCTGCGGTGGACCTGGCGCTACGATACCCCCGAGAAGTACCAGCACAGCGTGAAGGGCTACTTCCGCATGATCGCCGGTATCGACCTGGAGATCGGTAAGCTGCGCGCAAAACTGGCCGAAAAGGGGCTGGACAAGAACACCGTTATCATCGTCATGGGCGATAACGGCTACTTCCTCGGGGAGCGCCAGCTGGCCGGCAAGTGGCTGATGTACGACAACTCCGTGCGCGTGCCGCTGATCGTGTACGACCCGAGGGTGGGGGAGCACCACGACAGCCCGGAGCTGGCCCTGAATGTGGACGTACCCGCTACCATCCTCGATCTCGCCGGCGCCCCGGAACCCGATTACTACCAGGGCAAAAGCCTGCTGCCGATCGTCACCGGCAAAACCATCGACCTCGACCGCGACACCGTGCTGATCGAGCACATCTGGGAATTCGACAACATCCCGCCGAGCGAAGGGGTGCGGACGAAAGAGTGGAAGTACTTCCGCTACCTGAACGATAAGTCGAGCGAGGAACTCTACCGCCTCACCGACGACCCGGAAGAGATTCACAACCTGGCCGCTGACCCCGCCTACCGCAGCAACCTGCTTGACCTCCGTCGGAAGTGCGACGAACTGATTGACCAGTACAGCGACCGCTTCTCCGCCGGTCCCACCGACCTCTCCGTGGAGTACCTCCGCGAGCCGGCCGGCATACCACTGCGTGACGACACCCCCGAATTCGCCTGGCTAGTCCCCGCCGGATCCGTGGTACAGGGGGCCTACCAGCTGCTGGTGGCCTCTTCCCGGGAGATGATCGACAACAACCTCGGCGATGTTTGGGACAGCAAGCGCGTGAAAAGCGGCGCCTCTACGGAGATCAGCTACGCCGGTCCGGCGCTGCAGACCGGCAAGCTGTACTTCTGGAAGGTGCGCATCTGGGACGGGGTGAATCGCCTCTCTCGCTACTCCAAAGCCCAGCAATTCACGGGGCCGACGCAGGAGGAGGGGATGGGTTACCTGACTACCACCAATACCTTCCAGGTCGACCGCATCGCACCGGTGGAAATGCGGGAAACCGAGGATGGCTACTTCCTCGACTTCGGCCGCGACGCCTTCGCCAACCTGGAGATCAAGTACACCGCCCGGCGCAACGGCACCCTCACCGTGCGGGTAGGGGAGTTGCTGAAAGACGGAAAGATCAACCCCGCTCCCGGCGGCACCATCCGCTATCAGGAAGTGGAGCTACCGATAAAAAAGGGTACGCATGCTTACACCCTGCCGCTGGTCCCCGACGGGCGGAACACCTCCGGCGCGGCCGTACTGCTGCCCGATTCCTTTCCGGTGCTGATCCCCTTTCGGTATGCTGAAATTGGAAAGATGAGTGGAGGAGGGAGGAGTGGATTCGCGGGGGGCACCCAGCTCGCGTATCACGGCTACTGGGAGGAGGATGCGAGTTCCTTCAGCAGCAGCGACAGCATCCTCAACCAGGTCTGGGACCTCTGCAAGTACACCATCAAGGCGACCACCTTTTCCGGCCTGTACGTCGACGGCGACCGCGAGCGCATCCCCTACGAGGCCGATGCCTACCTCAATCAGCTCAGTCACTACACCACCGACCGGGAGTACGCCATGGCGCGGCGCACCATCGAGTACTTCATGGAGCACCCCACCTGGCCCACGGAGTGGCAGCAGCACGTGGCCCTCATGTTCTGGGCCGACTACCAGTACACCGGCAACACCGAGCTGATCGAGCGCTACTACGATGACCTGAAGTGGAAGACACTCGTCGGACTGGTAGGGGAGGATCACCTCGTGAGCTCCAGCCGCATCACCCCCGAGTACATGCGCAAACTGGGCTTCAGCAATTCGGAGGATACCCTGCGCGACATCGTCGACTGGCCCCCCGCCCAGCAGGACACCGGCTGGAAACTCGCTACCGCCGAGGGGGAGCGCGACGGCTTCGTGTTCAAACCCAACAACACCGTCATCAACGCCCTCTTCTTCCGCAATATGGAGATCATGGCGGAGTTCGCGGGTGCCTTGAACAAGCCCGGGGAGCAACTGCAGTTCCAGATCCTCGCCCTGCAGGCCAAGGAGGCCATCAACGCCAAGCTGTTCGACAAGGAGCGCGGCATTTACGTTGACGGGGAGGGGACGGACCACGCTTCGGTCCACGCCAATATGTTTCCCCTCGCTTTCGGCCTGGTTCCGGCGGGCTACGAACGCTCGGTCGGGGAGTACGTCAAGACCCGCGGCATGGCCGCCAGCGTTTACGGGGCCCAGTACCTGATGGAGGCGCTCTATGAAGCCGGCATGGCCGACTACGCCCTGGAACTACTCACCGACACCACCGACCGCAGCTGGTACAATATGATCCGCTCCGGCTCCACCATGGCGATGGAGGCCTGGGACCTGAAGTACAAGCCCAACCTCGACCTCAACCACGCCTGGGGGGCGGTGCCGGCCAACATCATCCCCCGCTACCTGTGGGGCATCCGGCCGAAGACACCGGGCTACGCGGTGGCCACGATCCACCCCCAACTGAGTACGCTGAAGGAGAGTACCATCGCGGTACCCACCCTGCGCGGCACCATCACCGGCCGCTACGTAAACGTCAATCCCCGACTGCAGACCTTCGACCTCACCATTCCGGCCAATATGGTAGCCGAGTTCGCCCTCGATACCAACGAAAACCAGGAAATGTCGCTGGACGGGGAGGCCGTCAATCTCGCCTTCGGAACCCTGCGCCTTACGCCGGGCACCCACTGGATCGAGGTGCGTATCAACTCCTTTTAATCTGCTCCTCATGTACCGTTCCTTCCGTACGTTGATTCCGCTTTTAGTCTGCCTGCTCTGCTGCCCGATGGTTCACGCGCAGGCCGTGGAGCTGGTGAGCGAGAGCCTGGTCGCGGAGGACGGACTCTTTTTCTTCGGGGATAAGGACGTTGCCTATCATTTTGGTCCTCAGATCTCCGCCCACGGTGACTGCATTTCGGTGGTCAACGGCTTCACCTTCGTCACCTGGTACCGCGGGGGGATGGACCGGCGCAACCTCATGCTATCCCGCCGCCGCAACGACGATCCCGCCGCCAAATGGGTCACCCTCGAGTTTCCGGACAAGCACATCGGCTACCGGGGCGATTCCACGCTCGGCGACAGCCACAACACCGCGGCCGTGGCGGTGAGTACGATCGACAGCACCGTTCACCTGCTCTACGACATGCACGCCTACGACGCGCGCAATTTTCCCGACCACTACTTCAACTACCGCATCACCGATGCCGGGGCCGCCTTCGTGCCCGACGACCAATTCACTCTTGAACGCTTTCAGCCTAAGCGGAACTACCTCGTACAAGAGCAGAATTACGAGCGTACCACCTACCCGGGCTTCCTGACCGATCCGGAGGGCCGGCTCATCGTCGGCTACCGCCTGGGTGGGGCGGGGCAGGGGGAGCACCAGTACGCCGTCTACGACTCCACCGGCTGGACCAAAACCCTTAGCTGGGCCAACGGTCGGATTCCCCTGCCGGACCGTTACAGCGTCTACGGAAGCCTGCAGATCGAGCACGGAAAGTTGCACGCCGGCTTCTCGATCCGCTACAAGGAGACCGACCGCTATACCCTCAACAGCGGCCTTTACTACGCCTACGCCCTGCCTCCCTACGGTCCCGGTGACTGGTACGACATGAACGACCAGCCCCTCGCTACCCCTATAGAAATTGCCGACGAACTGCAGTTCGCCGATCCGGCGGCGGACTACGGCACCACTGCCAAACCGCGTACCTCCTCGGGGCCCAACTTCACCGTCACGGAAAACGGCAGCTTCCACTTCCTCACGCGGGTCGACAACCGCGACGTGCACTACTGGCGGCCGGCCGGCACGATGGAGTGGCAACACTCGGTCGGGGGCAACATCCCCAGCGGCGCGAAACTGCACAGCTTTGGTAACACCCTGGTGACGCTCGATCTCGTAGACGGGCGCATCCGAATAAAAACCGCGGCGGCGGGGACCAACGACTGGACCACGGTGTACGTCAACGACAACGGGCCCCGCCTCCGCCACTTCCGCGCGGCGGTGGAGGGGTACCGCGCCTACGTGTACGGACAGGAAGACGCCGGGGAGGATGCCCGCCCCCTGTACCTCCAGGTCTTCGATTTGGGCGGGGCCGTTCCCTCGGTTACCCCGCGCTAAAATTCCGTTCCTCCGATGAAGTTTCGCTTCCTGCTTGCTGCCCTGACCTTAGCCGCTGTCTTCAACGCTTGCAGACGGCCCGTCGGGGCGGAATCCCCGCAAGCGGTACAAGGCGTTACGGACAGCCTCGAAGCCGGATTTCTCAACCCGCCCGCCTCCGCAAAGCCCCGTACCTGGTACCACGTCATGAGCGGCAATATGTCGCGGGAGGGCATCACCAAGGATCTCGAATCCATGGCCGAAGTGGGCATCGGCGGCCTCCTGCTCTTCAATGTAACCCAGGGGATTCCTTTGGGCGATGTTAAGTATGACTCCCCGGAGCACCACGCCCTACTAACCCACGCAGCGGCCGAAGCCGAGCGATTGGAACTCAGCTTCGGCGTGCACAACTGCGACGGCTGGTCGTCGAGCGGGGGACCGTGGGTGACGCCGGAATTGTCCATGAAGATGGTCGCGCACCGGTCGATCGTCGTAGCGGGCGGCCGGGTAGACACCCTGCTGCCGCAACCCACCACCCGGGAAGGCTTCTACCGGGAGCTGGCCGTCATTGCTTATCCCGCCCTTCCCGGCGAAGTGGATGATGTCCGCCTGCGGTCGGTGCTGTCCGCTTCCGACCCGGCGCTCGACTTGGCGGTGGTGACCGACGGCCGGATCGACGCCGAATCTACCGCGCGAGGTACCGACTCGGCTCCACCCTGGGTGCAATTCAGTTTCGCGCGACCCAAGACCATCCGCGCCGTCCGCGCCGTTTTCACCGACCGGAACGCGACGGCCACCTTGCAGTCCTCGGACGACGGCAGCAGCTGGACCACCCACCGCGACCTGTTCAAAGTTCGTACCGGGAAGGGGGAGTGGGCCGTGAATGATCACTTTCCCCCCGTTACCGCCCGCCACTTTCGCCTGCAGTTCAACCAGGACGTTACCCTGCGCGAGGCCGAGCTCACCGCCAATTACTACTACGAAAACCCACTGGGCCGTACCGCCATCGCCCGCACGGAAGACGCCGAACTCGGCCCCATCGGTACCCCCGCGGCCGGAGAGGTAGTGCGGAGCACGGACATCATCGACCTCTCCCAGGACCTTGCCCCCGACGGCACCCTCACCACCACGCTGCCGCCGGGCGACTGGACCATCCTGCGCTTCGGTTATACGTCCACCGGGGCCTTCAACAATCCGGCCTCCGCGGAGGGTAGGGGCCTCGAAGTGGACAAGCTCAGCCGCCCGGCCTTTAAGGTGCACTACGACAACTTCGTACGGGAAGTGATCGACGAGGCCGGCCCCGTGGCCCCCAATGCCCTGCAGTACGTCGAAATCGACAGCTACGAGATGGGCGGACAAAACTGGACGGAGGGCTTCGCGGAAGGCTTCCATGACCGCTTCGGCTACGACCTCCGGCAATTCCTCCCGCTGCTGGCCGGCCGGTTCGTGGACGACGCCGCATCCTCCGAGGCCGTTCTGGAAGACTACCGGCGGCAACTTTCGGACCTCATGACGGAGAACTACTTCGGCTACTTCGCCGAGCTGTGCGCCGCCGACGGCGTGAAGAGCTACATCGAGCCCTACGGCTTTGGCCCGCTCAACGACCTCGACGTGGGGGGCAAGGCCGACATCCCGATGGGGGAATTCTGGATGAACCGGCCGATCACCCAGGTGCGGTCCGCCGTCTCCGCCGCCCATGTTTACGGCAAGCCGATCATCTCCGCCGAATCCTTCACCTCCACCCCCGGGATCAACTGGAAGGGCAACCCGGCCATGGCCAAGACCTCCGGCGACCTGGGGTGGACGCAGGGCATCAACGAGTTCATGTTCCACCGCTTCGTCCACCAGTCGAATACCCACGTGGAGCCGGGGCTGACTATGAACCGCTGGGGCTTCCACTTCGACCGCACCCAGACGTGGTGGGACAATGCTGGCGCCGACTGGTTCCGCTACATCGCCCGCGGCTCTTTCCTGCTGCGGCAGGGGGTGCCGGTTTCCGACCTGCTGATCTTCGTGGGCGACGGAGCACCCAATTCCACCTTCGGCCGGAATGATTTTACGCCGACCATCCCGCTCAGTCTCAACTACGATTGCGTCAACCAGGAGGTACTGATCGAGCGGGCGACCGTCAGCGATAACCGCCTGCGCCTGCCCGAGGGCACCGAGTACCGCATGCTGGCCCTAAAAAACAGCGACAAGCTTACCCTGGAAAGCTTGCGCCGCATCCACGAGATCGCCGCGGCAGGGGTGCCGGTGATCGGGGAGTTACCGACTTCCCTGATCGGCTACCGCCACACTGCCGCCGCGCGGGCCGAGTTTGAGCGACTCCGGAACGGACTGAGCGAGCTGCTGCTGCCGTACGGAGACTGGGACCGGGAAATGCCGGATGCCGAATTTTCCGGCCGGGACGACATTCCCTACGTCCACCGCCGTACACCGGACGCGGACCTTTACTTTTTCTTCAATTCCGACAGCACCGCGACGACCTATACCGCCACCTTCCGCAACGGCGATAAATCACCCGAGCGCTGGAACACACTGACCGGTACCACGGAGCGCATCGGACGGTACACGCGAGTGCCGGGCGGAACGCAGGTGAGCCTGCCCCTCGAGGCGGGGGAGGCGGTATTCGTCGTCTTCCGTAAGCCGGCCGGCACTTCCCTTACGGTGGTCCCCGGCACCCGCGGCCCCGCCCATAACGACCTGCGCTACCGCCTAGGGCCGACGGGAAGGCTCACGGTGGACCTGCCGGAGAACGGTTCCGTACGCCACCCGCTCTCCGACGGCACTTACGCAGATACTGAGGTAAGCGACCTCCCCGCCCCACGGCCGGTTGAGGGCCCCTGGACGGTCCGGTTCCGGGAAGAAGGAGGCTACGGCAAAACAGTGGAATTTTCCCGACTTACCGACTGGAAGGACCACGCCGACGCAGGTATCAAGTACTACAGCGGTACGGCGACTTACACCACCAGCTTTGAGGTGTCAAAGCGGGAAGTGCAGCCCGGCAATCGGGTGACACTAGATTTGGGGGAGGTCGCAACGGTAGCCGAGGTACACCTGAACGGCCAGTTGGTCGCCGTCAGCTGGATGCCGCCCCACCGCCTTAGCGTCACCGACTACCTCCGGCCCGGCACCAACGAACTCACGGTCGAACTGACCAACCTCTGGAGTAACCGCCTCATCGGCGACGAGCGCTTCCCGGCCAACGACGGCGGCTACGCCCTGGAGGGGCAACGGCCCACCACCCGGATGCCCGCATGGTTCCGCAACAACGCGGCCCGCCCGGCGGGACAACGGTCCACCTTCACCACCGGACAGTTCTATGGTCCAGACAGTCCGCTCGAACCCTCGGGCCTGCTGGGCCCGGTGCGGCTCACGTTCGCGCGACGCACCGTGCTTACTCCCGATACTAAATAATTTGCCCTTGCCTGTTCTCCTGCCTGCCTGTCTACTGTTTTTTACCGTCCTCCTTTCAACTGCAACGCTGACTGGCCAGTCCACCGGTCCCGCCTACCGGGATAGCACGCGGACCGTAGACGAGCGGGTCGCCGATCTGCTTGCCCGCATGACGGTGGAGGAGAAGGTGGCCCAGCTGCGCATCTTCCATGCCAACCAGGGGATCGAGGGCGACGAGGCGGGCAAGCTCACCCTCAACGAGAACGTGAAAGCGCAGCTGAGCAACGGCATTGCCGGGATAAAGAACCCGGGGGAGCACCTCAGTCCGGTGGCGGCGGCTGACCTCAACAACGAACTACAGCGCTACATCATCGGGCACAACCGGTTGGGTATTCCGGCGCTGTTCGTGACCGAATCCTACAACGGGGTAGATGCGGCCGGCTCAACCGTGTTCGGCCGGCCGATCACCTCGGCGGCCAGCTTCAATCCGGAGCTAGTGCACCGGCAGTGGGACGTGGTCGGCCGGGAGGCCCGCCTGCGCGGTATGCACATGTGCCACTCGCCCGAGGCCGACCTGGTGCGCGATCCCCGTTTCGGGCGCATGAGCGAAGCCTTCGGGGAGGATACCTACCTGGTCACCCGTATGGTCGTGGCCGCCATCACCGGCGTGCAGGGCGACTACGTGGGCCTCGGCAACGGTACCCACATCGGGGCAGTGGCGAAGCACTTCGCCGGCTACGGGCAGGTACTGGGCGGGACCAACTTCGCCGCCATCGAAATCTCTCCGCGCACCCTGCACGACGAGATCTTTCCCCCCTTCCGGGCGGCGGTGCAGGAGGCCCGTACCCTGGGCATCATGGCCAGCCACGGCGACCTAAACGGGGTGGCCAGCCACGCCAATCCCTGGTTGCTGACCGAGGTGCTGCGTGAAAAGTGGGGCTTTGCGGGCTACACCGTTTCCGACGCCAACGACATCGGCCGGCTGCACTACTTCATGAAGGTAGCCGAAACACCAGAGGATGCCGCCCGCCTCGCGCTGGAAGCAGGTATGGACGTCGACCTCTACGCTGACGATGCCTACGCCCTGCTGCCCGCCATGGTGGGCCGGGATTCCTCCCTGCTGACGTATATCGATCGCTCGGCCGGGCACGTGCTGGGGACAAAGTTTATCCTGGGGCTCTTCGACGATCCCTACGTGGACTTTGCGGAAACCGAAACCGGCGTTCGGGCGGCATCCTCGCTGGAGCTCGCCCGGGAGGCGGATGGGGAGTCCATCATTTTACTGAAGAACGCGGAGAATACCCTGCCGCTGGCGCGCGCCGCTCAGCGCATCGCCCTGCTCGGTCCCTTGCTGGACGATGGTACGGCAGCGGCCTTCCGCGAGGTGGCCGGCGGAGGAATCACCTTCGTGAGCGACCGGGGATTTGCCCTGACCGACGGGGCCACTGCCGTACCTGTTCTGAACGAGGATACGGACGCCGACGTCGACCGACTGGTCGAAACCGCCCGGGGAGCCGACGTGGTGGTGCTCTTCCTCGGGGGGGATGAATTCACCGCCAAAGAAGGCTTCTTTAACGGCGCCCTCGGCGACCGCGCGACGATCGATCCGGTCGGCCCCCAGGACGAGCTGATCCGTCGCGTCAAGGCACTCGGTAAGCCGGTGATCGTAGCCCTCCTGCACCGCCGCACGCTGTCCATCAACGTGATCGCCGAGCAGGCCGATGCCATTCTGGACGGCTGGGACCTCAGCGAGTTTCGCGACGCCTCCCTGGCGCGGGCCATCTTCGGGGAGATCAATCCCTCCGGTAAGCTGCCCGTCACGGTACCCCGATCCATCGGCCAGCTGCCCTTCCACTACGCCGGCAAGGAGATCAACAACAAAAAGGGCTACCTCTTCACGGAGAACGGACCGCTGTATCCCTTCGGTCACGGCCTCAGCTACACCACCTTCGCCTACGACAAGCTGAGCCTTTCGGATACCACACTTTCGGAGGACGGTTCCCTCACCGTCACGGTGGACGTGACCAACACCGGAAAGCGGAGCGGTAGAGAGGTCGTACAACTGTACCTCAAGGACGTCATCGGATCGGTGACCCGTCCGGATATGGAACTCAAAGGCTTCGAAAAGATCGGCCTGGAGCCGGGGGAGACCAGGACGGTAAGCTTCACCGTCACGCCCGCGATGCTCGCCTTCACCCGACTGGATATGGAATACGGGCTGGAGGGCGGCGGCTTTGAGATTCGGGTCGGCTGGTCTTCCGCGGACTTTTTGACCACCTCCTTTCAACTCCGGGTAAAATGATGAACCGCAGCTTGACGATCGCCCTCGGTTGCCTGCTCCCGATAGTTGGCTGGACCCAACGGCCGATGATCTGGGTGAGGGCGGATGAACGGGCGCAGATCATCGAGCGGATTGAGCAACACCAGAACCTCCGGACGTACTACTGCGATTTCAAAAAACGGGTGGGGGAGGAGCTCGACCGGCACGAAAGCGATCCCGCAGCCTATCTCCGGGAACTTCCCTTCGATTTCGCCGCCCGGGAAACGGGGAAAATGGCCCCCCTCAAAACTTTTAATTCCTTCAGCGGCGAGGAAAACGCGCAACAGGACCAAATGCAGCTGCGGCTGCATGCCGCCATTGACTGCGCGGTCTTGTACTGGTTGACCCGCGAGGTGCGCTACGCCCGCTATGCCGCGGATATCCTGCACGCCTTCATCGGTGGTCTGCTGCCGGTCGAACCGTCCTTCGCCAACAGCAACGGGGGATGGATTTACCCGAATGACCACCTTCGGGAGGCGCGGGAGATCGGGGCACAACTGCCGCTGATCTACGATTTCATTTACGATTACCTGCTGGAGGACGGAACGGTCTTCGACCTGGGGACCGGTGGCGAGGTGAAGTTCAATCAGGAGGGTGCCCAAACGGTATTCCGTACCTACGCCAGACTGGCCGTCGAACAGGGCATCATCGACTGCAACTGGCCCATCCTGGAGATGCCGAGCCTGCTGCATAATGCCCTGGCCCTGGACGATCCGGTGGAACGGGAGCACTACCTACAGTACGTGACGCGCGAGAGCACTGATCACCAGGATGCCCTGCCCAAAATCGGCGCCTTTTACGCCCGCCACGGGGGAACCTGGCCCGAAAGCTTTAACTACGCCCAGCACGTCAGCCAGAACCTGACCTACGTACTGACGCTGTTCAAGCACCACGATCCCTCCAGCCGGTTGCTCGATCAGTATCCTTCCTTCGTGGCGGCCCTGCCCCAGGCACGTTACTTCACTTATCCCGACGGGGAGCAGACCATTCTTTTCGGCGACGGCCATCGCCCCTACCACCCCCTGCGGGACGGACTGGAGATGGCCTACCACCTCGCCAGCCAGTATCAGCGATCCGACCTTCAGAAAGAATTTGCGGCCCTGCTGATGAGCGAAGTCGAAAACGGAGGCTACGCCCGTTTCGAGTTGCCCCGGCGTAGCTTCGGCGCCAGCATTTACCGCGAGCCGGTGACCTTGCTCTGGTACGAACCGGAGGTCAATGCCCCCGCCGGGGAGTACCCCCTGCCCGTGACGGACGAGTTGCCCTTCGCGGGCATTACCCTGCAGCGGAACGTGAGTCCGACCGGGGATCCCCGGGATGCGCTCATGTACTTCGTGGGCGGCGCGGCCTTCGTGCACGGGCACGCCAGCGGCATGAATATGGAGGTGTACGGAAAGGGGGAGGTGCTCGGAGCTAAGTCCGGGCGCAGCAGCTACCGCAGCGACGTGCACGAAAACTATTACCGCCTATTCGCCAGCCACAATACGGTGGTCGTCAACGGAGGCTCCCGCGGGGAAGGCGACTGGGTCAACCTCGGGACCGAGACGGTAAAGCGTGAAGTTGCCGAACCCGCCCCGGGGGCAGCACCGGTTTCCACCCGCCACGCCTTCAGTACCAACAGCTTTTTGGACACTCGCGGCGACGAGGCGGAGGCCCGCCAGCAGCGTACCGTGGCCATGGTGCGGACCAGCGACACCACCGGTTACTACGTCGATATATACCGTTCCGTTTCCGAGCTGCCTGACCAGTACCACGACTACATCTACCACAACATCGGCGAGCAGCTCGCACTGCACAGTGCCCCGGCAAACGCGACCCTGCCGCTCACCGACACCCCCGAACGCTATGCCGCCTCCGCCGGGCAGCCGTGGACCAACAACCGTGCCTTCCGCAATCCGGGCTGGCACTTCTTCGACGAAGTCCGCACCGCCGCCGCGTTTCCCGAAGACGTAGTGGCCTCGTTCACCACCGCAGCCCCGGACGGGACGGCCGTCAGTATGCGGGTCCACCTGCCGGGTGGGGAGGGCCGCTCCTACACCACGGTCATGGCGCCGCCCTCCACCGAGAGCCCCGCACCATACAACAATCTGCCTACCCCCACGCTGGTGGTACGCAAGGAGGGGGAAGCCTGGGACGAGCCCTTTATCGCCGTCCTGGAACCCGGGGAAGCCGAGGTCGATTCGAAGCTTACCGTGCGGCGAATCGGGGCGGGGGACGCAGGTGCAGCGAGCTGTGGCATAGCCGTGCAGCGTGGCTCCGCGGCCACCCGGCAGACGCAGTACATCCTGAGCCTGGATGGGCCCGACGGGCATTTCGTAAACGCCGAAACCGACCTTGACTTCCGGGGCCGATTCGCGATCGTGGAACTCGATCACGACGGACAGCTGAAGGGGATCTACATCGGGCAGGGCCAGGCACTCACCTTCCGGAACACGACGGTAAGCTTTGCCGCTGGCGTCACCGGTTCCGCCTATATTGACGTAAGCGCATCCGTGCCCGTCATTCAGTCCGCAAGTCCCCTTCGCATCACCACCGGTGGAAGCACCACCGACTACCAACCCGAAAACTAACTACCCATCTATGAAGATCAACGTACTCCTCACCACGGCGCTTCTGCTATTTACCCTCGGTTGCCGCTCGGTACCGGAGATGAAGCCGTCCGAAATCGAAGATAAAATGGTGGCCGCCCTGAGGTGGCAGGAAGCCAATCCGATTCAGGCCAAGGCCCCCACCGACTGGACGAACGGCGCCTACTACACCGGCGTCGCACGGGCCCACGATGCTACCGGTAATCCGGTGTTCCTGACGGCCGTAAAGGAAATGGGGGAGCGCAATGACTGGCAAACCTACGAGCGCTACTACCACGCCGACGACGTTGCCATCGCATTCTCCTACCTCTACCTCGATCAGCAGCAACCGAACGTGGTCGACCTCGGACCTACGGTGGCTTGGCTGGACGCTCACCTCAATGCACCCCACGAATGGAAGGCCGGGACCCGCGACGACGAAAAAACGATTCTCTGGTGGTGGTGCGATGCCCTCTTCATGGCCCCGCCGGTCATCACGGAATACGCGATGCGCAACGACGAACGGGACCTGCTGGACACGATGTACCACTACTACCGAGAATCCTACGATATGCTCTACGACCGGGAGGCCCACCTCTTCGCCCGGGATGCCCGCTACCTCTGGACCGGATCGCCCGACGATCGCAGGGAAGCCAATGGAGAGAAGATCTTCTGGTCGCGGGGCAACGGCTGGGTACTCGGCGGGCTGGCCCTGATGCTGGACGAGCTGCCCGCCGACTATACCCACCGCCCATTCTTCCTCAACCTCTACCGGGAAATGGCGGCCAAGGTGAAGTCCATCCAGCCCAGGGACGGACTCTGGCGGACCAGCCTCCTCTCCCCGGAATCCTTCGATCATGGCGAGGTAAGTGGCAGCGGCTTCTACACCTTCGCCCTCGCCTGGGGCATCAATAACGGCATCCTCGACCGCAGCGAATTCCTGCCAGTGGTCACTAAGGCCTGGAAGGGCTTGACGGAGGCCCAGCAGGCCAGCGGCAAGGTCGGTTGGGTACAGAACATCGGCGCCGATCCCCAACCCGCCAGTGCCGACAGCTGGCAGAACTTTGGCACCGGTGCCTTTCTGCTGGCGGGCAGCGAAGTCCTCAAACTGAAGAAATGAAGTTACGGTGGTCCCTGTTGCCCCTATTGCTTTTACTCGCTCTCAGGACCTAAGCGACTTGGTACGACGGACGGGTATTACCAGCCGTGCTCCTATACACCGCGTAAAGGAGCGCATTGACGAACAGGTAGCCGCCGACGGAGCGCAGCCGGAAGGTCCGGCCCGGACGAAGACGCTCAGTTATGGCACCACAAACATAGCATCAGGAAAAGCGAGACTTTCGTCGCCCGCGCCTTTTCCCCCGACCCGCTTTGGATTTTCCGGCGTAAGATTTTCCCTGCCAGTGCTCGCTGGGTACCAGGGGAGTGGGATAATTGGCCCCGATACGCAGGGCGTAGCTCGATTGCTGGGCGTCGTTCAGGGTATCCGGCTGGTGGGCGTATTCCTCCGGTAATTCACTGAGCTCGGGGCACCAGAGCTTGACGTATTCACCCTGGGGATCGTAGCGTTCGGCCTGGCTCAGGATATTGAAGTAGCGGTTTTCACGGGGGTCGGCGCCGACGCCGGCCACATAGTTCCAGTTGCACCAGTTGCTGGTGACGTCGTAGTCGATGAGGACGTGTTCGAAGTACTCGGCTCCCATCCGCCAGTCTACCCGGAGGTCCTTGACGAGGTAGCTGGCCACGTTTTGTCGGCCGCGGTTGCTCATGAAGCCCGTACGGGCGATCTCCCGCATATTGGCGTCGACGAAGGGGGTGCCCGTCTGTCCTTCCATCCACCGCTGCAGCAGGCCGGCGTCGAGCTTCCACTCGGGGTGGTCCTCGTCCTTAAAGCCGTTCTTGTGGAAGATGCGGTCCCCGTGCTTCTTGCCCATTAGGCGGAAAAAGTCGCGCCACAGCAACTCGAAGATCATCCAGTAAGTGCTCTCATTGGCGCCGTTCTTGGCCTCGTAGGCCTTTACCTCGGCATAGATGCGCTTGGGACTGAGGCAGCCCTGGGCCAGCCAGGCGGAAAACTTACTGCTGTAGTCGCTGCCGATCAGGCCGTTGCGGGTTTCCTTGTAGGTGGAAATGGCCTGGCTGCCGAAGAGGTAATAGACCAGGCGATCGAGACCCGCAGTTTCTCCGCCCTGCCACTCGATGGCCGCGCGCTCATCGCAGGGGGGCGGGGCAATGCCAAAATCGGCCAGTTCCGGCAGCTCCCCAGGCTCGATTCCGGCATCCTCCACCATGGGGATGCGGGACGGGGTAGGCAGGGGAGGGCGTACGGGCGTCAGTCGCTCCGTTTCCTTACGGAACTGGGTGAAGGTATCCGGCGTCTGAGTAATGGGGAAGGGCAGGTCGGAGGTGTAGTACAGCAACTTGCCCCGGGAGTAGTACACCTCCCGCCCGATGGCCCACAGGCTCTGTTCCACGGCATTCTGTACCTCTAATTCCTCGGACGTGCGCTCGCGGTTGCAGAACACCCAACTGCCGCGGCACTGCTTGGATAGTTCCGGCAGTACTTCCTCGGGGTGGCCGGTGCGTACGATCAGGTCGGCACCTCGGTCGCGCAGGTTCTGCCGCAGGTCGGCCACGCTTTCGAGAATGAACTTGGCCCGGTGGCTGCCGATCTTGGGCAGGCCGGTGAGGGGAAGAATGCCCTGCCATTCGCGGGGATCGAAGATGTACACCGGCAGTAGCTCGTCGCCGTGCTTCATCGCATCCATCAGGGCCTCATTGTCGTGTAGCCGCAAGTCCCTCCTAAACCATACAATTGCCGCTTGCTTGCCCATGATCCCTTGTTGTTTTCTCTACCTGACTAACCGTGTCGCGGGGGGATGGTTGTGGGGAGGAAGGGGCTTTTGCACCCCCGTGACAATGGCCTATCGCGTTAAGAATCTTCCGGTCCGATGCATCGGTAGCGGGGGTTAATGAAGCACGAAAGGATGCCGATGACGGGGTGGGGCGATTGGTCGATACGGCTGACGCCCAGTACAATCACCAGCCCGGTCCTATCTTTCGGAATGCGAACCCTATCCTCCTTTTATCTCGCCCTTCTGCTCTGCACCGGCGTCCGCGCCCAGGAAAACTACGCGACCCTCGAGAACCTCAACTACCGCCCGGACAGCACGGACGCCTACATCTGGGAGCGCTGTGTGCTCGACCTGTATTACCCCACGGACAGTGCCGGCTTCGCCACCGTCGTATACTTTCACGGGGGCGGACTGAGCGCGGGTGCAAAGTATATCCCGGAGGCCTGGCGGGAGCAGGGCATTGCCGTGGCTGCGGCCAATTACCGCCTTCATCCGCGGGTACAGAACCCCACCTATACCCGCGATGCGGCCGCGGCGGTCGCCTAGGTAATGGAGCATATCGAGGAATACGGCGGCGATCCCTCCCGCATCTACGTTAGCGGCCACTCCGCCGGTGGTTACCTGACCAGCATGGTGGGCCTCGATACGACCTACCTGGCGGAATTCGGCATGCACCCGGACAGCCTCGCCGGACTCATTCCCTTCAGCGGGCACATGATCACCCACTTTACGGCACGGCAGGAACGCGGCCTGGAGTGGAACGACGTGGTGGTGGACGAGTACGCCCCCATCAGTTTCCTCCGGCCCGACGCGCCACCCATGCTGATCATTACCGGCGACCGCGAACGGGAGCTTTACGGCCGCTACGAGGAGAATGCCTTTTTCTGGCGGATGCTGAAGCTTTCCGGTCACCCCCATGCCGGGCTCTACGAGTTGCAGGGCTTCGACCACGGCGGCATGGACCGGCCAGCGAGTATCCTTACCCTTGATTTTATCCGGGGCAGAATCCGTTAGCCCCTTCTTGTTCGCACATAGACACCACCCATTGTGGGGGAGGCGGGGGCCCGCGGCCACTTTGTGAATCGCGGCGAGGGCCGACTTAGGTAACCTACGTCCGCTCGCCCTCCTGAGGAGAAAGCTCCACCGATTTGTCGGGATCGGCGGTGACGGTGCGGCTCTCCGGGCTCATCTCGATCCGTGTCTTTGGCAGGTGGTCGGGGTAGTTCTCCTGGATCCAGGCGATGAGGTGCTCCCGGATGGCGCACCGGAGGTTGAACGTCTGACCGGAATCGGCCGCGCTGGCGATGACGCGTACGGTAATGACATCGGCATTGTTGTCGGTGACGGCAACTCCGAAGATCTGCTTATCCCACAGCTCCTGGGTTTCGGTAAAGCGCTGGGCCTCTTCCCGCAGTTTCTGTACGGGAAAGGTGTAGTCTACGTACATGAAGACGCTGCCGATGAGCTGTGTCGTACTGCGCGTCCAGTTTTGGAAGGTATCGTCGATGAATTTGTTGAGCGGGACGATGAGCCGGCGCTGGTCCCAAATTTTCAGGGTCACGTAGGTCAGGGTGATCTCCTCTACGCGACCGAATTCGCCATCCACGATGAGGGCGTCGTCGATCCGGATCGGCTGGGTAAAGGCGATCTGGAAGCCGGCCAGGAGGTTGGCAATGGATTTCTGTGCCGCGAAGCCGATGATGATGCCGCCAACGCCGGCCGAAGTGAGGAGGCCGGTGCCGATGCTGCGCACGGCGTCGAATTGCAGGAGGATAAAGGCGACGGTGACAATAAAGATCACGATGCCCACGATCCGTTGGATGTACTGCAACTGGGTGAGGATCTTGCGTTCCTGGAAATTATTGGTCACGTCGATGCTGTAACGGTGACGTACGGTATCGGCGGCAACGTTGACGATCCTGACCAGCAGCAGGGCTCCGCAGATGTACAGAATCGTGCGCACGATCCGGATACCCCAGTGCAGGTACCAGGGGGCTTCGGTAATGTCCGGGAAGACGCTAGATTCCAGTTGCAGCCAGAGAATGACGGTCAGCATGAAGGAGAGGAACCAGTAAAACGCGTTCTGGGTCTCCTTGGCAATGGCCTCCAGCGTGTAGCTTTCGGTGCGCCGGCCGAAGCGCCGTAGCAGGGCGAAGAGGATGAGGGTGACCAGCGCGGCGACCAGGAGGGCTACCCCCATACGAACGGCCATGCGGATAATGACGGGCGTGGCATTGACGAATTCGTAAAGATCGTTCATGGGCGTGGGGCTGAGTCAAAACCGGGTAACGGCTGATCATCCCCGGGGTTCGCTCATTCGCCTTCCCGTTCGGGAAGGACGTGCAGGTGGACGACCTCGATGCGGGTATTGCTGACTTCCAGCATGCGGAAGTTGAAGCCTTCCAACTCCAGGCTTTCATCCTGGTCCGGCACCCGTTCCGCCGTGGTGACGATGAAGCCGGAGAGGGTCTGGTAGTCGCCCTCGGGCAGGCCCAGCTTGTACTTTTCGTTGAGGTAGCTGATCTCGAGGCGGCCGCTGAACTTGTAGTAGCCGTTGCCTTCGTCGAGATCGACGTAGTCGTCTTCGTCGTACTCGTCCTCGATCTCCCCGAAGATCTCCTCGAGGAGGTCTTCCATGGTCACCAGGCCGGCGATCCCACCGTACTCATCGACCACGCAGGCCATGCTGAGTTGTTCCTTCACGGAGCGGTCGAGCAGGTCGGCGACCCGGGCGACCTCCGGCACGAAGGTGAGGTCTAGAATACACTGCCGGATGGTATCCGGGAACTCCAGGAGTTGCTGGTGGTGCACGTAGCCGAGGACGTTGTCCATGTCCCCGTCCACGATGATTAGGCGGCTGAGGTGGGTGTCGATGAATTTCTGCTCCAGCTCCTCTACGCTGGCCGAGACGTCGATGCTTTCGATCTCGGTACGGGGGATCATGCAGTCGCGCAGGCGTACGTCGCCCAGGTTGAGGGCATTGCCGAAGAGCTTGGTGTCGATGGCTGCTTCCTGCTCTTCCGAGGTCTGACTGCGGTTGACGAAATTTTCCAGGTCGAGCCGGGTCAGGACCGTATCCAGTTCCTCACTCGGGCGCTGGAAAAAAAGGCGAAGGAGCCAGTTGCTGGTGGTGGTCATCACCACGCTCGGCAGCCACAGCAGTGCCTGCAGGGCCCGGAGGGGGAGGGCCCAGAAGTAGAGGGCGTTGTCGGAATACATCCGGAAGATCGTCTTCGGCACGTATTCCCCGAAAATCAGCACGATGATGGTGATAAACAGGGTATTGAGCAGCAGCACGACGATCTCCGTTTCGATGCCGAGGAAGGAGTTGACCAGGTAGGTCAGGGGCACCGTCATCAGGGAGGTGAAGGCCACCAGGGCGATGTTGTTGCCCACGAGCATGGTGCTCAGGAATTCCGCGGGCCGCTCGAACCACCGGGTGAGGATTCGGCTGCGGGTATTGTTGCGCTTTTTCTTGAGCTCCACGCGCAGCTTGTTGGCCGAAACGTAGGCAATTTCGGAGCCGCTGAACAGGGCGGACAGCAGCAGGCAGGTAATGATGGCGAAGGCCAGGGTCATAAGGTAGTACGCTTATCCACCGAAGTCAATCTCGGTGTTGTCGCCAATGTTCAGGCTATGCCGCATTCCCCCGATGCTGGCGTCGTTTCCCACCACCGATTTGCGCAGCACGATGTCGTAAATGCGGGCGTAGTCGCCGATGATGGAATCGGACACGATGGCGTTTTCCATCTTCGTGTTGGCACCGACGGTGACGTGCGGTCCTACGATGGAATTGCTGATGTCGCAATTGGCCCCGATGTGCACTGGGTGGATGATGATGGCGTTGTCGTAGGGTGGGGGATCCTCGGTAGCGAAGCCCGGGCGGTCGAGAAAGGTGGCGTTGGTCTGCAGGAGCACCTCGCGGCGGCCGCAGTCGAACCAGTTGTCGACCCGGATGGCGCGCAGCTCCACGCCCCATTCCAGCATGCGGGCCAGGGCGTCGGTGAGGGGGTATTCCCCGATGCTGCGAATTTCGTGCTCGAGGTTATGGGCACAGGCTTCGATAAACTGGTGCACCTCCCGGATCTTGTAGCACCCTACCATGGCGAGGTTCGACTTGGGGATCACCGGTTTCTCGATCAGGCCCCGGATGTTGCCCTCCTGGTCCTCCTCCACGACGCCAAACTGCCGGGGGTCCTCCACGGTCTTTACGCCCAGGCAACTGACCTTCGACTTTACGAACTCGCTCAGGTCAGCATCGATAATGGCGTCGCCGAAGAAAATGATGATCTCCCGGGCGTCGGCGTAGTGGTCGCGGGCCAGCCAGATGGCGTGGGCCGATCCCATCCGTTCCTCCTGGAGCACGAACACGGTATTCAACTGGGGATATACCCGCTCGATGTATTCACGAATCTTTTCCCCCAGGTAGCCGATGATGAAAACAAAGTCCGTCACGCCCAACTCGATGAGCTGGTCTACAATAAAACTGATAATCGGCTTACCCGCCACCGGAATGAGCGGCTTGGGCTGGGTGTACGTCAGGGGCCGCAGACGCATGCCCGCCCCGGCTACGGGGATGATGGCTTTCATGGCGTGAAGGTAGTGAAATTAGACGCGGCTCGCTGCGCTTGCCGCTGGTAGACGGGCTTCGCCCTGGGTTAGAGCTCGCTTTGCTCGCGTTAGATACGTTTCGCTTTGGGCTGGAAAATTGTTCCGGTCAAAAAGGGCTCAACGGCTACCGCGCGTAGCGCTCTAACTCAGCGCAGCGTCTAACCCAGCCGAAGGCGTCTAAATTTCTCCTTTGAGCTTCTTGTGGACCACTTCCATCTTAGAATTCACCTGGAGCTTGCGGTAGATATTCTTGATGTGGTCGCGGACGGTTTCGATGCTGATGTCGAGCCGCTCGCCGATTTCGCGGTAGGAGAGGTTGTCAACCAGGCCCTGTACGATATCGAGCTGGCGGGTGGTGAGCTGGTCGGCGGCGGAGACGCTGCTCTTCTTGCGTTGCTGGTTGTGGAAGGCGACCACCTGGCGGGCGATGCTGGGGCTCATGTAGCTGCCGCCGCGGTGGACGGTGTGGACCGCGTCCCGGATGATGGTGGGATTTACGCGGCGCTTGGAGATGTAGCCCACGGCACCGGCCTGGAGGGCGCGGAAAATGTTGTCGCTCTCGTCGCTGTTCGTGAGCATGATGATGTCCATCTCGGGCCAGCGTTCGAGGAGGCGGGGGATGCCGGCGATGCCGTTCATGCCGGGAAGCATGATGTCGAGCAGCAGGGTGTTGAGGGGGCTGCTGACCGGGACCCGGCTCAGAAAGCCCTCGACGCTGATGGCGGCGTGGACGACGCTTACGTCGCGGTTCCCTTCAAAGCATTCTTCAACGCTGGCGAGCATAATGGGCTCGTCTTCGATAATTCCCAGGTGTATCATGGTAGGTTATTTCTCATGGCTGACGTCGTCCGCCCGCTGGTTGCGGTAGGCTACTGCCCCGCGGTAAACGAGCAGGCAAAACAGCAGAACGCCGATGCCAAGATAAACATAACTCAGCGCTCCTACCTTACCGTAGACGGCCGTAAACACGATGCTTACTAAAAAAAAGGTCGGAACCTCGTTCCACAGCCGCAGTTTCCAGGCCGAGAGGGGGCGCTGCCCCGCCTGCATCGGGCGCATGATTTTTGCTTTGGTATACAACTGGTAGGCGACCATCCCCACCACCAGGAGCAACTTTACCGCCAGCCAGCCCGGCGTGCCACTGATGAAGTAGGCCGGATTGAGGGCGACCATCAGCAAGCCGCCCGTCCAGGTAATCATCATGGCCGGATTCGTGATAATCTTGTACACCCGGTCTTCCATGCCCGCGTACTCCTGCCGCAGAATCTCGGCCCGCAGTGCACTGTCGGGGAGGCCCGCGGCGGCCACGCGGTCCGTCTCGGCGTGATTGACCAGGAGGCGGCCGAGGAAAAACAGGCCCGCGAACCAGCTGATGAATCCCACCACGTGAAGGGCCTTGGCAAAAAGAATGAAATTCATGGCGGCGAAGTTATGAAGGGGGCGTTCCTGTGGTGGACGAACAACCCACCTGCCGAATCGTTTGCCCACTTACCCCGCACCTGCGGGCCGCGCCCATGTTACCCGCAGGTTATATTTTGCTCCACTTGGCTTTCGCGTAGCGCGGTGTAGAATTATCCCGTACTTTTGCTGGCTGTTACATCACACCTTTTACCCACACCCCACTACGTATGAAATTCGACCAACTCTGCGGCAGGCTGTTTATCGTCCTCCTGCTCCTCGCTCTGATTTACACCTAAGCGAAGGCCTTACCGCCCGAGCGATTACCTTCGCTCCCGGTAAATGCCCCTGCATGTCGAGCTCCGCAAAGCTTTCCATTGTGATTCCGGCCTACAATGAAGCCCGGACCATCCACCTTATTCTCGACCGCATCCGCCGGGTCGTGCTCGTCGACGGGATCACCCGGGAGATCATTCTCGTGGACGACTGCTCCAGCGATGATACCGACGGGGCGATTCAGCGCTACCGACAGGCCCATCCTGGGCTCGACCTCCGTTACTTTTCCCACCCCGTCAACCGGGGGAAGGGGGCGGCCCTGCACACTGGTATCGCGGCAGCCACCGGCGACTACCTGATCATACAGGACGCCGATCTCGAGTACGATCCCCGGGAATACAACGAGCTCCTGCAACCCATTCTCGATGGCTTCGCCGATGTCGTCTACGGCAGCCGCTTCCAGGGGAGTAAGCCGCATCGCATCCTGTTTTTCTGGCACACGATCGGCAATAAGTTCCTCACCACCCTGAGCAACGTCTTCAATAACCTGAACCTCACGGATATGGAAACCTGCTACAAGCTGTTTCGTACCGAGCTGGTCCAGTCCCTGCCCCTGCGTGAGCAACGCTTCGGCTTCGAGCCGGAAGTCACCGCCAAAATCAGTCGCATTCCGGGCGTGCGCATTTACGAAGTGGGCATCAGCTACTACGGACGTACGTACGAGGAGGGCAAGAAGATCGGCTGGCGCGATGGAGTGCGGGCGATCTACTGTATCGTTAGGTACGGTTGGTGAGTTGTTGGATTTCGCGTAGTGCGCCCGCCCCTTGCTTCGCTCGGGTGGGTGACCTGCAACACGGGAAACCCAACAGCTCAATAATCCAAAACCCCTTTACTCCACTTCAAACAGCGAAGGATCCAGCTCCGTATTCGTTTTTACTTCGGTAGCCTTCATCTCGATGGGGAAGGGAGCCATGCCCTCGAGGGTGACGGTGTGGGGGAAGAGTACCCCGTCGGTGGGCTGGTAGTCACCAAACTTCTGAGTGATGGACAGGCCGCCCTGCTGGCGCACGGTTTGCACCTTTAGTTTGGTGGTCGCGTCGTAGAATTCCCGAACGCTACCCGCCGGGGTTTCCACGGCGAGGACGATGGCTTGCTTGCCGTCGACCATCTCCGCGCCTTCGACGCTAACCTTGTCCAGCATGTCGAGGTAGGTGGCTTCCTGGAAAATAACGGCCTGCTGGGCCATGGCTTCCACGGCCTCGGCGGGGAGATCCATTTTTTGTCCTTGCTGGGACACCGAGGCCTTGCCCTGGTTGTAGCGCTGATCGGCCATCACCATACCCATCATGCTCATCTGGGTGCTCATGCGGCCGTCGTTGGTGGTGTACACCTGCTGGCTGATGGTTTGTCCCTGCACGCTGCCTTCCATGCTTACGGCTACGTTGGTGACGGCCATGGCCTGTTCCTTGCCGCCGATCGCCTCGAAGTAGCCGTTGAGGACCTGTTCGGGGGTCACGTCGACCGGGGCCTGCAGCTGCTCCATTTCCACGGGCGCGCCGTTCACGTCGTAGTAATTCACCTTGCCGGAGGTGGCGAACTGAGCCAGCTTGTCGGCTACGGCCTTTTCACCGACCACGATGATGTTGATGTTTTTTGGCGTGATCAGGTCACTGGCCACTTCGGAAACGTCGTTGAGACTGGTACTCTGTACCACCTTCAGGTAGTTGGGGTAGAAGTCGCGGTCGAGCTTGTAGCGGGCCGTGTTCAGGGCGTAGCTGGCAATGCGCTGGGGGCTCTCCAGCGCGCGGCCGAAGGAGCCGGCGATCTGCATTTTGGCGTTGTCCAGTTCCTGCTCGGAAATGGGCTCGTTCGCCATGCGGGTGAGCTCGTACATGAACTGGGTTACGGCGGAGTCGGTCACCTCGTTGCGCACGTTGGCGTAGGCGCGGAAGTTGCCCACCAGCGGGTCGTCGCCGGTGCTGGAATAGGCCCCGTAGGTGTACCCCTTGTCTTCGCGCAGGTTGGCAAATAGCCGGCCGTTGAAGCCGCTGCCCAGGGCGATGTTCATCAGGTTGGCGCGGATGGATTCCTTGGTGCCGGGCTGCAGTTCGATGGGCTCGCTGATCACGATGTTCGACTGCACGGAGCCGGAGCGGGGGACAAAGTTCACCGTCACGCCCTCGGGAGCCTGGGGGGTGGGGAAGCTGGGCACGGCCACCTCCTTACGCGGCCAGCTGCCGAAGTTATCGGTCGCCAGTCGACGGGCCTCCTCGGAGGTCAGGTCGCCGACCATCACCAGGTAGCTGCGGTTGGGGACGAAGTAGGTATCGTACACCGATTTTACCACGTCGAGGTCGATGTTCTCCAGGGTTTCCTCGGTCATTTGCTCGCCGTAGGGGTGGTTGGGGCCGTAGGTGATGGCCTGGGTCACCCGGCTGGCGATGGCATCGGGGGTTGTCACTTCCTGGGCGAGTCCGGCCTTCGTGTCTTCCTTCACCTTCTTGAATTCCGCCTCCGGGAATTCGGCCTTCAGGATCACGTCGGACATCAGCTTGATGACCTCCTCCTTGTACTTGCTGATCGTGGAGGCGTAGGCGCCCGATCCGCTGGTACTGATGGATGCCCCGATGAAGTCGACGGCTTCGTCGATCTCCTCCTTGCTCATGTCGGAGGTCGCGCGGCGCAGCATGCTTCCTAGCATCTGCTGGGCACCCGCGTAGTCGCCCTCCAGGTGGGGGGGCACGTCGACAAACAACTGGTAGCTCACTCGGGGGAGCTTATGGTTTTCCACCAGCACGACCTGCAGGCCGTTGTCGAGGGTAAAATCGTTGAAGTCGCCCAGCTGAATTTCGGGGGCGGGGCCGGGCTCGGGCGCGGTGCGGCGGAAGTCATCCGTACCTGCCGCGGTAGTGGGTGCGGGCACATCACCCACGGGCGCGGACGCGGGTGCGGCGGTCACCGGGGAAGTAGCGGTGGACTTGGGCGTCCCGCAGGCGAAGAGGAGCACGAGCAGCAGCAGGGCAGCAAGGCGAAAGGGTAAACGGTTCATACTTGATTTTTTCTGGGATTAGGGTCTAGCGGCTGCTGGGCTGGGGAAGCCAGTAAAGAACGATGCGGTTGTCGTTGGAATAATACTTCCGGGCAACGCGGCGGATGTCTTCCCGCGTCACGTCGAGGTAACGCTGGGTTTCCGTGTTGATGAGGTTGGCGTCGCCGAGGAACATCTCGTTGTCGGCCAGGCTTTCGGCAATTCCGGCCATGCTGCCGTAGCCAGAGATGGCGTCGACTTCGATCTGGTTGCGGAGCTTTTCGAATTCGCGGTCGCTGATGAGCTCGGTCTGCAGCCGGCTGACTTCTTCGTCGAAGGCCGCCTCGACGGGGCGCAGGTCGGTGGTGCCGGGGCGGGTGATGGCAAAGGCGATCGCCAGTCCGGGATCCTGACTCGAGGCGGGAAAACTGCCGGCCTGTACGGCGAGCTCCTTCTCGTCGACGAGGGCCTTGTTGAGGCGGCTGCTCTGGCCCTGGCTGAGCACCTGGTTCATCATGCTGATGGCGTAGTAGTCGGGGTCGGTGCGCGACACGGTCCGGTAACCCATAATGAGGGCGGGCAGGGGCACGTTGTCGTACACCGTATCGCGGATTTCTCCACCGAGGGGCTGCTCGACGATGTCGATGCGGGGTACCTCCGGTCCGCTGGGGATACCCGCGAAGTACTTTTCGACCAGCGCCTTCGTCTGGGGGATGTCCAGGTCACCGGCGATGCTCAAAATGGCGTTGTTGGGGACGTAGTAGGTCTTGTAAAAGCGCTGGAAATCGGCCTCCTCGGCGTTGTTGAGGTCTTCCATGTAGCCGATGTTGGGATCTTTATAGGGATGCTCCTTAAAGGCCCGCTTATACAGCTCCATGGTGAGGGTGCCGTAGGGGCGGTTATCGTAGCTTTGGCGGCGTTCTTCCTTGACCACCTCGCGTTGGGTCTCTACTCCGACCGTCTGCACCTTGGCGTGGAGCAGGCGCTCGCTCTCGATCCAGAGGCCGAGGGCCAGCTGGTTGCTCGGGAGGAGCTCGTAATAGTAGGTGCGGTCGTTGCTGGTATTGGCATTCAGAGCGCCACCGGCCAATTGGACGTAATCGTCGATCTCACCGCGGCCGATGTTCTCGCTTCCTTCGAAGAGCAGGTGCTCGAAGAAGTGGGCGAAGCCGGTACGTCCCTCAAAGCTGTCCTTGCCCCCGACCTCATACATGATGGAGACGGCCACGATGGGCGTGGTATTGTCCTGGTGCAGGATGACCTTAAGGCCGTTGTCGAGGGTGTATTTTTCGAAATCAATGGAGGTGGTCTGGGCGAATGTGAGCGTGGACCACCCCAACAAAAGCAGCAGCAGGCAGCGCCGCCAGGTAAAGGTGAGCATAAGACTGGGTTTTTCCTGTAAACGAGAAATTACGGCTTACGTTTGCGGCTACTTTCGATTTAGATGGCGCCTACGTCTTTTCTCCGACGCTCCAGTTCCTGCTGAATGATGCAGCGCAGCCGTTTTCCGCGGTCGTGGCAGGTGAACCGCCCCCGGACGTAACCCGTGGCGACGATCAGTACGACGGCCAGGAACACCAGGGCCGCCAGGGTACCGTATACGACGGGGTGCCAGCCCAGCAGGCCGGCGGCGCAGGCGGTAAACAACATGGCCGGGATGCAGACGCCCAGCCGGAAAGTCGTGCGGCGGAGCTCGCGCAGCCGCATCGACTCGATGCGCAGCCGCCGCAGCAGGTGGTGCAGTTCGTGGGTGGCGTACGCACTCGCCCCCCCCGTAAGGATGAGGAGAAAGTCATCATTGCCGGCCCGTTCGAGGCGGTTGATCTGTCGTTTCCAAAAGCGGTTGCGCATCGTAGCCCTAAAATTATGGAGTAATGACCGGGCAGCAAAGTGCAGCAGCGGAATTTGTAGTCAACCGTATCCTCACCTGCCGGGAAAACTTCGGGGCGGGGAGACTGATATTTTCAAACATGGTTTGTTAATCCTAAAACAATTTGTAATATTTGCTGTCCCGCCACGCCAAACAAGGAGAGAAAAATGGATGCAGCACTGGCCCGCACGGCCCTGAAAAAATACTTTGGCTACGACGACTTCCGTCCGCTCCAGCTTTCGATCATCGAGCACGTGTTTGCGGGGCACGACGGGATCGTGCTGATGCCTACGGGCGGGGGCAAATCGATGTGTTTCCAGATCCCGGCCGTTACCATGAAGGGTACGGTGGTCGTGGTCAGTCCGCTGATCTCCCTGATGAAGGACCAGGTCGATGGCCTGAGTGCCGTCGGAATTCGAGCGGCATTCCTCAACAGCAGCCAGCGGGGCACGGAGAGCCACGCCGTCGAGCAGGCCTTCGAAAACGGCGAGCTGCATCTCCTGTATGTCAGCCCCGAGAAATTGCTCTCCCCTGGTTTTTTCTCCTTCCTGAGGCGCCGGCGCGTCTGCCTGTTTGCCATCGACGAGGCCCACTGCATCTCGGCCTGGGGCCACGATTTCCGCCCCGAGTACACCAACCTCCAACAGCTGAAGACCGCCTTCCCGGATGTGCCCGTACTGGCCCTCACCGCGACCGCCGATCGCCTGACGCGGCGCGACATGGCCACCCAGCTCGGCATCCCGGACGCTAAGCAATTCATTTCTTCGTTCAATCGCCCCAACCTGAGCCTGGAAGTGCGGCCCGGGCAGCAGCGGCGCGAGCAGATCATCCGCTTCGTCCGCGAGCGCCCCAACCAGGCCGGTATCGTCTACTGCCTGAGCCGCAAGCAGACCGAGCAATTGGCCGAGAAACTGCGGGAGGCGGGCTACCGCTCCGAAGCCTACCATGCGGGACTCCCCGCCGATCGCAGGGCCACTGTGCAGTCGGACTTCATCAACGACAAGACCCTCATCGTCTGCGCCACCATTGCCTTCGGGATGGGCATCGACAAAAGCAACGTCCGCTGGGTTATTCATTACACCATGCCCAAGAACCTGGAGAATTACTACCAGGAGATCGGCCGGGCCGGCCGTGACGGCAGCAAGTCGGATACCCTGCTTTTCTACTCCTACAACGATTATACAACCCTCAAGGACATGATCTCGGGCGGCGGGAACTCCGAGATCCAGCTGGCCAAGCTCGACCGGATGAAGGAGTACGCCGAGAGCCTGGCCTGTCGCCGCCGCATCCTCCTTAACTACTTCAGCGAAGACCACAGTGAAGACTGCGGCAACTGCGACGTATGCGCCAATCCCCCCAAGCGCTTCGATGGTACCGTGATCGCCCAGAAGGCGCTGAGTGCGGTGGCGCGCCTGCGGGAGTCCGTGGGGATCGGCATGACCATCGACGTGCTGCGCGGTTCCGCCCGTCAGGACGTTCGCCGCCTGGGCTACGACCAGATCAAGACCTACGGAGCGGGCCGGGATATGTCTACTTACGACTGGAACCAGTACTTCGGACAGCTCATCAGCCTCGGGTACCTCTACGTGGCCCACGAGGATTACAACAAGCTCCGCCTGACTTCCGGGGCCCGGCGGGTGCTCTTCGACGGGGAGAAAGTGGAACTGGTCAGGTTTGACATCATCAAGGACCGCCAGAAGCAGGAGTCCGGTAAAACCGCCGGGCGGGCCGCTGCTCCCCGCAGCCGGGGCTCCCTCTTCGAAGCGCTGCGGGAAGTGCGCCGGACGCTGGCCCGGGAAGCCGCCATCCCGCCCTACCTTATTTTCTCGGACAAGACCCTCGAGGAAATGGCGGCCGCCGCTCCCACCACCGAGCACGCGCTGGCACGGATCAGCGGGGTAGGGGAGGTGAAACTTGGCCGCTTTGGCGCTCACTTCATCCAGGCGATCAAGGCCTACGAAACGGAAGCCGTAAGCGCCGCAGCTCCGGAAGCGGCGCCCACGGAGCGGACGAGCGGTACCCGCAAGGTCAGGAAGGCCGAAGACCGAATACAAGGCGGGGACACCCCCACTCACCTGGCCAGCTACCAGGCGTACATTTCGGGAGGTTCGGTCCGTGCGATCGCCCAGGTGCGCGGGCTCCGGTCGACGACCGTATACAGCCACCTGACCCAGGCGTACACCGAGGGGCACGACCTGGAGATCACGGACCTGTTGCCGGGGCAGTCCATCGATTGGATTGACGAGGCCCTGGGTGCCGTGCCCGCCGACTCGGGTAGAAAGGCGGTGCTGGCGTACATTGCCGAACACTTCCGGGAAGGGGTCGTCAATCACCATCACCTCGATCTTATGGAAGCCTACCGAAGCCGTCACCCCGTAAGTACCGCTCCATGAGTTCCTCCCCAGAATACCTGTTTGTCTACGGCACCCTCCGCAGTGACATTCCCTCCAGCATGAGCAAGTTCCTGCGTCGGCGTGCCACCCTGGTCGGTAAGACCACAGCGTCCGGCCGCCTGTATGATCTGGGGGGGTATCCCGGCTTTGTTGGTGGCGGGGGAAGGGTCATCGGCGAGCTGTACCGCATCAACGAAGATCAGGCGGAGGAAACCTGGCAGTTGCTGGATGCTTACGAAAGCGTTTCGGGGGCGGCTTCCGACGAGTACCAACGCGTCACGATAGAGGTGCGCGTGGCCGCGGGTGGAAAGTTTATCGCCCATACGTATGCCTACCAACGGGCGACCGCGGGTAAAACAGAAATTCCCGGCGGCGATTATCCGCCCTTCTACCGCAACAGCCCCGCCCACCGGAAATTTACGGGCAACGACTGATGCGGATGCTTCATACAGCAGACTGGCACCTCGGTCACCGGCTCTACGGCCACGACCGGATGGACGAGCAGCGGCTGGCGCTGGACTGGCTGCTGGAGACCATCCGGGAACGTGAGGTAGAACTGCTGATCGTCGCGGGCGACATCTTCGACAGCATGAACCCCTCCAACGCGGCCCGCAACCTCTACTATGATTTTCTGGGGCGTCTCCAGGGTACGACCTGCCGGACGGCCGTGATCGTCGGGGGCAATCACGACAGTCCCACCCTCCTGGATGCGCCAGCCGCCATACTCCGCCACCTGAACGTACACCTCGTCGGGGGCGCCCGGGAGGATATCGGCGAGCAGGTGATCCCCGTCCATCGCCATCCGGGGGAAAAGGAACCCGCCGTCATCGTAGCCGCGGTACCCTACCTGCGCGACCGCGACCTGAAGTACAGCGTGATCGGCGAGACGGCCACGGCCAAGGTGGAGCGCCTCCGGCTGGCGATCCGCAATCACTATGCCGCGATTTCCGCAGCTGCGGCGGACCTGCGCAATGGCCGCTCGATTCCCGTCGTCGCTACGGGCCACCTCTTTGCCTCCGGGGCTACCGATGCCGAGGACAAGCTGACCAACATCTACCTGGCCGATCGTAATAATATCGGGGCCGAGCAGTTTGATCCCAGCTTCGATTACGTCGCTCTGGGACACATTCACCGGGCCCAGCGGGTGGGTGAACTCGACCACGTGCGGTACTCCGGAAGCCTGATTCCCCTCACCTTCGGGGAAGCCCGGGGTACGCAATCGGTCTGCCTGGTCGAATGCCGGACCACCGGTGCCGGGGGCATCACCACGGAAAAGATCCCGGTGCCCGTTCGCCGCCGGCTGTATAGCCTGCGGGGCTCCGCCGGGGCGGTGGAGCGCAAACTGCGCGCGCTGGTCACCCAACAGCGCGGAGAATCCCCCGAGCCCTTTGCCCCCTGGGTAGAAATCCGGGTGGAAGCGGACCACCCCCTCCCCATGCTCCGCGAAGAGCTACAGGAGATCGTGGGGCAGGATCCCCAGGAAGCGGATGCCACTGCCGAGTTGCTGCCCCGGGTATTGCGGACGACCACCGTCCGTACCGACCGGTTGGGTGCCGGAGATGCCGCCCCCGCGCTGACGCGCCACCTGCATGAACTCGAACCGGAGGAGGTCTTTTACCGCCTGTGTCACGGCGGAGGAGGCGAGCGGCCCGACTACGCGGACCTGGTGGGCACCTTCCGTGAGCTCCGTGGCTGGATGACCGAACACCCCGCCGAATGAAAATCCTGCGCATCGGTATCTACAACATCAATTCCCTGGTCGGCTACCAGGAGATCGACTTTCGTACGGAGCCCCTGCGCTCCGCCGGACTCTACGCCATCGTCGGGCCCACGGGATCCGGAAAATCCACCATCCTCGATGCAGTGACCCTGGCCCTGTACGGGAAAACGGAGCGCGACGGTACCGGTGCCGAAGTAATGAGCCACGGTACGGGGGAATGCTTTACCGAAGTGGAGTACCAGGCCAATGGCGGTACCTACCTCAGCCGGTGGGAGCGCCGGCGCGCCCGGCAAAGGCCCGACGGCAACCTCCAAACGGCCCAGCGGCAGCTGAGCCGGTGGAATGCGGACGCCGGGGAATATCAACCGATGGATGCCGACCGCCTCGCGGAAGTCAACTCCCTCACCGAGGAGGTGATTGGGCTGGACTATGACCGCTTCGTGCGGTCGGTGATGCTGACCCAGGGACAGTTCGCGCGCTTTCTGCACTCTTCCCTGAAGGAACGGGCGGACGTGCTCGAAAAAATCACCGGCACGGAAATTTACAGCCGCATCAGCGAGGCAGCCTTCCTGCGACACAAAGTGGCCCGCACCCACTACGACCGGCTCAAGGAAAGCCAGGGACATACCCTTCCCCTGCCCGACGACGAGCGGGCCAGCCTGGAAACCGACCTTGCCACCGTGAAGGAAGGGGCCCGGCACCTGCGGCCCCGCCAGCAACAGGTACGAAAAGGGCTGGCGGTCTACACCAAACGCGACGACCTGCTCTTGCGGGAGGAAGAGCTCCGCCAACAGGCCGAGCGTACCCGGGAAGCCGCCCGGAACCTGGAGCCCGTGCAAAAGGCGCTGCAGGAAAGTCTCCGCCTCCTTCCGCTTCGCGGCCCACTGGCCAGGCTTCAGGAGCTTCGTCAGTCCGCGGCGGCTATGGAACTTGAGCTGGAGCGGTTGCACGCCCGAGAGAAACTTGCCGCCGGTCGGGTGGTGCAGGACCGCGTTGCGTGGCGGACGGCAGAGGTCGCTCAGGCCGATTTTATCGCCGCCAGGTCGGGGAAGCTGGAAGCCCTCCGTAAGGCTACGGAACTGGAAAACAGCGCCCTCGTCCTCGAGCGGGAGATGGACCTGCAGGCGCTCAGCCTGGCCAGGGCCAAAACGGGCAAGGAGGAAACACACGCCCAACTGGTGGCGGGGCGCAAGCAGTTGCACGAGTTAGTCGCCGAACTGGGTACCGATGACGCAGCCAGCGTCGGTGAGCAATTGGAACAGTCCGAAGCAGCGCTGGAACGCCTCCGGCAGGAGCACGCTCGGCTGGACAACTGGAAGCGGCGGCTGGGCATCGAAGAGCGGCTAGGGGGGCTGACGGCAGAAGAATCGGTGCTTGCCGCAAAGTTGGCCTCGGCCCGGGAATGGGCTGAACGGGCCCAACGGAGGGCCGGGGAGGCAGAAAGCGGGGTAGAGAGCCGCCGCCGCATGCTCCGGCAGGTCGAACAGTCTAAAGGACTCGAACAGCTTCGCGCGGAAACACGTCCCGGAGAGCCTTGTCTTCTCTGCGGCTCCGTCCATCATCCCGCACTCGAAGACCATCAACCGGTCACGGACGACGACGTGCTGGTGGCGCGCCGGGATCTCGAGGAAGCGCAGACCAAGCTGGAAACAGCCCGGCAGGAGGGACTTCGGGCAGCGCGCGAGCTGCAGTCGGTAAGCACGGACCTGGCCGTCTGCAAAAGTACCCTCGGCCAATTGCGCAAGGAACTGGAGGGGATCGCAGTCTCGGGGGAGCGGCCAGCCGCCTATGCCGCCGTGCTCCAACGCGTAAGCGAGTTGACCGAAGCGATGGAGCAATACGCCGAAACTTGCCGCCAGCTCCGACGCAAACGAAGCGGGGTAGAAGCCTTCCTTCGGTTGCAGCCCAGGGTGCAGGCGCTAGAAGAGGCGTTTACGGAACGGGAAGCGGGTATGCAGCAACTCGAAGCGGAAGCTGGGCGGCGCGCGCGGGAGGTGGCTCGTCTCACGGAACGCCAGGAAGACCTGATCGGCCCCGGTACTACGCAAACCTTTCGCAGTGCCCTGGAGCATTCGGAAGCGGCGATCCGGGCAAGTTGGTCGGCTGCCCGGCAGGCCCTGGAGAAGGCACAGGGCGAGCTCCACCTGGCCGATGAATTAGTGGCCTCCGGACAAGGTCGGCTCGAGGCCCTGCAGCACACCCAAGCAGCGGTGGTCGAGGAAGTAAACGCCCTGCTCGGTCAACTGGACGTGGAAACCGCCGCCGCCGCCGCCGCCACCTTACTCGATCCGGCCCGGGAAGAATCCTACCGCAACCGTCTCCGCGAGGTAGACGTGCAGCAACAAGCACAGACCACGGCCCGGGCCGAGTGGCAACGCGAATTCAGCAGCCTGGAAACGGCAGTGGCTGACCTTCTACCGCGCACTACCCTAGAGGAAGAACTGGAGCGACTGGAGGCAGAAGCCAGCCGCCTCGACCAGGAGCGCGGGGGTATTGAGAAATTGATCGAGCAGGACGAGCAGCGGCGGTCCGTCCATGCCCTCCTGCTCGATGAACTGGGCAAGTCGGAGCAGGAACTCGGTCGCTGGGCACGACTCAACGACCTGATCGGCCAGCAGTCCGGAGTGAAGTTTAGCCGCTTTGCCCAGACCCTTACCCTGCAGCGGCTGGTCGCGGTGGGAAATATGCACCTGCAACGGATCAGTGAGCGCTACCGGATGCGGCACAAGGCGGCCGCGGAGCTCGGCAAGGAAAACCTGGAATTGGAGATCATCGACACGTACCAGAACGACAACCGGCGACCGATGGCGACCCTCAGCGGGGGGGAAACCTTCCTGGTCAGCCTGGCCCTGGCCCTGGGCCTGTCGGAGCTGGCGAGTGGCCGGACCACTATTCAGTCGCTGTTCATCGATGAGGGATTCGGCACCCTGGACGAGCGGGTCCTGGATCAGGCGGTATCCGCCCTCGAGCAACTGGAACACCAGGGAAAAACCATTGGCCTGATCTCCCACGTGCGCGAACTGCGGGAACGCATCCACTGCAAGATTCAGCTGTCTGCCCGCGGTAACGGTCGGAGTCAGCTGGAGGTAACGGCGGGCTGATCGTGGGTATCGAGCCAATCCACCACGCCGCGTCGGAAGGCGTCCGGAGCTTCGGCAAAGGAAACGTGGCCTACGCCCGGCAGGGAAAGCAACTGCCCGTTTGGCAGGCGTTTGGCATAGTCGACCTGGTGGTGGTAGGGGATAACGGGGTCTTCGTCACCGGCGATTGCCAGCACCGGGGTGTAGAGGTGATCGGTCTCGTCCATCAGGTCCAGCTCCAGCATATACCTGAAAAGCAAGCGCTGGGCGGTGATCGAGTGGCGCTTGACGTCGGGGAAGATATCCTCGAGCGTGGGGTTGAGGCGCGGATAGGCGAGCAGCTTCCGCCAATTTCTGGCATACAGGAGGGTAGCGCCCTTTAGGAAGATCACGTGGCGCTGCATCACCCAGAACGTCAGGTGAAACAGGACCTTACGCCACCAGACGGGCGTTGCAATGAAGCGGAGCACCCCCCTCAGTCCCCTGGCCTGACCGGTCATAAATCCTCCCACGCTAATGATGGATGCCACGCGCCCGGGGTGCTTGGCCGCATAGTTCAGGCAGGCAAACGCCCCCAGGGAATAGCCGACCAGATGAAAGCGACCGCTTGGGATGAGGCGATTTACGGAAAGGGCCACGAGCTCCCCCAGAAGTTCTTCGTCCATGGTATCCGGGGTGAACGCTCCCGAATACGTGCTGGGATAGTGAAGCGGAAGGCTCAGCGAATACCAGTTGCGGTGACTGCTGACCTCCGCGTACATGGCCATTTCCCAAAAATGTACGCTGGCCGTAAGCCCGTGGATCCATACCACGGGCAGGCGGTCGGCCGCGGGCTGGGGGTAGGAGAGAGCGGCGATGCGGTGGCCGGCGTGGTCGGTGAAGGAAAGTATAGGCTCGGACATATGGAAATTGTCGAACGAAAATGGCCGGGGGCTCGTTAAGCCAGGGCAGCCAGTGCACAGCAAGCGGCTGCAAGGTAGGTCACGACTGACTTACCTTTTTTACTTCACTTAAACCAAGCACCCATGCAGGTTATCATCAATAAATCTTCCGAACTCTCCGATGCGACCATTTCCGTCATTACCGAGAAGGTCAACAAGTTAGAAACCTATTTCGACCGCATCGAACGGGCGGAGGTATTCGTCAAGGAAGACGATGGCAGCGCCACTAACGGCCACACCGTGGAGATTCGCCTCGCCATTCCCGGCAATGACCTCTTCGCCACCCACACGGATGAGAGTATTGAACGCGCCACCGCGGAAGTGACCGAGGCTCTCCGCCGTCAAATCAAGAAACACAAGGAAAAGCACTCTTCCCACCAGCTGTAGCCCCGATCGGGATACTGCGAGAAAGGCCCGTCCGGTTTCGGTCGGGCCTTTTTCGTTAATATTGCCCCAAAGCCGCCCCCATGGATACTGCCCTGCGCGAAACAAACTTCACCTTCGAACCTTCCGCGCAGCTGTACCGCGGCAAGGTCCGTGACGTCTACCGCCGCGGCGACCAGCTGCTCATGGTGGCCAGCGACCGCATCAGCTCCTTCGACCACGTACTCCCGCGCGCCATTCCGCATAAGGGTCAAATCCTCAACCAGATCGCCGCCCACTTCCTGGGGGCGACCCGCGACATCTGTCCCAACTGGCTGGAAAGTAATCCGGACCCCAACGTGGCCACCGGCAAAGCCTGCGAGCCCGTGCCCATCGAGATGGTCATCCGGGGGTACCTGGTCGGTCACGGCTGGCGCGAGTACGCGGCGGGTTCGCGGGTGCTGTGTGGGGTGGTGATGCCGGAGGGCATGCGGGAGGCCGATGCCTTCCCAGAGCCCATCATCACTCCGGCGACCAAGGCGGAGGAGGGGCACGATGAGGACATTAGCCGGGAGGAAATCCTACTGCGCGGCATCGTGAGCGAGGCCGTTTACACCAAGCTGGAAGCGTACACCCGTCGCCTCTTTGCCCGCGGTACCGCCATGGCCGCCGAGCGCGGACTCATCCTGGTGGATACCAAGTACGAATTCGGCTTGCTGGACGGGGAGGTCTACCTGATTGACGAAATCCATACCCCGGATTCCAGCCGCTACTTCTACGCCGAAGGCTACGCCGAGCGCCAACGGGCCAGGGAGCACCAGAAGCAGCTGAGTAAGGAATTCGTGCGCGAATGGCTCATGGCCAACGACTTCCGCGGCCTTGACGGTCAAACCATGCCTGAAATGCCCGATGCCTTTGTCGAAAGCGTCACCCAGCGCTATACCGAGCTGTATGAGCGGATTACCGGCAAGCAGTTCGTGCCGGCCGATACCTCAGACATCGTCGGGCGGATCCGGCAAAACCTGGCCGCAACGAAGTGGCGGACGAACGGGCATACACAGGTGCGAGACATCGGATGACGCCTACGGCAGACATCCGATGACCGCCCCCCTCAATCCTTCAATCCTTCCCCCCCCTCACCCCCTCAATTCCCCCCCCCCACCTTGAAATTGATCTGCATAGGCCGCAACTACGCCGCCCACGCCGCCGAGCTCGGCAATGCCCGTCCCGACGAGCCCATCGTATTCATGAAGCCGGGCTCCGCGATCCTGGCCAACCACAAGCCGTTCTATTACCCGGAATTTAGCATAGACATCCACTACGAACTGGAGCTGGTGGTCAGGATCGCGAAGAACGGTCGCCACGTGCAGCCGCAGTTTGCCCTCGATTACGTGGAGAGCATCGGCCTGGGGCTCGACCTAACCGCCCGGGACCTCCAGCAGCACTGCAAGGAAAAGGGTCAACCCTGGGAGATTGCCAAAGCCTTTGACCATTCCGCCCCGCTGTCCACCGATTTCCTGGCACCCGCGGACTTCGCCCAACTCGACGACATCGAGTTCAGCCTGGAGAAGAACGGAGAGGAAGTGCAGCACGGCTACAGCCGAAATATGATCTTTCCGATCCCGGAACTGATCTGCTACGTCAGCCGGTTTTTCCGGTTGCAGAAGGGGGACCTGATCTTTACCGGTACTCCCGAAGGCGTGGGACCCCTGGCCGTAGACGATGAGCTGGTCGGCTTCATCTATCCCCGGGAAGGGAGGCGGGAGTTGTTGCGGACTCGGGTCAAGTAGGGTTGTTGGGTTGTTGAATGGTTGGGTTTCGCCTGCTCGCACTTGCCCCGCGCTGCGCTCGGGTGGGTGACGTGGCTTACCCGAGCGCAGCGCAAGGCAAGTGCACGGGAAGCAATTCAACCACCCAACATTCAACCACTACCAAACTATCCGGCGCATCACCGTGTTTACCCCACGAAGGTCAGCAACTACCCAACGCTGAGTCCCAACGGGGGCGTACCGGAATCGACAGGGAAGTAAGCTTTGCAGTAAGCATGCCGGAGCATGATTGGTTACTCCGTAAAAAATAACGATTACACCTTTAGTTGGCACTCCCAGCTATGCTATGGCAGCCTAGTCTCAGACTAGTTGCCTAAATGTGCCGTGTGGTTGACGCCTGATACACACCGCGCCGCATATCATCACCCCCTCGGGCTGGCCCGCGACCCTGATCTGAGTCGTGAGCGAGATTAAGGATCTAAGGCGCCGAATGAGTGGGTTACCATACTTACCCGGCGCTCGAAAATTCGATTGGTAAATAAGCATGTAGAAAGTTGCCTTGCGCTTTCGCTGGACGCGAGTTCGAATCTCGCCGCCTCCACCTTTTGTCCGCCTCGCGGACGGGTTAAAAGCCTTCCGGCTTTTAGAAAAGCCCCGACATCCTCACGGATGCCGGGGCTTTTCAGTTTTGGCAAGTTCCGGATTACCGCACGATCACCTGCCGCACCGCGGAATGGCCGCCGTCGGTCACCCGCAGGAAGTAGGGGCCGGCGGGGAGTCCGCTGACGGAAGCCTCCAGCGTTTGGGGACCGGCCGGGAGCTCGCCGTCAAACAGCTGCTGCACGGAACGCCCCACGAGGTCGAGGAGGGTGACGGTCACGCGGGAGGCTTTCTCCAGCGTAAACGAGGTGTTGAGGCGGTTGGTAGCCGGATTGGGATGAACGGTAAAGGACAACCGGGCAACGGCGGCATCGTTGGTGCCGGTGGTCAGGCGCCCGCCGCCCCGCTCCACGGGCCGGGAGAGGTACACGTGGTATTCGCCCGGGGCCAGCTCGATGGCTGCGTCCGGATTGGTCACGGTGACTGCCTCCCCGCTGAAGTAATCGTACCAGGTGCCGGCGCTCGGTACCGCCCGGGTGAGGGTGTTGGGGATTACGCCGAAGTTACCGAAAACCGTGGCTACCCCATCTGAGCTGCTCAGGTGGGCATACTTTACCTCTCCGGCAAGTTGGGAAGCGGTGACCTCCCCGTGGAAGTAGTCGAAGTTATTGCGCAGGTAGAGCAGGTCGGAAATGGTGTTGTACACCTCCTGGCGGTCGGCCTCGTCGCGGTATTCCCAGACAATGGGCTTGGGATCGGTACGGCAGGAATTGTCCACCCGGCCGTCCGAGCAGTAGTTTATGGGGTAGTCGTAGCCGAGTTCCCCGAACTGCCACAGCATCTTGGGGCCGGGCAGGGTGTAAAACAGGGTACTGGCCAGCTTGACCCGGTCCAGCGCGGTGGGCACGTTCTTGACGTTGTAGGATCCGCTGCTGTTACCAAACTGGGTATTCTTCCACATCATGCGCTCCTCGTCGTGGCTCTCCATGTAGGCCACCAGGCTGGGCTGGTCGAAGCCGCGGTTGGCCGCCAGTACGGGGCCGAGGTTGGAGTTGGCGTTGTAGCCCATGGCCCCTTCGAGGTACGCGTTGTGGGGTTCGAAGCCCGACCAGAAGTACATGCCCTGACCGTACTGGGCCAGCTCGTTCTCCTCCCGGCTCTCGCCGAGGTGTTCCATGATGACGTAGGCATCTTCGTTTACCGACCAGATCTCATCGGCGTAGCCCTCGATGATGGCGATGCGGGAGGCGTCGTACTTATTCCAGGCGTCCACCGAATTGGTGAAGTTCTGGGTAAAGCCCTTGCTGAGGTCGAAGCGGAAGCCGTCGACGTGGAATTCCTCCAGCCAGTAGGTCAGGCTGGTCTTTACGTACTCCTGGGTAAGGAGGCTCTCATGGTTGAGGTCGTAACCTACGTTGAAGGGATGACGCGCCTGTACGTTGGCGTAGGGATTGGTGACCCCCGGTTCGTACGGCTGCGCACCCGGCCACAGCTGAATGAGGGAACTCTCCCCGAATGCGTGATTGTAGACGACGTCGAGCACGACGGCGATGCCACGTGCATGGGCCGCATCTACGAAGGTCTTCAGGTCCTCCGGGCTGCCGTAGTACTTGTCGAGCGCCATGTGGAAGCTCACGTTGTATCCCCAGCTGATGTTGCCTTCGAATTCGCTAACGGGCATGAGTTCGATGGTGTTGATGCCGAGGCGCTCCAGGTAATCCAGGGTATCGGTGAGTGACTGGTAGCTGTGATCGGCCAGAAAGTCGCGGATGAGCAACTCGTATACCACCATTTTCTCGGGGTCGGGTCGGTCGTAGTCATCGGACTGCCAGGCAAACTCCGGCGCGTCGAGGCGCAGCCAGCTTACGATACCTTCTGCTTTTCCGGTGGGGTAGGCGGGGATACCGGCGAAAGTGGACGCCTCGATATATGGATCATCGTTGGGGTCCAGGACTAAGGTGCTGAAGGGATCGGCGTAGCTCCCCTGTCCGTCAACGGCGTACTGGTACAGGAAATCCCCTTCCGGTAGATCCGCTGCCGGGATCTTCAGCCAGTAGGTGGTGTCGTTTGGCGTGCGCAGCATGCGACCGGAGGCGACGGGCGACCAATTGTTGAAGTTTCCCACGACGAAGACGTCCGATTTCTGGGGAGCGCGCAGCACCAGCAGCAGGCCACCGTCGGTCGTGGGCGTAGCTCCGGGGCGGAAGCCTACCGGTACTTCGGCTACCGTAGGCGCTCCCGTAATGTACGTGACCGTAGCGGAGGCCGTATCACCGCGGTAAGCGGCACTGACGGTATACGTGATGATTTCTTGTTGCGGCAGGGTCACCGTCTGGGTGATGGTCTCTCCCTGCTGCTGGGCCACCACAGTAGCCCCGTCGGAAATCCGCAGGGTGGAGGCGATGTACGAAGTCGCGCCGATCGTTACTTCCTCGCCCGGTGAAGCTGAAACCACCGCGGTGGCAGGAGCGGTGATTTCCAGGACGAGTTCCCCGCGCACGGAGAAGGAATCCTGGATCACCTGATCCCCGCTGGTCGCTACCACCCGGATCGTATGGTCGCCCGGCTCGGTGAGGCGAACCGGGTAGCTGAGTTCCTGGCCGGTCGTCGAGGTCAACAGGCTGTCGTTGTCAAAGAGCTGGATGGTGGCTTCGGCGGTGGTGCCGGCGGTGACCGGCAGGGCCTTGCCCAGGGGGTAGTTCCCCGCGCCCGGATCGCCGAGCAGGTTTAGCGCCAGGGCATCCGCGGTGTTGATGTCGATATAGATATCCTGGCCGCCCGAGGCTTTGCCCTCCATACTCCCGTTGGCGTTGCGGAATACTAAGGCAATCTGCTGGATGAGGGTGTCTGCCCCGACCCGGTAGTACTCGCGGACGGTGGGGGAGAAGGTGTAGGTATACTTGTTAGGCTCTCCGGCAACGGGCGTCAACTTCCAGGCATCGTTCTGGACGCCCCAGGTAGTATATACTTTTTGCCATTCGCCGGAATTCGGTAAAATGACCCCGGTGTGGAGGTAGATATCGCAACCACAATTCCGGAGGCCGCCCGTTCCCTGGGAAGCGTCGAAGGTGATGGTCAGGGGCTGGTCCGCAACCGGGGCGGCGGGATCGGTAGTGACGACCTGGGCGGAAGCCCCGGTGAAGCACAGGAGAAAGAAGAAGAGTAGGGGGTATTGCATGTTGACTGGTTAGGAAGAGCGAAGATAAACTGAGAAAGCCCCCCGCAACCGAAGTCGGGGGGGCTTTCACGTATGGTAGACTACAATCCGGTGCTCAGCCTAGGCCGGGCAAAGGAGAGTGGAGTCGTTTGCTATTCGTAGTCTTTGTCGCCACCACGGTCGTAGCCGCCGCCGCGATTGCCACGATCGGAGCGGGAGCTGCTGTCGCCGCCGCGCTCGTAGCCGCCGCCACCGCCGCCGCTGTAGCCGCCACGGTCGTAACCGCCGCCACCACCGCCGCTGCCGCCGCGTCCGCCACGGTCATAGCCGCCGCCGCCGCCGCCGCTGCCGCCTCCGCCGCCACGGTAGCCTCCGCCTCCGCCGCAGCCGCCTCCCCCGCCCCGGTCGCCTCCGCCACCGCCGCTGCCTCCGCCGCCGCCACGGTAGCCTCCGCCACCGCCGCCGCCGCTGTAGCCGCCACCGCCGCCGCCACCACCGCCTTTGCGGTCGTTTTCTTTGACGACAATAGTACGACCGTCGAGGTCGGTTTGATCAAGCGCTTCTATGGCAGCCTGCGCTTCGTCGTCGCTTGGCATCTCAACGAAACCAAAACCACGGGAACGACCGGTCTCCCGGTCAAGGATGATTTTTACCGACTCAACTTCGCCATAGGCGCTGAAGGTGTTACGAAGGGTGTCCTCGTCGGTATCCCAGCTTAGCCGGGCAACAAATAAATTCATAATGAAAGAGAAAATGATTAAAACAAATGGTAATGTTGAAGGCAGGAAGCTAAAGCAGAAAGATTCAAGTCTTAGAAACGTAAGCCAACCTCAAAACCGTGAAATACTACGTTATCTCAAACAACGTAGGGACAGAAAGTTCCGTGCCCAAACAAAAATAACCCCTAGACCAATGCAAAACCTAACAATTTTAGCATTTATTCTGCTGAGCTGTGTGGCTTGCCGTTCAGGGGACGAATCGCGGCCCTCCGTAGACGAACTTGAGGAACAGGTATCTGAAATTCGCGAGGCTTATGCTCCCGACCGGCGCACCGACCGCGTCGAAGTGAAGGTGGAAACCCGTGGCGACACCACCTTCCTCACCGGTTACACCACCCGCAAGGAAGCCCTGCGCGCGCTGGCCGAAGTCTCCGGCACTACCCCCCTTACCGTCCGGGAAATCCGCCTGTTGCCCCAGGGCAACCTGCCGGCTTCGTACGGGCTGATCCGCGTATCGGTAGCCAATATCCGCACCGAGCCCGGGCATTCCAGCGAGCTTACCTCCCAGGCATTGCTCGGCACGCCGGTCGAGCTCCTCGACCTCGACCACGGCTGGTACCTGATCCGTACCCCCGACCGCTACCTGGCCTGGCTCGAAGAAGGGGCCATCACCCCCGTCACCCGCGACGAGCTCGCACGCTGGTATTCCGATGACCTGCGCACCTGCGTACCCGCCCAGTCTTTCGTGTGGTCATCCCCCGATGATCAGCGCCCCGTCTCCGAGTTGGTAGCCGGCGACCTTCTGCAGGCTACCGGCAACAGCCGGGGGAACTACACCGAAGTTCGCCTCCCCGACGACCGCACGGGCTGGGTCGCCAGTGCTGACCTTACCCCATACGCCGCCCTGGCGTACCCCGATGGCCTAGATATCGATGCCATCGTCACCACCGCCTACCAGCAAGTCGGGCGCCCCTACCTGTGGGGCGGTACGAGTCCGAAGGCCATGGACTGCAGCGGCTTCACCAAAACGGCTTACTACCTCAACGGTTACGTGATCCCCCGGGACGCGAGCCAGCAGGTACACGCCGGTACCGACGTGCCGCTGGACGATGCCTTCAGTCAGTTGCAACGCGGCGACCTGCTGTTCTTTGGCAGCCTACGGGAGGACGGAAGCGAGCGCGTGACCCACGTAGGCTTTTACCTGGGAAACGGGCGTTTCCTGCACGCCGGAGCCGACAACGATTACATTACCGAAAATTCGCTGTGGGCTGGGGATGCCGATTTTGCCGAGCACCGGCTGAAGAGCCTGCTCCGGGCCCGCCGGCTGGAGGAGGGTTCGCAGGGAGTGGTGCCGGTAGGGGAGGCGTTTGGTGAACTTTACACGAGGTCCTCGTCCCGGTAGGGCCGGCGGGCCTCCAGCTCGCGCAGTTCCATCCGCTCTTCCAGATCGGGTAGGGGGACCTTCCCCTCATTTTCCCGGGGGTGGGCGTCTTCCGGATCCGCCAGTGGCCCGTACAGGCTCAGGGCCTGCATGGTGATGCCGATGCCCCAGCCGAGGATCGGCCAGATGGCCCAGACGATCCCCACATAAGTGATCATGTTGAGCAGGAGGAAAAAAGCGCACATGATCAGGTAGGTCCGCAGGTGACGGCGGAAGTCGATCTGCTTTTCCCGGAGGGTCTTCTGTTCGTACGCGCGGTTCTTTTTGCTCATGGGATTACTTATTCGAGGTGGGCGATCACGGTCTTGTTGCCCTTCACTTTCTGCCCGATCTCAACGTTGAGGCGGGTACCGATGGGGAGGAATACGTCTACGCGGCTACCAAATTTGATAAATCCGAAGTCCTCCCCCTGGACGACCTGCTGGCCCACCTCCAGGTAATTCTTAATCCGTTTGGCCAGTGCGCCGGCAATCTGGCGCATCAGGATCTCCGTTTCTCCCGTATCGATCACCACGGTGGTCCGTTCGTTCTCGGTACTGCTCTTGGGGTGCCAGGCCACGAGGTACTTGCCGGGGTGGTACTTGTTGTAGGTGACCAGTCCGCTGACCGGGTTGCGGTTGACGTGTACATTGACCGGCGACATGAATATACTCACCTGCAGGCGCTTTGCCTTGAAGTATTCGGGCTCATAGGCCTCCTCGATCACTACGACCTTGCCGTCCGCGGGGGCGTACACGAGGTGGTCGGCTTCCTCGGGCACCATGCGCGTGGGGTTGCGAAAAAACTGCAGGATCGTCACGAAGAAGAGCCCGGACGCCACGGCCACTACCGGCAGCTGGGCGGGAGCTTTCCAGTTCACCAGCAACAGAATCAGGGCCAGGCCTACAAACAATAATGCCAACATCCGGCGACCTTCCGGATGTATTTTCATGGGTCTGCGCAAATCTGGGAGGTTTAGAGGCGAAGGTTTAGTTCGGGTAATGTAGGAGGATAACGCGGGCTGACGGTTATTCGTTCTTCGGGCATTCTGCTTTCGCTGGCGGGGCCGCGGGTCTAGTGTCCGACGGAAGCGCGCAGCCGGAGCAACTCCCGCCCGGTCGCGGTCACCCGGGCCAGCATTTGCTCCAGGTTTTCCGTTCGGGTGAAGGCGTTGGTGAGGGTGCAGCGCAGGTAAGTTTCTCCCCGGATCCTGGTCATGACGATGTAGAATTGTCCGTCCGTATGCAGACTTGCCCGGATCAGCTCGTTGAGGGCACTGCGGTCGGCGGCATTCAGGCTGGGGTGGACGAAGCGGAAGCAGACAATATTCACATCCGGCTCCATAAACAGTTCCAGGTCGGGGTGCTCGCGTACCCGTCGGGAGAGTTCGCGGCCTAGGTAGCCCACCTGCACCACGTAGTCCCGGAATACTTCCGGTCCGTACTCGCTCAGGAGGGTAAAGATCCGCAGGCCGAGCATCCGCTTCGTGCATTCAAAGCTCCGCCGGGCGATATTGGACCAGTCCTCCGTCCCCTCCCCGGCGGCCAGCAGGTATTCGGCTTCCTGCTGGAAGGTGCGGTAGGCATCGGTGCCGTTTCGGAAAAACAGGCCGGTGGTGATCGCCGGGGCCATGAGCATTTTGTGAAAATCTACGGTGACGCTGTCGGCCCGTTCCAGTCCCGCGGTGAGGTGCTGGCGATCGGGATCCAGCCGGACGGCGGCCCCGTGTGCCCCGTCGACGTGCAGCCACAGTCCGTGGTGGGCGGCGGCATCAGCCAGGGCCTCCAGCTTATCGTAGGTGCCGGTACTGGTGGTGCAGGCACTGCCCACCAGGGCGATCGGCGTGAGTCCGCGCGCCCGGGCGTCCTGCAGCAGTTCATCGATGAGTTCCGTACGCATGCGCAGTTGGGCGTCGGCCGGTACCGGGATGATGCCCTCCGCCCCCCAGCCCATGATGCGGACGGCGCGGTCGATGCAGTAGTGCGCCTGCTCATTGACGAGCAGGCAGGGCCGCAGTCCGTGGCTTCCGTTTTTCCACACGTCTCCGGCGGGCCACTGCCGGGCGCGGGCGGCAAGCAGGGCCGTCAGGTTGGCCAGGGTACCGCCACTGGTCAGGAAGCCGCCCGCCGTCGGGGCAAGCCGCAGGAGTTCCGCGAATTTTTCGACGACCAGGACTTCCATGGCCACGCCCGCCCGGCCCATTTCGAAAATAGCCATGCCGGTATTCAGCAGGCTGCCCGCTACGTCGGCCAGTGCCGCCAGGGGCGCGGGGGGCACGACCTGGTGGCCCATATAATCGGGGTGGTGCAGGTGCACGCTGCGGTCGATCACCCGGGCGAACACCGTAGCGGCATCGCTGCGGCTATCGAGCAGTTGACGGAATTCCGCCACGCTCTCGTCCGGCGTAGCGTAGGGGTTGGCGGGGGTGTCGCCCACCCGCTCCAGGTAATCGGCCAGCTGGTCGATCAGGGCGTGCCCCTTGCGGCGAAAGTCATCGGGCGAATAGGCCCGCTTAAGTAGCTCAGTCATTACCGGGGAATAGCTTATGCACACAAAAAGATTGACCACAGATCATGGATGGATCTGTGGTCAATCTATACGGTCCCATCCGGTCGCGTGGCGACCCTAAATCCCCATTTCCTTGCGGCCGGCGTCCAGGATTTTCCGGGTTTCGGCGGCGTCGGCGCCCTGGGCGTAGACGCGCAGGACGGGCTCGGTGCCGCTGGGGCGTACCATGAGCCAGCGATCTTCGCCGTCGAGGTAAAACTTGGTGCCGTCCAGGTGCTTGACGTCGGTGACGGTGTAGGGGCCGATCTTCTTAAAGGGGTTGGTTTCGGCCTGCTTGACGATCTCCCACTTGCGGTCGTTCTCGACGTGAACGTCGTCGCGGTCGCAGTTGAAGCTGCCGACCTTGGCGTAGACGTCCTGGATTAGGTCGTTGAGGGATTTGCCGCTCTTGGCCATGTATTCGGCGATCATCAGTCCGATCCAGATGCCGTCCCGCTCGGGGATATGTCCGGAAACGGCCAGTCCGCCCGATTCTTCGCCGCCGACGATGACGTCGCGTTCGGCCATGATCTCGGCGATGTACTTGAAGCCGATCTTGGTCACCTCGTACTTCAGTCCGTAGAGCTCGGCGAGCTGCTTGAGTTTATCGGTCACGGAGAAGGTCAGGATCACCTCACCGTCCTTGATGCCCTTGTATTCGTACTGGTACATGAGCAGGAGGAGCAGGATGTGGTGGCTGTCCACGAAATCGCCGTTCTCGTCGTAGAGGCCGATGCGGTCCGCGTCGCCGTCGTTGGCGATACCGAGGGAGAGATTGGGGTCGCCCTTGATGGCCTGGCTGAGTTCCTCCAGGTTGCGTCCGATGGGCTCGGGAGCCTGGCCCATGAAGCTGGGGTTGAACGTGCAGTGCAGGTGGGTGGCTTCGGGCAGCAGCTTAACCATGGCCGACTGGCCGGCCCCGTACATGGCGTCGTAGGCAATGCCGAAATCGGCGTTGCGAATGAGGTCCATGTCGAAGTTGGCGTAGACATGGTCCAGGTAGATCTGCTCGAAATCATGCTCCTCGATCAGGCCTTTTTCCCGCAGTTCGTCCATTTCGGGCAGGTCGGTGGGCACGGCGTCGGGGATGAGGGCTTCCACGGCGGAGACGTCGTCGGGTATGCTCGGTCCGCCGAGCTTCGATTTCAGCTTGAAGCCGTTGTAGTCGGGGGGGTTATGGCTGGCGGTGATCACTACGCCGAGGTCGGCACCCGTCTTGACGACGCCCAGGCTCACCATCGGGGTGGAGATGAAGGTGGGGGCGAGCAGGCTGGTGATGCCGTGCTTGCCGAGCACGCGGGCGGTAGTCTCCGTGAAGAGCTCACCGCCGAACCGGCAATCGTAGCCGATGACCACCCGGGTACCTCCCTGCTGCTTGAGCCAGAGCGCGGTGCCTTCGGCGACGCGTTTTACGTTATCGACGGTGTACTCCTGGGCGATGATGGCGCGCCAGCCGTCGGTGCCGAATTTGATCTTGATCGGGTCCATAAAAAGTAAGTTTGATTGGGTGGTCCTGGTGGTAATTTATCCGTGCTAAGGTGGCGAATATAGCTGGTATCCAATAATAACCTCCCCTAAAGCTGGGCAAAAGGGCGGGGCTGGCTACCTTTGCCGCGTGGAATTCCTCACCGCCCTTTTGCTCGGCCTGGCCGCAGCAGCCGGCGCCACATTTTTCCCCGGAATGCTGAACATGAACAGCGTGAGCGTCAGCCTGCGGGCCGGCCGCCGGGCGGGGTATATCTTCGCGGCCGGCATGGCCACCGCGTTTACCGCCCAGGCTGCCCTGGCGGTCTTCTTCGCCAACTACTTCACTTCCCACCCGAGCATCCTCCTGCTGTTGAAGCAGTGGGCGGTGTTGGTGTTCCTCGTCCTGGCCGCCTTTTTTCTGCTCAAGGGGTTTCGGGCCCGGGCGGAGGAGTCGCCGGAGACGCGGCCGTACCACGGCAGTCCCTTCATGCGCGGACTGGTCCTGGCCCTCATGAACCTGCTCACCATCCCCTACTTTTTTGCCCTCTGCGGGTGGATGCTCGCCAGCGATTACATGCAGGGCGATCTCATCAGCCGGTCTGGCTTCACCGCGGGCGCGGGCGCGGGTGCCCTGGTCATCTTCGGGGCGTACGCCCGCCTGGCCAACTGGTTCAACCGCCGGGCGCACTTCCTGACCCGCAACATCAATTTCGTGCTCGGAGGCGCGCTGGTCGTCCTGGCCGTTATCCAGGGTTACCGCACCTGCCTCTAAGACTACTTTTCCTGGAATTCTTGCCCTCCGTTTGCAACACCGGTTCCCGGTTTCGACTTTGATGGGGTATGGTTCGTCCTTCCCCTCTTACCTCCCTTCCGTCCGCGGCTGCCGGCGGACCGCTCGACCACCTGCCCCTGCGTATGCAGGAGTGGGCCGCCCAAACCTTTCAGGATGGGGGGTTCCCCCACCGGGAAATAAATGCCCTGCGGGAAGCCGGCGGCCTCTTTGCCGCCCTTCCCGGGATCGCCCCGCACCCGCGGCCCCGCCCCACTTCCGCCCTGCTGCGGCAGCTCCAACTCATCGGCAAGGGCAACCTGGCGGTCGGCCGCATTTACGAAGGGCACGTCAACGCCCTCCACCTCATCGGCCTTTACGCGACCGAGGCCCAGCGGCAGCGGTGGTACGCCGAGGCCCAGGCCGGCCACCTCTTCGGGGTATGGAACACCCAAATGCAGGATGGCGTGCACCTGCACACCGGCCCGGACGGCAAGCTACGGCTCGAGGGCAGCAAGAGTTTCTGCAGCGGCTCGGTGCACGTAACCCGCCCGCTGATCACGGGCGCGCTGCACACTCCCGACGGGGAGGACCGGGGCTGGCAGATGGCCATTGTGCCCCTCGATCGCCATGATCCGGTCGTGGATGAGCGCTTCTGGACGCCCGTAGGCATGCGCAACAGCGTGAGCCATAAGATCGACTTCACCGGTATTCCGCTGGCACCCGCAGACCTGCTGGGAGCGCCCAATGACTATGTGCGGGAGCCGACCTTCAGCAGCGGGGCGATTCGCTTTGCCGCCGTGCAGCTCGGCGGTGCCGAAGCCGTACTGGAAGCCACCCGCACGTTCCTGCTCCAGGCCGGACGCACGGGGGACCCCTACCAGCGGACGCGCGTCGGTCAGATGGCCATCCTGGTGGAAACCGGCCAACTCTGGCTCGAACGCGCCGGACAACTGATTGACCGCAGCGACGATGCCACCGAAATCATCACCTACGCCAATATGGTGCGCACCGTGATCGCCGAGGCCTGTGAGGACTGCCTCGACCTCGCCCAGCGCTGCGTGGGGGCCCGCGGCTTGCTGCACCCGCACCCCATTGCCCGGCTGCACGCCGACCTGACCATGTACCTCCGCCAACCCGGCCCCGATGCCGCCCTGGAGGGGGTCGGCAAAAATTACCTCGATGACTCCGCCGACTGAACTTTCGCCCCTACAGCAACGAAAGCGCGCCCTGCGCCTGGAGGCGCCCGTCCATCCCCGGAGCGACCTGCTGGCCTGGGACACCACGGTCCTGTTTTCACCCCACCCCGATGACGAGAGCCTGGGCTGCGGCGGACTCCTCGCCACCCTCACCGATCTTGGGCGGGAAGTACACGTCGTCTTCGTCACCGACGGGGGAATGTCCCACCCCAATTCCGTTGCCTATCCGCGGCCGGCAAGGGCCGCTATCCGCCAGGAAGAAGCCCGTGCGGCCTGCCGTATCCTGGGGGTGGCGGACGACCACGTCCACTTCCTGGGACTGCCTGACGGCGCCGTTCCCGACCGCGAGGCGCCGGAATTCCCCGGTATCGTGGAGGACCTCGCCGGCCGCCTCGCCGGCTGGGGTGCAACGACAATGGTCGTGCCCTTTCGCCGTGACCTCCACCCCGACCACCGGCTGGTGTGGGCGATCTGCCGGGCGGCGGCAGATGCCTGCCCGGCTGATCTGCGCTGGGTCGAGTACCCGGTCTGGATGTGGGAAGCCACCGATCTCGACGACCTTCCGCGGGAAGATGAACTGATCGCCTGGCGGCTCGAGGTTGGCGACCAGCTGCCCCGCAAGGAGGCGGCCGTACGGGCCCACGCTTCCCAGCTTGGGGGCGTCATCGACGACGATCCGACCGGATTCCGGCTGGCCGAAGCGATCCTCGACCACTTCCGCCAGCCTACCGAGGTCTTTTTCGAGGAGGCAACGAAGCGCCACGCGAGTTTGGCCGGCGCTTACTTCGACGCGGTGTATGCGGAGAGCGAGGATCCCTGGAAGTTCGAGACCAGTACCTACGAGCGCGAAAAGTATGCCGCCACCCTGGCTGCGCTACCGGATACCCGCTACCGGCGCGCGCTCGAGATCGGCTGCTCCATCGGCGTCCTGACCCGGCAACTCGCTAAACGGTGCGAAACCCTGGTCGCGGTAGATACCAGCGCAGCCGCCCTGGAGCTTGCCCGGCGACGGCTCGATGGAATCGGGGGCGTGGAATTGCGGCAGCTATCCATACCGGGGGACTTTCCGGAAGGAAACTTCGACCTGGTCGTGCTGTCGGAAGTAGGGTACTACTGGGGATATGCGGACCTCGACCGGGCCATCGGGATGATCCGGGCGGCCCTGTCGCGCGGAGGTATCCTCGTACTGGTGCACTACACGCCTTACGTGCCGGACTATCCACTGACCGGAGACGAGGTGCACGAGGCCTTCGCCGAAGCGCTTAGCCCGGACTTTTACCGGACACGGAGCGATCGGGCGGAGCGCTACCGGCTCGACGTCTGGAAACACGGGCGCCGCGGGCCGAGCGCGTAAACCGCCGCAGGTCCCGGATGGCCTGCTCGAAGGTGGCGTCGGAAAACGCGTGGGTACCCTCCAGCAGCTGCCGTATCTCCTGATACAGGGCGCCGAAGGTGGGAGCCATGGTCACCTTCGCTTCCAACGCCTTCGGCGATAGCTGGAGGAAATTGGCCAGGGTGAAGAGGGCGGGGGTGTCTTCAATGCCCTGTTGCAGGAAGGCTTTCCTTAAGGCTACCTTCCACTTGAAGAGTTGAATGCAGTGCTGGAGTCCGAAAACCACGGGTTTGCGACCGTCTTCCGTCATATTGGTCCATTCGTCCAGGGCATGACTAAAGGCCTGCCCTTCGATGCGGTCGCTGCAGCGGTCGGAGGTGTACACCTTTACGGCCGGGTCGTGGACGAAGGGGATGTCGATGCGTTCCAGGGCCCAGCCAAGTGCCACGTCCTCGATCGCCCGCAGCGGGGGCATACCGCCGCACTTGTGGTAGGCATCCACCCGCACGGCCATACTGGGGCCGTACTGCTGGAAGTGCCGCGGCCAGGGGTCCTCGGAGGAGGGGTCGATGATCGATTCCAGGCGGGATTGCAGCAGGCGGTAGGTGACGTCCTGGAGATAGATCTTGCGGTAGCCCGTACGTGCCCCCCGGGGCACGATGATGCGTCCGCCGACGGCCCGGGCTCCGCGATCGAAGGCCCGCAGGGTAGCGTGCACCCAACGCTTGTCAACTAAGGTATCGGCGTCCGTAGTGCAGAGGATGCCAGCAGGCGGCAGGCGGCGGGCGGCGGCCTCCATCATCAGCCGGCGGGCTGTCCCGACGCAGGCAATTTCGGGATCCAGCTGCCGCTCGACGACGTGCAGTCGGAAGTCCGGGCGGGCGCGGGCATAGGCGCGGGCGACCGCTGCCGTAGCGTCCGTACAGTTGTTGGCCAGCAGAATCACCTCGTAGCAGCCGGGATCAAGGGGCCCGTCCGCATCGTCGACCTGGAGATATAGGGCCTCCAGCGTCGCTTCGATGTAAGCGGCCTCGTTCTTGGCCGGTACCGTTACGCTCAGCCGGCAGGCGGGAGCAAGCTTGGGCAATCGCAGGGGGCGTACGCCGGGAGAAACGGGATCGAGCATGGACCGAAAGGAGCTTTTTACTCCAACCTGGCGTAGGTGGCCAGATGTTTCGTGCACACGGTGTTAGTCGTGGCTCACTCCGCGGATGCCGGTACCTGCTGCACCTCCGGTTCCAGGCGGACCCCGAATTTTTGCTCGACCGTATGTTGGACGAAATTGCTGAATTCCACCACGTCCCGGCCGTTGGCACCACCGCGGTTGACGAGCACGAGGGCCTGTCCCACATAAGACCCGACCTTGTCGTTGCCCTGTCCCCGCAACCCGGCCCGGTCGATCAGCCATCCGGCGGGCAGCTTGACGATCGCGTCGTCGATGGGGTAGGCGGGCAGATCGGGGTAGGTTTCGAGCAAGGAGGTGTACACACCGCGCTCCACCACCGGATTTTTAAAGAAGCTGCCGCTGTTGCCGTAGAAAAACCAGTCGGGCAGTTTACTGCGACGGATGCGGGTGACGGCATTGGCAACATCCCCGGCCGTAGGGCGGTCGATGCCCGCCCGGGCCAGCTCACCGGTGATCGCTCCGTATTCGAGCCTGAGGGGCCGGCGGACGCTGAGGTCGAAATCCACGGCGGTGATCAGGAAGCGGCCCGGCTCCCGTTTGAAGCGGCTGTCGCGGTAGCCAAAGGCACACTCTGCCGGGGAAAGCTCGACCGGACCCTTGCCGTATTCCCAGGCGTGAACGGCCGTGATGAGCTCCGCTACCTCCGCCCCGTAGGCTCCGATATTTTGTACGGGGGAGGCCCCTACCGTACCGGGGATGAGGACCAGATTTTCCAATCCGGGAAAGCCTTCCTCCAGGGTGTAGCGGACGAACTGATTCCAGTCGGTACCGGCCAGCACCCGAAAGCGGCCCTTACCGTCGGTCCGTTCGATGCCGCTCAGGAGCACGTGTACGGTGAGCCCGGGGACTTCCTCCAGCAGGAGCAGGTTACTTCCCCCACCGAGCACAAGGGCGGGGGGCTGCCTGAATTCGGGGAGTTCCAGCTGTCCGACGTGGGTCAGGGGCAGGTACCGCTCGGCCAGGGAGGGCAGGCCGAAGGTGTTGAACTGCTGTAGTTGAACGTACTCCCGAATCATTCCGCCAGGTCGAATTGCAGGCGGGCGAGGGCCGAGTAGGCACCGTGCGGACGGTTGCTGAGCTCCGCGTGGGTACCGGATTCTACGATGGCGCCGTTCTCGATGACGTAAATGCGGTCTACGTCGCGAATGGTCGCCAGGCGGTGAGCGATGATAATGCTGGTGCGCCCCTCCATGAGGTTATCCAGGGCTTCCTGCACGACCCGCTCGCTTTCCGCGTCGAGGCTGCTGGTCGCTTCGTCGAGCAACAGGACTTTGGGGTCCTTGAGGATGGCCCGGGCGATGGCTACCCGCTGCCGCTGTCCGCCGCTGAGCTGGATGCCGCGGTCGCCCACAACGGTGTTCATCCCCTCGGGGAAGGAATCGATGAAGTCGAGGGCGTTGGCCTGGCCGGCGGCTTCCCGGACCTGCGTTTCCGTGGCGTCGAGTTTACCGTAGGTGATGTTCTCCCGGATGGTGCCTCCGAAGAGGAGCACTTCCTGGGGGACCAGGGCCAGTTGGTCGCGGTACGCTTCCAGGTCGAAATCATCGATGGAGTGGCCGTCGATGGTGATCTCTCCGTGGGTAACCGGGTAGAAGCGCAGGAGCAGCTTCACGATCGTGGATTTCCCGCTGCCACTGGCACCGACGAGGGCCACTTTTTCTCCGGGAGCCACGTCAAGGTCGATTCCTTTGAGCACCTTGATGTCCGGACGGGTAGGGTAAGAGAAGGCCACGTTGGTGTAGCGGATGGCACCGGTGAAGGGGCGGACGCGGGTTTGCTGGGTACGGAGTGCCCCTTCCGATTCCACCTCCGGTTCCCCGCCTTCAAATTCCTCGCTGTCGAGAATGTCGACCACCCGGTCGGATGCGCCCAGGGCCCCGACGATCTCCCCGTAAAAGTTGCCGAGGCTGGCGATGGACCCTCCGATGATGGCGGTGAACACAATGAAGGAGAACAGGTCGCCCACCGGCAACTCGCCGGCCTGTACCTGGAGGATCGCCCGGTAGATGATGAAGAACAGGGCCCCGAACATCACCGTCACGATGAAGGCGGAAAAAAGGCCGCGGGCGTTGGCCGTCTTGATGGAAATGGCTACGGACTCATCCACGCTTTTAGAGTAGCGGGCGAGCTCGAACTCCTCATTGGTGTACGCCTTAACCGTGGAGATGCTCTGGAGCGTCTCCTCTACGATCACATTGGACTCCGCGAGTTTCTCCTGGCGGGCCTTCGTCATCTTCCGGACGTACTTACCGAAAAACATCGCGACGATCACGACGACCGGGAAGACCAGCAGGCTGACCAGGGCCAGGCGGAACATCGTAAAGAGGATAAAAATGGTGGCACCCAGCAGGATAATGATCTGCCTTACGAATTCCGTAAGCGTCAGGCTGAACAGGCTCTGCAGCTGGGTGATGTCGTTGGTGATGCGGCTGGTCAGCTCCCCGACGCGGCTGCGCTCGAAAAAGGGGATGTTGAGGTGCAGCAATTTACTGAACAGGTCCTTGCGCAGGCTGGCCATGGCCCGTTCACTGACCACGGTCTGAATCCGTACCCGGTAATAACTCAGCGGGGCCTGCAGAATAAGCAGAACGGTCAGCAACAGGAAAACCTGATTGACGGTAAGCCCGTATTTACCTTCGTCGTTGTAAATGTTTAACGCCTCACCGGGAAGCTGGAGCACCACCAGGAAGACCAGTGAACTCAGGCCCAGGATGAGGAAACTCAGCAGGAACAGCCAGCGGTACATCAGGACGTAGTCGAATATGCGCATGGACCGCTTGAGGCGGTCTTTCGTAATGCGCGGTTTCGCTTCGGTGGGGGTTATTGTTGTGGTGGCCATGGATCACAAAGGAACCGCTTTCGGGGGTAAAAGGTCACGCAGATAACTCTTTTTGAACTTAATATGAAAAAGCGGAGTACTACGTAGGGGTATTTGTCAACCTTTTTGCCTCCTTGCGCAGTTCATCTCTACCTGATCTTTTGCTGCCGCCCTTACCCCCACCAGCCCCGCTTCCCTCCCGGTACCGGGCCGTTGCCGGTAAGGACAATTAAAGTGCCGCGAAAGGAGTTTATCCAGCCAGTGCCAGATTGCAACTTACCTAACTTCGTGTAATGAAACGTTTGACCCTCAGTAGCCTCGTTGCCGTCCTCCTGTTGCTCCTTTCCCCGGCGCTTTCCGCCCAACAGTACTTCGAGATCGGGGTGCAGGGCGGAGACATGCCCTACAACGGGGACCTGAGCGAACCGGGGTTCGGCTTTCTCAAGGACTTTAATACCTACGGCGGATTCTACCTCCGCTACCGCCCCGTAAGTCGGATTGGCCTGCGCCTGAACGGAATCTTCGGCAACATCGAAGCTGACCAAACGCGGAACCTGCGCGTTAGCGCCACGGAAACGGCAGAAGTAGTGCAAAGCTTTCGGTCGAAGATCCAGGAATTCAGCCTGGCCGCGGAGTTCGATCTCTTTTACCTCGGAGACCCCGAAGACCGTTTCGTCGCTCCCTACATCATGGCCGGCGTCGGACGTACTTCCTTCAACCCCCAGTCGCAGCGCGACGGGGTCTACTACGACCTGCAACCCCTTAGAACGGAAGCCCAGGGAACCCCCGGCGGCGTTTACGACCCGGCCCCCTACGCCCTCTCGATCACTACCCTGCACGTAGGTGGCGGAATCCGCGCCAAGCTGGGGGAGCGCTTCGTCATCGGCGGCGAAGTCAGCGGACGGTTTACCGGTACGGACTACCTGGACGACATCTCCAGCCGCCAGGTGGCTTACCAAGACGTGGTCAATAATCCGGCGGGTATTCCCAATCCCTCCCTGAGCGGGTACTTCTCCAATCCCGGCGTAGAGTTCGCCGAAGCACCGGATAATCTGGAATATAACCGAGGAGGCGCGTCGAACGACTTCTATTACCTCATCAACCTCACCCTGGGTATCCGCCTGGGCGGCGGGGGCGGCGGGGGCAACGGCTGCTACTCTTTCTGATGAAATTTCGCCTGCGGGGCACGCAAACCTTGGCCCAAAAAGTGGGTTAGTTGGTTGGCAATACCGCCAATCGATAACTCACCCTTACTATGAGCTTACGTACTTTTACCCTCTCCCTGATGATGGTCTTGCTGGCCTTCGGCAGCGTCCACGCCGCCGTCGTCGTTCCACCGGTTAAGTCCGCCGCCACTCCGACCACCACCGAAGCCGCCGCCCTGGAAGCGGCCCGCACCTACCGCGAATCGCTGAAGGAAATGTCCGGCAAGGAACGCCGTGCCCTCAAGCGCGAGCAGATCAAGGAAGTTAAGGCTGCCCTGGAGGACCGGCAGGAAGCCGATACCAATACCATCCTGCTCGTCATCCTGGCCATCCTGCTGCCGCCGGTAGCCGTGCTCGTATACGAAGGTCAACTCACCAGCCGCTTCTGGATCGCCCTCCTCCTCACGCTGCTGTTCTACATTCCCGGACTGATCTACGCCCTGCTCGTCATCTTCGGCAACGCCTAAGCTATCCGATAATGGCCGCGGCCGCCCGCCCGGCCGCACCGCCGGCCCCCAACTTGAGGCGCAGGCGGGCCAGGTCTTTCAATTGCCGGTCCCGCTCGGGGCCGGCAATTGTTCGTTTAAGCTCCTCCGCCAGGCGCCCGGCGGTGAAATCGTCCTGGATCAGTTCCGTCACCACCGGCGCGTCCATCACTAGGTTGACCAGGGAGATGTACTTGATGCGCTTGGCCACCAGCCGCCGCGCCAGCCAGTAGTTGAGGGCGTTTCCCCGGTAACACACCACCTGCGGCACCCCGAACAGGGCCGTTTCCAGGGTGGCCGTTCCACTGGTGACTACGGCAGCCCGCGCCCCCGCCAGGACCTCATAGGTCCGGCCGCTCACCAGCCGGATGTTCGGCGGACAGCTGGATTCCTCCATCAGTTGGGTGTAGACTTCCCGCTCCTGCCCCGGTGCCCCGGCGATGACGTATTCCCACTCCGGTAAGCGGGCTGCGGCCGCCAGCATGACGGGGAGGCTGCGCGAAATTTCCTGTTTGCGGGAGCCGGGCAGCACCGCGATATAGTTGCCCCCAGCGCCCGCTATCTCCTCCACCACGTCGAGCAAGGGATGCCCCACGAAGGTGGCCTCCACCCCGAACTTCGCATAGAAGGCCTCCTCGAAGGGCAGGATCACGAGCATCCGGTCTACGTTTTTCTTCACCTGGTAAACGCGGCTGGTGTGCCAGGCCCAGATCTGCGGACTGATGTAATAGCTGATGTCGTAGCCCGCCTGACGGGCCCACTTCGCGATGCGCAGGTTGAATCCCGGGTAATCGATGAGCACCAGGCGGTCGGGCCGGAAGGCCGCGATGTCTGCCTCGCATGCCTTGAAATTGGCCCGGATCGTGCGCAGGTTCATCACCACTTCCACGAAGCCCATGAAGGCCAGGTCGCGGTAGTGTTTTACCACTTCGGCTCCGGCTTTCTCCATCAGGTCGCCGCCCCAGGCGCGGATCTCTGCGTTGGGGTCCCGATCCAGCAGGGCGGTCACGAGGCGGGCGCCATGCAGGTCTCCGGAGGCTTCGCCGGCTATTAAGTAGTAGCGCAAGGGGGGTGGGGGATTGAGGGATTGAGGGGAAAGTTACAAAGATAGCCGGGCTGTTTTGGGTGGGCGCGTCGTTACTTCGCGGGAAAGCCCGCACCATGCCCGTAACCTGGAATCATTACGCCTTTGCCGACCTTGGCGTTTACCTGCTGTACGAGATCATGGCCTTGCGACAGGAGGTGTTTGTGGTGGAGCAGACCTGCTGGTACCTCGACGCCGACGGCAAAGACCGGGAAGCCCTGCACCTGGTCGGTACTCAGGAGGGTAGGGTGGTGGCCTACACCCGCATTTTCGACCGGGGAATTTCCTATCGCGACTACGCGAGTATCGGCCGGGTGGTCACCTCGCCTTCCGTGCGCGGACAGGGGCTGGGGCGGCCGCTCATGCAGGAGTCGCTGCGGGTGCTGTTTGAGGTATACGGCGAGCAAGCGGTGAAGATCGGTGCCCAGGCCCACTTGCAGGGATTTTACGGTAGCCTGGGATACGTAGGCGTGGGGGAGATCTACGACGAGGACGGGATTCCCCATCGGCATATGATTCGGGGGGTGAGTGCATAAGTCGACGCACCTTTTCTTTCCCTCATCCGTTGTTAACCACCCCTACCGAAATCCAAGATCATGCAGCCCCTAGCCGAACGAATGCGCCCCACTTCCCTCGACAACTACGTCGGCCAGACCCACCTCGTCGGCAAGGGGGCGGTGCTGCGGCGGGCCATCGAGACGGGCCGCCTGCCCAGCTTTATCCTCTGGGGCCCGCCGGGCGTGGGTAAGACCACCCTGGCGCGCATCGTCGCCGCCCAGCTGGAGGTGCCCTTCTACATGCTTTCGGCCATCAACAGCGGGGTGAAGGACGTGCGCGACACCATCGACAAGGCCAAGCGGGGCAAGTTCTTCGAATCGGCCTCCCCGATCCTCTTTATCGACGAGATCCACCGCTTCAGTAAATCGCAGCAGGATAGCCTGCTCGGGGCCGTGGAGGCCGGTACGGTCACCCTGATCGGAGCGACCACCGAGAACCCGAGCTTCGAGGTAATCCCCGCCCTGCTGTCCCGCGCCCAGGTCTACGTGCTCGAGTCCCTGGGCCGGGACGACCTGGTGGGCATGGTCGACCGCGCCCTGGCCGAAGACGTCTACCTCAGCAAAATGGACGTAGACGTACAGGATTACGACACCCTCATCCGCTTTTCCGGCGGGGACGGGCGCAGGCTCTACAATGTGCTCGAGCTGGTCACCCACGAGGCCGCCGACGGCCGGAAGGTAGCGCTCGATACTGAATACATCACTTCCCGGGTGCAGGAGAACATGACCCGCTACGACAAGACGGGGGAGCAGCACTACGACATCGCCTCGGCCATGATCAAGAGTATCCGGGGCAGCGATCCCAACGGTGCCGTGTACTGGCTGGCCCGCATGATCGAAGGCGGAGAGGACCTCAAGTTTATTGCTCGCCGCCTGGTCATTTCCGCTTCCGAAGATATCGGACTGGCCAATCCCAATGCCCTGCTGATGGCGACCACGGCTTTCCAATCCGCCCAGTTGATCGGCTACCCGGAGGCGCGGATCATTCTGAGCCAGGCCGCCATCTATCTGGCCACGAGTCCGAAATCCAACAGCAGCTACCAGGCCATCGGCGCGGCCCAGCAGGCCGTACGAAAGACGGGTACCCTGCCGGTCCCCCTGCACCTGCGCAACGCGCCCACGAAGTTGATGAAGCAATTGGATTACGGGAAGAACTACAACTACAGCCACGACAATCCGGGCAACTTCCGTCCCCAGGAATACCTGCCCGACGAGTTATCCGGCACCGCCTTCTTCCAGCCGCAGGAGAACAACCCGACGGAGAAGTCGATCGGGGAGCGACTGAAGCGGTGGTGGGGGAATAAGTATGCTTCTTAGTCCTGCTTTCCTTCCTCCAGCTCGATGAGGTAGTGGAGGTAGTGCTTGAGGAGTTTGGGGGCGGTGTAGAGGAGGTCGTGCTCCTTGCCCCCGACCATGTGATGGATGAGCGTCGGTGCGTTGGTAAGGCGGTCGCAGGCGTAATAGGCATTGCGGGGATAGATCAGCCAGTCGTCGGTGCCGTGCAGGATGACGACGTCGGCGTCGATGTTGTCCCACTCGTCGGACATGTCTTCCAGTTCGGCCTCGTGGGCCAGTTTTTCGTGGTTAGCGGTATTGATGCCGCCGGGCAGGAGCCAGGAAAGCGTCCAGTGGGAGGTCGGGTGGGAGATCCAAAACGTGTACTCTTCACTGGGCGCCAGGCTGGCCGACTGCAGTAGGAGTCCGTCCACGAGATCGGGGTAGTCCATGGCCAGGCGGGCGCTCACGGTGCCGCCGTAGCTGCTGCCGTGAATGATGATCTTCTGCCCGGGGAAGCGCCGGCTGCTGATCACGGCCGCTACGTTATCGGCCTGTTCCTGCACTGAGGTCATCGGCCGTCCGAGTCCGCTGCCGCCGTAGCCGGGGCGATCGATGGCCAGCATGTTGGCGTCGTGGCGCAGGGAGCTGTCGCGCATCATGCTCAGCCACCACGCCGAGGAGGAGGGGGCGCCGTGAATAAAGACCAACAGGGGCTTGCTGGTATCCTGCCCGATCTGCAGGTAGCGCAGGCGGCGGGTAGTACCTTGCTGGTAGCCGATCTCCGCGTCGAGGTGGGCGCTCTTCATGGTGGCGCTGAGCTGGTGGTCGTCCATCTGTATCCGGACAAAAGGCTCCAGCCGGTACACCGCATACCCGATGAATAACACGACGGCAAGCAGGAAATACAGCCTTTTTCTTCTCGGCAACATGGAGCGGGCGGGGTCTGCATAGTATACGGATTTGACACCCTCCCGGTTGCCGGATTCGCCTGACATTGTGAGTCTCCAGGAAATCACGTAATTTTGCGGCCTGTACGCTCCGTTAGCTCAGTTGGATAGAGCAGGAATCTTCTAAATTTCAGGTCAAAGGTTCGAATCCTTTACGGGGCACTTTTAGTCTTTTACTTCCACCGGCTTTCCAGCTCATCCACGGCCGAAAAGAGTGCGGCAAAGTCGTCGATCGCGAAGTAGAGCATTTGCACCTTGTCGATGACGAACGTTTGGGCCATCACCTCGTCCAGGTCGAAGTCCTTGATCACTACCCCGTTGTCGGCGTAGATGTGCTTGGTTTCCTGGGGGCTGCTGCAGATGCCGGCGCCGTACACTTTGAGTTGGCTATCCTGGCGGATGACTCCGAACTCAATGGTAAACCAGTAGAGGCGCTGGAGTTGGGTGATCTTTTCCTCGTCCTTCGCGTACCTGACGCCCAGCGCCCCTAGTTTTTGGGCGAAATCGGCGTAGTCCTGATTCAGGTAAAGCGGGATGTGGCCGAAGATGTCGTGAAACATGTCGGGCTCCTCGAGGTAATCGAGTTGCTTTTCGCTGCGGAGCCAGGTGCTCGAGCAGAAGCGGCGCTGGGAGAGCAGGGAGAAAAATTCATCCACCGGCAGAAAGCCCTTTACCACCTGGATCGACCAGCCGTGGGCGTCCCGCAGGGCACGGCTCAGGTCACTGAAGCGGGGCGGGTGATCCGGGGAAAGGATGGGGTAGAGCGCGTGCAGGCAGTGCAGGTACTCGGCACAGGCTACGGGCTTCAGCGACTCCAGCTGCCGCTGGGCCAGCAGACGCCAGAGGCGGTAATCGGTGGAGGTCTACGCGTCGTAGTGCTGGGTGAGGGGGGGGGTGGCCGGGGCGGAGGTTTCTGGGGTCATGATCGTAGTGGTTTGTTAGGGCAAAGGTTGTTATGGCAATAGTAAAGATAGGGGAAAGGTTGGCAAAGACTCGGAGGAAAATTCGGCCTAGCCTAGTTCGCCCTGGGTAGTACGGGTAGGGGATTGCCGGAAGCTTACGACCAGCTTGTACTGGGGGCCGATATTGCTGATGAGGGGCCCGAACATGGTGTCCATCAGGTCGCGGGCCTGCTCTTTGGCGCGGTCCATGACGTCGCTCTCCAGGGCATCCTCGCGGAAGCTTTCGCGGAGGGCGTTCACGCCTTCGTTGATGTTGGCGCCCTCAACCTCGCGGAGCCAGCCGATGTCGAGCTTCTCGACCTTGGGCAGTACCTCATGGCTGAGGATCACGGGCTCCGGCAGGGTGATGTTCACCGTCTTCTGTTGCTCGTCGAGCTGGAGGTCAAAGTAGTCCGTGAGCCGGAAGCCTACTTTGAGGATCGACAGGGCGGTGATCTCGACGTCGGTCTCCGAGACGTTCATGCCCCAGATGGTAGTCTGGAGGTTTTTATTGATGCCCTTTTTGTCGCGAATTTCGATGGTGGCCAGTTCCCCGATCACGTTCTCCACCTTTTCCTGGAAGAGTCCCTTGCTGCGGCTGAAGTCCTCGATCGCCGCCCGTTCGGCCATGCGCGCGACCAGGGGCCGCAGGGCTTCTCCCATGGCGATGGAGCAGGGGTTCTGTACGTCGGCGCCCTTGGCCAGGATGTTGCCGTTGCGGGTGCGGATCACGGCGGCCAGCACCTTATTGAGCATGAAGCAGGTGTAATTACTGGCGACTTCCTCGAAGATCTGGGTCACCTTCTGGCCGCCCTCGTCGTACCAGGTCTCGTACAGGGCCGCGCTGGTATCGCGCAGGCGCATGAAATCGTTGTAGTAAAGTTCGGTGAGCTGGGGGTGCTGCCGTTCGTATTCCTGCAGTACTTCCTGCTGAAGGCTGTCGCTGAGTCCCATGCGGTTGCTTACGTGGCGCAGGATATCGGTGTTGATGTCGTGGACCAGCTGATCGAATTCCCGGCGGTACCGGCGGGGGTTCTGCAGGATAGCCAGGGCCGTCTCGGTATCGATGTTGTAGTCGAAGTCGGCCGGCTGGTACTGCAACTCGTATTCCTGGGGCCCGGCAAGAAAACTGCCCGGCGAGTTTCTCAGCGCCTTATAGCCCAACACCCCCAGAATCCCCAGGATTACGATCACGATGATCACCTGGGTAGTGCCGACTCCCTTGCGGGCGGGGGCGGAGCCATTTTGGTAGGGTTGTGGCATGGATAAGCTGCTTGGGTAGATGGAAACAGCGTAGGCCGGTCATTGTTGGTAGGAAAGGATTGAAGGAGGGAGGGGGGGGAGGATGGAGGGGAGGGAGGATGGAGGGGAGGGATTTAAAATTAAGCATTTAACATTTAAAATGTGCACGCTGCCTGATGCCGGCCCTACGCGCACGAGTAAGGTTGAACGCACAAGCAAAGCCGAACGGCGCTGATCAGCGTTGCGGAACCGAGGGAAGAGATCAGGGACGTCAGAAGAGCAAGATGAGCACGGCCCTAAGGACGAGCAAAACTGAACAGGGCTGAACAATGTCGCGGAACCGAGGAATCTGATTAAGGGCGTCAGAAAAATAAAATGAACACCGCCCAAAGAATAACCAGAACCAAACAAGTCCTTACCGCTTCGCGAAACCGGGATAAGGCATCAGGGGCGTCAGACGAGCAAAGCGAGCAAAGCCGAAACACGAGCAAAGCGAGCAAAGCGAGCAAAGCGAGCAAAGCCGCAAATTTGAAATTTGAAATTGTAAATGGTAAACCCTACTCCCCCACCACCCGAGCCTCCGCCAGCAACTGGTACAACTTAACCACCTCTACCCCTTCCTTGACGTCGTGGACCCGCAGGATGGACGCCCCCTGTTGGAGGGCAAACAGATTCAGCGCGGCGGTGGCGGCCAGGCTCTCATCCGGCGTAGTCTTAAGGGGCTTATAGATCATGCCCTTGCGGCTGATACCGGCCAGCACCGGAACGCCGATGTGCCGGAAGGTGTGCAGGTTCTTGAGCAGCTCGTAGTTTTGTTTCTGCGACTTGCCGAAGCCGAAACCGGGGTCGGCGATGACGTCCTTGACCCCCAGTCTGCGCAGGCTCACAACCCGTTCGGCGAGGAAGTCCCAGACGTGGGTGACCACCTTGTCCCCGTAAGCCTTCGTGTGCTGCTGCATAGCGCTGGGCGGGGCATCGGGCATGTGCATGAGCACGTAGGGCACGTTGAGGGTTGCCACCGTGGGCAGCAAATCGGCATCGAAACGGCCGGCGCTGATGTCGTTGATCATGCCCGCCCCGGCGGCCACGGCGGCGCGGGCGGTGGCTGCGTAGACCGTGTCGCAGCTGATCACCACCCCGGGGGCGGCGGCGCGGGCAGCCTCGATGACGGGGATCACCCGGTCCATTTCCTCCTGGGTACCGATAATTTCGGCGCCGGGGCGCGACGACATGCCGCCGATGTCGATGATGCCGGCGCCCGCTTCCTGCATGGCACCCGCGGCCCCGCCCACTGCCTGGATATCGGTACGGCTGGCCGCGTGAAAACTGTCGGGAGTGGCATTCAAAATGCCCATCACGAGGGGGCGCTCCACGATGAGGAGGCGACCGTTGCAGTTGAGGGAGAAGGGTTGGAAGCGCACGATCGGCGCAAGTTATGCACGAATTCCCGCAATATGTCCGACTTTTGCCAACCGATGCCGTACACCGAACAGCAGATCCGCGGCCTGGCCATCAACTTCCTCCGCTTCCACTACAAATTGCGGCCGCGCTACCCCGGCGGCGGTACCCGCGTCGTGGATAAGCCGCACTATTACCAGGGGGTGCTGATCGACGCCCGCCTAGCCTACCAGCAACCCGACCGCACCTTCTTTACCGCCACCATCGAGGCGACCAGCGTCGACCGCAGCGAGGAGATTCTTTACCAGGTCAACTACTGGCGCATCGCCATCCATGCTGCCGTGCTCGCCCTGGCATTTTTTGCCGCCTTTGTCTGGGCGGGGCCGCAGGTGCTGGGAACCAACCTCTGGAAGGTGTACGGGAGCCCGCGGGTATACCTCGTCCTCATAAGCTCATTTATCGTCCTGGTGGGGGCAATCGGCGCCCTGCTGAGTCGGGCCAGGGCCTACCGCTACATTTACGCCGTAGATCAATTCAAGCATTTCTACGCCGACGCCCAGTGGGTGGCTTACGACGTAGCCATCTTCGAAGGGGGCGGCTGGCGGATGCGGCGGCGCTACCGCGAGCTCGAGCGGCAGTGCGTCAAGTACGGCTTCGGCATGCTGGCCGTGGAGGCCGACCAGGTGGTGCGCAACGTGATCAGTCCCAGCCAGGTCGATCAGTTCGGCGGACTGCGCAGTCACCTGCCCAGGTGGCTGGCGCGCGGTGAAGCAACGGCCAGGCCCCGTATCGCTGCCCTTCCGCCGGAAGTTACCGACCCCCTGGCCGTGGAAGCCGTGCCGGAGCGCGCGGTGGTGCCGGCCCGGCCGGGACGTCCAAAGGTCTACACCCAGCCCCGCCGGCGGCTGGCGCTGCTGCGGGCCCGGTTGCGCCGGACGTACCGAAGCTTCTATCCCAGCACCCTGCGGCGGCGGCCCGGCTACTATACAATGGGCTGGTGGGTATTCGTCGTGGGCTTCCCGTCTTTCCTCCTGCTCGGCTACGGGCTGTACCGCCAGGCGAGCTACGAGCCCTACGCCCGGGAGGGCCGCAGGTACGCCGCGCCCGATCTGGGAATACTGGAATCGCCCGCCAGCCCGGTCCCGCCACTGGAGATCGAGGAGGGCGAATACCAACGCAGCCCCGATACCGTGGCCGCCCCGGACGACCCGGAAATCGACCGGCCCGCCGAAGCCCTCGTCACGGAGGGTAGGGTGGATGACCTCAACCTGCTGCGACGCTACCGCATCGATACGGCCGGGCAGGTGGTGATCGACTACGACTGCGTACCCCTCTTCCAACGTGCGGACCCCGTCTTTATCCTGCTCTTCGGACGCTACGATTCCTTCGAAACCGCCCGGCAGTGGGCCCTGGAGCTCAACCGCCTGTACGGATCCGCGGTTACCGTAGCGCTGGGCGATTGCGTCGAGCCCGCTTCCGACGGCTACCTCCTCTACCTGGGGGCACCTACCGCGGAGGAGGGTGAAGCGAATTTCCTGGCCCGCTCCTTTATCCGGGAATCCGGGTTGGAGGTGGAGATCGTGGAGATCGATTAGGTTAGTTTCTTTCACCGCAGATTTTCCCACAAGACATCGAAGCAGTTGATCTGAATGGTGAGATAACGTTTTAAAAACCAGGCGCTTCCGTGCCTAAGCCCATATGGACATAAAAGACAACATCCTCCAAACCATCGGTAACACGCCCATGGTCGAGCTCCACAAGGTGGTGCAGGGCCTGCCCTGCCGCGTGCTGATGAAGGTGGAGACCTTCAATCCCGGCCACTCCATCAAGGACCGCATGGCCCTTAAGATGGTCGAGGATGCCGAAGCCGACGGCCGCCTGAAGCCGGGCGGTACCATCATCGAGTGCACCTCGGGCAATACCGGGATGGGACTGGCCCTCGCCGGCTGCGTAAAGGGCTACCGCTGCATCTTCACCACCAGCGACAAGCAGAGCAAGGAGAAACTCGACATCCTGCGCGCGATGGGCGCCGAGGTGATCGTCTGCCCGACCAACGTGTCCGCCGACGATCCGCGGAGCTACTACTCCGTCGCCGAGCGGGTCAGCCAGGAGATCCCCAATAGCTTCTGGTTCAATCAGTACGACAACCTGAGCAACCGCAAGGCCCACTACGAAAGTACCGGCCCCGAGATCTGGAAGCAGACCGACGGACAGCTTACCCACCTCGTCGTGGGCGTCGGTACCGGCGGCACCATCAGCGGCACCGGACAGTACCTGAAGGAGCAAAATCCGGATATCCAGGTGTGGGGCATCGACACCTACGGCTCCGTCTTCAAGAAATACCACGAGACCGGCGAGTTCGACGAGCAGGAGATCTACCCCTACATCACCGAGGGCATCGGCGAGGACATCCTGCCGAAGAACGTCGACTTTAAGGTCATCGACCGCTTCGAGAAAGTGACCGACAAGGACGGTGCCGTTATGGCCCGCCGCCTGGCCCGCGAGGAAGGATTATTGCTCGGTTACTCCGCCGGCAGCGCCGTAGCCGGACTTCTGCAACTGAAGGACGAACTCAAGCCCGACGATCTGGTGGTCGTGGTCATCCACGACCACGGCAGCCGCTACATCGGCAAGATCTACAACGACGACTGGATGCGCGACCGCGGATTCCTGGACACCGAGTTGCGGGTGCGTGACCTGATCAACAACAAGAAGGAAGCTTCCTTCACCGGTATTTCCCGGGACGATACCGTCCGCGCGGCGCTGCGGGCTATGAAGGAACACGAGTTTAGCCAGATGCCCGTCCTAAACGGCGAAGAGGTCGTAGGCTCCATCTCGGAAACCGACGTGCTCAACTTCCTGCTCCGGAATCCCCTCGACCACGCCGAACGGCCGTTGCGGGAGATCATGCGCAAGCCCTTCCCCGAGGTAAGCACCGACCTCACCCTCTCCGAGCTGGGCCGCCACATCACCAAGGAAAATCCCGCCGTCGTCGCCACCGACCGCAGCGGGCGGAAGCACCTGATCGCCCAGTACGATATTTTGCAGGCGATCTGATCGCCTTCACTCCGCGAACGGCTCGAAGGTAGCTTCCCCGGTATCCAGGTTCAGGGCCGTCAGGTAACCAAAGCCGGTGCCGGGCATGGCGCAGCCTGCATCCAGGCAGGCCAACTGCGTTTGCCGCATCGTATCGACGTTTTCCCGAACGGTGGCCATCGGTACGGGCGTATGTCCGTACACGACGATGCGGTCACCGAGCCAGGTGCGGTCGATCTCCGCTTCCCAGTAGCGGGCCCAGAGCATGCTTTCGTGGTCTTCGAGCGGATCGTCGGCGTTGAAGTTCAGGCCGGCGTGGACGAGCAGGTAGCCCGGGGTCTCGCGGTAATGGGGCATGGCCGCTATCCATCGCCGGATGCCGTCCCGTTCCTGGCGCCGCGGCAGGTAGTCGTATGGCTCCCCCTTTCCAGAGAGCGCGTCCAGCAGCAGTTGTTCGTGATTGCCGCGCAGGCAGGTCACCAGGTAGCCCTTGTGGACAATCCGCCAGATCAGGGCCATGACGCCGTAGCTGTCCGGCCCCCGGTCGATGTAGTCGCCGAGTAGAAACAGCTCGTCGGTCTTCTGCAGGCCGATGCGGCTCAGCAGGCGGCCGAAGGTCCGGGAGCAGCCGTGAATGTCGGTGATCGCGTACCGGGCCATGGTTAGAGGTAGACCCAGCCCTGCTTCGCGTTGCTTTCGAGAATCGCGTCACACAGCACGAGCTCCTGGTGGCCTTCGGGGAAGGTGGCGTAGAGGGCTTCGTTCGTTTCGGTGTTGCCGAGCACGGCGTCGTAGAAGGAGCGGAAGCATTGCTTGAAGGTATCGGGGAAGCCCTCGTTGTGGCCGCCGGGATAGTTGATGAAGCGGGAGGCGGTGCCGGTCATAATCCCGGGGTCCTTGAGCAGGAGCTGGCTGGCCTCGCCGCGCTTGCCGATGCTCAGCTCATTGGGGCGCTCGCTGTTCCATTCGTAGGCCGCGGCCTGGGTGGCGATGTCGTACTTCAGCTGGTTTTTATGACCGGCCGCGACCTGGCTGACAAAGAGCTGGCCGCGGGCGCCGCCCTTAAACTTGAAGAGGATACTGGCGCAGTCGTCGGTGGTCACGTCGATCGTCTCGGTGGCCCGGGTTTTTTCCGATTCCTTGGTGAAGGAAGCGATCTCCCCGAGGGGCCGCCTGCGCTGGGGGTGGACGGTGGTCAGGTCGGCCAGGATCGCCTCCACTTCCAGTCCGGTAACGAAGTGCACCAGGTCGAGCCAGTGGGTGCCGATGTCGGAGACGGCCCGCAGGGCACCGCCCTGGTCGGCGAGCACCCGCCAGTTGTAGTCGGTGTCGTAAAGGAGCCAGTCCTGCTGGTAGCTGCCCGTCACCGAGAAGATGCGGGTATCCTCCGCGGCAAGGCGGTCGCGTACCTCCAGGTTCATGGGGTAAAAGCGGAGGTTGTAGTTGACGCCGGTGGTGAGGCCACTTTCACGGGCCAGCCCGACCAGCTCGGCGCCCTGTCCGGCGGTCATGGCCAGGGGTTTCTCGCACATTACGTGCTTGCCGGCGGCGAGGGCCTTTTTTACCATGGGGTAGTGCAGCACGTTGGGTACGGCGAGGTGCACGGCGTCGATCTCCTCGTCGGCCAGCAGCTCCTCGAAGGTCGCGTAGGGGTGCTCCAGATTCAGCTGTTTGCAGGCGGAAGTGGATTCCTCCAGGTCCTTGCCCAGCATCCCCTTGACGCGGATGCCCAGGCGGCGGATGCCTTCGACGTGAACGGGTCCGATAAATCCTGCGCCGGCGACGGCTACGGTAAGGGTATTGTACATACTTGCGTGTATTGGTGGGTGAGGGGCGCAATATAGCACCGGCGAATCTTCGGGCGGCGGGGCACGGGTGCCAGCTTTTCCACAACCTCCGGTGGCTGGCCGGCAGGCGTTTGCTGCAGATCGGTCCCCTGGATTATCGGTAAATGGCAATCGCCCGGGCCATGTGGTGACCTGGAGTCGTTTCTGGGTGCCTAGGCCGACGGTTTGAAACTCTGCCATTTCTCCTCCGGACTGCCCGGTGACGGGAAAGAGGGCTGCGCAAAGCGTACGGTCGCACGCTAGGGAAACTGCCGGATCGGCAGTGGCGGACAAGTGCCGCAGCGGCAGCTTGAAGGCTAAAGCCGTCGCTACGAAACCCAGGACATACAGCCGGCGTTAGATACATTTACCCCAATCGAAACCCGCCCCCCTATGGCCAGTCCCGCCACTCCGGAAGTCACCCAAGCCCTTGCCCACCCCGAGATCGAAAAAGTCGAGCTCAAGTACCTGACGATCAAAGAATATAAGCGGCTGCGCGCGATCATGGAGGAGGCCTATGCCGTACTGCCGGATGCGGCCTGGGCGCGGGAGGAAATTCAGGCCCTGATCAAGCGGTTCCCGGAGGGGCAGATTGCGATCCACATCAACGGGCAGCTGGCTGGCTGCGCCCTGTCGATCATCGTAGACTATACGAAGTACAAGGATAACCACACCTACGAGGAGATCACCGGGAAGTACACCTTCGACACCCACAATCCGGAGGGGAATATCCTCTACGGGGTGGACGTCTTCGTGGACCCGCAGTTTCGCGGACTGCGCCTCGGCCGGCGGATGTACGACTACCGCAAGGAACTCTGCGAGGAGTGGAACCTGGAAGGGATCATGTTCGGCGGGCGCCTCCCCCGCTACCACAAGTACGCCGACGAACTCACCCCGAAGCAGTACATCGATAAGGTGAAGTCGAAGGACATTCACGACCCCGTCCTGAATTTCCAGTTTGCCAACGACTTTAATGTCAAACGTATTCTGAAGGGGTACCTGGAAGGGGACCACGAAAGCCGGGAATATGCGGCCCTGCTGCAGTGGAACAACGTGCTCTACACCGCGCCGACCCGCAAGGTGAGCACCGACAAGAGCGTGGTGCGCCTCGGTCTCGTGCAGTGGCAGATGCGCCCTTACAATACCCTCGACGAATTGCTGGAGCAGGCGGAATACTTCGTCGATGCCCTGGCGGCCTACCGCTCGGACTTTGCACTCTTCCCCGAGTTCTTCAACGCGCCCCTCATGGCCGCCTACAACCATTTGGCGGAGCCGGTGGCCATCCGCAAACTGGCGGAGTTTACCGAGCCGCTGGTGAAGAAGTTCAGCGAGTTCAGCATCTCCTATAACATCAATATCATCACCGGTTCGATGCCGTCCGTCGAGAACGGGAAGCTCTATAACGTCGGCTACCTCTGCAAGCGCGACGGCTCGGTGGAGAAGTTCTACAAGCTGCACGTCACCCCCGACGAGGCCAAGGTGTGGGGCATGACCGGGGGCAAGAAGCTCAAGGCCTTCGATACCGACTGCGGCAAGATCGGGGTGCTGATCTGCTACGACGTGGAGTTCCCCGAGCTCCCCCGCCTGCTGGCCGAGCAGGACGTGGACATCCTTTTCGTCCCCTTCCTTACGGACACCCAGAACGGCTACAGCCGCGTCCGCCACTGTGCCCAGGCCCGCGCCATCGAGAACGAGTGCTACGTCGCCATCGCGGGCTCCGTCGGCAACCTGCCGAAGGTGCACAATATGGACATCCAGTACGCCCAGTCGATGGTCTTCACGCCCTGCGATTTCGCCTTCCCCAGCAACGGCGTCAAAGCCGAGGCGACCCCCAATACCGAGATGATCCTGGTGGCCGACGTCGATATCGACCTCCTCAAGGAGCTGCACGTACACGGCAGCGTAAATAACCTGCGCGACCGGCGGACGGATGTGTATTCGCTTACGTTGAAGTAGGATTGACTTCCTGCAGATAGTACCGGCCCTATGCAAGGGGCATCATTGAAAAGTGGTCCAAAGCCATGAAGGGCGAGAGTTGCCGCATTCAGGGTTCAACGGATCTATTCCCGGAGCATCTGCAGGATTTGGTCGACTTCCAGGGTGGCGGCCTTACCCGTACCCGCGAGGATGCGATCGGCCAGGTCGCGCTTGTCGGCGTGCAGGGCGACGACCTTCTCCTCGATGGTTCCTTCGGTGACGAAGCGATAGACCGTCACGGGGCGCTGCTGCCCGATGCGGTGGGCACGGTCGCTGGCTTGGTCCTCCACGGCGGGGTTCCACCAGGGGTCGAGGTGGAGGACGTAGTCCGCGGCCGTGAGGTTAAGTCCGGTACCCCCGGCCTTGAGGCTGATCAGGAACAGGTCGCCCTCGCCTGCCTGGAAGGCATCCACGCTCAGGCTGCGCTTGTTGCCCGGGGTGCTGCCGTCGAGGTACTGGTAGGAGATGCCCTCCTGCTTCACCCACTGCTCCACGATCTTGAGGTGCTTGACGAATTGACTGAAGACCAGGGCCTTGTGGCCATTATCCAGTATTTCCCGCACGGTTTCTCCGAATAGGTCGAGTTTGGCACTCCGCAATTTGCTGCCGGGGCGGACCAGTTCCGGGTGGCAGGCCGCCTGCCGGAGCCTGGTAAGTTGGGAGAGGACCACGAAGCGCTTGCGTTCCGGAGGGGCTTGCTCGATTTCTTCCAGCGCCTTACGGCGGAGGGCTTCGTAGAGCGCGGCTTCCTCCGTGCCGGGGCTGACCGAAAGAATGACTTCCGTTTTGGCGGGTAGCTCACGGAGCACTTCATCCTTGCGCCTACGAAGAATGAAGGGCTGTACGAGTTGGCGCAACTGGTCGCCGCGTCCGGCATCGTTGTCCCGGGAGATCGGGATGCCGTACTTTTCATTGAAGGCGGTTTTACCTCCCAGGAGTCCGGGATTGAGGAAGCGGAACAGGCTCCAGAGTTCTCCGAGGTGGTTTTCGATCGGGGTGCCGGTGGTCGCGAGTTTGAATTTTGCGTTCAGCTCGCCCACCGCCCTGGCCCGTCGGGTGGCCGCGTTTTTAATTGCCTGGGCCTCATCCAGCACGATCGTCCCGTATTCCACCTCCTGGAGCTGCTCGGCCACGTAGGGCAACAGGCCGTAGCTGACCAGCAGCAGGTCACCATTCCCCAGCTCGCGGATGAGGTCCTTATCGGCTGCGCGGGCCAGGAGCACCGGCCGGAGGCCGGGGGCGAAACGTGCGCATTCCGCCCGCCAGTTGCGGATGACGGAGGCGGGGGCCAGCACCAGCGCCGGTCCTTCCTCCGCGCGGCTGACGAGTAGGGCGAGGGCCTGAACGGTTTTCCCCAGTCCCATATCATCGGCCAGGCATGCCCCCACACCCCAGGCCGCCAGCCGCATCAGCCAGTCGTAGCCTTCCCGTTGGTAGGGGCGCAGTTCCGCTTCAAACCGATCGGGCAGCTCCGGCCGTAAGTTGCGGGCCCGTTCGATGCGGGAGAGGGCCTCCTGCCACTCGGCCCCGTACTCGATTTCTTCCAGGCCCTCGGCGAGCTCGGCAAAGGGACTGACCGCCAGGGAGGGCAACTGGAGTTTCCCCCCCCGATCGTGCAGCAATCCCTCCATACGCATGATGCGGTCCCGCAGGGCCTCGGTGAGCGCAATGAATTCCCCCTCCCCGAGGCTTATGAACTCCCCCTCGGATTGCCGGGTCTGCTCGATGAGCAGTTGCAGATCGAGCACGCGCCCCTCGTCGAGGTCGACGCCGCCGGTCACCTCAAACCAGTCTTTCTTCGCGCCGACGCTCAGGTGCAGGGCGTCCAGGTCGGGCGCCCCTCCGAGCCGCAGTTGCTGTCCGCGGGGGTATTCGATCCCGATGCGGTCTTCGGCCACCAACCGCCGGAGTTCCAGCAGCACCCGGAGGGCGGTCAGCTGGTCGCCGATCAGCCATTCGTAGCCCTGGTGATCGGTGGCGTTCAGCGTCGGGCAATCGCCGATCACCGCCTGCGCGGCCCGCAGTTCGCCCGCCAGGTCACGTTCCAGGACTTTCCGGCCTTCCTCGTCGGCTACGACGCTGCGGGTAAGGCCCTGCCCCGGCTTAAAGTAGATCGGTTGGTCGCTGACCGGCCGTGCCAGTATTTCCAGGCGGTAACCATCCTGGTAGGGCAGGAGGTGGGCGCTGAGGCGGGTACTTCCCGGCAGGACCGGCAGGTCCGTATCAATGAGGTCGGTGTCGGAGTGTACGGTTACCTGGTTGCGCAGGCCTTCCAGGCTTCGGTCCAGCCGGACCCGCTCGCTGGCGGGCAGCTGTATACCGAAGTCGAGGGACTTACTCAGTTCCAGCTGCTTGTCGTCCAGTCGGTACACGGCGTAGCGGGTGGGCGTGATCTTGCGAAACTGGTAGTTCCCGGGACCGCAGTAGGGCGGATCGAACCGCAACTCTAGGTAATCTCCCTTATCGGCGACGGAAAGGCTCGGGTGCTCCTGCTTTACTTCGCAGGGGATTAGCTTTTTCTCGTCCAGAAACAGGTAGGGATGCCCGGCAAGTTCGTACAGGATACGGCCGAAATCTAGGGTCAGCAGATCCGCCCGGAAGTAGCCGTCGGGGGAAACCGCCCGGCCGTCGGGATAACGGAGGGCGTTGATGGTCTGAATGTCCTGCGGACTGCGGTACTTCCGTCGGCCGGGGGCGTAGAGCTCGTCCCAGTTGACTTTCCGACCCCGGCTGTAGCCTGATTTTCCCCGCTTCTGCTCCTTGGGCACCACGGTTCGCCCGGGTACGTCAATGAACCAGGCCGTGCGGTAGGGGGGGTCTCCCTCCGACTCCGGCTCGCTCGCGGGCTCCCGGCTGCTCAGGCCTTCGATGCGGCGGAGGGTGCGTTCCCAGGCCGGCACTACGGCTTGTAGTTCCAGTAGGTAACGGAAGCCGAATTCTTGGGAGATACGCTCCGCTTCCCCTCGCCAGGCTGCCGCTCCATCGTGCAGGGGAATCAGCTTGGCCAGGGCGTGGCAGATCTCCCCCTTGGTCCAGGGCAGGTGATTCAGGCGGCCCGTTTCTACCAGTCCGATCAGGACCAGCAGTGCTTCATTCGGTGGAGGGTTGGCGGTCCAGCAGGCAGACCACAAAACGAGCATCCAGTCGAGCGGCGTGAATTGCCTGGCCTGCGGAAAGATGCTGTTCAACTTTACCGCGGAAGCGGCCCCGGCATCGGCGGACCAGTCGTTCCAGTAGAGGATCGCCTGGACTCCCAGGGGGCTGAAGGATATCTTGATTCGCTTAAAGGTGGCGTCGATCTCTTTCCGGTCCGTTTCCCCGGCGCGGAGAGCGGCCAGGAGGATGACCACGTCGATCAGATCGATCCGCTCGTCGATCACGTGCAGGCGCTCGGCCAGGAGACCGGGCTCGGGGGTCTGGCCGGTCGCCAGTTGGTTGAGGAGGTCCAGGTCGAAGTGTTTGCTGCGCACCAGCTCGTCGTTTAGCACCCGGTGCAGGAGGTACACTCCACCCACCTCGATGCCGCGAAACTCCTCGATCTCGAGGAAATCTTCCTGGCGGTACAGTTGGAGCAGGCTCTCTACGGTATCGCCAAGTAGCGCGTTCCAGTGGTTTCCGCAGTGTACGGTAAATGCCACCTGCAGGCGAAGATCGCGCCACGACCAGAAGTCGGTGATGGGGATCGCCAAGACCGCATCCAGCGGCTTGGTATCGGGTGCCCGGTAATAATAACTGGTTTCCAGTGTTTTTTGCAATTCCGCTAAGCTGCGCTGGTACCAGGCGCCGTCGTTCGCCAGGATGCAGAGGATGCAGCTGGTCACGAAATCCGGTGGCTGGTAGTACATCCCCCGATTAGGCCTCAGGTCGAGCTGCGACAGGCGGGTGGCGGCCAGCTGCTGCAGCGCGCGGTTTTCCCGGGTGGCGCGCAGGCCCAGGCAACGCACCCAGTTATCCCGGCTCAGGCTGTACTGACCGGTGCTCTGTTTTAGGGTCGCGTAGAGCTCCGCATCCACCAACGCCAGGTGGATTACCGCCAGGGAAAAGGCCTTGTTCCGGTCCGTTTTGAGCCCTGCATCCCGCAGTAGGTCGCGTAGCTGATAGGGCGTAGCCGAGCTGCCGATGACCAGCAAGGCATCGAGGCAGGTGGCGGACGAGCCGGTTAACCCCTTTACCATCGAGTCGTCAAAGTTGGGTCCGTTCGCCATATTTACGCTGTGCTTCGTGGCCGAAAGGTAATACGGAGGATACTAAGCCGATCACCCGACTACACCAGCGGCGTTCCCCCGACCCGGGTCAGTTCCCGGAATAGTCCCTGCACCTGCTCCAGGACCGATACCTCATGCTTGTTGACGATCCCACGACCGTCGATGGCACGGACGCGCGTGAGCTCGCCCATGGTACCGGTGGTGAAGACCTCGTCGGCCACGTAGAATTCGCTGGTGGAAATGCGGGCTTCCTCGGAGGGGATATCGTGGTCGCGGCAGAGTTGGAGTACGGTGGCGCGGGTGATCCCGGGCAGGCAGTAATCGGCCCAGGGCGTACGCACCTTGCCGCGGCGGATCAGGAAGACGTTGACGCCGTTGGCTTCGGAGACGAAGCCGTCCTTGTCGAGCATCAGGCCGGCGTCGGCGCCCGCCTGGTTGGCCTCGATCTTGGCGAAGATGTTGTTGATCAGGTTGTTGTGGTGGATCTTGGAGTCGACGCTCATCGGGCTGTTGCGCCGCACGGAACTGGTCGTCAGGGTGATCGATTCGGGGTAGACCGGCGGTTTGTGCTCGGCCAGTACGATCAGGGTGCAGCCTTCCTGGTTGAGGCGGGGGTCCATGCCGGAAGTTACCTTGCGGCCGCGGGTGAGCGTAAGGCGAATGTGGACGTCGTCGCGCATGTCGTTGGCGGTCAGGGTCTGTCGTAGGGCATCGGTCACTTCCCCGCGGGAGGGGATGCCCTGAAACCACATCGCGTGGGCCGAGTCGAAGAGCCGGTCCAGGTGGGCGTCGAGGGAGAACACGCGGCCGTCGTAGACCCGCAGGCCTTCCCACACCGCATCGCCGCCCTGTACGCTGCTGTCGAAGACGCTGACCTTGGCCGCGTCGCGGTGGTAGAGCTGGCCGTCGATGTAGACCTGAATATCTTTATTGGCCGGATTGAATCCCTGGAGCATGCTTACGGAGCTAGATGGCGTGGCGCAACAGGCGCGCATAAATCGGTGAACAAGCGTCGGCAATATCCGAAAGGGCGGGGGAGAGCGCAACTTCTTTTTGCCGGTAGGGGCGGAATCCGGTGCTGGCGTGGACGCCGCCGTACCAGTATTCCGCCCAGCTGCCGTCGTAGGGCTTAGGGCCGGCCGGCCAGTGCAGCATAGCGGGGTCATAGGGGAGGCCCAGCCGTTCGCAGAGCCGGGAGAGCACGCCCGCGGGGTCTTCGAGCAGGCGGCGGGTATCCACCACCGTGGCGGGGACGCCGGTGCCGTGGAGGTGGTCGAATAGCCGGGCTTGCTGGGGCAGGCCGATGTCCTCCGCAGTGACGCGATCGACCACCCGGGTGAAGGAATGCAGGATTTCGCGGGGGTCGCGGATGAGCAGCACGTGGTGCATCTCGTCCAGGAAACCCAGGGGCAACTGCACGAGGTGGTGGGTCATCTGCTTGAAGACCACGACGGGCAGGCCGTAGTCGGCCGACAGCATCTCCTCCACCACCTTGCCGCCGTCGTTTTCCTGGCATTCCAGTACGGCCTGGCGTCCGGGATGATCGGCGTCGGTAGGCTGGTGCAGCAGGTAGTGGGCGTAGAGGGGTTCGTCAACCACGGCCGTATCCGGGCGCTGGGCGAAGGCGTACATGATCGCCGTACTAATATTACGCGGGGATGACCACAGGTTGATGCGTCGGTGGGTTATCGTAACCATGGCAAAGAAGAAGGAAAAGGGCGGCAAAAAGAAGGAGTGCTGCGAAAAATACCTCAAAAAGGGAAAGTACTGTAAGCGGTGCCCCCTGGCCCCGGACCGGTAGGAGTTATCGCCGGGGGCGTTATTTTTTTACCGGCGGAAGGGATCGGCGAGCCGCTGGTCCACGGTGACCGTCCGGTCGGTCGTCATTTCCAGGAAGGCAATGAGGTCGTCCTTCTCCTGGTCGCTGAAGTGCATGTTGCGCGGCTGGCCGAGCCCGTCGGTCAGGTTGAAGTCGAGGTTGCGGTGCGCCTGGATGCCTTCGCTGTAGTGGTTGACCACCTCCCGCAGGGTGGCGAAGCGGCCGTCGTGCATGTACGGTGCTGTGAGGGCTACGTTGCGCAGGAAGGGGACTTTAAATATGCCGTTGAACGCCGCTCCCTGAAGAGCTCCGATGCCCTGATCCCGGTATTCGGTATCCAGCCCGTTGTTGGCGGTTGCCACGACGGGCTGGGTAAAGTTGGATCCGTGGCACTGGGAGCAGTTGTTCTGGAAAAGGTCCATGCCGTGGAGCTGGGAGGCAGAGAAGCGATCCCGTTCCTCTTCCAGCGTATTGGTCACGAGGGCATCCATCAGCCCGTCGAAGGGGGTATCCATGGCCGTGATGGTGGCACAGAATTTCTCGAGGGCCAGGGTGATGCGGTCGCCGGTGAGCTCCTCGGTGCCGTATGCCTTTCGGGTGAGGATGCGGTAGATGTCCCGCTGGCGCAATTCCGCGGCCAGTTCGTTGAGGTCGCGGCCCATCTCTACCTCATCCTGAATGGTGAGGGTGCTCTGATCCTTGATGGTGGCCGCCCGCTCGTCCCAGAAGAAGGCCACGCTGCCGGCCTGGAAGCTGTTGCCGTCGGAGGAAGATTCTCCGTAGCCGCTGATGTCGGTGCTGAAGGAGGGTACGGAGCCCAGGGCGATGCTGTTGCGCTTGGTGAACCCGCCGCGGATGCCGTGGCTCAGGGGGAGGTCGTCCCCGAAGGCCAGTTCCTGGCGGTGGCAGGTAGCACAGCTGGTTTCGCCGGTGGCGGAAAGGCGGGTATCGTAGAAGAGCACCCGCCCCAGCAGCGCCTTGGTGAGGTCGGCGGGCAACTGATCCACATCGGTCGGCAGTCCGGTACTGAAGGCCAGGTGGAGCGGCAGGGCCACCGTACCGCTGAACGGTTCGTTGCCGATGGTCAGCTCTTGTTGGAGGACGGACAGCTCCTCGGCACTGAATGGCGTGACTTCCCCAGCGGATGGACTGAGTTCAAGTTTGTCTTCCAGGCAGGAAGTAAGGCAGAGCGGGAGCAAAAAAATCAGCAGCAGGCGATGCATGGAACGGGCTTGTGAACTGGAAGATACGGGGTGGACTATTCGGTTCCTATAGGGTAGGGAGCGGGAGACCGCTGATTGGACGGTCCCGGGGGCCCATTCGTTAGTGCCGGGGAATACTTTAACACTTGACCGATCGACAACCAAAGGTGGGCGCCGCACATTATCCCAGGCATGTACCCTTCCCTCCGCGCCGCCGCCGAAGATTTGGAGCGCACCGGCCAGTTGCTCCGCATCAAAGAAGAAGTCGATCCCGACCTGGAAATGGCGGAGATCCACCGCCAGGTATTCGCCGATCGGGGCCCGGCCCTGCTGTTCGAGCGGGTAAAGGGCAGTCCCTTTCAGGCGATTTCCAACGTTTACGGCACTTACGCCCGCACCGACTTCCTCTTCCGCAAGACCTTGCCGAAGGTGAAAAAAGTGGTGGAGCTGAAGGCCGACCCCACCAACTTCGCCAGGAACCCGCTGCGCTACGCCGGAAGCCCGTTCACCGCGCTCTCCGCCCTCCCGCGCCGACACCTGCGCCCCGCCGTCCAGTACGCCCAAACGACGGTCGATCAGCTGCCGCTGGTGAAGTCCTGGCCCATGGACGGCGGCGCCTTCGTGACCCTGCCCCAGGTCTGTACCCTGCCGCCCGGCAGCCGCAAGCCCATGGAGAGCAACATCGGCATGTACCGCATCCAGCTGACCGGCAACGACTACCTGACCAATAAGGAGATCGGCCTGCACTACCAGCTGCACCGCGGCATCGGCGTACACCATACGGAGTACAACAAGACCGACGAACCCTTCCGCTGCTCCATCTTCGTGGGCGGGCCGCCGAGCCACGCCTTCTGCGCCATCATGCCGCTGCCCGAGGGCCTCAGCGAAATGACCTTTGCCGGGATGCTGGCCGGGCGCCGCTTCGGGTATGCCTGGGACGGCGACTTCCTGCTCTCGGCCGATGCCGATTTCGTGATCACCGGCACCATCCGCAAGGGGGAAAAGAAACCCGAGGGCCCCTTCGGCGACCACCTGGGCTACTACTCACTGCAGCACGACTTCCCGGTCATGGACGTCGAGACCGTCTGGCACCGCAAGGACCCCCTCTGGCACTTCACCGTCGTGGGCCGGCCGCCGGCGGAGGATTCCAGCTTCGGCTACCTCATCCACCAGATCGTCAAGGACCTGACGCCCCAGGAATTTCCCGGCATCCGCCAGATCAATGCCGTCGACGAGGCCGGCGTCCACCCCCTGTTGCTGGCCGTGGGCTCGGAGCGCTACATGCCCTTCCGCGAACGGGTGCCCGAAGAGATCATTACCCAGGCCAACCGCATCCTGGGCAGCGGGCAGACCAGCCTCGCCAAGTACCTCCTTATCGCCGCCGAGGAGGACGATCCCACCCTGGACGCCGACGACCAGCCGGCCTTCTTCCGTCACCTGCTCGAGCGCTTCGACCCCACCCGCGACCTCCACTTTCAGACCCGCACCACCATCGACACCCTCGATTACTCGGGCTCCGGCTGGAACGCGGGCTCCAAGCTCATCTGGGCCTGCCGCGGCGACAAGCGGCGGGAGCTGGCGACCGAAGTGCCCGGCGACCTGCACTTCCCGGAAGGCTTCGGCAACCCCCAGGTCGTGGCACCGGGAATCCTCGCCGTTCAGGCACCCGCCTTTACGGGTACGGGGAGTTACGGGGACCTGGCGCGATTTGCTGGCGTCGAGACATCGGATGTCGCCTTTGGCAGACATCCGATGA
>JBBSPZ010000005.1:0-120269 GCA_038258275.1 Chitinophagales bacterium | reverse complement strand
TCACAGCAAGAACGCAGGGAGTTGCTCAACCAAGCCAGCGAACGGTACGATCTGAGCGGCATGACCCTGCTGGCTGACCGAGAATACGATCGAATTCACACTATCCCATGGGCTCATGTATAGCAGTGTAATACGTGGAGTGAGGTTAATTTTCAATCCTGGCGCTTATTTTTCGGCGGGTACGAATTGGACAGCGTTCTGTCCTTTTATGATGCCGCAAAATGCAGCGGCCAACTCTACTATGCATGGAGTGAGGTTAATTCTCTGCATGGTTTACAGCGGAATTTGCAGAAAATAACCAGCCTCCTTTTCCTACCCGGGGGAAGTACGCGCGGCCCGAAGCCTGGGCGGAAAAACCGGTTGGGAACGCCGGGAGTTCGGTGGCCCTGTTGCGGTTGTCCCGGGGGTTTTGCAGCCCGGAACGTAGATCTGTCGGATACCCCTTTGCGTAGCTCATGTTCGCTTAGGACCGTTGCGCCGAACGGGTGGTCGAGCCTTCCACGAGGAGTGGACGAATCGTTGCACCCTGATGCAGGCCCAGGGATTCCGGTTGTGTACCCGTCGCAGCAACCGGCACGAAGCCCAGTTGCAACTCCACATTTTCGTAGTAGGTATACGTCTGCTGCAGGTGACAGAAGTGGACCGGACCACCCATGGCCTTCAGCTCACCCAGCAGGCGATACAGCAGGCTCTGGGAAATGCTCAGCTGTTCGGCAAACTGCTCGGGTGGTCCCGTCCGCTTGAATTTGATCAGGCGGTGCATTTTCCGGAATCGCTCAAATTGGTTGTTCATAGACATGGTGTACTGAATTTACGGAGTTAATAAAAGCTGTTCAAAAAGCTAGGCGGCAAGTCGCCGCACCACGCGGGCGGGAAATTGCTTGTTCCACAACTCGCGGTACTTGCCTTCCTGCAGCAGGAGGGTATCGTGGGTGCCCTCCTGAAGGAGCTGACCTTCTTGTAGCACGACGATCTTGTCCGCATCCATGATGGTACTCAGCCGGTGGGCGATGACGATGATGGTTTTGCCCGCCGCACGCAAGCGATGCATGGTGTCCTGCACGAATTGCTCGCTGGCGGAATCCAAGGCGGAAGTCGCCTCGTCAAGAATAAGAATATCCGGATCCCGGTAGAGCGCCCGGGCGATCGCCAGCCGTTGCCGTTGTCCTCCGCTCAGGTTGGTGCCGTGCTCCCCGACGTAGGTTGTAAATCCTTCCGGCAGGGACTCAATGAAGGCCAGTAATCCCAGGTCCTTACAGATGGTCAGGATACGCTGTATATCCGGGGCGTAATCACCGACGGCGATGTTCTCGATCAGGTTGCCGGCGAAGAGGTTCAACTCCTGGGGCACGACGCCGATCCGGGCGCGCAGGCTTTGGTTGCTTACGTAAGTGAGGTCCGCATCGCCGACCACGATTTTCCCCCCGTTGAGCGGATAGAGTTTCTGGAGCAGAGCGGCGAGCGTGGATTTTCCCGAGCCGCTTTCCCCGACCAGCCCGGTGATCCGGCCGGCCGGGATCGTCAGGTTGAAGCCGGTAAAGACCTGTTTCCGGGAACCGTAGCCGAACTCCAGGCCACGGAAGCGGATATCTCCGATCATGTCCCGCTGGAGGTCCATTAGTTCGGTGGCCACTTCCTCGCCTTCGAGGTCGATGATTTCAAAGAGGCGGTCCGCCGCGATGAGGGCGTTCTGGATGGTCTTGTTCATGCCGATGAGTCCCTTCGCCGGCCCGGTGAAGTAGCCGATGAGGGCGTAAAAGCCCAGCAGCTCTCCCGGAGAAATAGCCCCTTCGATCACGTAATAGCTGCCGACCCACAGCAGGATGATGGTGAAAAGGCGACTCACGAGCTCCGAAGCATTGCCGGAGAAAATCGAGTTGATGCCGGAGCGGTAGGTCGTCTGCAACAGCTTCACGAAGCGGGTCTCCGTTTTCAGGTTGGCGTGTTCCTCCAGTCCGAGTTGTTTGATGGTACGCACCGCGCTCACGCTTTCCACCAGCTGACTTTCCAGGTCCGCCGCCCGCTCCATCAGCTCCCGCTCCCGGCTGCGGTTTAACCGGTTGGTGATCCAGTAGATGGCTACGTAGCAGGGGACTACGATCAGCAGCACCAGCGCCAGTTTCCAGTAGTAGGTAAACATGAGCCCGAAGGAAAAAACCACGATAAAGACGTTCACCAGCAGGTTGATTGCTACGTCGTTGATGAAAGCGCGGATCTTCACGGCATCCCCGATGCGGGAGATGATCTCTCCCGTCCGCATCGTATCAAAGAACCGCTGGGGCAACCGCAGCAGGTGCTGGTAATACCCCAGGATGAGCCGCGCATCGATGAGCTGTCCCGACCGCAGCACCATCACTGATTTCATCGCCCCGATGAAGATGCTCACCGCCAGCAGGGCCACCATGGTTATGCTCAGTAGGTTTAACAGGCGGGTGTTGCGATTGATCAGGACGAAGTCGGTGATCTTCTGGAGGTAGATCGAGGTGCTCAGTCCCAGGACGGTGTACACCACGGCACCGAAGAGCGCCTGCACGAGGGTGGCGCGGTGGGGCTGCAGCAAGGCCCGGAAGCGGGCGAAGGTGGATACCCGCTGGTTGCCGGCCGTAAACGCCTCGCTTGGCGCGATGAGCAGGAGTACGCCGGTCCATTCTTCCCGCCACTGCGCCCAACCGCGCTTTTCCATTTTGCCCGTGGCGGGGTCCATGATCCGGACGTACGTGTCGGTCACCTGGTACACCACCACGAAGTGATGGAGCCGCTTATTTACGATGACGTGGGCCACGGCCGGGTACTCCGCTTCGGTCTTGAGGGCCTCCTCTTCGGCCCGGACGCCCTTGCAGCTGAAGCCGAGCTTTTCGGCCGCCTGGATCATGCCGAGCAGGTTGGTTCCCTTCTGGTCGGTACCCGCCAGCTGGCGGATGCGGGCGATGGGCAGCCCCAGCTTGTAGTGGGCCGCAATCGAAGCCAGGCAGGCCGCCCCGCAGTCGGTGATGTCGTGTTGACGAATGGTCTTTTTCATAGCGGCTTAATTGTAGGTGGGATTGAACCAGTCGTCGAGCTTGTCGTGCAGGAGCTGGAGGAGGGTGCGCCGGGTGAGGGCAAAGTGGGCGGTCAGCGTCATGCCCTTACGCAGGGTGCCGACGTAGCCGTTCTTCAGGCGCAGTTCGCGGTCGTGGAGGGTACAGGTCACCAGGAAGGCGGCCGTGCCCTCGACTTCGGTTACGTCGGTCCCGATCTCACTGAGGGTGGCGGAGGCGAGCCCCCACTGGTTGTAGTGAAAGGCATCGAGCTGCAGGCGTACGGGCAGGCCCACCCGCAGGAGGCCGATGTCGGCCGGACTCACGTAGGTCTCCACCCGCAGCTCCCCGTCGGGCGAGATCTGGGCGATCGGCTGGCCCGCGGAAGCAAAGGCCCCGGGTTGTAGTCCGTCCGTTTGCGTCAGCTGACCGTCGACCGGGGCGGTAACCACGTGCTGTCTGGCCTGCTCCCGCACCTGCGCCAGCCGCTGCTGCAGGTCCGCTCGTTCCCGCCGGATGCGTTGCCCTTCCTGCGTCCACAGGTGGTATTGTTGCTCCGTGAGCTGTTGCTGCTGTCCCTCCAAGAGGGTGACCTCGTACGCGGCCTGCTCCAGGTCCATCCGGGCGACCGAGCCGGTTTCCATCAGCTGTTCCTGGCGGGCGAGGTGGCGACGGGCGTGGGTCAGTTTCAGCACGCCCTCGTCAGTGCGCCGGCGGTATTCCCGGTAGTCGCGTTGGTAGACGGCCGTCCGCAAAACTGGTAGGCCCGCATCAAACGGCTGCCCACCGGCCGACATCCGATGTGCGGCCGTAAGAAGGCCCTTCAGGTCACCAAGCAACTCCTCCCGCTCCCGCAGCTGCGCCCACAGGTGATCCGCCTCCGTACTCAGCCCGGCGGCACTCACGACCAGCAGGGTATCCCCGGCGCACACCGCGCCGTTCTCCCGCAGGCGGGCAAGGGTGACCGTTCCGCTGACCGGAGGGCTCACGGGCGTCAGTTTCATGGTCGGCCGCAGGATGCCACGGCTCTGGCTGTTCACCTCCACCTCGACCAGGGGCAGACAGGCCGCCGCGATCAGCAGGCCGATCACGACGGTGAGGTAAATGGTGGTGCCCGTACGGTGGTGGCGGGCGTGGAGGGCCTCCACGTTTCCTTCCACGAGCGGGAAGGGGAAGAGCCGGGGCGCTTCGTTGTTCATAGTCGGTTTAGGTTGGGTCCCGCATGAATCGGGACGGCTAGCGGAAAATCAGGCGGCCGTACGCAGGCGGGAGCGGGTGCGGGCTCCTGCGCTCACCAGCCGCAGCGAAAGGGTAGTGAAGGTGCCGTCGTCCAGTACGGGATAGGTGCCCGTAGCAATGCGGTAGTCGGGTTCCGGCAGGCCGAGCTGGTCCCCGATGCGGGTGGGCAGGAAGTACGGCCGCAAGACGGTAAAGCCAGGCGGGGGGAAGTGAAGCTTTCGGATGGCGGGCGTGATCGCCCGGTCGTCAACGTGAAGCAGGAGTCGGCCCGTGGGCACGTCCATCCGCAGGTAGGCGGGGACGCAGGTGGAAGGGCACCCACCGGGAGTGAGGCGGTCCTCCGCAACCATTTCACAGATTCCCAGGTAGCGGCAGTCCTCATGATCGGGGGAGCCCAGGCGGATCATCACCCGGAGTCCGGAACGGCAGGCGCGGAGGTAAGTCAAATAGGGGGTAGTAGGAGGGTGCATGGTGGATTCGTGTGCTGGCGACGGATCGGTTCCCGCCGGTGATGACACAAATATCTACGGACTGCTCGCGACAAAAAAGGACAGAATGCACCATCCCGTTCCCGGGCAAACGGCCGGGAACAAGTAATTGAATCCAGATAACCACCTGATTACTAGTAATTTGCTACTTAAGAGTAGCGGCGCGCTCCGTCAGCGTAACCAGCTCTTCCACACTCAGTTGCTCGGGACGGCGCTGGAAGATCTCGTCTTCGGCCAGTACCTCGGCGGGGAATACCGCCTTCAGGCTGTTGCGGAGCATCTTGCGCCGCTGGCCGAACGACGACTTCACGACGTGCTTGAAGAGGGAGTAGTGCTCGTCGGCCACGAGGGGCCGTTCGCGGCGCACCAGGCGGATGACCGCGCTTTCCACCCGGGGCGGCGGGGAGAAGTTGCCCCGGCTGACGTTGAAGCAAAGGGATGGTACGTAGCGCGACTGCACGAGGATGCCGATCACGCCGTAGACCTTGTTGCCCTCTCCACTGAGTACCCGGTCGGCGACTTCCTTCTGGAACATCCCCACCATTTCCGGGATCAGCCGGTAGTTGTCCAGCAGCTTGATCAGGATCTGGCTGGAGATGTTGTACGGGAAGTTGCCGATGAGCCCGAACGGACGGCCCGCAAATACCTTTTCCAGGTCGAGTTTCAGGAAGTCCCCCTCCAGGATGTCCTCCTTCAGTTGCGGGTAGTGGACCTGCAGGTAGCTCACCATGTCGCGATCCGCCTCGGCCACCCTGAGGTGGAAATCGTCCCGGCGGTCCAGCAGGTGCTTGGTCAGCATGCCCTGGCCGGGGCCCACTTCCAGGACCTCTTTGTACTGTTCCTGCAGCTGCAGCGCCTCGGCGATCTGCCGGGCATAGTGTTCGTTATTCAGAAAGTGTTGGCCGTAGGATTTCTTAGCACGCATCCGGCGAAGATACAGTGCACCCGCGCCCCGCCGCCCATCGAACCTCGGACACGGCCCCCGGCTTACTGCATTATGAGCAATACCTACTTCATCCCCGCTGACGCCCACGAGGGGTGCGTCTGGGTAGCCGCCCAGGACCGCCTGTATTTTTCCACCAGCCGTAAGGAGGAAGGGCCGGGCGTGGCGATCCACTACCTTGATTTTAGCCATTTTGAGCTGGCCAGGGACGGCAATTGGGCCGAGCGGCTCGATCAAACTGCCCTCAAGAACCTGGAAGCCCAAAGCTGGGTGGCGGACGCAAACATGGCCAATAGCCTCTCGTTGAGCCGCGACGGCAAGGCCCTCCTGGTCGCCGAGCAGGGGGATATGGAAAACCCCAGCCGGGTATCGCGGATCGAGCTGGACGACAAATCGACGACCATCCGCTTCGACGGCTTCGACGGCAAGCCGCTCAACAGCCTCAATAAGGTCATCGAGAGCCGGCAGGGGCACCTTATTGTCAGCGACCCGGATTACGGCTTCCGCCAGGGCTTCCGACCGGCCCCGGAGCTGGAGCCGAGCCTCTACGTGATTCCGCAAGCGGGGGAGCCATTCGCCTTCGATTGCGGACTGGAAATGCCGCACGGACTGGCCCTCAGTCCGGACGAAAAAACCCTCTTCGTCACCGATACGAGCAACGACGGCGCCCACGGCGAGCAGGTCAACCTCGGGCGGCGCGCCTCCGTCCACCGCTTTTCCTTCGACCCCGCAACCGGTCGCATTTCGGGTGACGGCAAGTTCCTGTTCTCCGTCGACCAGGGCGTACCGGACGGCAGCGAGACGGACGGGGAGGCGCTCCTCGTTTGCGGGGGCGACGGCATCTACGTAGCGGACGGGGCGGGGCACCTCCGCGGCAAGATTCCCCTCCCCCGTACCGCGGTGAATCTGGCCGTTGTCGGCGATCACCTCTTCGTAACGGCCGACGCGGGGGTCTACCTGATCCTCGACTGGCGCACGCGGGTCAGCTGAGCCGGCGCAGGGCCAGCCAGGCGAGCAGGGACGCTCCCGTGGCGAGGCATTTTTCGTCCACGTCGAAGGTGTCGGTATGCACCGGACTGCCCGGGTGGGCCGTATTTCCCTGAACGCCCAGGCGGTAAAAACAGGCCGGCAGGTGGTGGGAGTAGAACGCGAAGTCCTCTCCGGTCATCCGGATGGGCAAGTCGACGACCTGTTCCGCCCCGAGCAGCAGGCGGGCTTCCTCCCGGGCCCAGCGGGTCAGGGGTTCGTCGTTCTTCAGGAACGGATACCCGGGGGCGACGGTCAGTTCGGCACTTCCCCCGAGGGCGGCGGCCAGGCCCTCTACCGTGCGCTTCAGCCGCAGGTGGAGTTCTTTACGCCAGGCTTCGTCGAGGGTGCGCAGGGTCCCCTCCAGTTTCACGGCGTTCGGAATGACGTTCGTGGCACCGCCTACGCTTTCGATGCGCCCGAAGGTGAGGACCACGGGTAGGGTAGGGTCGGTCTCCCGGCTCACCACTTGCTGCAGGGCGGTGATGAGCTGGGCCGTGATGACGATGGGGTCGACGGCCTGGTGGGGCATGGCCCCGTGGCCGCCCCGCCCGGTCACCGTGAGGTAGAGCTCGTCGGTGCTGGCCATGTAGATGCCGGGCCGGAATCCGACGCTACCTACTGGCAACGGGGGATGAACGTGCTGCCCGAAAATGGCCGCCGGGGTAGGATTTTGCAAAGCTCCGTCGCGGATCATCAGCGTGGCGCCCCCCGGCAGTTTCTCTTCCCCCGGCTGAAACAGGAGGCGCACCGTACCGCTCAGGGCCTCCCGCATGGGCTGCAGGATCCTGGCCGCGCCGAGCAGGGAGGCCGTATGGACGTCGTGGCCGCAGGCGTGCATGACGCCCGGAGTCTGGGAGCGATAGGGAACCGCATTGGCTTCCTGAATGGGCAGGGCGTCCATATCGGCGCGTAGGGCGACGGTGGGTCCGCTTCCTCCGCGGATCTCGGCGACCAGTCCGGTGCCGGCCACGCTCCGGTGGGGTATCCCCAGGGCATCCAGTTGTTCGGCGACGTAGGCCACGGTGGCGTGTTCCTCGAAACTCAGTTCCGGGTGGGCGTGCAGGTGGCGTCGGTCGCTTAAGTTGGCCGGGGCGGTTTCTTCCGCCAGGGCGCGGACGCGGGTGCTGAGGTCATTCATCAACGGCAAAGATACCGGGCTCAGGCGACCGGCGGCGGCGGCGGCGACATTTCCGACTTCCGGAATTCGTTGACGAGCAGGTGCGCCCGGCGGGTCGGTTCCGGAAGTTTGTGCTTCAGCAGGCAGTGCCGGGCAATGTCGAGGGCTCCCCGCAGATCGAGCAGGTGACCGGGGGAAATGAAGACCGGGTTGACCCGTTGTTTGGAACGCAGGGCATACCCCACCGCTTCCCCCCGGTCCACGATGGGAGAGAAGTCCCCGCGTTCCGGCCCTAGGGCGGCAAATTTACCGGTGAGGATCTTCTTGGCACACCCCAGGGTAGGGGTGCCGGTCACCAGTCCAAAGTGGGTCGCGATGCCCATGCGCCGCGGGTGGGCGATCCCGTGCCCGTCGACCATGACGACGTCGGGCTTTTGTTTCAGTTTTTCCCAGGCTAGCAAGAGGGACGGGATCTCGCGGAAGGAAAGGAGGCCGGGCACGTAGGGGAAGTCGACCCGCTGCCGGAAGGTGGCGGTCTCCACCACCTCCAGGGTCTGGTAATCCAGCACGACGATGCCCGCGTAGAAGACGTCGGAGTAGAGGTTGAAGGAAATATCCGCCCCCCCGATCAGCCCGACGGGCCGGGGGAGCGGCTGCAGGGCGATCTGTGTTTTCAGTTCCTGCTGGAGGGCCACGGCCTCGGTGGGGGAGAGGTCCCAGGCGTGCTGGATCGGAATCACGGAGATGGGTTTTTTAGCTATAACCCCAATTTTGCTACCGCAGTTCCACCCGGGTGATGCGGCTGCCGGGAAGCAGGCGGTCGACGACGTCCTGCCCCTCCACGACCTCCCCGAAGATGGTGTACTTCCCGTCGAGGTGGGGCGTCGGCCGGTGAGTGATGAAAAACTGTACCCCCTCGGTATCCCTGCCGGCGCTGGCCATGCCGACGAGCCCTGCGCGGTCCCAGTGCAGGCGGGGGGTTTCCGTGCGCACGATAAAATCTTCCGAGCCGAAGCCATCGCCGCGCGGCCCGCCCCCCTGGGCGACGAAGTTGGGCACCACCCGGTGAAAGACCTTCCCGTCGTAGTACTCCCGGCCAACCAGTTCGAGGAAGCTGGTAACCGTAGCCGGCGCGACCGTCGGCCAGAGGACGAGGGAGATGGCCCCCTCCTCCGTGGTCAGGACCACCGTGCGGGCACCGGAATCCTCCAGCACTTGCCAGTCGATGTCACGGGCCAGCGCGGCATCGATGGGGGGCATGGATTGCTTCGTTCCGCCCAGGGCATTGCGGGCACCGAACACTTCGGTGTAGGTTTCCAGTTGCCGGGGCAGCTCGAAGTCGGCAAGGGCATCGTCCAGCCAGCTCAGGTCCGGGTAGTACGGCAGGTAAATCTCCGGCGCCGCGGCTAGGGCCCCGGCGGCAAAGTAGGCCGGCCCCTCCTCCCGGCTCGCGATCATTTGCTGGAAGTACTGCGCCAGCTCCCCGCGTACCCGCCGGCCGTTGCCGCGAAAGAAGGCGTCGAAATCGGTCCGGTCGCTGATGGCCTGGAGGGTCTCGGCGGCGGCGGTGCGGAGTATGGGAAGGTCCGTCTCCTGGTAATACCCGTAGAGGGTGCGGTACATCCACGGAAATTCCCCCAGTGCCCGCAGGGCATCCGCCCTGGCGTAGGGGTCATCCAGTTCCGTATACTGATTGCGCAGGGCGGCATTGATGCGGTCGCGGTAGTCGCTGAGGAAGGGAGAGAGGTGACGGTTGGCCGCCCGGTAGAGCAAGAGGCCCAGGTGATTCGGCAGGGGATCCTCGGCGAGTTGCAGGTAGAGCGGGGCGTCGGCCTCCACCCCACTGGCGAGGAAGAACTCGGCTGCGGTCCGGGCTACCAGCGGATGGGGGTCGCGGAGGGATTCGATGACCGATTCCCGTACCGTGGCGTATTCGAAGCCGGCGAAGGCCAGCAGCACTTCCACCCGCTCCCGCCAGTCGGCCGTAGTATCCATACGCCGCAGCAGCGACAGCCGCGCCGCACCGCTTCCGCTCCGCCCGAGGGTGCGGATGAGGCCCATGGCCACGACGGGATCGGTGGTGTTCCGGAGCTCCTGGCGCAGGCCGCGCTCCTGCACTGAATCGACCGAGAAGGCAACGCGGTGCAGGTAGTGGGCGGCCGGATGACGGATCGCAGCGGCGGCTTCGGGATCGAGGACCAGGTCTACCATAATTGCGTCCGATTCGGCACTGCGAAACCCGCGCAGGGCGGCGTAGTAAATTCCCCAGGCCCGGCCGGCCATGAGCGCCGTATCGGAAAGCGTATAGGTGGAGATGGCCGCCAGGTTGGCTGCGTCGCCGGCATCACCGGTTTTGCCCACGGCCTCCAGGAGGGCGGCATTGAAGTCGGACGTTTCGGCCGTCCGGTCGAATGCCGCGGCCAGGCGGTCGGGCACCCGGGGGTTCCCGGTTTGTCCCAGGGCGTAGGCGGCCTGAGTCCTGACCCCTTCCGCAGGATCGGCCAGGAGGGCGGAAAGGGAGTCGATGGTGGCCTCCGTCAGCTCCGGAAAGCTGCCCAGGGCCCGCGCCGCGAGAAAGCGAAGGGTAAGGTCGGAGCTGCCCAGGGCAAGCCGCAGGCTGTCTTGTTCCCGGCGGTTCTGCCACCCGGCCACCTGACGGGTGAGGGGATTGTCCAGTTCGACATTCAGCGGCGTGGCGGACGCTTCGTCCGCGGGGGGGATGCAGGCGGGGAGCGTCGACAGGAGCAGGAGGCCGAGGAGCAGGCGGGTAGACATGTAGTAAAGGTAAGTAGACACCGGGTGGGGAGACGCAGCCGTAGCTTACCTTTGCCCCCTTCCAAGTAGCCCTACGCATGATCCAACGCATTCAATCCATTTTCCTGTTCCTGGCCACCCTGTGCACCTTCGGCCTCTTCATCACCGACGTGGCGGAAACCGACGCTCCCGCTGCCGCCCAGTCCGTTTTTGCCGACGCTCACCTCACGGTGTTTGACAGCCCCATCCTGGTTGGCGGGGTGGCAGCCGTTGCAGCACTTTCGTTGCTGGCTATCTTCCTGTTCGGCAACCGACGCCTCCAGAAGGTGCTCTGCAACGTGGCCATCTTGATCACCGTGGCCTACGCCGCTTACGGTGCCGCGCTGTGGTACGGCGATTCGGCCGCGGAACAGGCCTCCCCCGAATTCGGCCTTGCCCTTCCCCTCCTGACGATCGTTTTCGCGGCCCTCGCCGCCCACTACATCAACAAGGACGAAAAATTGGTGCGGAGTGCGGATCGGTTGAGGTAGGACGGTAGTACCTTGAGTGGTGCAACACGTTCACCCGAGGCGGCACTGCCCCCGCATAACCACGCTCACCTATGTTTAAAGAGTTCAGGGCCTTCATCATGAAGGGCAATGTGCTGGAGTTGGCTACGGCCGTCATCATTGCCGGGGCCTTCGGGGCCATTGTGACCTCCCTCACCAACGATGTCATCATGCCTCCCATCGGGCAGCTCCTGGGAGGAGTCGATTTCTCAGAGCTGACCATCCCGCTCTCCGATACGGTCGTCGATGCCAACGGCACCGTTCTGGAGGAAGGGGCCGCCATCCGTTACGGTAGGTTCATCCAGACCGTCATCAATTTCCTGATCATTTCTTTCGTCATCTTCCTGATCCTGCGAAGCTATAACCAACTGACCGTCAAGCTGGTGGTCGAGGTGCCGGTACCCGATCCCGGACCCTCCGAGAAGGACATCCTCCTGCAGATCCGGGACGAACTCATCCGCCGCCCCCTGTAAGCAGAAAGGCCCGCATCACTGAAGTGATGCGGGCCTTTTTTAAGTTAGTTCTGGAGCTTGATCTCGTCGTCCTTGCTGTCGAAGAACTTGAAGGTCGTGATGGGGAAATCGTTATCGGACTGGATGTCCAGCCAGCGGTAGTGCTTCATGTACCACTTCATCTGGGCGCTCGGCAGTCCCCGCTTGAGGAAGGCGGAGATGTAGGGGTGCACCTTCAGTTTCAGCTTGGCCTTGGGCCGCGCCTCCATGATGAAGTTGAGGTCGCGCTCGATCTCGTCGGTAAGCAGAATGGTCGCGTTCACCTTACCGGTACCGTTGCAGGTCGGGCATTTTTCGGCGGTGGTGATCTTGACCTCCGGGCGCACCCGTTGGCGGGTGATCTGCATGAGGCCGAACTTGCTTAGTGGCAGCACGGTGTGCTGGGCCCGGTCGTTCTTCATGGCATTGCGCATGGTGGCGGCGAGCTGTTTGCGGTGCTCGGCGTCGCGCATGTCGATGAAGTCGATGACGATGATGCCCCCGATGTCCCGCAGGCGCATCTGGCGGGCGATCTCCTCGGCGGCTTCCAGGTTGATCTTCAGCACCGCCTCGGTCTGGTTCTGACTCGGCATCTTGTTGCCGCTGTTCACGTCGATGGTGTGCATCGCCTCGGTATGCTCGATCACGATGTAGGCGCCGCTGGCCATGGTTGCGGTCTTGCCGAAACTGCTCTTGATCTGTTTGGTCACGCCGTGTGCATCGAAAATGGGTTTACTGCCTTTGTGAAACTGGACCAGGTTCGGGCGGTCCTTGGCGATATCCTTAACGTATTCCTTGATCGTGTCGAAAAGCTCCTTGTTGTCGACCACCACGTTGGTAAAGTCGGGCGTCAGGAGGTCGCGCAGCAGGCCGGTGGTCTTGTCGACCTCACTCAGCAGCTTGGCCGGTGGGGTAGCGCCCTTCGCATTCTCTACGATGGTCTTCCATTTGTCGACGAGTTGGTTGATCTCTTCGAGGAGCTCGCCCACGCCCTTGCCTTCGGCGGCGGTGCGGACGATCACGCCGAAGTTCGTCGGGCGGATGCTCTCGACCAATAGCTGGAGGCGCTTGCGCTCCTCGCTGGTACTGATCTTTTTCGAAACGGCGACGGTCTCACTGAAGGGGGTGATGACCAGGTAGCGTCCGGGGATCGTGATCTCACAGCTGAGGCGGGGTCCCTTGGTGCTGATGGGCTCCTTCAGCACCTGGGTCAGGACGACCTGCTTCTTCGTGAATACGTCGTCAATTTTACCGGTCTTGACGATCTCGGGTTCGTATTTGACCTTTTCGAGCTGGTGGGTGGACAGCTTGCCCTTGATGGCGTTGTCGGCGTAGGTCTGCAGGGTCTTGACCTTGGGGCCGAGGTCGGTGTAGTGTAGGAATGCATCTTTCTTATGTCCGATATCGACAAAGGCGGCATTGAGGGGGGCGGTCACCCGTTTTACGCGGCCGAGGAAAACGTCCCCGACGGTAAATTGGTCGGTTGACCGCTGGCGGTGGATCTCCACCAGTTTTCCGTCTTCGAGCAGGGCTACTTCTACTTCTTTGCCCGTACTCGAGACGATCATTTCTTTTTCCACTGTTTAACAGGGTTGGGTAGATACACAAATTCCCCCCGCCGGATAAAGTGGACGAGAGGGGGCGAAGTGCATCCGATAAATTAAAGCATACCCATGACCGGGGCGGCGGGACGCTCTGCCTGCGCGGTCGTGCTAAAAATAGCGAGAGGGGAACTACGTCTAGGGTTCGGCTGGGGTTGTCCGCCGCGCGTGCGGGCACGGGCAGTGGCGGAAAGTCTCTTGGCGGCTGCATCGGCGCGCGGCGGGCCGGTGATGCGGCACGGAAAGTGGGCCGTAGATGTAAGGAACACTCGGCGTCAAGCCGGAAAAACCACTGCTTGACACAAAAATCTCGAAGGATAGCGCAACGGCAACAACGAAAAACGCTCCAAACCGGTCACGACCGGAATACCCCTCGGGGTACCCCGGTCGCACAAGGCATGGTGCTAGAGTCTAGCGGTTCTTTTTCTTGTGACGGTTCTTGCGCAGGCGCTTCTTCCGTTTGTGCGTAGCGATCTTATGGCGCTTCCGCTTCTTTCCACACGGCATATTTTGTCGTTTAAGTTAGTAAAAAAGGGTGATTGATAAATACTCACGATTAAATACAAATCGCAAGCGGGATTAGTTCTCTACGAATCCCCCGGAGTGGCGGAAACGCGGGGGCAAAGGTAAGCAGAAAATCACAAACGCTTACTGCAAAAGGGCCGAGCATTTGCGGGAATAGATGTCGGCTTCTCCGCTGCGGCCCAGGTTCTCGTACACCTTGGCCAGGGGGCAGACCACGTCGGGATTGCCGGGTGCGAGGTCGTCGGCCATCTTCAGGCGCTCGGCGGCGCGGTCCAGCTGGTTGGTCTTGATGGCCAGCTGGGCCAGGGTGATGTAGACCTTCGGCTCGGTGGGGTACTCCTTCTCGAGGTCCCGCAGCATCAGGATGCCCTTCATGGGGTTGTCCTGGGGCGGGTTATCGGTATAGGTGACCGCCAGGTTGATCCGGTTTTCCACATTGTTCGGATTCAGGCTGATCGCAGCCTGGTACGCTGCTTCGGCCTGGGCGGAGCAAAACTGCCGGGTTTTGTCGTCGGCACCTTCCTGTTGCAGGCAGAGGCTGAAGGTGGTGGCGGTGATGCCCCAGGCCTCCTCGGTATTTTCGATTTCCGCGATACGGGCGGCGTAGACGCCCGAAATGGCGGGCTTCCCGGCCTTGTACCACTCGCCGGCCAGCTGTTGGAGCAGGGCCACGCGGGCGGTATCTTCCTCCTGGGTTTCCAGGCGTTCCTCGAGGGTAGAGAGGGTGGCCTGCTGGGCGGGGGTGAGCGTAGCGTGGGCCTCCCGGATGAGGGATTCCAGGCCGGTCGTGGCCACCGGGCCGCGACTAAAGCCCTCCTCCATTTCCGGGGCGCGCACCGGGCACCCCCAGTAGGTCACTACCACGAACAGCAGGGCGATCCCGGCAGCGATCCACTGGGGCTTACGCATTAGTCGAGGTCGCTTTCGTCTTCGTCGGGCAGGTCGGAAACCTTTTCCTTTACCTGCTCGACAAAAATCTTGGCCGGCTTGAAGGCGGGAATGAAGTGCTCGGGAATCTCAATGGCCTTGTTTTCCTGGATGTGGCGGCCGATCTTCTTGGCGCGCTTCTTGACTACGAAGGATCCGAATCCCCGGATGTATACATTTTCCCCTTCCGTCAGGCTGCCCTTCACTTCCTTAAAGAAGCTCTCCAGGGCGACGAGTACGTCAACTTTCGCAATACCCGTTTTGTCGGCAATATTGGCTACTAAATCAGCTTTTCTCATTCTACAAGTTTTGTCTCCGCGTACGGGCTTCTTAAAGCGCTGCAAATATCTGCTTTTCCTCCGGATTTCCCCTCATCTACCGTACTATTTCTTTTAAAATCAACCAGTTAGGCAGATTCGACGGAGGTAGGTCGCAGCCGCGCAGACCGGACAGCCGACCGGATACGCCGAATACTTACCGCCGCAGCCCGTGAGCCCAAGCTGGTAGCTTATCTTCGCCCCTTCCCAAATTAAATCCCTTGTCCTCATGCTCTTATCCATGACCGGTTACGGCCGGGCCAGCCTCCTACAGGAAGGCAAAACCTTCAACGCCGAGCTCCGGGGACTGAACAGCAAGCAAACCGACCTGCGGCTGCGCACCTCCCACAGCCTGCACGCTTACGAACTCGAGTTGCGCAAGTTCGTCCTGGCCGAGGTCAAACGCGGGAAGGTCGAGCTGAGCCTCGATATCGTCGACGAATCCGGCACCGGAAAGATCAAGGTCGACCTGCCCCTCCTGGCCGGCCTCAGCACCAACATCTACTTCAACCTGAAGACCTCCCTGCCGGAGAGCACCATGGACGGCCTCGTTCCCGCCCTGCTCCGCACCCCGGGTATCCTCGAGAGCGGAACGGCTGTGCTCGCGGAGACCGACTGGGCACACGTCCTGACCGTTACCCGCCAGTGCGTGGAAAATTTTCAGGAGTACCGCCTCCAGGAAGGCCATGTCCTCGCCGATGACCTCCGCACCAGCGTCCGCGCCATTGTCGAAGGACTCGGGCAGGTCGACGATTTCGCCGAACAGCGCATCACCGCCGTCCGTGACCGCATGGAACGCCACCTGGCTGATTACGTCGGGCGCGCCAACGTGGACCAAAACCGCTACGAGCAGGAGGTCCTGTTTTACCTGGAGAAAATGGACATCCACGAGGAAAAGGTCCGCCTCCAGCAAAACTGCGACTACTTTCTCGAGATCCTGGAAAACGAAGACGACGTGAAGGGGCGCAAGCTCACGTTCATCAGCCAGGAAATGGGCCGGGAAATCAACACCCTGGGGGCCAAGGCCTACTCCGCCGACCTGCAGAAGGTGGTCGTCAACATGAAGGAGAACCTGGAAATGATCAAAGAGCAGCTTGCCAATGTCGCCTGAGGTCCCGCGCGGAAAATTACTGATCCTCACCGCCCCCTCCGGCGCCGGCAAGACCACCATCGTGCGGCACCTGCTCCACACCTTCGGGGAGCTCGCCTTCTCGGTGTCGGCCACCACCCGCCCGCCGCGGCCGGGGGAGGTCGACGGCATAGACTACCACTTTATGAGTAACCGGGAGTTCCTGGACCAGGTCGCCGGTGGCGCCTTCGTGGAGTATGAGGAGGTCTATCCCGGCCGCTTCTACGGCACCCTGCACGCCGAGTTGCAACGTATCTGGGCGCAGGGACGGACCGTGGTCTTTGACATCGAAGTAAAGGGAGCCACCCACATCAAGGAGTATTACCCGGAAGACAGCCTGGCCATTTTCGTAGCCCCGCCCTCGGAACAGGTCCTGTTTCAGCGACTCCGCGATCGGAGTACCGAGGATTCCGAAAGCCTGCGGGTGCGCATCGAGCGGGCCGCGGAGGAACTCAGCTACCGCAACCGCTTCGATCGGGTACTGATCAACGACGTCCTCCCGGCGGCGCTGGCCGAAGCGGAAGTGGCTACCCGCGGTCTTTTGGGACTATAGTGAAGCGGCCACCCCGCTCATAGCTTACGTCCGCCCACGACGCGGCCCCGCGTATCTCCATCCTGGAGTCGCTTCAGGGGGATGAGCAAGCTGGCAAAGGCGTCGGCGCTGGAGACCTGCCACTCGCGCCCGGCGTAGGTGATGGTGCCGTGGTCGCGGGTCCAGTCGCCGGCCAGCAGGGTGTAGCGGTCGCCGTTTTTAGGATTCGGGCCGAAGACCAGGAAATTGTCGTTGTCCGCCTCAAACGAAATGGCCACCCGCTGACTCTTGGGGCTAAACGTGAACACCCCGGGGGTGTTGCGCTTGAACACGACCTGCTCCACTTCCCGGCCGTCGATGACCCGCACCGTACCGTTCCGGATGAGGGACCGGTCGTTGCGCAGTTCCCGCTGCAGGACTACGTCTTCGGAGAGGTAAAACTGGATGCGCCGCAGGTCGGCTTCCTGCCAGCCCTGACTTTCGTACAGCCGCTGGGTGAAGGGGCTCAGGCGGGGGCCACAGGAAGTGAAGACAAAAAAGCCGAGGGCGAGCAGGGAGAGTAGGCGGGTCATAGCGGAAGGTGGAGGTTGCAGCAAAGGAAGGCCCGGGCGGGGCCGCGGGTGCAGCAAAACCCGCGGTTTAAGCCAAGTTTAACGCCGCTGCTGAAAAAAGCCGGTCAGCAACTGGGCACAGGGATCCTGGAGGATGCCGAATTCCAGTTTGGTTTTGGGGTGGAGGAGTTCCCGGCCGAAGCGCATGAACCCCCGCTTGTCGTCGCTGGCGCCGTATACGATGCGGGCGGCCTGGGCCCAGTTGAGCGCGCCGGCGCACATCGGGCAGGGCTCCAGGGTGACGTAGAGGGTACAGTCGTGCAGGTACTTGTCGCCGAGGTGATTGGCCGCCGCGGTGAGGGCGATGATCTCGGCATGGGCGGTCACGTCGTTGAGCCGCTCCGTTTCGTTGTGGCCCCGCGCGATGATGCGGTTGTTGCACACCACGACGGCGCCCACGGGAATCTCGCCCATGGCGGCGGCGAGCTTGGCCTGGGCCAGCGCCTGCTGCATGAAGTATTCGTCGTCGTACACCCTAAGCATCGAGTACGGATTCCACGAGGTAGGCATTCCGCTCGGGATTGGAGCGGGAGACCAGTTCCGCCAGGAAGCCGGTCACGAAAAGAATGGTGCCCAGGAGCATCGTCGTCAGGCTGATGAAAAACCAGGGATTATCCGTGATCAGCGTCTTGGGCTGGTGGCTGGCCAGGGCGTAAATCTTGGTCGCCCCCATAGTCACCGCGGTGATGAGACCGATGACGAACATCAGGGTCCCGATGGGGCCGAACAAGTGCATGGGCCGCTTGCCGAATTTGCCCACGAACATGAGGGTCAGCAGATCCAGGAAGCCCGTGACCAGCCGCGACAGGCCGAATTTGGAGGAGCCGTATTTCCGGGCGCGGTGCTCGACGACCTTCTCCCCGATCTTGCGGAATCCCGCCCATTTAGCCAGCAGGGGCATGTGGCGGTGCATGTCGCCGTACACCTCGATCGATTTGATGACCTTGCGCCGGTAGCTTTTGAGCCCGCAGTTGAAGTCATGCAACTCGATGCCGCTGACTTTGCGGGTCACGAAGTTGAAGAACTTGGACGGCAGGGTTTTACCGATGGGGTCCTTGCGGTTCTTCTTCCAGCCGGAGACCACGTCGAATCCCTCCTCCACAATCATGCGGTAGAGGGCGGGGATTTCGTCGGGGCTGTCCTGCAGGTCGGCGTCCATCGTGATGATGACCTCCCCCCGGGCGTGTTGGAAGCCCACGTTCAGGGCGGGACTCTTGCCGTAGTTGCGCTGAAACTTGATCCCCTTCAGGCAATCGTTTTCCCTGGCCAGGCGCTGGATCACCAGCCAGCTGTCGTCGGTACTGCCATCGTCTACCAGCCACACCTCGTAGCTGTACCCGTTGGCCTGCATGACCCGGTCGATCCAGGCCGTCAGTTCCGGCAGGGATTCCTCTTCGTTGAACAGGGGGACGACTACGCTGATGTCCATAGGCGGTCGTGGTTGATGGTGCCGAGCATACGACCGGGCAGGTACCGGCCCAGCAGGGGGCTGTTCCGGGTCTTCCCCCGGAGGTCCTTGCCTGTAAATTCTCCGCCGCCCTCGGTCGTAAACAGGGTAAGCTGGGCCGGGGCCCCCACTTCGATCCGCAGCGCGGGCAGTCCCAGCAGGCGGCGGGGTCCGGCGGAAAAGGCCGTGACCACCCGTCCGAGTTGGTCGTCGCTGCCCAGCCAGGGGAGGAGTTGACGAAAGGCGGTCTGCAGGCCCAGGGCCCCGAAGGCGGAATAGCTGAATTCCAGGTCTTTTTCTTCTCCGTGCCGCGCGCGGTGGTGGCTGACGATCGCATCGATGCTGCCATCGAGCACGCCCTGCCGGAGGGCCTCGCCGTCACTGGGGTCGCGGAGCGGCGGCAGGATCTTGAAGTTCGGGTCGAAGGTGGTCAGGTCCTGATCGGTGAAGGTCAGGTGGTGAGCGCCGACCGTACAACCGATCAGCCCCGGGTTACTCCTTCGGTACTCGCCGATGAGGCGCAGCCCGTCAGCGGAGGAGAGCAGGTGCAGCACCAGCCGGCCACCCGTGTAGGCAAGCACGGACAGGTCGCGCATCAGGGGGATGGTCTCGCAAATGGTCGGAATTCCGCGCAGGCCCAGTTGTACACTGACGGAACCTTCGTGGATCTGCCCGTCCTCGGCCAGGTCCGTGTCGTAGGGGGTATCGATGAGTACGCCACCGAAGGATTTGGCGTATTCGAGTCCCCGCTTCAGCAGGCTGCCGGAGGCCGGGCGTCCCGGGCCGTCGGTGAAGGCCAAGGCTCCGGCGGCATCGAGGTCCATCATTTCCGTCAGGTCCTTTCCTTCCGTATCGCGGCTGAGGGCGGCCAGGGGCAGCAGGTCGACCGGTCCGCGGCCGTTGTGGCTGGCCAGGTAGGTCATGTCCGCCACGGATTGCCGCACCGGATCGGTGGTGGGCAGCACGGCCACCGCTACGTACCCCCCCGCGGCCGCGGCGGCGGTGAGGCTGGCGATGTCCTCCCGTTCCTCGTGTCCGGGGTCGCCGAGGTAGGCCCCGATGTCGATGAATCCGGGGGACAGGCGGGCGGAAGTTTCCGCGAAGACCTGTTCTCCCTCCTGGGCATTGAGCGCTGCGGCGATGGCGGTGATCTTCCCCTCGCTTACCCGGACGTCACGGGTTTGACCGTCGTAAGGGCTGGCGGGATCGGTAATGGTAACGGAGCGAAGCAGCATAGTGCGCCAAAGGTATAATTTTAGACGGAGGACGCCGGGGGCGTACCACTAGACTTTCCAGAACCGCAGGACCAGGGCTTCGGCCAGCAGGAAGAGGAGGGTGGCCCAGACAAAGTAGCGCCACAGCGGGCGGCCCTCGTTGCGTTCGCGAATGTCACCGGTCAGCGACGCCTGGGAGCCGGCGTCGAGTACGGTGACGTTGGGCAGCGCCGCGAGTTCCTCCACCGGGGTATAGGTGAGGTCCGATTCGGTGCGGTCGTAGTTGAAGGCAAAGGATTCGACGGCTTCCCCGTCGATGAGCAGGTCGTAGATGCCGGCTTCGGGGACTTGTCCGCCCAACCCCAGCACCACGCGGTTACCGATCGTGCGCTGTTCCGGGATAAACTCCCCGCCGGGGCCCCGCAGCTTGTACACGATCTCGGCATTCGCCTGTCGGCGGCCGGTTTCGATCACCTCATCGCGGCCGATGGTGTAGGCGACCGGCCGGCGGCGTCCGCTGCTGATGCCCATCTTGTAGAGCATGGGGATGAACACGCCAGCGTTTAGCGTGAGGTTATTGGTTTCCTGATCCAGCGAAGCCGCGCTCAGGTAGAGGTTGCCTTCGCCGATGGCGTACTTGGCCAGGGCGGTACTCCCGTCGCGGTAGGTCAGGAGGGCTTCCTGCTGTCGGCTGCCGTAGCGCGTGAGGGGAAAGTTGCCGCCGGTCACGGGCAGGGTCAGGGCCGCTTCGCGATTTTCAAAGACGCCCGAGAAAATAAATTCCCCGTCATTGACCCCACTCACTTCCCGCTGCTGCGCCTGGTAGGGCTGAAGTTCGTCGGCGGGGAATGCCGCGAGGAAGGCATTATAGCTGCCCAGCTCGGCCGCTGCGGGCGGAAAGACCAGCAGGTTGCCCCCGTCCGTAACGTACTGCCGCAACTGCTCGGCCAGACCGCTGGGCACCACGGTCAGGTCGGTCAGTACCACCAGTCCGTACTGCCCCAGACTCCCGTAGTCGATCGCCTGGGCGCTCACGAAGGCGGGGTCGAACACGCCCAGCCGGAGGGCCGCGCCGAGATTGCGGTCGGGGCTTCCGTCCGCATCGATGTTGAGCACCCGGACGCGGTCGCTGGTCCGAAAGGCCAGGTGGTACACGTCGTCAAATTGTACGGGAAAATCGGTGATGCTCAGCTGCGCCACGCCCGCCCCCCCGCTGGTGATGGTGAGGTACACGGTGTCGGTGACGTAATCGCCCGCCGGAATGCTCAGGGTTCCCTCCGGCTTGGTCTGCCCCTCATAGACCAGGCTCAGCCGGACGTTGTCCACATCTTCGCTGCCGTAATTCCGGACGCGCACCAGCAGCAGGTTGTTCTGATTGAGCAGGGGCACCGGGGCGTCGAACCACGCCGAATCGATGGCCACATTGCGCTCGCGGACGGCAGCCAGGGGCACCAGGTTGACGCTGAGGCTGGTATCGATGGCCGGTGGCAGGTCAGTGACGTTGCGCTGGAAATCGGAGAGGAGGTAGAGTAGGCGGTTGTCGGTGTTCTCGGTGGCCAGGGCGGATTCCTGACGGCTCAGCACCCGCGACAACCGCCGGCTTTCGGGCTGCACCGCAATGGCCTCGATGGCGTCCAGGGCTTCTTCCCGGCCGATGAGCCGCTGGCTGCGGCCGCTGAAGGTGTTGTCCAGTACCTGGAACCGGTCTTCCGGGCCGTACGCCCCCACGATGTCCCGGGCCCGGTCGCGGGCCAGCTGCAACAGCGGCGCGCGGTCGCTTTCCGCGCCCATGCTGAAGCTGTTGTCCACGTAAATACTCACCGCCTTGCGTCCGCTCAGTACCCCTTCGCTGACCGGCAGGAAGGGTTGGGCAAAGGCAAGTACGAGGGCCGCCACGGCGAGGCAGCGCAGCAGTAGCACGAGCAGATTGCGCAGGCGGCTGCGCATGCTGGTTTCCTCCTTTACCTCCCGCAGAAAACGCACGTTGCTGAAGTACACCTTGCGGAAGCGCCGGAAGTAGAACAGGTGAATGATCACCGGGATCGCGATCAGGGCCAGGGCGTACAGGAAGGCGGGATAGAAAAACGACATAGGGAGTAGGGTAGTCTGGAAGTCCGCCCTCGCAGGCGGTATAAATGTAGTACAGCAGGCGGGCCCGCGGGTGCGGGGGATGTGCGGCCACCGACCCGCCAGACCGGGACTATCCGGTTGCCGGCTAGATCATCTCCTCCGGCTTCACCCAGGCGTCGAATTCCTCCGCGGTCAGGTACTCCAGCTCCAACGCCGCCGCCTTGAGGGTGGTGTTGTCGGCGTACGCTTTCTTGGCGATGGTCGCGGCCTTGTCGTAGCCGATCTTGGGGTTGAGGGCCGTGACCAGCATCAGGCTGTTGTTGAGGTGCTCGCCGATGCGCTTACGGTCGGGCTCGATGCCCCGGGCACAGTGGGTCTCGAAGCTGCGGCAGGCATCCCCGATCAGGCGGGCGCTGATGAGGAAGTTGTAGATCATCATCGGCTTGAACACGTTCAGCTCGAAGTGGCCCGTCATCCCGCCGATGTTGATGGCCACGTCGTTGCCGAGCACCTGGGCCATGGCCATGGTCAGGGCTTCGCTCTGGGTCGGGTTCACCTTTCCCGGCATGATGCTGCTGCCCGGCTCGTTGGCCGGGATGATGATCTCGCCGATGCCGGAGCGCGGTCCGCTCGAAAGCATGCGCACGTCGTTGCCGATCTTGGTCAGGCTCACGGCCAGGGTTTTCAGGGCCCCGTGGGCCTCGACGATCGCGTCGTGGGCGGCCAGGGCCTCGAATTTATTGTCGGCCGTGCGAAAGGGGTGACCGGTGAGATCGGCGATGGTCCGGGCAACCTCCACGGCGTAGCCCTCCGGGGTATTCAGGCCGGTACCCACGGCGGTGCCGCCCAGGGCGAGTTCCGAGAGGTGGTCCAGGGTGTTGCGGACGGCCCGCAGCCCATGGTCGAGCTGGCTGACGTAGCCGCTGAATTCCTGCCCCAGGGTAAGCGGCGTGGCGTCCATGAAGTGGGTGCGCCCGATTTTTACGACGTCCATCATCTCCTCCGATTTGGAGCGCAGGGTGTCCCGCAACTGCTCCACGCCGGGCAGGGTGTTCTCCACCAGGATCGCGTAGGCCGCGATGTGCATGGCCGTAGGAAAGGTATCGTTGCTCGACTGGCTCTTATTGACGTCGTCGTTGGGGTGGAGGACTTTCTGTCCGTCTTCCAGGTTGCCGCCCCGCAGGACGTGGCCGCGGTTGGCGATCACCTCGTTCACGTTCATGTTGGATTGGGTGCCGGAGCCGGTCTGCCACACCACCAGCGGAAACTCGTCGTCGAGCTTGCCGGCCAGGATCTCGTCGGCTACCCGTCCGATCAGGTCCGACTTTTCCTGTTCCAGGACCCCCAGGCCGGTGTTCGTGATCGCGGCCGCCTTCTTCAACATGGCGAACGCCTGAATGATCTCCCGGGGCATCAGCTGCCCCCCGATTTCGAAGTTCGTGAAGCTGCGCTGGGTCTGGGCACCCCAGTAGCGGTCTGCGGGTACGTCGATGGTTCCCATGCTGTCTTTTTCCTGGCGGGTATTCATGATATGGTCGTTTGGACGCACGAAGGTAATTGATATTCCGGGCGCAGCCGGGCGCCCAGGCCCGGGGTATCTGGAACGGTGACCGAGCCGCCGGGGCCGTAGACCAGTCCGCCCTCCACGGGGTCTTCCACCTGCATAAGTGGGGTATCGAAGTCGCAAAACTCGACGCGTGGGCTACTGAGGGCCAGGTGGGCCGCGGCCGTAAAGCCAAGGCGGGATTCCAGGAATCCGCCTACCTGGAGGGGCACGTCGGTGCACGCGATTATTTTCTGCGCCCGGTGCAGGCCGCTGGATTTGCTCAGCTTGATGTTGATGCGGTCGACGGCCCCGATCTCCGTGAGCCGGCGGGCGTCTTGCTCGTCCCAGCAGCTTTCGTCGGCCATGAGGGGAATGGAGCTGAGCCGGCGCAGGGCGGGGAGGCGGGTCCATTCCGCCCGGTCGATCGGGGCTTCACAGTGTTGGATGTTGAACGCGGACATCCCGCGCAGGGCAGTGACGGCTTCCCCGAAGGTCCAGCCCTGGTTGGCGTCGATCCGGAGCGGAACCTCCCTCCCTACGGCCTCGGTGATGGCCGCTATGCGCTCAATGTCGCGGGCGGCTCCGTCGCCCACCTTCACCTTGATCACGGGGAAGCCGGCTTCCCGGATCTCAAGCGCCTCGCTTGCCATTCGCTCAGGGGTGCCCAGGCTTACGGTATAGTCGGTATACAGGGTGCGGTTCGCCGATCCGCTCAGGTAGCGGTACAGCGGCATTCCGGCGGCCTGGGCGGCAATGTCGTGGAGGGCGATATCGAAGGCAGATTTCACGGCGTGATTCCCGTAGATGGCCCGCTGCAGGATGGCCGTGTAGGCGGGTGCCAGGTCCGCCCGCTGACCAATCAGGTGCGGAGCGAGCCACTTGCCGGTGGCCAGGGCGCCGTCCAGGGTTTCCCCGTGGATGGTGGGGAAGGGACTGGCCTCGCCCCAGCCTACGTACCCGCTCTCCGTGCGGATGCGGACGAAGAGGTTTTCCGCAAAGTGCATGGGGCCCAGGGAAATGATAAATGGCTTCCTCAGCGGCACCCGCAGGGGAAAAAAGCTAATTTCACGGATACGCATGCACGACGGGTTGGGGGTTACGGTAAAGTCGCCCGGGCTGAACGGGTAGGCAAAGACTGCACAATTTTACCTATTTTTACCGAGCCCGGTTGCCCTGCCACCCGGGGCCTTTTCCCCGACGCCTATGACACCCCTTCAGGAGAATTACCGCAATATCGTAGTTATCGGAGCGTCAGCCGGCGGGCTGGAAGCCATCCTGGAAGTGGTAAAATCAATTCCGGAAGACTTAGGTGTTGCCGTATTTATCGTGCAGCACATCCCGCCGTACGCTAAAAGCAGTTTGGCTACCATCATTCAGAAGTCCACCAAACTGCAGGTTAAGAAAGCCGTAGACGGGGAGGTGATTGAGCCCGGCACCATTTACGTAGCTCGGGAGGACCGCCACCTGATGGTGGAACCCGATCGCGTAATCGTGTCTAAAGGCCCCCGGGAGAACCGTTTCCGGCCGGCCGTGGATACCCTTTTTCGCTCCGCCGCCCATGCGTACCGCGAGCGGGTGATCGGCATCGTACTGAGCGGGGCCCTCAACGACGGGGCTTCGGGCATGTGGACCATCAACCGCTTCGGCGGCATAGCTATCGTGCAGGACCCCCAGGAAGCCATGTTTCCGGATATGCCCAATGGCGTTATGCACTACACGGAAGTAAACTACATGCTCGCCGCTCCCCGAATCGGGGCACTGTTGGGGACCCTCTGCCGGGAGGAGATCGTTCCGGCTCGCCGGGATGGCGGAGTTGCCGAGGAGAAGTTACTCGAAATCGAGATCGAAATTGCTAAGGGTAAAAACGGATTAGAAATGGGAATTCTCCAGCACGGCGACAAATCAGCCCTGGCGTGTCCGGAATGCCACGGGGCCCTCACTCAGTTTGAGGAGGGGCGTCTGCTGCGTTTCCGCTGCCATACCGGTCATGCCCACACGGCCGAATCCTTGCTGGCCAGCGTGCGCGATAACGTAGAAAAAAGCATGTGGGAAGTGATCCGGGGAATGGAGGAGAGCAAAATTCTGTTGGATCGGATGGCCCTGCATATGGAAAAAGGAAACGACCCCGAAACGGCCACCCGCTACCGGAAGCGGGGAGCGGAGATCCAGCAGCAGGCTATGCAAGTGCGGCACGCCATTTTGGACGTCGACCTTTCCGAGGAAGGGGAGGAGGGATTCCCCAGACTCCACGCTTCCTGGGAATAGTATCATATTTAATAAGTTATTCAATTTAATAACCTGATTTATTGAATTTCGTTTTTATTCGTCCCTTTTCGTAAACATAAGTTACCCTCCGGGCTAATGGGTTGACCGTTAGCGGTTTAAAGTCATGGCACAAATTTTGATGGTACATCCGAACACCTACCTATTACCCATGTCAAACCTCTTGGACGTAACCTTCCCCTTTGAGCGGAATACTATTGCCTACATCGATCGACTTACCCGACAAGCGAGTCAGGTGGTCGACATGATCGAAACGATCCCCATTCCTGCTCCCCTCAAATCGGAGCTTCAGCAAACGTGGCGGATTACCCGCCAGAAGCTGGCTTACTTCCGTCGGGAGCTTTCCCGGGCCGACGGCGAACTGCAGGAAGAACTGGAAACCCTCCACGAGACGCTCCTTCCCCAGGTCATTACCTACCAGGTAAAAATAGGCGCCATGATGATCGCCGACACCTGCTCCGACCGCTCCTACCTGGAGCAGTGGAAGACCATCTGGAGTAATTTCAACCTCGAATAAGTATTAGTCCTACGGCCTAAACTAAAAGAATTGATATCCCTTTTAGATGAGCTCCGCCTTCCTAGTGAAAGCGGGCTCTTTTTTTACCAACTCTATTCAAATGCCCGTTAGAATTGTCGGCATCGGGGTCTCTGCTGGCGGACTTCAGGCGTTAGAATCTTTTTTCACCAGCCTGCCTTTGGACCTTGGCGTTGCATTTGTCATCGTGCAGCATTTGTCCATGGACCACCCCAGTTCCATGCGTGAAATTCTCCAACGGTCGACGAAGCTGCCCGTCGTATCGCTCGATCAGGACGTTACCCCGCAACCCAATCACGTATACGTCAAACTGCCCCAGTACGATGTGCGGGTAACCAGCAAGCTGGTACTGTCTCCCCGAACGACCGAGCGTTCCGCCTTGTACCTGCCGATCGATGACTTTTTCTTCAGCCTGGCCAATGCTCGTGAAGACCAGGCAATCGGTATCGTACTGTCGGGCATGGGCACCGACGGTAGCCGCGGACTGAAGGAGATCAAGGGGAAGGGGGGGCTGGTGCTGGTACAACAGCCGGACTCCGCCCAGTTCAACGGAATGCCCAATGCCGCCTTGCGCCAGCAAATCGCTGATGTCGTGCTCCCACCGGCAGAACTGGCCGGTCGGCTGGTTACGATTTTGCGCAACGGTGATTTTCATACCGATGAGTCGGAGGACCTCGCCAGCCTCACCCACAGCGACCTCTTTCGCACCTTACTCGACCGCATCAGGACCAAGACCCGGGTTGATTTTCACCGCTACCGACAGGCAACCATTCACCGGAGAATTGAAAAGCGAATGCTGATTACACAGCACGCCACCCTGCCGGAGTACATCAGCTACGCCCTGGAAAATGAAGAGGAGCTGCAGGTACTGCACCAAAGTTTCCTGATCGGAGTGACGCGCTTTTTCCGCGACAAGGATGCCTTCGCCATCCTGAAGGACCAGATCGTGCCGCGGCTGTTTGCTGAATCTCCGGAACACCAGGTGGTAAGGGTGTGGATCCCCTCCTGCTCGACGGGGGAGGAGGTGTATTCGGTAGCTATGCTGTTAAAGGAGTACGTATCCGACAATAACCTGAGCCGGTCATTCAAAATTTTCGGTTCGGACGTCGATCGCAAGAGCATCATCCTTGCCTCCCGCGGGGAGTACGACGAAACGATCATGGCCGATGTACCGGGCAAATACCTGCAGCGGTACTTTACCCGCCAGCCACAGGGGTTTAAGGTCCGTAGTGAACTCAAGGAATGTATCCTTTTTGCCGTACAAAACTTGCTGGAGGATCCGCCATTTATCCGTATCGACCTGCTGTCGTGCCGTAATTTTCTTATATATATCAACACGGAAACCCAGCGGCGGATTCTGGCGAACTTTCACTTCAGCCTCAATCCGGCCGGATACCTACTCCTCGGCCCCAGTGAGAACCTGGCTAAGCTTCAGTCTGCATTTACGACCATCGACCGCCGGTGGAAGGTCTACCAGAAACGAACGGGCGGTAAATCGATCGGCGGCAAGCCGGTGACCCCCACTTTTGACCAGGTCCCGTCGCCTACCGGCGAACTATCCGTTATTGCCGAGGGGAATGTATCGTTCTACCAGCCGCAGTTAGAATCTCTTCGTTTGTCCGTCAATCCGACTTCCTCCATGGACCACTATTCGCGCTATCTCTCCGAGCGATTTGCTCCGGCTGCCCTTTTTGTCAACCAGCAATACGATATTCTCTACCTGAACGGTAATTTCGATGGCATTCTCCGACTGCCACGCTTTAACTCCCACCTGTCTTTACGCACCGTGGTCAGCGAAGAAGTACAGAGCCTGCTTATGGCCGGGGTCGACCGGGTGTTCCTGACCAGTAACTCGGGACTTTTTGAACGCATCAACCTTGCGCAAGCGGGGCAACCTACGCGTTTCCAACAGGTCCGCTTCCACGTGGCCGAGTTTTCCAGTATGTACGAGCGGGTGGCCATCCTGGAGTTTACGTCCACCGGACAAGAGGAGGCGACGGGACCGGAGGGCGAGGAGAGTGAAATTTACTCCGTCGATCGTCGCTTGCTGGATAGGACGAAGGAACTCGAGGTCGAGCTACTGCGCTCGGAGCAGCGCACCCAGAAACTCTACAATGAACTGGAGGTCTCCAACGAGGAATTGCAAGCGAGTAACCGAGAATTGCTTGCTTCCAATGAGGAAATGCAGAGCACCAATGAGGAGCTGCAGTCGGTAAATGAAGAACTGTACACCGTTAATAACGAGTTTCAGCGGAAGAACGAAGAGCTCAATGACACCAACAACGACATCAACAACCTACTGAAGAGTACCCAGATCAGTACAATTTTTATTGATAGTCGACTATGTATCCGGCGCTTCATCCCCGGTGTGGGTCAGCTGTTCGACCTATATGCCTCCGATATGGGCCGCCCCATCACCTCCTTTGCCACCCCGTTCGAGGACCTCAATATCGAGGACCTGTGCCGGAAGGTCCTGAAAACCAATACCCGCTACGATCAGGAAATACAGGATCGCAAGGGCAATTTTTACCTCCTCCGGATGCTGCCCTACCTAACCGACGAAGAACGGGTGGAAGGCGTGGTCACCACCTTTGTGGACATCAATGACCTGGTCCGTACGCGACGCCGGTTGACGGAATTGGCCCAGAAGTACGAAGCGATCTTCAACAACACCCAGGAGGTCATCGTCGTCGTGCGGGAAAGCAGCAAGATCGATGAGGTCAATCAGCCACTGGCCGGACAGCAGGCGGAAGCCATGATCGGGTCTTACTTTACGGATCTGATCGCCACCAGTGAGGAAAAAGTGAAGTTCTCGGAGGTACTGCGTACTTCTTTTGACGCACAACGGGTAGGCTCCATCACCCTTTCCCTGAAATCGCAGGGAGATACCGGACAGCGGGTAGAGGCCGAAGTCATTCCGATTACCCGCTCGTACACGTCCAACCCAACCAACGAGGAAGTAGAACAGGCCATGATCATCCTTCACGACATCACCCTGGTGGAGCTGGAGCGCAAGGAAGCAAGTAAGATCATCCGGCACTACCAGCAAGTACTATCCAAAATGCAGCAGGGAGCCGGCTTAATTGATATCGAGGAGCGTCTGGTGCTCTTCAATCACATAGATCCCCTCGACAATGGCCCCGAGTTTTACCTGCCCCGCAGGTTGACCGACTTCCTGGACGACAGCGGCATGGCCCGGTACCGCTCGGCCCTCGACCGCATTGAACGGGGGGAGTCCGTCGTGGAAGTTAGGTACGATCCGGAAGAAATGAAGGACAGCACCCTGCCGCTGCGGGTAAATTATCGTCCGGTCTACTCCAAAGAGAAATTGGTCTTTGTCAGTTTCGATCTGGTGGTCTGATATCAGTGGTCTCTGCGCCGATCGATGTTCAGCTTTCGCATTTTACTGAAGAGGGTCTGGGGGTTCAGGCCCAGGAGTTCCGCGGCGCCCCCCGTTCCACTGACTTTACCGTCCGTCATTTCCAGGACCGACAGGATGTGTTGGCGTTGCATCTCTGCGAAGTTAAGCACGGACGGCTTACTGCTGTTGGGATTGCCCGTATTCGAGGTAGCGGAATCCATTAGGGGGGCGGCATGACCGTCCAGTTCGATCTCCAGCGTTTCGCCCGGACTGACGATCAGCGCCCGCTGGATGATGTTTTCGAGTTCCCTGATATTTCCGTCGAAGTTGTACTGTTTCAGTTGTTCCAAATCCTGCGGCCGAAGGTGGGGAGCCGGGCCGCCCGACCGGTGGTACTTGCGGATAAAGTGAGCCACCAGCGCCGGGATGTCATCGGGTCGCTCCCGCAGGGGTATACTGTGGATAGGAAAAACATTCAGGCGAAAGTACAGGTCGGAGCGGAAGGTGCCCTGCAGGACGCGCTCCCGGAGGTTACGGTTGGTCGCCGCAATGATCCGTACGTCAGTGTGTACACTTTCTTTTGCCCCCAGTGGCGTGAATTCACCGTCCTGCAGTACCCGTAAGAGCCGGGTTTGGAGCAGCATCGGCATTTCGCCGATCTCGTCCAGAAAGAGGGTACCCTCGTCCGCCAGTTCGAAGCGGCCCAGGTGGTCGGCCCGGGCACCGGTAAAGGCCCCCTTCCGGTACCCAAACAGCTCACTCTCGATCAGATCCGCGGGCAAGGCCCCACAGTTCAGGATGACTAGGGGGCGATCGGCCCGCTTACTCTGTGCGTGGATCGACCGGGCAATGAGTTCCTTGCCGGTTCCGGTTTCTCCGGTGATCAGCACGGTGCTATCGGTCACGGCAACCTGGGTAACTTGCTGCAGTACTTTTTTATACGCATTGCTGCCCGTGACGATGGAACCGCCACCCTGGCTATTCCATTTTTCGTTGATGAGGACGCTGCGCCGTTCCAACTGGGTAAGCAGCTTTTCGTTTTCGATTTCCAGGGTTTGTCGTTCCCGCTGTTCTGCTCTCCGACTCGTGAGGTCGGTCACCGTAAGCACCAGCTGTCCGGAGTAATTCACACACCTGAGCGGGGCCATGGTTACCTGGGCGGGCATGAGGGTTCCGTTGGCGCGTTGCAGCATCGTTTCGTATTCCGCATATCCCCGCGAGAGCGCATGGGAAATTTGGCGGTGCAGGCCGACACTGTCGTTCTCGGCGTCGATCTGCGCGAGCTCCGGCAGGTAGTCGGTTTCTTTATACCCCAGCTCCAGTCGCAGGGCGCTGTTGGTGTGGCTCACTTCTCCCGTGCCGGTAATGCGCAGGGTGTAGAGTGGAAGGTTATCCAGGTAGGCGTCGGTCTGGTAGTTTGTGGACTCTTCCGAGCTGCCGTCCGCGGATAATTTTTTCCGGGTAATGATCCCGCAGAGAGCTTCCTTTCCCTCCCATTCAATCTTGCTGGCGTAGAGAATGATGGGTTGGCCGACCTGTTTCAATTTGACCACCGGCAGCACGAGCCGCCGGGTGTTCCCTCCGTACTTAAAGCTTTGAAGAAATCCCCGTAATTCCGCCCCGTTGCGAAATACGCCAAGGCCAAAAAGGGTTCGGTCCATCTCCACGAGATCGGGCTGCCCGGATGCATTCCGCATCAATTGATTGGCAAAGGCGATGGAGCCATCCGGTAGCGCGATGAACGCCGGCATCGGCACGGCTTCGAGAATATTACTAAGGAGTGCGTTCTGCGCTGACATAGCTAATAGTTATCCCTCACTTTTTCCTAGTTGTTCTGGATTACAGGAAAAAGCGGGCATATTTCCAACTCGTGCTTTGGTTCAGAGCTTACTAAGCAGTCACAAAATACAGGTGATTGGTTGGGAGCTGAAAAAATATTCCTGGAACGGAAGAATTTAGGGGACGATCTTGCTCATATCCAGTTCCCGCAGGTAACGCGGCACGGTAAATCGCTGTCCGTACCGCTCCTGGAGTTCTCCACAGCGTTCCACGAAGGCTGCTTTACTGTAGCTGTATATGTAGCGCATCACCCCGCCGGTGTATCCGGGGAAGCCCCAGCCGTATACGCTGGCCAGGTTGGCGGCCGGAATATCGGTGATTACTCCCTCCTGGAGGCACCAGCCCGCTTCAATAACCTGGGAGAACAGGAACCGGTCCTTCATACGCAGCCGGTTATAGTCTTGTTTGGTGACGGGGAAGTGGTCCGAGAGGCCCGTCCACAGCCGGGCCGTCCCGTCGGCCTCATAATCGTAGAATCCTGCCCGTTTCAACTTTCCGCCGCGGTCCAGTTCCTCGCGCACCTTATCCAGCGCAGGTACCGCCGGGTGCTGCTTGTAGCGGTGTCCGTAGTGTTCGGCGGCCTGCTGCTCGTAGCGCATCACCAGTTTGAGGCCCAGCTCGTCGGCCAGGGCCAGGGGGCCGCTTTTCATTCCGGCCTGCCGCCCCATGTTTTCGATGAGGGCGGCGGGGTAGCCTTCCCGCAGCATGGTGACCCCCTCGAGGATGTAGGTATTGAGCACGCGGGCGGCAAAGAATCCCCAGCTGTCCTTGACCACGATCGGGAGCTTCCGAATAGCAATGGCAAAGTCGAAGGCCCGGGCCACGGTTTCCTGGGAGGTGGCTTCGCCGGCCACTACTTCCACGACCGAGGTTTTTTCCGCCGGAGAAAAGAAGTGGAGGCCGATGTAATTTTCCGGCCGCAGGCTTTCCTTCCCCAGTTCGGTGATGGGGATGGACAGGGTGTTGGTCGCAAAGATGGAATACTCGTCGAGGTGTTCCTCGGCCTCGCGGGTGACCTTGGTCTTGACGGATTTGTTTTCGAAAACGGCTTCTACCACGATGTCGCAATTGGCGAAGAGGTCGCTGTTGTTGGTGGTCGTGATGCGCCGCAGGAGCCTTTCCCGGTCTTCCGGCTGAAAGGTGCCGCGCTCGATATACTCGTCGATCTTGTCGCCGACGAATTCCTTGCCGCGGTCGGCAATGGGCTGACTGACGTCCTTCAGGATGACTTCGAGTCCGTTTCTCAGGCAAAGGAAGGCGATGCCGGACCCCATCTGGCCGGCGCCGATGATGCCCACCTTACGGGCCCGAAACTTTCCGAACCCCTTGGGCCGCCCTACGCCACCCCGCACCGCCTGCTTGTCAAACCAGAAGGTGGAGATCATGTTTTTGGTCACCGGGTTGGTCGCCACCCGGGCGTAGTAGCGGCTGTCGAGCCGGTAGGCCGTGGCAAAGTCCAGCTTGCTTCCCTCGGCCAGCAGGTCGATGATGGCGCGTTTGGCGGGGTAGAGGTCGTTGGTATTGGCCGACAGCCGGGCGGTAAGCAAGCGGATGCGGTGGCCGAGATTGGGGTCGGCGGCCGTTCCGCCGGGGATGCTGCCGTCGGGGTCGTCCCAGGTCCTCCGCACGTCGTGGTTGGCCAGCAGCCAGCGTTTGGCGCGGGAAAGCATCTCTTCCCGGTCGTCGGCCAGCTCGTCGAGGATGCCGACCTTGAGGGCTTCCTGGGGGGAATACCGGCGGCCCTCCAGCAGCAGCGGGTACGCCCGTTCGATGCCCAGCAGCCACATCAGGCGGATGATGGCGCCGCCGCTGGGAATCAGGCCGATCTTTACCTCCGGGTGGCCGAGACGCAGCTTGGAGTCGGAAAGGGCGATGCGGTAGTGGCAGGCCAGGGTCAGCTCGAAGCCGGTGCCCAGGGCGTCGCCGTTGATGGCAGCGGCCACGGGGACGCCCGGTACCTCCAGGTCACGCAGGAATCGCTTGAGCTGCTGGGAGGCTTCGAAGGCGCGTTCGGGGTCCTCCAGGCGGTAGAGGTAATCCAGGTCGCCGCTTTCCAGGAAATCCTGCTTGGCGGAGGTGATGATTACCCCGTTCAGTTTTCCTGCGGCTTTCTCCTGCTTGAGGTGCTCGATCACGGGGGCAAAGGCCGCCACGATCTCGTGGTTGAGCAGGTTCCCGGAACGGCCCGACATATCGAGGATCAGGGTGACGATGTTGTCGGTATCCTTGCGGTAATAGATCATAATCGTTCGATGATGGTGGACACCGCAAGACCGGCACCCGCGTCAATGGTGAGGCTTCCGAAGGTGAGGTCGCGGCGTTCCAGCTCGTCCAGCACCTGGCACAGCATCATGCAGCCCACGGCCCCGAGCGGCTCTCCGAGTGCGATGGCCCCGCCGAGGACGTTGAAGCGGTCATCCGGAATGTCCAGCTGCTGCTGAAACCGGATGGCGGGAGCGGCGAAGGATTCGTTGAACTCCCACAGGTCGATGTCCTCCCGCGTCAGGCCGGCCTGCTTCAGCACCAGGTCGCTGGCATTGACGCCGCCGGTGAGCAGGGTGGCGTCGACGGCCGACATGGCCACCGCACGGATGCGGGCGCGGGGCTTCAGCCCCAGCCGCTCGCCCGCCGGCCGGTTGCCGAGCAGGCAGAGCGCGCAGCCGTCGGCCGCCGCGCTGGTATTGCCGTTGGTGTGCCGGTGGTCGACGTGGTCGACGAGGGGAAAGCGATGGAGGGCCATCTCGTCGAACCCCGCCAGCCCCATTTCCGCGAAGCGGGGTTCGAGGGTCGCCAGTTCCCCGGCGGTCAGCTCCGGGTTCGGGAGGCTGTCGTGGGCCAAAATGAGCAGGCCGTTCTGATCCGTAATGGGTTCGAGGCTGCGGGCAAAGTAGCCGGCCTCCCGGGCGGCGATCGCCTTGGCGTGGCTGTGGAGGGAGTAGGCATCGAGCACCTCCCGCCGCAGCCCGTGGGTACTGGCGACGAGATCGGCGGCCACGCCCTGGGGAATGTAGTGGCTGTTGATGACGGTGGCCGGGTCGTTCATCATCGGGCCGCTGTTGAGGTAGGTGGGTACCCGCGACATCACCTCCAGGCCACCGGCAATGATGGTTTCGCCGTAGCCGGCCGTAATGCGGGCCGCGGCCAGGTTGATGGCCTCCAGTCCGCTGGTATTAAAGCGGTTGATCTGCAGTCCGCCCCGGGCCCGGCCCCATCCGGCGTAGAGGAGGGCCGCCCGGGCGATGTTGTAGCCCTGGTCGCCGGCCGGCGTGTTGCAGCCGATCACCAGGTCGTCGATCTCGGTGGGCAGGTCTTCCCGGTCGCTGCGCCGCTGAAGGGCCACCAGGCACTGGGAAAGGAGCTCGATCGGCTTCACCTCGTAGAGGGCGGCGGGATGAGCGGCACGCCCCCGGGGACTGCGCAGCGCATCGTAGATAAAGGCTTCGGTAGGCAAGTGCGGGCGGTGTTGGTGGCTGGGGCGTAATATACGTTGGTCGGGGCGCTCTCGTCGGCAAGCGGCCTGCTTTGGTAGACTACCTTTGCACCCGCGGCCCCGCCTCCCTACCTTGCAGTAAATTATTTTGACATGCCCAGAACCAGACTGACCGGCTTCAGCCGACTGCTCCTCTTTTTACTCATCGCCCTGCCCATTGTCTACTTCGGCGCCTCCTACTACAACGGGGAAGACCCCGTAGCCCAGGTGAAGGACTGGATCGGCGTGGAGGAAGAAACCCCTTCCCCCCGGGAAGAATCCCTGCCCCGGGCCGGCGAGGAGGCCGGAACCCGCGATCAACCCGCCACCTTTGAAAACGTGCAGGAGCTGCGCGCAGAAAACGACCGGCTGCGCGAGGAGCTGGCCCGCTGCCGCAACACCACCGGCATCTGATGGAACGGGACGGACTTACCCGCTTTCGCTACGGTATTCACGAGTTCTTCTACACGCTCCTGACCTTTCCGCGTGCCTGGCGGTTCATGGTCAACCACCGGCTCTGGGTGGGCCTGCGGGAGTACGGATGGGTGGCCCGCGCCCTCGTCATCGTCGGGGTCTTACTTGGGCTCGCAATGATCAACGAGGTGGTGGACTGGTTCCAGAATCACTCCGATGCCCCGCTCTACGCGATGGCTATCGGACAGGATAGCCTGGTCCTCCGACTATTCGGAGAGGCATACGAAAGCCTGTCCGACGGTGCCCTGAACTGGATAGTGCTGGTGCTGCTGGAAGTGATCATTTACCACTTTATGCGGCGCACGCTGAAGGTGATCCTGAAGATGGACGTGGAGGAAGCCCACACCTTCAAGCCTTTCTTTCAGGCACAGAAGCGAATGATCCGGGTGTCGATCATGGCCCTGATCCTGCAGGAGACCCTCATTTGGGTGGGCGAGGGGGTGTTGCCCGATTTTTTCAGCTGGTGGTTTGCCCTGGCGGCCCAGTCGGCGATTCTCGGCTACGCCATTGCCGACAACTACAACGAGCAATTGGAGCTCACCATTCGGCAAAGCCTCCGCAACTTGTACCGCAACTACATCGGGATCTGCCTCGGGCTCGGCCTGCCGCTGTTCCTGATGATGAAGGTGCCCCTGGTCGGTACCATACTCGGACCGCTGGTGACCTCCGTGGTCGCCGCCATCGTGCTGCGGGAAAAAAGCGACCTCCACATCGTCGGCTACCAGATGAGCGCCGCCGAGCGTAAAAAGGCGGAGGCCAAGGCCGAAAAACTGGCCCGCAAGGCCGCCCGACGCGCGCGCAGGGTATCTTGAGCCCCATGCAGAAGCTCGCCGCCTGGTCCGTCCACGTATTCACCGCTTCCGGGCTCCTGGCCGGCTTCCTGGGCCTGGTCGCCGTCACCGAGGGCGCCTACCGCCTGGCCATGCTGTGGATCCTGGTGGCCCTCGTCATCGACGGGATCGACGGCACCTTCGCCCGCCTGGCCAGGGTGGGGGAGGTGCTGCCGCACGTCAGCGGCAAGACCATCGACTACGTCATCGATTTCTTTTCCTACGCCATCCTTCCGGCCTACTTTTTTTACATGGCCATGGACCTGGAATACCTGCCCCGCCTCCTGTGCGCCTTTGCCATGCTGCTCTCCGCCGCCCTCTACTACGGGATGGAGGGGATGGTGAGCGAGGACGGGCACCACTTCGTCGGCTTCCCGGCGCTGTGGAACATGGTGGTGTACCTGCTGGTCTTCGTGCTGCCCGGACTGAGCCCGACCCTGGTCGTCTTCCTCGTGGCCTTCTTCGCCGTGCTGCACTTCGTACCCATCCTCTTTGCCTATCCGAGTCGCGGCGGACGCTGGTGGATCCTGACGCTGGTGGCCACCGTGGCCTTTATCGGTTCGGCCATTATGAACGTGTGGTACTACCCGGAGCCGAGCCCGGTGTGGCGCGCCGTGTGCCTGGTGACCGTCTGCTACTACGCCGTACTCGCCGCCGTCGATACCTACGCTGCCGGCAGCGCGCGGGTGCAGTGAAAGCCGCGGAAAGCCACTACCTTGGCCGGCATGCGCCGGGTATGGTCGATCGTTGCTTTCTTCTTGCTGATTCCCTTGGTCGTACCCGGGCAGGGCAGTGACTTTTTCGTCAACGGCAGTGCCGTACAGCTCAACGACAGCTGCTTTCAGCTGACGACCGCGGAGGGACTGTTTGAGGTGGGCAGCATCTGGTATCCCGACAAGGTCGACCTGAGGAATAGTTTCGACCTGGTGATGGAAATGGACTTTGGTTGCACCGACCTGCTGGGGGCGGATGGCATTGTATTCGGTCTTCAGCCAGTCAGTGCCAGCGTCGGACAGGCGGGGGAGGGGCTCGGAATCGGGGGCATCCGGCCCGCCCTGGGCGTAGAGTTCGATACCTATCAGAACGAGAACCGCCTCGATCCGATCTTCGATCACGTGGCCATCATGGCCAACGGCGCGGTTACCCACGCCGGTCCCGATAACCTGGCCGGCCCGGTGCAGGCGCGGGAAACCAACGGCAACATCGAAACCTGTACCACCTTTCCCCTCCGGGTGACCTGGGATGCGGGGGAACAAACGCTGCGGGTATACTTCGACTGCAGCCTGCGCCTGGCGTACACCGGCGACGTAATCAATACCATCTTTGGCGGTGACCCCTTCGTGTACTACGGTTTCGCCGCCGCGACCGGTGGATTCGCCAACCGCCAGCAGATCTGTTTCACCTTCAACTCGTTTCAGAAGCAGCTGGAGGACGTGACCGTCTGTCCCGGTGGAGCGGCCCTCCTCGACGTCAGCGGGGGCGAGCGGTACGAATGGTCTCCCGCACGGGGCCTCAGCAGCACCACGACGCCCAGCGTGGAGGCCCGTCCGGATACCACCACCCTCTATTCCGTCAAGATCTTTGACGGCTGCGGACTGCCCCTCCTCGATACGGTGCGCGTGGCCGTAGCCGGCGACAGTGCCTTCGTCAAGCTGGGGCCGGATACCACCCTCTGCCCCGGCGAGCGGCTCATGTTTGACGTCAGCGTTCCGACGGCGGTATACCAGTGGAGCGATCCGGACCTGGAGGGGCCGACGGTCACCGTGGCTGACCCCGGTATCTACTCCGTCACCGCGACGCGTACCGACATCATCTGCACCGCCGCCGACCGCATCGTCGTGGAGGGGTACGCGACGCCCGATTTTGATGTCGGACCGTCGGACTCCACCCTCTGTTTCGGGGATACCTTCCGGGTGGTCAACCGGTATCCGGATGCGCGGATTTTTTTGGAGGGGGGCAACGCTTTCGATACCCTCGATATCCTTCGTGGCGGCACCTACCGGTTCTACCTAGAGCATCCCTGCGTGGCTGATTTCGACGACATTGCGCTGGCCTACAGCGATTGTCAGCAGTATTACCTGCCCACGGCCTTTTCTCCCAACGGCGACGGGATCAACGATAGGTTCTTCCCCCAGGATAACAGCGACGTACTGCGGGTCTACCGCTTTGCCGTATTCGATCGGTGGGGAGAATTGCTCTTTGAGACGGACGAACTGCCCACCAACCTTCCGCAGCGCGGTTGGGACGGGCAGTACCGGGGCCGGCCGGCCCCACCGGGCGCCTACCTGTGGATGATGGATGCGGATTTCCGCAGCGGTAAGCGGGAGGTGGAGACGGGTTCCGTCCAGCTGATCCGCTGAGCCGGTCCGGCCCCGGCAACCTTCCGTTGCCTTGGGGTGTCAATGTATCAATCCTTCAGAATCGAACCCTCCGCATGCGCAAGCTGCTCGCTGCCTTCCTCTTTGCCCTGGTTTTTGTCGCCCAATCCATCAGCCTGCAACGTTGCGCCACGCCCACCCCGCCACGGGGCGGGGCGATCGACACCCTCGGCCCGGTGCTCATCCCGGAGGAATCCACTCCCAATTTCCAGACCAACTTCCGGCCGGAGGAAATCCGCATCACCTTCGACGAGTGGGTGGAACTGGATCCCCAGCAGGAGATCATCATATCACCGCCGTTGGAGCTGACGGGAGACCATCAGCCCCGCCTGCAACGAAAAAGCCTCGTCCTACCGCTACAGGGCGTCCCCCTCCGCGACGACGTCACCTACGTCGTGAACATCGGCACCGCGGTCAAGGACCTCAACGAGGGCAATCCCACCGAAAACCTGCGCTTCGTGTTTGCTACCGGACCGGTGCTGGACACGGCCAGCGTCAGCGGTAAAGTCGTCGATGCCTTTACCGGCGATCCGCTGGCGCTGGCGGCGCTGACCTTATACGATAACCTCGCGGATACTGCGGTATTCACCGAAAATCCGACCTACTTCGCCCAGAGCGATGAAAGCGGCAGCTTCCGGGTCAGCAACGTTAAGCCGGGCCGCTACCGGGTCGTTGCCCTGGTCCGGAACCCGGGTGCCCGTGGATTTTTCGCGGACTACTCCGGCGTGTTTCCTCCGACGGCCGTGGGTTTCCAGGACAGCATCATCGCGGTGGAGGACGGGGATACCTTCATCGGGACGGTCCTCGTCTCGCCGGTTCCCATTGCCGCCCGGGTCACCGACCTGAACACGGAGGTCTACGGTCAGCTGAAAATCGCCGTGAACCAGCCTGCCATAAACGTGGACCTGCGCACGGGCCGCGAATACCTGCGGAGTAACCTCAACGATACCATCCGCCTGTACTACCGGGAGCGAGCCGCGGACACCATTCTACTCGGGCGGGACCGCCTCTTTTCGGATACCGTCATAGTCAGTGGCACGGCTGCTGATCTCACCACGCTTCCTCCGCTGATTGCCGTAGACAAGACCCGGGGCAAGGTGAATCCGGGGGAGGGGATCAACCTGGTCTTCAACCGGCCGCTGGAAACCGTAGACACCTCCCTCGTACGCCTTTACCGCGATACCCTCCCCGGAGCGGTAACCTATTCCGCCACCCTTGACAGCCTCGATCCGACCCAACTGCGGATCCGGGCGGGCTGGCAGCAGGCGGATCCTTACCGGCTCGAGCTGCTCCCGGGGGCGATCACCGACTGGTACGGCCGGGTGAATCCGGATTCCGTCATCCGCCTGGTCAATGTCGAATCAACGGAAGCTTACGGCAACCTGACCCTTCAGCTCATCAACCTGAACGGGGCCGTGGACTACATCCTGCAACTCGTGGATGGGGAGGGAACGGTGATCGTCGGTACCCGGCGGTTTATCCACGGGCGGTTTGAGTACACGGCCGAGTACCGCAGCCTGAAGCCCGGCACCTACCGCATGGAGCTGGTGTACGACAGCAACGGCAACGAGCGCTACGACTCCGGCGACCTCCGCTTTGGCCGGCAGCCGGAAGCAGTCCGGCGCTTCGAGGTCGAACCCCTGCGGGCCAACTGGGAGGTCGAAAAAATAATCGACCTCGAGAACAACTAGGTAGGCGCCCCGTTGGCAACATGCACTAATCTACTGCACCATGAGCTTACAGGAAAAATACCGCAGCGTCCTCGATATGGGCGAGCAATTCGACACCAAGAACGGCTACGTCGAGGAAGCCGATGGCCGCCTCAAGGTTGGGGGAACCGTAGAGACCCAGCGCCAGAAGGACCTGATGTGGGACGAGATCAAGCGGGTCGGTGGAGAGAATCCCCGGGACATCGAAGCCGACATCAAGGTCAGCAACAAATCCTACTACGCCAGGCACACGGTCAAGAAGGGCGACAGCCTCTCCAAGCTCGCCAAGGAGTACTACGGGGACGTGATGGCCTACAAAACCATCTTTGCCGCCAACACCGATACCCTCGACGATCCCAATAAGATCTTTCCCGGCCAGGAACTGACCATTCCCTTCCCCGAGGGCCGGAGCGCCGACGTGTAGTCGCGCCACCGCCAGCCGAAACGAGGGCGCCGCTTCCGGAATACCGGGAGCGGCGCTTTTTATTGGTTGGTGCCGGCCGGGGTGGGGGGCAGGTTCTCCTTTTCCGAATCGGGCGTCGTGTCGAACTCCACCCGGATCGGGATGTCTCGCTCGCTGCCGTACAACTTGATCTCGGTGATGTCGGCCGGAAGGGTGTAGTGGTTGGCGTCGATGGCATTCTTGATGTCCCGGATGACTTCTCCCCGCACCTGGAGGGCACCGGAGCGGAAGTCTTTGGTATTTACCCAGAAGTAGACCTTGAGGTTGACGGTGCTGGCGGCCAGTTCATCCTCGGCTACGAAATTCACGTGCTCCGCGTCGCGGATGATGAGCCTGCTGGTGTCCAGTACCAGCTGGATGACCTCCTTGGCACCCTGGATATCGTCCTCGTAGGCAATGCCCACCGTGAAGTCGTAACGGATGAATCCGTCGGCGGTATAATTCTGGACGGGTTGGGTCAGCACGTCGGAATTGGGAATGTAGACGTCCTTGCCGTCGAAGGTTTTGATGTGGGTGTAGCGAAACTCCAGGCTCTTCACTTTGCCAAAGTGATCGACTACCCGGATGGTGTCATTGACGTTAAAGGGGCGGTTGAAGGCCAGAATGATGCCGGAGATGAAATTCTCCCCGATGTCCCGGAAAGCGAAGCCCAGAATCACGGCACTGGCGCCCAGCGCACCGAAGAGGGCCCCCGCGATCCCGCTTAATCCGGCGGCCCGCAGGGCCAGCAGAATGGCCCCCGTGGTGATGAGCAGGCGAAGCGACGTGACGAGGAAGCGGCCCATCAGGGGATCCTGCATTCGGGAAAGGATCTTGGAGCCAAAAAATCTGGCAATCTGGCGGGCGGCGAGGATGCCCACGACCACAATGATCAGCGCGATCAGGAGGCCGGGAATGGCCTCGAGGAACGAATTCCAGGCTTCGATAAATACCGTGCTCAGGTCTTTGACTTGGTCCTCCATGCCATGCTCAACCCGAATTCGGCACCCAGGTTTGCCTACTGGGTTTGCCGTACCAAGATTAAGGTATCCAGCTTGAGCTGCAGCTTGAGGTACTGCCGCATTCGGGCTTCCTCTTCGTCCGTGATCCGGGCTGCGCTCTCCCGCACGGCCACCAGGGGGAGGTCCTGGGAATAGGGGGCCTCTTCGTCCGGCCCGAACTGCCCGGTGGTTTGGGCCCGGGACAGACTTACTTCCTTCACCCGCGGAAAGGCAAGCATGAACTGGCGGGAGAAATTGAGGAAGTCCAGGCTGTCCATCCGGTAGCCGGTTACGGAAGTGGCCATTCGTTGCTGCTCGCGCAGGTTCTGTATTTCCGATTGCTCGAGCCGCTGCAGGCGGCTGTCGATGTCGTCCAGGGTGGCCAGGTTGCCCTTGATGCCCGCAATCTCGGACGGGCTGAAACTCGTGTCGACCACCACGCGAGCCCCGGCAACTCCGTACGGGGGCTCCTGGAGCATCCGGCTGTAGATGGGCAGGCTGTCGGTGGGTACCTGCCGGTTGGTCACGGGGAAGATGAGCAAAGGATTCAGCGGGTCGCGGCGATCGAAGATGGACGAGCTGTGGCTGGTGGGAAAAAACTTATCCGTGAATTTTTCTACTGCGGTCGAATTGCGCTGCCGGTCGATAACGTCCGCCAGAATGTAGTAGCCCGGCAGGATCATCAGTACGCTGATCACGCCGATGATGACCTGACTGCGGTGGGTTTCCTGCTTGTTCATGTACTTTCGGTAGGGGAAGCGCAGGAGGCGGATGATCAGGTAGGCGGTAGCGGCAATGAAAAAGGAGTTCAGGAAAAACAGGTAGAACGACCGCCAGAAAATGGTAAAATCTCCACCGGTTTTGAGCCCCACCGTCAGCCCGTAGCCCGCAACGCACAGCGGCGGCATCAGGGCCGTGGCGATGGCTACCCCCGGAATGGCGTTGGTCTTGTCGGCCCGGGTCACCGAGATGATGCCCGCCAGTCCCCCGAATACGGCGATCAGGCCGTCGAGTACGGTGGGCTCCGTGCGCGACCGCATTTCCTGGGTAAAGATGTCGAGGGGCGTAAAGAAAAAGTAGACGGAGCTGGTGATGAGGGCGATGGCGATGGCCACCCCGAAGTTCCGGAGGGCGATGACCAGCAGGCCCCGGTCGTTGGTGCCCACCCCGAGGCCGATGCCCAGGATCGGGTTCATCAGCGGAGAGATGAGCATGGCCCCGATGATCACGGCACCGGAATTCAGGTTGAGCCCCAGGCTGGCGATCATGATCGAGCACACCAGCATCCAGGCGTTGCTGCCCCGCATGAGCCGCCCGCTGAAGATGCTTTCCATTGCCCCCTCCCGGTCGCTGCCTTCCCGGAGGTCCAGGAATTCCTTAAACCACAGCTTGATGCCCCCCTCACCCGGCGATACCGGCTGCCCCTCCTCTTTTCCGGTTTTCTTTTCCATAGGGGTGGACTAGGCCAGGATACCGTCGACCATCTCCAGGCGGCGGTCGCTCATTTCGGCGAGCTGCTCGTTGTGGGTGACGATGATGAAACTTTGGGCAAAGTCATCCCGGAGTTTGAACAGCAGGGCGTGGAGCTCCTGTGAGTTGGAGGAATCCAGGTTTCCGCTCGGTTCATCCGCGAACACAATGGCGGGCTTATTGATGAGCGCCCGGGCAACGGCTACCCGCTGTTGTTCGCCCCCGCTCATCTGGGCGGGTTTGTGGTCGGCCCGGTTGGATAGCCCCAGGTAGCTCAGCAGCTCCCGGCCCCGCCGCTCCGTTTCCTGGAGTTCCCGTTTTCCGATGTAGGCCGGGATGCATACGTTTTCGAGGGCGGTAAATTCGGGCAGCAGGTGGTGAAACTGGAAAACGAATCCGATCCGCTCGTTCCGGAAGGCCGCCAGCCGCTTGTCGGACATGGCAAAGACGTCCATCCCGCCGATCGTCAATTGTCCGGTATCGGGCCGGTCCAGGGTGCCGAGGATGTGCAACAGCGTGCTCTTGCCGGCTCCGCTCTTGCCGACGATGCTCACCACTTCGGCGGGATTGATGTTCAGGTCAACGCCCCTCAGCACGTCCAGCGCGCCGTAGCTTTTTCTGATGTTGGTGGCTTGCAGCATGTCAGTTGAAAATAATGGTCCGGTTGCCGAAGGGCAGGACCTGGTGCCGGAGCTGCAGGTACACGGCGCGGCTCAGCACCCGTTTCTCCACGTCGCGTCCGATACGCTTGAGGTCATCAATGTCGTGGTGGTGACTGACGGGCTCCACTGCCTGGGCAATGATGGGTCCCTCGTCCAGGTCGGCCGTCACGTAGTGTGCCGTGGCCCCGATCAGCTTCACCCCGCGTTCGAAGGCGCTGTGGTACGGCCGGGCCCCCTTGAAGGCAGGCAGGAAGGAATGGTGAATGTTAATGATCCGGTGCGGCCACCTGCGGCAAAAGTCGTTCGACAGGATCTGCATGTAGCGCGCCAGCACGATGAAGTCGGCATCCAACTTCTCCAGCAGGGCCGTGGTCGCGGCTTCCTGTTCCGCCTTAGTTTGCTGCTCGATGGGCAGGTAATGGAAAGGGATGTCGAAGCGCCCGGCAATGTATTCGAGTTGCTGGTGATTGCTCACGATGGCCGGGATCTCACAGTCGAATTCCCCCGTCCCGTGCCGCTGCAATAAGTCGTAGAGGCAGTGACTGGCCTTGCTCACGAAGATGACCATCCGTGGCCGACGTCGGGTGAAGTGGAGTTGCCACCTCATCGCGTAGGCCTTGGCCAACAGGGTGTCAAAATAGTCGCCGATCTTGTCGCGGGGAATCACGAAGGCGTTCAGGTCCCACTCGATCCGCATAAAGAAGCGATTGGCTACCCGGTCTACGTGCTGGTCGAGGTTGAGAATGTTGCCGCGGTTCTTGTGGACGAATTCGGTGACCTGCGCGACCAGGCCGGGCTGGTCGGGACAGTGAATCAGTAAAATAGCGGTATCGGTCAAGAGCGTGCAGGGATTAAACCGGCGCAAGATAGTAAACGACAAAGCCCTCTCCGTCGGGAAAGACGGGGAGGGCTCGGTCGCTCGCGGGGATTCGCCCGTAGGGGCGATCACCTAGACGTTTTCGTAAGTACGCGCGAGTTGCTTCATTTCGGCAATGGTACGCTCGAAGGTCTGGATCTGCCGCTCAATCACCTGACGGGCGTCGGCGGAGAAGGTGTTGTTCTTCAGTACGTCACGGTAGGTCTCCAGGCCGTTTTCGTCTCCACGGACGCACTCATTGAGTACGGCGGCTTCGTCCTGGGTGGAAAGGGCAGATTTGATGTCGATCCACGCCCGGTGTAATGCGGCACCGGCGCTGCCACCTTTATCGACCTCACCACCGAGTTGCGCGATAAACGGCTTGATCTCGTGGCCAAAGTTGTACCGCTGCTGGCTGAGTTCGCGGAACTTGTTGGCCAGGGATGGGCTATTTACTTCTTCGGCAGCTTCCTTATACCCGTTCTCCCCGTCGTACAGGGTGGTGATAAGTTTATTGAGGCCTTTTACTTGATCGTTATTGACGGTATCCATAGGTTAAGATTTTCGGGTAGGAAGGAATTCCTGTTTATGTAAAATATTTAAATGTATACAAGCCCACTGGTCAGGAGGTTTGTGTTGTTGTAACGCAAGCTGCGCTGCAGACGTTCGGTCGGCGGCAAAATTTTAACGCAGGAGGTGCGGGGGCGCGGGTGGAGGGGCTACTTGACCCGAATGGTGCTCTCTCCGCGGTGGGTCATGTCCTTTTCGAGCATGCGGGTTTCCAGCCACTTCCGGTTTTCGGCCACCTCGCCGTTCAGGTACTTCTCAATCATCAGCGAAGCGATCGGGGCGGCTACGGTTCCGCCGAATCCACCGTTTTCGACGTAGACCATGATCGCGATCTTGGGGTCGTCGGCCGGGGCAAAGGCCACGAAGCTGGAGTGATCGCCGTGGGTGTTCTGGATGGTGCCGGTCTTCCCGCACACCTCGATCCCGGGTACGTTGGCGATGCGGGCGGTCCCCTCGGTGATGGTTTTGCGCATGCCGCGGACCACCGTTTCGAAGTACTCCCGGTCGATGTCGATGTCGTGGCGCTCGGGCGTGACCGTGCGGGCCACTCCTTCGTTTCCTTCCTGCACCTGCTTCACGAGGTGAGGCGTATACCAGTGCCCGCGGTTGGCAATGGAGGCCACGAAATTGGCCGTTTGCAGGGCGGTCAGTTCGTACTCTCCCTGCCCGATGGCCAGTGAACGCATCCAGATGGCCCGCCAGAACTGGTCCTTGGCAAACCGTTCGGTGTAGTATTCGGAAGTAGGTACGTTGCCGGCAATCTCCCCGGGGAAATCGACCCCGAGCTTATTGCCCAGCCCGAACTGGTAGAGGTACTTATTGAACTCGTCCAGCCCGCGCTCGGGAGTCAGGCTGCCGAAGCGGTTGATGTTCTCCAGCCAGGCGGTGACGAAGTAGGCGTTGCAGCTCTGGGCGATCGCATCCTCCACGGTGCCGCAGTAGGGATGATTGTGGCAGCCGAGCAAGATGTGCCCCCCGCTCGCGAAGCCCCCGTGGCAGGCGATCCCACGGTCGGGAGTAAGGGTACCCGTCTGCATGGCGATCAGGGCGACCAGGGTCTTGAAGGGGGAGCCCGGCGGGTATTTTCCGTTGATGGCCCGGTTGAGGAGGGGCTGCAGGGTGTCCTGCTGCAGGCTGGTAAATGCCTTCCCGCGGTCGCGCCCGATCCGCAGGGAACGGGGGTCGTAGGTGGGGGCCGAAATCATGGTAAGGATCTCCCCGGTAGCGGGTTCCAGGGCCACGATGCTGCCGACCTTATTCACCATCAGCGCCTCTCCGTATTCCTGGAGGTCGAGGTCGATGGTGGTGATCAGGTCGGTGCCCACGGTAGCGTCGACGTCCAGGTCTCCGTTGAGCACCTCACCGGCCTCCCGGCCCAGGCGGTCGCGGTACACGAGCCGGCGTCCCTTGTCGCCCCGGAGCTCGGCTTCATACTGATACTCCAGTCCGGAAATACCGTGGTAGTCCCCGGAAAGGTAGCGTCCCCCACCGCCGTCGATGGTGCGCTGGCTCACCTCGCCCAGGTAGCCGAGCAGGTGGCCGGCTACGGAATGTGGATAGTTGCGGGAAGACCGCAGCGTAGCGGAGAAGCCCGGAAACTGGAAGAGGTTCTCCTGGAAGGTGGCGTATACGGCCGGGGAGACGTTCGCCAGGAAGGTGAAGGGTTTGGACGGGCTGTAGTTGCCGCCCCATACTTCGGGAATGGCCCCCTCGAAGTAATCCCGCGTGATCCCCAGCAACTGACAGAAGCGGGTGGTATCGAAGGCCTCGGTGGCCCGGGCAAACTGATTGTAGGTCAGTTCGATCTGGTAAATGGGCTCGTTGATGGTGAGCAGCTTTCCGTTCCGGTCGGTCATGAGTCCGCGGGCCGGATACTGGTCGATCTGGCTGTTGCCCACCCGGTCGGCCCGCGTGCGCCAGTTGTCGCTGACGACCTGTAGGTGAAAGGCCTTACCCAGCAGCAACGCGGCGATCAAAACGATCGCGGCGCGGATACTTACGGTCCGTGCGTCGGCGGCATCTGTGAGCATGCGGGAAGTTACGCTTTTGGGTTGAAGAGGACGACCAAGATTGCCGTCACGAGAAAGCTGGCGGGCAGGGTCAGCAAGGTTTTTGCAACAATTTCAGAAAAGAAAAGGATGGAAAAGGTCTGCAGTAAAAAGAAGGCAGGTACGTGGAAAAGCAGGATCAGAAACAGGTAACGAAACATCCAGCCGCTGCCCTGGTCGCCGATGGTAGGGGTGGCCTTGATGTTGTACCCGTCCCGCGGATGCAGCAGCTGCAGGATCAGGGGCCGGCAATAGGCGGTAAAGGTAAGGGCCCCGGCGTGGAGCCCCAGGGTTTCGCTGAAGAAGTCGATGGTGAGCCCCAGCAGGAAGGCGAGCAGGATCACGAGCGGCCGCGGCATCCGCATGGGCAGCAGCGCCACGAAGAGGGGGTAGACGAATATGAAGAGGTAATCTTTGCCGCCCCAGCCCCAGGCCACCTGGTTGAAGATGAATACCTGCACGATCGCCAGCACGAGGAAGCGCAGGATACTATTGACTAGTGCGCCCCCGATCATCGCACCGAATTAAGCCGTTCGAGTTCCTCCTTGAAGAGGTCACGGACCACGTAGCCGTTGGAGGCCAGCAGGGGGTCGTTGAGCAACAGGATGGTCAGGTCCTGGCTCCCCGTACCCGGCAACGACTCACTCGATTCCACCGTGCCGATCGGCAGGCCGGTGGGGAATACGTTGGAATAACCCGTGGTGTAAATGGTGTCGTTGGGCGCCACCGGCACGTAGTCGGGCATATCCGTCAGGGTGACCCGCCGGGGATCCCGGCCGTCCCACCGCAGGGTACCGAAGGCGTTGTTGTCCAGCCCGGCGCTGATGCGGGTATCCAGGTGGAGGATGCTGATTACCCGGGCGTGGCGGGGGGTGACCTCGCTCACGATACCCAGCAGGCCGCCGTCGGATACTACGCCCTGTCCGCGTTCTACTAGCAGGTTGGAGCCCCGGTCGATGATGAGGGTGTTATACGGCCCGTAGGGAGATTTATTGACCACCCGGCTGGCCAGGTAGGTGAACCGTTGCTGGAAGAGGCTGTCGACCACCGGCGTGGTGTCGACGGCCGTATGGTAGGCCGAACCGGGGATGCGGGCCAGCAGGGCGGCGTTCTCCCGCCGCAGGACCTCATTTTCGCGGGCTACGTCCAGGAAGGACAGCTTGGCGTTGAGTTGTTCGGTGAAGTAGCTGCCGTAAACCGACTTGGTCTCCAGCCAGATCTCCTGCTGGGCATCGTTGTGGTGAACGATCAGGTACAGGCACAGAAATTGGAGTATGGCAAAGGTGAATAAGCCACCGCTGTTGAGGAGTATTCTCAGCAGCTGCCCCATCTAGCTGACGCTGCTTGCCGGTACGAGAATGGCCTTGTAGCGCTTGGTATCCTGCAGGGCCTTGCTGGTGCCGCGCACGACCGCCAACAAGGGTTCCTCGGCGACGTGAACGGGCAGCTGGGTCTTTTTACTCAGCCGGCGGTCGAGGCCGCGGAGCAACGCACCTCCCCCGGTCAGATAAAGTCCGGTGGAGTAGATGTCGCTGGCCAGCTCCGGCGGGATGGTCTCCAGGGCGCGGATGACGGCGTCTTCGATCTGCCCGATGGCCTCGTCGAGGGCACCAGCGATTTCCTGGTAGGTGACGGTGATCTGCCGGGGGATGCCGTTGAGGAGATCGCGGCCGTTGATGGCGTAATCGGGCGGCGGATCGTCGAGTTCCGCCAGGGCGCTGCCTACGTGGATCTTGATTTGCTCCGCGGTGCGCTCGCCGATCAGGATGTTGTGGGTCTTGCGCATGTAGTTGACGATATTTTCGGTGAGCTCATCGCCGGCGATGCGGATCGACTGGTCGCTGACGATGCCCGAGAGCGCGATGACGGCAATCTCCGTCGTACCGCCCCCGATGTCGATGATCATATTGCCGACGGGCTCTTCCACGTCGAGGCCGATGCCCAGGGCCGCGGCCATGGGTTCGTAGATCAGGTAGGTCTCCTTGGCATCCACCCGCGCGGCGCTCTCGAATACGGCCCGCTTCTCTACCTCGGTGATGCCGGAGGGGATACAGATCACCATCTTGAGGTGGGAAAAGAAGGGGCGGCGGCGGCCGATCATGTCGATCAATCCCTTGATCATCTGCTCCGCGGCGCGGAAGTCGGCGATCACCCCGTCCTTGAGGGGGCGCACGGTGATAATGTTGTCGTGGGTCTTCTCGTGCATCTGCATGGCCCGGCGTCCGACGGCGATGGTTTCTTCGGACTTGCGGTCGATGGCGACGATGGAGGGCTCGTCGATGACAACCTCCCCATTCTGCATGATGAGTGTGTTGGCAGTGCCCAAATCAACGGCGAGCTCCTGCTTAAAAAAGTTTAGAAAGCGCATTCCCCTGTATTGTGGACCGTCTGGCGGGTCCCGTGGTTTTCAGTTTGCAAAAGTCGTAAAAAGATCGCGGACTTCGGGGCTCCCGCGAGAGTCTTTTGGAACTCATTTTGCGCGCTCCGTGGGCCCCGCTGCACCCGCGTCCGCGCCCGGGGCTACGGGCAGCCGCTTAGCTAATACTATCTTTGCGCGCCCGCTAATACAGACCCATGACCGCCTCCCAGATCCGCCGTGCCTTTCTAGACTTTTTCCGTGAAAAAGGACATAAGGTCGTCCCCTCCGCACCCATCGTGAACAAGGACGACCCCAGTCTCCTGTTTACCAACGCGGGCATGAACCAGTTTAAGGATTACTTCCTCGGCGACCGCGTGCCCACCAGCCGCCGCATCGCCGATACCCAGAAGTGTATGCGCGTGAGTGGCAAGCACAACGACCTCGACGACGTGGGCCGCGACGGCACCCACCACACCATGTTCGAAATGCTGGGCAACTGGAGCTTCGGCGACTACTTCAAGGACGAGGCCATCGCCTGGAGCTGGGAACTGCTCACCGAACGCCTCGGCATCGACCCGGAACGCGTCTACGCCACCGTCTTCGAGGGCGCCCCCGACGAAGGCATCCCCGTCGACGATGAGGCCCGAAACTTCTGGCTGCGGGTCCTGCCCGACGAGCGCATCCTGTACGGGAATAAGAAGGACAACTTCTGGGAGATGGGCGAGACCGGTCCCTGTGGCCCCTGCACCGAAATCCACGTAGATACGCGCTCGGAGGAAGCGCGCAGGAAATCCCCCGGCCGCGACGGCGTCAACGTCGACGGCAGCGGGGTGGTGGAGATCTGGAACAACGTCTTCATCCAGTACAACCGCAAGGCCGACGGCAGCCTCGTCAACCTGCCCGAGCGCCACGTCGATACCGGCATGGGCTTCGAGCGGCTGACGATGGTGCTCCAGGACAAGACCGCCACCTACGACACCAACATCTTCACCCCGATCATCGCCGAGATCGAGCGGCTCACGGGCAAAACCTACGGCGGCAGCTACGCCCCCGACGCCAAGGCCGACATGGCCATGCGGGTGGTGGCCGACCACCTGCGGGCCGTGGCCTTCACCATCGCCGACGGACAGCTGCCCGGCAGTGGGGGAGCGGGCTACGTGGTGCGGCGCATCCTGCGTAGGGCCGTACGCTACGCCTATTCCTTCCTCGATCAGCAGGAACCCTTCATTTACAAGTTGATGAACGTGCTGGTGCAGGAAATGGGCGAGGCCTTCCCCGAGCTCGCCCGCCAGCAGCAGCAGATCGCGCGCATTATCCAGAGTGAGGAGAAGTCGTTCTTGCAGACGCTGGAAACCGGCCTGACCCGCTTTGCCAACCTGCCCTCCTCGAAAGGGACCATCAATGGACAGGACGCCTTCGAGCTCTACGACACCTTCGGATTCCCCATCGACCTCACCCGCCTGCTGGCCGAAGAACAGGGGCTGAGCGTAGACGAAACCGGCTTCCAGCAAGCCCTCCAGGAGCAAAAAAACCGCAGCCGCAAGGACGCCACAAAGGTAGTAGGAGACTGGCACGTGCTTTCCGATGAGCCCTCCGTCTTCATCGGCTACGACGTGCTCTCCGACGGCGGTGCCCGCATCACCAAGTACCGTACGGTGCAGGTGAAGGAAAAGCCGCAGTACCAGCTGGTGCTCGACCGCACGCCCTTCTACGGCGAGAGCGGTGGACAGGCCGGCGACCGCGGCCTGATTAAAGTCGGGGAGGAGAAATTGGAAGTGCTCGGCACGGTGAAGGAAAACGACCTCACCGTCCACATCGTCAATAAACTGCCCGCTGAGCCCCAGGGCGAGGTCTACTCCGAGGTCCACGACCAGACCCGCCAGTCGACCAGCAGCAACCACACCGCCGCCCACCTCCTGCACGCCGCCCTCCACGAGGTGCTGGGCGACCATGCCGTGCAGAAGGGGCAGGACGTGCAGTCCGGCAAGTTCCGCTTCGACTTCAGCCACTTCGAGCGGCCGACCGAGGAGGAACTGGAGCAGATAGAATTACTGGTCAACGAAAAGATCCGCCGGAATATCCCGCTCTACGAGCAGCGCGACGTGCCCATCGCCGAGGCGCGCAAGTCCGGCGCCATGATGCTCTTCGGGGAGAAGTACGGCGACGCGGTACGCATCATCACCTTCGACCCCGACTTCAGCTCCGAGCTCTGCGGCGGCACCCACGTCCCGCATACCGGCGAGTTGGGGCTATTCAAGATTACCAGCGAGAGTGCCCTTGCGGCGGGCATCCGGCGCATCGAGGCCGTGACCGCACAGCGGGCCGAAGGGTACGTACGCGGTCGCCTGGCCGCCCTGAAGGAGGTACAGGAGGTCCTCAAAGGCAACCCCAGTCCCGCCGACGGCATCCGCAGCCTCCAGGAAGAAAACCGCCACCTCAAAAAGGAACTCGAAAAACTTCAGGCCGCCCAGGCCAACCACCTCAAGGACGACCTCCAGCAAGCCTTTGAGTCCATCAACGGCGTCAATTTCCTTGCCACCAAAGTGCCCCTCAGCGACGCGGCCGCCATCAAAAACCTGGCCTTCCAACTGACCGGCGAGACCGAAAATGCCTTCGTTCTCCTCGCCAGCGAGACAGACGGCAAAGCCCTGCTCACCCTCGCCATCAGCAAGGGACTGGCGGGCACTGCGGAGGGGGCGCTGGACGCAGGTGCCGTGATCCGGGACCTGGCCAGGCACATCCGCGGGGGTGGGGGAGGGCAACCCTTCTTCGCTACGGCCGGAGGGAAGGAGCCAGGGGGAATTCCGGCTGCGCTCGAGGCTGCCCGGAAGCTGATGGAGTAAGTCGGGGCTTCGCGCTGGCACGGATGGCCACGGATTGCCTACCTAACCCCGGCGTGGGACATTCCCCCTGCACTCCGCCATACACCGGGTATGCCCCGGAGGGGGCCATCCTACCCTAGCGAGGCCGCGGAGAGCGGTATCGAAGATGCCGCGCGTAGTCCCTCGCGGTATTTCGACAACGCGTAAGGTCATTTTACTGATACAGCAATTTTTACTGTATGCACCTAAAGCGATGGTCGGACAGGCGGCTTGCCGCCGCGTCCTGACGCTTAATCCTTACCTTGCCGCGAAATCAACCACCATGACCTTCCAGGAACTCAACGACGGCGTCACCAAGGCCGCTGCCACCGCCCCCAATCTCGGCAAAAGCATCAAGCTGCAGCTGGACGAGGGCACCATTTTCATTGACATGACCGGCGATGAGGCCAAGGTGAGCAACGAGGACAAGGAAGCGGATACCGTGGTCATCACCAGCGTCGAGGTACTGAGCCAGCTGCGCAGTGGCAAACTCAATCCCATGATGGCCATGATGAGCGGGAAAGTCAAGGTCAAGGGAGACATGGGACTGGCCATGAAGCTCCAGGGGCTCCTTAGTTAGGACAGGAACGGACAAATCGGGCTTCGGCCGCCGGGTGGCCAAAGCAATTTGGCGGTTTATGCGTTTCTTCCGGTAGCGGCATCCGGTTGCCGTTACCTGAATAACCCACGGCCCATGCGTCTGCGACTTTTACTAGCTTTTTTTGCCCTCCTGCCCCTCGTGGTATCCGCCACCCACAACCGGGCGGGGGAGATCATCGTGCAGGCCGCGGGCGATTGCAGCAACCTAGCCGACCAGCTCACGGCCTGTGCCACCATCATCACGTATACCGAGACCGCCCAGACGGAAGTCGACCGCGACAGCCTGGAGCTGAATTGGGGCGACGGGATCACTCAGCTCATCGGCCGCACGAGTATTACCCAGATCTCCCCCAGTATTCAGCGGAACGAATACACCTTCTGTCACCGCTATTCGGCATTCGGCCGCTATGTGCTGAGCTTTCAGGACGTGAACCGCGTGCGTGGCGTGCGTAACATTCCCGGATCGGTCAACATTCCGTTCAGTGTGTTCACCTCATTTTCCCTGGTGAATCCCATCCTGAACGGCTGTAACTCCTCCCCGCAGCTGAGCCAGGACCCGATCGATAACGCGTGTATCGGCTCGGTATGGACCCACAACCCCGGCGCCTTTGACGTCGACGGCGACAGTTTGGCTTTTGAGTTTACCACTCCCAGCTTCGCTCCCCGGGCCCCCATCCCCAACTACGTACTTCCTAATATGGTCTCCGGTTCCACCGGAAGCCTCGAGATCGACCCCCGTACCGGGCAGATCACCTGGGATGCCCCCTCGGCGCCGGGTGAATACAACCTGGCCTTCCTGATCAAGTCGTTCCGCAACGGCATTCCCCTGGATACGGTGGTTCGGGACATGCAGGTCTTCGTCGACGACTGCTTCAACGAACCACCCGTCATCGATATCGCCCGCGAGGAGATCTGTGTCGTAGCCGGTGAACTCGTGCAGTTTGACGTGATCGCCACGGCTCCCCTTAACGACGCCGATCAGCTCGTAACGCTCACGGCGAGCGGTCGCCCCTTCGACCTGGTCGACAACCCGGCGACCTTCACTCCGGAAACCAACGGGCCGCAAACTGACCCGGTGCGAAAGACCTTTCGCTGGCAGACCAGCTGTAGTGACATCAGCAACCAGGAATACTTCGTTGTGCTACGGGCCCTGGACAACGGAGATCCACGGCCATCGGGGCTGGCCACCTTGCGTACGGTTGCGATTCGCGTCGTCGCTCCGCCTCCGGAAGACCTCCGGACCCGGGTGGAGGAGGACCTGATCACCCTGAGTTGGGCGAGGCCGTACGGTTGTGAGGATAACGAGGAACCCGATTTCCTGGGCTTCACCGTATGGCGCCGGGAAGGGAGCAACGATTTTTTACCCGATACCTGTGAGACCGGTCTTGCCGGCCGGGGATACACCCTGCTGACCGCCACCGAGATCAGCGACGTGGTCGACGGGCGGTACGTATTTGAAGACATGGACGTCATCCGCGGACGTACCTACTGCTACCGGGTTCTGACCGTAATGGCCCGGCGCACCGAGAGCACCGGCCTGATTTTCGAAACGATCGAATCCATTCCTTCCGAGGAAATCTGCGTACAACTGGCGCGCGACATACCCCTGCTTACTAAAGTTGACGTCGTGTCTACCAGCGATGCGAGCGGGCAGGTGGAGGTGTGCTGGATCCTGCCCAACGCCAGCAGCCTCGATACTATAGTGAATCCCGGGCCCTACCGTTACGTCCTCAGCCGGGCGACGGGACAGACCATTGATCCCGTCGCTTTCCAGACCATTGCTACCTACGAGACGCAATTCTTCGATGCGCAGGTCGATACCTGTTACACCGATCAAAGCCTGGATACGGAGGGACTTTCCTACTCCTACCGCATCGAGCTCTTCGTACAAAACGAAGCCGAGCCGGTCGGAGACGCGCAGCCGGCCAGTACGGTACGGCTGAACGGTGCGCCGACTGACCGGGCCGTAGACCTGAACTGGACGGAAACCGTACCCTGGACCAACACCCAGTACGAAGTCTACCGCCGGCTGCCGGGAAGTTTTACCTACGAGTTTCTGGAAACGGTAACGGATATGGCCTACCAGGATACCGAGCTGCAAAACGGCCAGTTGTACTGCTACTACATCCGCTCGGTCGGCAGCTACAATATTGAAGACATTCCCTCCCCCCTGCTCAACCGCAGTCAGGAGCTGTGCCTGACGCCCCAGGACGACGTACCGCCCTGCGCCCCGGTGTTGGTGGTGGAAAGCGTGTGCGACCGGCAGGTGGATTGTACGGATACCGACAACCTATTCAACATACTCCGCTGGATTTCCCCGGAGGAGGTCTGCGGTGCCGACGACGTAGCCGGTTACCGGGTATATTTTACGCCCGACAGCATCTCCGAGCCCCAGCTGGTGGAAGAGACTACCGACGCGGGAGAACTTACCTTCAATCATACTCCTCCAGAGGGAATTGTAGGCTGTTATACCGTAACCGCGATCGATGCAAACGGCAACGAGAGCATCCCGAGCAACCGGGTTTGCGTCTCCAATTGCCCGCTTTACGACCTGCCGAACGCGTTCACGCCGAACGGGGATAATCAGAACGACGTGTTCAAACCGCGCGCCCTTTGCTTCGTCGAACGGGTGGAGATCAAATTCTTCAACCGGTGGGGGCAGCTGGTCTTCGAAACTGAAAATCCCGCCATTGAGTGGGACGGTACGAACCTCAACGGCGACCCCCTCCCGTCGGGCACTTACTATTACGTAGGCAGAGTATTCGAGCGCCGGTTGGAAGGTATCGTTCCCAGCGAAAATCCGGTGAGTGGGTACGTCGAGCTCTTTACCAATCGCTGAGTTCCTTGCGCAGCCGGCTGAGCATGGCGGGCTTCAATAACAGACCGTATCCGACAGCCGTAAAGAAGGTGAACATGGCATACACCAGGGCCGGTTTCAGGGCCTGCTCGCTGGCCAGGAAGCTTCCGGCGATCAGAAAGGCCAGGCTGGTATTCTGAATACCGACCTCTACCCCTAGGGTGACCTGGTTATCGGTGTCCATGCGCAGCATCGACCCGAAGGCCCAGCCGAGCGCGAGGGCAAGTACATTGATCACGATGGCTACGGGAAGAATTTGCCCGACTTCATCTACCGTTAGGGCACTCCCTCCGTGGGTGGGGGGGGCGGTCAACTTCATCACGAATACCGCGGCCAGCAGCCCCATCGCAAGGATGCGGAGACGCCGCTGCATGGCCTCCGCGGCCCGGGGCAGAAAATGGCGGACGAGCATGCCGGTGATGACGGGCAACAAAACGATCAGGAAGATTCGGGCAGCCGTCGGCAACAGGGGCAGGTGAGCAGGAGTGGTAAGGGAAGCAAACCGCTCCAGGGCAAGATTTACCAGAAAAGGTACCGTGAGCATGGACAGCGCCGAGTTGCAGATCGTCAGGCTCACGGCCAGTGCGGTATTCGCACGCAGGAGAAAAGAGATAAAATTACTGGAAAGACCGCCCGGACAGGCAGCCAGGATTAAAAATCCGATCGAAAATGCAGGGGGAAGACCAGCGAAGTCCATCACCGTGAACGCAAGCGCAGGTAGGGCGATTAATTGTAGGAACAATCCTAATAACAGGGGCTTGGGTGAAAAGAACAGGTGATTAAAATCGACGGACCGCAGGCTCAGGCCGATGGAAACCATAATAAGGGCGAGGACGGCCGTGATGAGTAGGTCAGGCATTTTCAGTTCTAAATTTTTCCCATTGGAATTTTCCTTCTATTTTTGCTTCCACTCCGGCACCTTAGTTATGTCATATCGATGACATCAGGGCCAGTGCACCGGGGTTAAGAAATTTAGCTGGCACTACCTGGTGTAGGGTCACTAAGACATTAATAGGGTTTTAGGTGTTTATTTCCAGACCGGTCCGCATGCGTGACCGGTCTTTTTATTCCATAAAGACTAATCGGCCACCGGGGTGCGTTACCCCTTCGTCCGGGTATCCGCCCGATCGTAATACGTACTTTTGTTCGTCCCCCTTAGGATTCCCGTCTCTCCACAAATTAGCTTTAACCGCCGCTCTACCCCGATTATGAAGTTAGTCCATACTCTCCTCTTTGCGTTGTTGTGTGCCGCAGGTCTGCAGGCACAGGACATCCACTTCTCCCAATTCTATATGTCTCCCCTCAACCTCAATCCGGCCATGACGGGGGTGATGAACTGTAACAGCCGCATCGCGGTGAATTACCGCAGCCAGTGGGCTTCCGTACTCGGCGCCAATGCCTTCCAGACCTACAGCGTCAGCTACGACCAACGCATCGCCGTGGGCCGCGACGACTTTTTTGGCATTGGGGGCACTTTCTGGGGCGACCGTGCCGGCGAGGCCAATTTCGCTACGACCACCGCCAAGGCATCCGCCAGCTATTCCAAGAAGGTAGGGGGGAACCGCAAATTCGGCAACTACCTCGTAGCGGGTGCGGAGTTTGGCGCTGCTCAGCGCAGCCTCAATTTCCTGGCCCTCCGCTGGGGTTCCCAGCACGACGGCGACGGTGGCTTCGACCCCAACGCTCCGAGTGGGGAGACCGGCCTTGACCGCGACCAGTTTCTGTTCGCCGACCTAGCCGGTGGCCTGCTGTGGTTCATGGTCTTTGACGAAAACAACAGCCTCTACCTCGGAGGGGCATTTCACCACCTCAACCGCGCCAACCAGAGCTTTTCCAACGATGGGGAAGACCTGCAGTACAGCCGCTACACCGCCCATGGCGGCGGTGAATTCATGATGACCAGCCGCTTCGGACTCGTCCCGGGGGTCATCGTCATGAGCCAGGGCCCCAGCTTCCAGGTGAATGCCGGCACCAACGTCAAGTTCCTGCTCGACGGTGGCAGCAACTCCTCCACCCAGTCCTTCCAGCTTGGACTCTGGACCCGCATCAGCAACCGGCTCGACAGCAGCGTGCTGACCGATGCCCTCATCCTGAGCACCCGGTTCGATTACGAAAACTTCGCCCTTGGCTTCAGCTACGACATCAATACCAGCGACCTCAAGGTCGCTACCGATGGAAACGGCGGCTTCGAACTCTCCCTGCAGTACAAGATCTGCGGAAACCAGCGGCGTGGAGTATATTGCCCGCAGTTCTAAGACTGCGACACTATACTACAACACCCCATGTTCGGCAACGGAAAGAAGAAAAAACTGGCCCAGTTGGCCACGGAGCGTACCCCGGGTACCCCCATCACGATCGGCGGCGTCAATACCATTGACGAGCACACCGTCATCACCGGAGACCTGGAAGCGAGCGGCGATATTCGCATCGACGGCCGCCTGGTCGGCGACCTCCTCTGTAAAGCCAAGGTGATCATCGGTCCACGGGGCTCCGTCGAAGGGGACGTAAGCTGCGAGAGCGCCCACATCGAGGGCGAGTACCGCGGCAACATGCAAGTCGCCCAGACGCTCTCCGTAAAGGAAACCGCCCGCGTGTCCGGTAGCCTGCGCGCCGGAGTGACGACAATAGGGGCAGGTAGTACGTTGGACATTACCTGCACCCTCAACGAAGTGGACGCACCCGCGGAAGAACCCGTCAGCCCGACCGACGAGAAAGAAGCACCCGCGCATGCCGTCGCCTAAGCCCGCCGCCGATAATGGGCGTGCCTGGACCAAATACATGGGCATCGGGGCGCAGCTCATTGGCACCATCGGAATAAGCATTTTCATCGGCATCTGGGCCGACGGCCAGCTCGGTACCAACCCCTGGATCACCATTCTAATGAGCCTCGTCGGGGTGATCGGTGGACTCTACATCAGCGTTAAGGACCTGCTGTAGCCTTACCGTACCGCACCCGCCCGGCTTCAGATCACCTCGATCTCACTGCGCAGTAAGTACCCCTGTCTGCCGTCGGCCAGCTGTACCTTTACGTAGCCATTCACCTCGTCAATGATCCGGAGTTTGTACCCCTGCTCCAGTTCCGCCTCGACGGATCCGGCCTGAGTGGGAGACACCCGTAAAGTCGCGGCAGGGGCAACCAGCACGGCCTCGTCCGCCTGGTGCAGGTAGGTATACCTACTCTGTCCGAGCACGAAAAAAGCGGCGGCTACGCAGACGGCCACTGCCGCGGCCGGCAGCAGGGTAAAGCGCTGCTTCTCCTCCATTCCGGCGCGCCGGAGGATCCACCAGACGCATCCAGCCACGGCAATCCACCAGAAAAGCAGGCTCAGGACGTAGGAAAACGTAGTGCCGAGGGCGGCCCCGGCGATGCGCCACCAGCGGAGCAGGAAGAAGTCCGGCACGGCGGCGACCCCCAGGCCGGTTTGTTCCCGGACGAACCGGAGGTTGTTGGCCAGGTCTTTATTCCCGGGGCGCAGCCGCAATCCCCGCTCGTAAGCGAGAATGGCCCGGCCGGGCGCGCCGGATTCAAAGCGGGCGTTCCCGAGGGAGAGGTAGAAATCGGCGTTGACTTCCCCCCTGGTCTCCAGGCTGTCCATCAGGTCGGCGGCATGGGCAAAGTCGCCGTCCGCCAGTTCGCGCTGGGCAGTGGCCAGGTCAACCCCGGCCTGGCCGAACCCGCTGCCGATGCAGACGAGAAAAAGAGAAAGAAGGAAGACGCATCTGAGCATACGCAAAAGTAATCACTCTCCGTCGGGTCCCTGTAGCGGGCCGGCGTCGGCTTCGGGTACGGCGACGGGTTCAAAGGTGGGGACCGGAGGGCGGAAGAGGTCTGCGAGGGTTTGGGGCTTGCGGCTGGTCTCCCACCGGAACCCTTCCAGGCGGAATGCGTCGTGGTCGACGGACCCCATTGGATCCAGTTTTCCCGAAGGCGCACTGAGGAATTTGATGCGTTCGACGCCCCCATCCGCGAAGTAGAGGATCATTTTACTGCAGGCCGTCTTATTGACGCCGATATACCCGCCGGTTTCGTCCTGGGCGTAGTAAATCGCCTCGGCGTTGCCCACTACCTCCGTTTGCCGCAGCTGGCTGCTGTCGAAGTGGGCAATGATATCCTTTCCCTTCACCTGGTTATAGAAGAGCAGGTCGGGGGAGGTGATCACCATGGCGTTGCGTCGCAGGTGCACCATGTCCGGCTGGTTATTCCTGAGGTAGAGGTCGATGGTATCCCCGGTAAGCTGGCTGGTGTCTTGCCACAGGATCGGATCCTGGTAAAGCGTGAGTACGGAGTCGACGGTGTTGAAACCGAGCGAGTCGGCGACCGCCTGGAGGTCGGATTTCAAGATACGGACGTCCTTGTACGCGGAGAGGTAGCGAATGGTGTCTCCCCGGGCGTTCACCTCCTCCGACTGATAGGAAAGCAGGGTATCCGCGGCCATGAACATCGTATCCTGGTCCAGGACGGTGGTCAGCAGGGCACGCCCCCGCTGTCCGCCGTAGGCCTTCAGATAACCGGTGGCCTGGCGGTAATCGGCCCGCTCGGCTTCGATCTGGAGGTTAGCGGACGTATCGCGCCAGAGGATGTTCCCCAGGGCAATGCCGAGTCCGCTCGCCTCGTCGGAATACATCCGGTCGGCCTGCAGGATCATGGGTGGATTGGAAACCCGCGGTCGGCCCCCGACCACGCTGTAGGAATCGTTCAGGGCGTTGTAGTCGATCGAGTCGCCGGTGACCGTTTGTACGGAATCTACCACCCGCGCATTCCCGGCCAACTGGTAGCGATCCTGGGCCCGGAAGTAGTTGATGCGGTCGGCGGTGGCCCGCTGGGATGCTCCTTCCGCCACGTAGGCGCTGCCCTCCAGAATGTAAAGTTCCTGCCGGCCGAAGTAGCGGATGGAGTCCGCCGCCGCCAGTCGGTCCCCGCTCTGGTACTGGGCATTGGTGCGAAAGACCGCCTCGTCCAGGGCCACGTCGTAGTAGCCACCTTCGCAGTAGATGTTGTGGGTGTCGCTGCGGATGACGGTCGGGCCCAGGAAGTATACCCGCTCGTTGGCCAGGTCGTAGCGCAGGGTATCGGCCCGCATTTCGAAACGCTCATCGACGACCACCACGCTATCGCGGAAGTAGACGTTTCGCGAGTCCGCATAATAGTATCCGTGGGTACTGCTGAGGGTAGTCGTGCCGTTGGTCACCCGTCCGCCGGTGTGGTAGGTGGCCAGTTTGGTCGCCAGGTTGTAGTCGAGTTCGTCGGTAAACAGTTCCGTCTGCCCGCGTTTCAGGACGACCTGCCGGCGGAGCTTGGCCAGCATGGTCTCCGCGTTGTAGTCCAGGTATTCGGAAAAGGCGGCAATGCTGTCGCCCTGCTGAATGACCACGTTATCGTAGGCATAGAGCTGTACTTCGCTGACCAGCTCGGCACTGTCGCAGTACATGAAGATGCTATCCTGGCTGAACTCTACCTCTCCGATCAGCCGCTGCCGGGTTCCCTGCTCCAGCATCCGCAGCTCATTGGCGTGATCGATGCTGACCACTTCCTTCGCGGCGGCTGGCGGCTGCCCCTGTGCCCGCACAAGCCCCGCGGAAACCGGGAGCAGCAGGACAAGAAGAAGGAGGCGTAGCAGCATGGGCGGATGAAGGTAAGGGCTTATCCTATGGAACGAACGGGCTCAGGGGGTTGCCGCTCCCTCGACCTTGTTTAACGCCATTTTAAGGTCCAGTCGCATCCCGTCGTAGCCGACGCGCACCCCGGCGGGCAGTTGCGACTGGAATTCCGCGTGGGGGCCGAGCCGGTGACTGAGGTGAATGAGCACCGTTTCCCGGGCTTGAATCAGGTCGACGTAGCCCAGCGCCTCTTCGACCGATAGGTGGCTGTGGGTGCCGCGGTGGTTGAGGCAGGAAAGGACGAGGGTATCCAGCCCGCGCAGGCGCGCCAGGGTTTCGGCGGGCAGCTCCTTCACGTCGGTCAGGTAGGCGAGGTCACCGATGCGCAGGCCAAGGATGGGTAGCTGGCCGTGGGCGACCCGCAGCAATTCCAGCTCCTGGCCGGCAAAGGGAATCCGGTGGCCGAAATTCACCTCCCGCACGTCTAGTTTCGGCACACCCGGGTAGTTGGAAAAGGCATAGGCAAAGCGCTCCTTCAACTCCCGGGCCACCCGGGGCAGGCAGTACACCGGCATGTCCATCTGCTGCGTGAAGCAGAAGGGGCGCACATCGTCCAGTCCGGCCGTATGGTCGTTGTGTTCGTGGGTCAGGACGATGCCGTCCAGCCGTTCGACTCCCGCCCGCAGCAACTGGGAGCGAAAATCCGGCCCGGCGTCGATCGACAGCCGGGCGTCGCCCACGCAAAGAAGGGCGCTGGTGCGGTAGCGCTGGTCGCGGGGATCGGCCGACGTGCAGGCGGGGCACCGGCAACCGATGACGGGTACCCCCTGGGAAGTCGCCGTGCCCAGTAAACGCAGGCTGGCCACTAGCGCTTCTCCTCCCACGCCCAGGCGGTGCGCATGATTTCTTCCACGCCGTACTCGGGTTCCCACCCCAGTTCCCGCGTCGCTTTACTGCGGTCGGCGTATACGGCCATTACGTCACCGGCGCGGCGCGGGCCGAGCTCGTAGTTCAGTGTCTTACCGCTCACTTTTTCGAAGGCGTTGATCATTTCCAGCACCGTCAGTCCTTCTCCGATCCCCAGGTTGTAGAGGGCGGGATTCACGGCCGGCGTACGACCGATCATGGATTCCAGCGCCAGGGTATGGGCGTGGGCCAGGTCGGCAACGTGGATGTAATCCCGCACGCAACTGCCGTCGCGAGTGTCGTAGTCGGTGCCGAATACCGTCATCTTGTCCCGCTTGCCGGCACCGACTTCGGTGATCACCGGCACCAGGTTGCTGGCGAGGGTAGAAGGGTCTTCCCCGATTTTTCCACTCGGGTGGGCTCCGGCGGGATTGAAATAGCGCAACAGGATCGCCGAAAAATCGGGCTGTGCGGCACAGTAATCGTACAGGATGTCTTCCCCAAACTGCTTGGTGCGGGCGTAGGGACTTTCCCCCTCTTTGCGCGGGGTGTTTTCCGTGACCGGCAGCTCATCGGCATTGCCGTACACCGAGCAGCTGGAGGAGAACACCAGGTTGCTGCTTCCCTGTTTCCGGAGGCCGTCGATGACGTTGATGAGGCTGTTGAGGTTATTGCGGTAGTATTCCAGGGGCTTGCTTACGCTCTCTCCTACGGCCTTGTAGGCCGCGAAGTGGATGGCGCCGTCAAACTTATGGGCGGCGAATACCTTGGCGGTAGCGGCCTGATCGGAGAGGTCGACCACGTGGTTGACCACCCGCACGCCGGTAATTGCCTCGATGCCGTCCAGCACGTTGGCCTTGCTGTTGTGGTAGTTATCGGCACTCACGACGTCGAAGCCGTTATTGATGAGGTCCACCAGGGTATGGCTGCCAATGTAGCCGGTGCCTCCGGTGACTAAAATCTTTCCTTTACTCATGCTTAGGTGTTAATCGTGGGTCAGTTTTATGTCCGCGGGGTCGATCTCGATCCCCATGCGGGCCATGAGGGCAGTGGCGTTGAAGCTCTGGCTTACCCCCCGGTGAAGCTTGTAATCAAACACCAGTTCGCCGTTTTTGGTCGCTACCTCCATGGCATAATTCTCAACCCGCCGCTCTCCGGCCGCGTTCGACTCCTCCTCCAGCGCCGCCAGTTCGAGGTCGTGGGTAGCGATGATACCCGCCCCGCGGTCGCGGATCAGCTGCTTGATCAGGGCCCGCGACCCGGTATGGCGGTCCCGGCTGTTGGTGCCCTTCAGAATCTCGTCGAGTAGAAAATACACCTGTTGGCCGGGGTCGCTCACCGCCTCGATGATCGCCTTTAGTCGCTTTAGCTCGGCATAAAAGCTGGAAGTACTCTCACTCAGCGCATCCTGGGTGCGCATCGACGTCCAGACCTGCAGGGCGGCGGTGCGCAGGTGCCGGGCACATACGGGGCCTCCGGCACGGGCCAGGACGATGTTCACGCCCACGGTCCGAAGCCAGGTAGATTTTCCGGCCATGTTGCTGCCCGTGACCAGTTCGATGTGGCCATCGGTAGACATGTGGATATCGTTCGTGACGCGCACTTCCGGCTTGAGCAGGGGATGGCCCAGGGCGGTGGCCTCCAGTACCCGCGCGTCGGTCAGGTCGGGCTCGGTCCATTCCGGGCGGTTGAAGCGCAGGGTGGCCCAGCTCACCCGCGCGTCGGTCTCGGCCAGTACGTCGAGCCAGCGGGGCAGGTCCTCGCGGTGAGCACTCCGCCAGTCGTCGAGGCGCGACAGCCACTGGAGGCTCCACAATCCCGTGATCTCCAGCACGAAGACGAAGGGGTTGTACCGCACGTCGAGCTGGCTTACGAAGAAAGCCAGCCGGACGAGGGCGGCAGAGGCCCCGGGACTGCTCCCCGCATCGCGCTCCTCGAGGTGGCGCAACAGCAGGCCGTAGCCCGCCAGCATCTTTCCCGCCTGGGCGGTAAAGGCGTGCTCGGCGGCTGCCGCTTCCCCGTAGCGCCGCACCAACAGAAAGGCGGGGAGAAAGAATAGCAGGCCGAGCTGCCACGGCTCCTGGGTGAAGGAGAACCAAAGTCCCGCCACGGCAAGCAGGGGTGCGGCCCACCGCATTGCCCGGGCGTAGGCGCCCTCGATCACCGGCGGACGCTGGAGCCACTCCAGCAGGCGGCGGGTATAGGCGGGGTCGTCCCGCAGTTCGCTGCCGAGGGTTCGGAACGACAGGCACCAGGCCGGTTCGCCGGCCAGTTCGATGCCCGCGGCGCGCCTGCGTTCACTCACGGCGTGGGTGGCGGGGTAGCGAAGCTGATCCGCGAGCCGCCGGGCACCCGGTGCGGTGACGGTACGGTTGAGGAATTGGTAGAGCGAGTGGGGGCCGAACAGATCCAGATCGACCGCGTAGGGATGCGAGGGATCCAGGAATTCCTCCCCATCCGGCCAGTGGGTGAACTGATGTTGCAGGCCGAGCAGTTCCGCTTCGGCCAGTTCCCACTGCACCCGCGCCCGTGCCGCCCGCTGCCCGATCCGCTGGTGAAGCCGCACGCCGTATCCAAACAGGGCCACCCCGAGTAGGCTTAGCGCCAGCCCCAGCCAGGCGGAGCTGGTCCAGCAAAGTATCAGCACCCCGAGGTAGGCGAGAAAAACGATCAGACGAACGATCGAGAGGCGATCATAGCGGGCCTGCAAGTGATCGGCCAGGGCCAGCTGCTCCTTGGCTAGGGCGGTATAATAGTCGCGGGGTGGAATCACGCCGCAAAGATGGGCAATTCGGGCGGTACGGGCGGGGAATTACCGATCCGGTGGCGGGCCGTACCTTTAGCTCTTCAAGTCCCGCCCCATGCACCGCTACGTTTTCCAGGTGGCCACTCCCTTCAGTATCGGTACCGGTGTCTACCTGCCGCAGTACAACCTGGTCGTGACCAACGAGCACGTCGTGCGCGATAATGCCTCGGTGGTGATCGGCAGCACCGACGTGAGCGAGCAACTGGCCGCGGTGGTGTACCTGGACAGCTACTACGACCTGGCCTTCTTGCGTCCCGAGACGTCCATTGAGCTGCCCGATCTGGAGTTGGCGGACCACCTGCCGGAGGTGGAGGAGGCCGTCCTCGCCATGGGGCAGTACTTCGGCGATACGCTGCGGGAGGTTTCCGGTACCATCCGGGAGACTGGCTTTCTCCACCACGGGATTCCGTACCTGGTCCACGATGCCCGGTTGGAGGCGACGCTGAGCGGGGGACCGTTGTTCGATACCGACGGGCGGTTGCTGGGGATCAATATGCAGGACAGTCCGGACGGAGGGGCCATGACGCTCAGCCTGCCGGCAGACGTGACGGCCGAAATCCTGATCGACTTCGCGCGCGGCGGGGGGAATGCCGCGGCGCGTTGCTTCGATTGTCGGGAGATCACCTTCGAGGTGGGGCCGAACTCCCGCGGGTACTGTCCGGGCTGCGGTGCGGCACTCGTGCTGCCGTCGCTGGTCGAAGACACCCCGGCGACGGGCGTCAATGCGACCATCGAGCAGATCATCACCGGCGGCGGCCACGACCCGCGGCTGGCCCGGCGCGGGCCGAACCTCTGGAACATCCGGCAGGGCAGCGCCGACATCCTGGTGGCCTATCACGAAGACAGCGGGCTGGTTACCGGGGACGCCTACCTCTGCAAGCTGCCCGAACCGGCGCCGGCGGAGCTGTTTGCCTACCTGCTGCGCGAAAATGCCCGCCTGCGGCAGCTGACCTTTTCTACGTACGGCCGCGACATCATTCTGTCGCTGCTCATCTACGACCGCTACCTGTCGGTCGATACGGCCCTGCCGCGCTTTGAGAACCTGTTTGCCCAGGCGGATGCCTACGACAACGTCCTCGTGGAACAGTACGGGGCCGGTTGGTAGGCCGCCTTGCTAATGGAAGAACTGGTCGTAGCTCGTATTGTCGGTCCGCGCCTGGGGATCGGGGCGGTTGCGGGAAAGGTCGTCGAGGTCCAGGTTTTCCTCGCGGGGGGGCTTTTCCTCGTCGAGGTCGAATTCAATGTGCCCCTTGCTGAGCAGTAATTCGCTTTTCCGTTCCCACTCTTCCAGCATGCGGAGGCCTTCGTCGGCGAAGACGCCGTTCTGTAGGTCCACGCTGGCCATGAAATCGTTGCTGAGCTCCATCATGCGTTCCATCTCGCCGACCTTATTGGCCACGTCTTCGGTGATGGCCTCCATGGCCTGGTCGAACAGGGCGCGCTGATCGGGGTCGCCGTTGATCACGCTCATGGCCGAGCGCATGGCGCCGTGGCTGGCGCGGATGGCCTTGCGCTCCTGGATGCGCAGGTCGACCTGGTCGCGGGTATCCTCCAGGAGTACTTCGCTGTTCTGGTGCATGCGGTTGAGCACCCGGTTGAGTACCTCCATCTTGGTGAGCAGCACCTGGTACTTCTGGTTGCTCTCGCGGAGGCGGGCGGCGCGGCGGCTGCTGAGGATCATCTGCTGGTTCTTGCCCGTTTCCTTGGCCAGGGCCGCGAGCTTGAGTTGCTTCTTCACCTCGGCTTCGTTCGTTTCCAGCAGGGTACTGAGGTGGCGCATCTGCCCCCGGATCTTGCCGATCTGCTTGCGCATCTCCTGCAGGTTGCCCTCCAGTTCTTCCACGTAAGACTGCAGGATACCGATGGGATCAATGTTGACGAACAGGCCGGTCACCTTCCGCATGGCACTCTTGTACATATAGGTGAACAGGGTGCGGGTACGCGGGTCGGCAATGGCAAACACGAGGGCTAGCAGGGCAACTCCCGCCACCACGATGCCGATGGTGGTCGACAGAAAGGGCAGGATTACCCCGGCAAAGGCGGTAAAGAGAAAACCGAGACCGGCCAGCAGGGCGACCAGGAAGACTAGTCCGGTTACGCCTTCGGGCCGTTGCCAGAACGACTTGGTAGTAGAGGCCGGTGGCATCATCGGGGAAGGTTATGAAAGGACGCGGCGGATATCCGCTACGTCCTGGTTGATGGTGTTGGTGATGACTTCCAGGGCATCGTCGAAGCCGCGCTGGTTCTCCTCGGCTTTGGCGCGGGCGGAGTTGATCTGGGTATCGGCGGATTCGATCTGCTCGGTAGCCGCGGCAATCTGCTCCTGCAATTGCTGAATTTTGGCCTGCCAGTTGGCGATCTTCTTCTTGAGTTCCCCGGTTTGCTTCGCCTTGCCCTCTACGTTGTCCACCAGGTGCTTTTCGAGGCTGCGCATGAACTGCGCTTTTTCGTCCTGCAGCACCTCCGCGTAGTACCCGGCGGTCTTGATGAGTTTGTCCTTGGTGAGTCCGACCGAAGAGCCAGTGATAAAGGTGGAATTGATGGCCGTATCCAGGTCCATACCGATCTCGGTTAGCCGGCCCACCGACTGCTTGAACTCGAGGTAATCGAAGCCGTCGAGGTTCTTCTTTTCCAGGGCTTTCATTAGGGCGTTGGCAAATCGATTGTTGGTGCCGGACATTTGGAGCTTATTTGTGATGGAGACAAAGGTAAGGAGTGGCGGGTTGCGGCCTTACAGCTGCTTTTCTACCTGCTCGAGGTCGCGGCTGTCGGGCTCGGGGATCCACTCGCCGAGTTTGGCACGGGCCTTTTTCCGGACGTCCTGGTTCACGTAGGCGGCGACCATGATCAGCCCGGCCCCGAGCACCCCGATGTCGTCGGTGTACCCCAGGATGGGCGTGAGGTCGGGCACGGCATCCAGCGGCATGAGCAGGTAGCCCAGAACCCCAATGACGGTGCGTTTGGCCCAGGAAGGGGTTTCTTCGCGTTCGTACGCATAGTATAGCAGCAGGGCGGTATACACGGTCTTGGTGCCGGCCGTTTTTGCAAAGGTGCCGAGCCTGCGCCAGAAGCGGGAGGGGCTGAAGTAGCGGCGGTAGGGAGCGAGTGTCATAAGCAGCGGCTGGCTTTTGTAGTAAAAACGCACGAAATTACCGGGAGTTATCTTTATTCTCTGAAAGTGGCCGGTTGCCTGGTCCCCGCGTACCCGCCATATGGACCAACGCGTACCACACCAGCTATAGCTTATCCCTTATGGAAACAGTAATCGTACCGGCAGGACTGCTACAGGAGGTAGAATCCTATGTAGAACGGTTTATGGCGAAAAATATCGACGAAAAATTCGTCTACCATAATTTTCAGCACACGTATGCGGTAGTGGAAGCCGCCCTGGAGCTGGCCACCCACTACGAGCTGAGCGAACGCGAGCTGCTGATCATCCGGCTGGCGGCCTGGTTTCATGACATCGGGTACAGCGAGGGGTTCGCCGACCACGAAGTCCGCAGTGCTGACCTGGCCGAAAGGTTTCTGCGGGAGCGGGAGGTGGACGATGACCCCCTCGTTGCCGCCATCCGCGGAGCCATCCTGGCTACCCGAATGCCCCAGCAACCCGAGAACTTCCTGGAGGAGATCGTGGCCGACGCGGATTTGAGCCACCTCGGCGACGAAAGCTACTGGGACCGTTGCGGCCGGGTACGCCAGGAGTTCGCCCTGACCCGAAACCAGGTGATGTCGGACCAGGAATGGATCGATTTCGAGCTGGCCTTCATGCTCAACCACGAATACCACACCGATGCCGCCCGCGAACTTTTCGGCAAGCGAAAGGGTCGGCACGTCAAAGAGCTCTACAAGCGAAAGAAGGCCCTCCTCCCGGATCAGACCCCGCACAACCTGCGCGAGCTGGAGCTGACCAAAAAGCACAAGTCCAAACCCAAAAAACGCGGCCAGCAGCGCAAGGCCGACGCCAAGCTCGGCCGCGGAGTGGAGACGATGTTCCGCACCACCTACCGCACCCACGTCAACCTCAGCAGCATCGCCGACAATAAGGCCAACATCATGCTCTCGATCAACGCCATTATTCTGAGCATCTCGGCGGCGAACTTGTTTCCGAAGCTCGATTCCAATCCCCACCTGATGGTGCCGACCATCATCCTGGTGGGCGTTTGCCTGGGTTCGTTGTTCTTCGCCATCCAGGCCACGCGACCGAAGGTCACCGAGGGAAACAGCAGCCTCGAGGACATCAAGGCCCGCCGCAGTAACCTGCTCTTCTTCGGGAACTTCTACAACATGCAGTTGGAAGACTTCCAGGATGGCATGAAGGAGATGATCGAGGACGAAGACTTTCTCTACTCCTCGATGACGCGCGACCTCTACTTTCTCGGGGTGGTACTGGCCAAGAAGTATGCGTTTCTCCGCATTTGCTACAACGTCTTCCTATACGGCCTCATTCTGGCGGTGCTGTGCTTCGTAGCGGCCACGGTGTACGACAACGAGCGCAGTGACCTGACCTCGATCCTTACCTTTTAAGGTGGGAGCGTACCGGTTTACCTGACGTCTACCTCGATGCGCTTGTCCTGGTTAGCCAGCTGCCAGGCGTTGTAAAAGACGAGCTGACCGATGCGGGCCATTTTTTCGAAGTTGATCTTTTCAATGGTGTCGGTATCGCGGTGGTAGTCAGCGTGGCTGCCGTTGAAGAAGAAGATGCTCGGGATGCCGTTCCTGGCGAAATTGTAGTGGTCTGAGCGGTAGTAGTAGCGGTTGGGGTCGCTCTCCAAATTGTAGGTATAGTCGAGTTCGAGCTGGGTGAAGTCCTCATTGACCGCCTCATTGATGGCGTGCAGCTCGCTGCTGAGCCGATCGCTGCCGATCACGTAGATGTAGTAGGGATCAGCGGCGTGCTTTTCGTCGACGCGGCCGACCATATCGACGTTGATGTCGGCAATGGTTTGCTCGAGGGGGAAGACCGGGTGGGTGGAATAATATTCGGAACCCAGCAGGCCCTTCTCTTCGCCGCTCACCCAGAGGAACAGAACGCTGCGGCGGGGGCCTTGCCCGGCCTTGCGGGCTTCGACGAAAGCCTGGGCGACTTCCAGCACGGTGCTGCTGCCCGAGCCGTTGTCGTCGGCTCCGTTAAAGATCGCGTCGCCGCGTTTGCCCAGGTGGTCGTAGTGGGCACTGACGACGAGGACTTCGTCCTTAAGGTTGGGATCCGATCCTTCCAGGTAGCCGAGGACGTTTTCGCCGATGAGCTCGGTGACGGCCTTCCGTTGCGTCAGGGTGATGTCGGTCGGTACGGAAACCGGCCTGGGGTTGCCGGATTTTTCGATCCGCTTGCGGGCCTTCACTACTTTTTTATACTCCCTGCCGATGATGTCCTTGGCCAGTTCGGAACTGAGGTAGACGCTGTTGGCTTCCGTTCGTTCTGCTTCGGTCTGGTCGGTCATGCGCAGGCGGCCGTCGAGGGTTTCCTGGCGGACGTCCTGGACGTTCGTTTTAAAGGCCGGGTCGATTATCATTACGGTTTCGACCCCCTTTTCCGCGGCAAGCCGAAGCTTGCGGCCGTCGTCGAGGCTCCATCCGCTGGGGTCCTTGGTGCGGGTAAGCAGAAAGCGGCCATCCCTGCCCCGGGGCTCACCGGCCAGGATCATAATGGTCTTGCCCCGCAGGTCATGGCCGTCGTAATCGCTGTAGCCGGAGTCGTCGATGCCGTAGCCGAGAAAAACGACTTCGTCGATGTGCACGCTGTCGCGGCTGGAATTCCGACCGGGGGAGCTGTAAAATTCCCACAGGTGTCGCAGGTCCTGGCCCGCCAGGATCATCTCGATCACGTCCCATTTCTGGCGGCTGAACTTGATCGTTTGAAAATAACCATTGTCGCCGATCCGCGGGAACCCCATTGCTTCGAGCTGGCCCTGCAGGTAAGCAGCGGCGCGTTTCTGGCCGGGTTGCCCGGTTTCGCGGCCTTCCATGTCGTCGGCGGACAGCACGGTGAGGTGGCGGCGCAGGTCGGTCGGGGTAATGGTAGCGGCCAGGGCCCGGGCTTCCTCATCCGAGGTGGGCAGGTCGGCGCGTTGGGCGGTGGCGGACAGGGCGCAAAGGAGCGCCACCGTGACGAGTGCAGTACGAATCATAAATGGAAAACATTACCGGCGTAGCGGTGGGTTGGGCCGCTAAGGTAAGTTTAACCCTTATTTGTCGGATAAGCGGACGCGGGTACCGAAGCGCAGCATGGTATTGTGGATCCGATCTTCGAGGGGCCCCTTGCCGCCGTCACCGGGGCGCATCGTGATCAGGCGGGATACCGTTGGCGAGAAATACAGGCTCCACTTGTCGTTGAGCAACCGCTCGATGCGCAGGTTGCCGCTCAGGTACAGGCTGCTGTTGCTCAGTAGGGATCCGCCCTGGAAAACCCCGGCTTCCGGATACAGGATTTCGTGGTTGGAAGAGGCACGACCGGGAGCCGAAATGATTCCCTCGTCCTGTAGCTTGAGGCGGTACTGGATGATCTGACGTTCCAGGTCTTCGACGGTGTAGATCCCGTCGAGCCTGAATTTAGAGGATAGAATAACGTTCACCACCATGCCTACGCCACCGGAAAACTGCCACTTTTCGTCACGGAAAATTTCCCTTTCGTAGTTCAGGGGAACGGAGACGGTATGGTAGCGGAGGCGACCGTAGCGGACGGGAGCTTCTTCGTTTTGGACGGGCTGCTCGTTCTCCAGGCGCAGAATTTCCGCGGGCACGTAGGCGCGGTAGCCATAGATGAACCCGGTTTCCAGGGCGTTGTGGCCCTGGCTGATATCAATCAGGCCCCCGAGGCTGTAGCCGGTAGAGAGTTCTGAGCCGGCCGTAATGCCCAGGGATTGATTGGTCTGGGTCACCACCTGGTTGAAGTCAACCGGCGAAACAAACAGGTTCAGGTAGTACTGGATGGGCTCTCCGTCGAGCAGGGAGGGAAGCTGGAATGGGGGGTGGACGTTCTGTTCGGGCAGCTGCAGCGCAAATTCCAGGAAAGATAACTGCCCGGTTGCCTCCGTGGAATTTAGCGGACGAACCGCGGGAAGGGGAGCTTCCCGGGAAACTTGGCGCGACGCGAGGGGGACTGAGGCCAGGGGAGCTACCGCCGCGTTCGTTGGGGCGGGCAGCACTGCGGATAGTACCGCTTCGGGCGGATCGACCTCCTTCGGGCGGAAGGCAGGAGTCTCGGCCACGGTGATGGGGAAGGCGGCCGTGGCATTCTGATCGGCTTGCGGCTTACGGTTTTCCTGGGGCAGGTTGCCGAAGCGGAAGAAAAGGAGGATCAGGCTGAGCAGGAGCGCGGCCTCGGAAATCTTCATGCAGGCGACCATCTCGCGCCGTTTTCCGATCAGCTCGAGGCGGGCGGCCAGCAGGGCCCAGCCGGAGATCGGGGCGGGGGAAGACTGCTGAAGTCCACCGGCCACGGCCGTATCCAGGGCGGCTTCGGCTTCGGCTTCGCGGGCCGTAAGCTTTTCGGAAAGTTTTTCCCAACTGCCGGGCAGCGGGGTAGGGGTGAGCGCAGCGAGCTTGGAGGCCACGGCGGTATCCATCGGGTCGGGGGCATCGAGCTTTCGCTCCAGTCCTTCCCAACCCCGCGATGGGCCGGCGGGCAGGTCAGTGATCCGCTGGCGGATCAGTTCGTCAAAAGGGTGCTTTTCAGGTTTCATTACTAGCGGCCGGGGGCGGTCAGCATTTTTTGCAGCTTGCCCCTTGCTTTGACCAAATTGGATCGTGAAGTGGAATCAGTAATACTTAATTGCTCGGCAATCTCTTTGTGGCTATACCCTTCGATCACGTACAGGTTGAAGATTGTTCGGTAAGTGGGCGGTAACTGCTGGACGGCCTCCAGAATCTCCTGGGCGGAGCACTGGGAGATGATGTCCGGCACGTCGCTGCTTAACTGGTAGGCACGCTCGAGGTCCTCCGTCCTCCGGCGTACCGCGCGGCGGTAGTGATCGATGGCCGTATTGACCGTGATGCGCCGCATCCAGGCCAGCAGGGCGGTACCGCTCTCGTAGCGGCCGATCTTGCCGAAGATCTTGATGAAGCTTTCGTGCAACAGGTCCATGGCCTCGTCCTCGTTGCCGGTGTACCGCTGACAAATGGCCATCAGCGGACCGTAAAAGGTCTCGTACAGCACGCGTTGCGCCTCCCGGTCGCCCCGGCGGAGGGCGGCCACGAAACGTTCCTCGTCGTTCTCCAGGCAGATCGTGTAATCCATAAAAAGTTGGCGGATAAATCCGCAACCGGCAGCAAACAGCTGCTTGCAGGCCGGATTGCGTGGAATTACCGTAAGGTAAACGGTTTTCCCCGACCCAACGCTGCCGCAGCGCCAAAATTTGGTCGGTTGCCAGGCCCACGGGTAGTTCACGGGCCGTACCTTAACCTCCCATGAGCCCCATCACCGTCCCTACCGACTCCGGTCCTCTCTCCCTGCGCAAGAGCGCCTCCCTGGTCGGCCTGAAGACGACCGCCGCGGACAAACCCGCCGCGGTACACACCGCGGTGCTCCCCGATCTGGGCGGATTTGAAGTGGTCACCCTGGCGCCCGACCGCGACATCGACGAGGCGCTGGATGACGTGCGTCGGGACGCGGGCGTCGCCGTCGGCACCCACGTTTATTTTGCCGATGACGACAACCGGCCGGTCGTGCCCACGGGCATGATCTACCTCCGCCTGGCCCCCGGGGTGGGGGAGCGGGAAAGCCAAAGCCTGTTCGACCTCTACCACCTCGACGTCATGGAGCGCCGGGAAGACGGGACCATCCTCCTCGCGGTCACCGAACGAAGCCGGAACCCCCTAAAGGTCGCCGCAGACCTCCACCTACTGGCGATGGTGGACTCCGCGGTACCCGACCTCGACGTTCCCCTCGACCAATACTTTACCGAACCCCGCGACGGACTCTTTTCCGAGGAATGGTATTTCGACAACGATGGCAGTGTGCCCGGCGTGCCCGATTTCCCCCTTCGCCCCGGCGCGGACGCCCGCATACGGGCCGCCTGGAACCGCCTCGGCAGCCTGGGGTCGGCCACGGTCACCATCGCGGTGATCGATAACGGCTTCGACCTCGAGCACCCCGACCTGGCGGGAAAGGCGGTGGCTCCCCTCACCATCTCCAGCAACGCGGATTCCGTTCCCCGCGGGCCGGCCTACGGGGAACACGCCACGCCCTGCTCCAGCGTGGCCCTGGCGTCCGCCAACGGCAGCGGGATCGTCGGCGTAGCCCCGATGGCGCGCCTGATGCCCCTGCACGGACTTACCTACTCCAGCTACCTTACGGAGCGGATGTTCGGCCACTGCTCGGCTCACGGGGCCGACATCATTTCCTGCTCCTGGGGCACCGTCGACGCCAAGTACCAGCCGGGGCCGTACCATGAGCGGGCCATCGCGACCGCGCTTACCGCGGGCAGGGGCGGAAAGGGCTGCATCGTCCTGTTTGCCGCCGGCAACGAGGGGCGGGACTTCCTCAATTTCTACTGCAATATCCCCGGCGTGATCGCGGTCGGCGCCTCCACCAGCAACGACACCCACCCCGCTTATTCCAATACCGGACCGGGACTGAGCGTGGTAGCTCCCAGCGACGGCGGCTGGCCCGTCCTGGCCGCCCGGGCCAGCTGGGACGCCGGTTCGGCCGCGATGCCGCCCGACAAGAAATACTACGTCGACGGGCGCGACCGCGGGCCCTACCATAAGCATTTCGGCGGCACGTCCAGCGCTACGCCCCTGGTAGCGGGCATTTGCGCCCTGCTGTTGTCGGCCAATGCGGCCCTGACCAGCGGCGAGGTGAAGGCCATCCTGGAGCGTACGGCCGACAAGATCGGCGACCGCGCCGGCTACGACGCCCGCGGGCACAGCCGGCAGTTCGGCTACGGCCGGGTGAACGCCGACCGGGCCGTCGCCGAAGCCCTGCGCCTGAAGGAGGGGAGGCCCGCATCCCCGGTACCTTCCCCCGCACCCGCGGCTCCCGCCCGGGAGAAGTACGGCCTGCAGGTGAGTGCCCTGAGCGATTACGAAAATGCCCTGAGACTGTCCCGGGAACTGGAAACTACCTTCCAGCTGCCCACGGCCGTGATCACTACGGGCAGCGGTCTCCAGCGGCGGTATAAAGTAGTGGTCGGGGCCTTTCCGAGCGCTGCGGATGCCCGCGGTCAGTTGCCGCGAATACAGGCGGCAGGGTACCGCCCCTTCGTGCGTAGTCTTTCCGCGGTAAGCTGATGTGCTATATTTGGCGGCAGTAATCCTCCCGCCCATGCGTACGTTTCTGTTCCTCCTCTGCTCCCTTATCACCTGTCTGTTGCCCGCTCAGCTCGACTGGGTCGCCGATCATCCCGGCACCATCGTCTATACCCTCGACCTGGCGCGCGTCAACCACCATGAACTGGGGGTAAGCATTGAATTCCCTGCCGTGCCCGAGGGCGTCTTCTACGTAAAAATGCCGCAGTCGAGTCCCGGCCGTTACGCCCAGCACAATTTCGCCCGCAACGTGTACGACGTACGTGCTACGGGCGCGGACGCAGGTGCAGTGGAAGTGAACCGCGTAGACCCCACCACCTGGGCCGTCACGGGCCACCACGGTAAGGTCACTTTCCGGTATACCCTCTTCGCCAACGGAGGCGACGGTACCTACTCGGGCATCGACGACCGCAAGCTCCACCTCAATATGCCCGCCAGCTTCGCCTACGGCGACCAGCTCAACGACCGGCCGATCCTCCTGCAACTTCCCGAAGATCAGCGCCCGGAGTGGAACGTCGCCTCCCAGCTCGTGGACCTCGGGCAGCGCCGGTTTGCTGCCCCGGACTACTATTATTTTTTCGATTCCCCGATGATGGTCGGCGAAATGATGCGGGCCACCTTCCCGGTGACTAGCGGAACCCGCACCGACACGGTGGAGGTAGCCATGATACACGAGGGTAGCCGGGAAGCATTCGACCGCTATGTGGTGATGGTCGACAGCGTGGTTCACGCCCAGCAAAAAGTTTACGGCGAGCTCCCGGCCTACGATTACGGCCGGTACACCTTTCTCCTGGCCTATAATCCCTGGATCGGCGGCGACGGTATGGAGCACCGCAACTCCACCGTCTGCTCCGCCCCGGTAGGCCTGGAGGGCAACGAGCAGCGGCTCATCGGCACTGTGAGTCACGAGTTCTTCCACTGCTGGAACGTGGAGCGGATTCGTCCCGCCAGCCTGGAGCCCTTCTCCTTCGACCACGTGAATATGAGCGGGGAACTGTGGTTCGCCGAGGGATTCACCAGCTACTACGACGACCTCGGCCTGGCCCGGGCGGGTATCCTCAGCCCCGGGGAGTATGCGCAGGGCATCGCCGGCCAGCTCAACTACGTCGTCAACAGTCCCGGCCGGAGCAAGCGTTCGCCGGTAGCGATGAGCCAGCAGGCCCCCTTCGTCGATGCCGCCACGGCCAATGATCCCGACAACTACGCCAATACCTTCGTGAGCTATTACACCTACGGCGCTACCCTGGCCCTCGCCCTGGACCTGGACCTGCGGGAGCGGGGCCACACCCTCGACGAGGTCATGCGCCGCATGTGGCAGCAGTACGGCAAGCCCGAGATCCCCTACCACATCCGCGATATCCAACTGGCGCTCGGCAGCGTCTCCCGGGATTCCACCTGGGCTGCGGAGTGGTTTACCGATCACATCTACGGCAGGGAGTTGCCGGACTTCGGAACCCTGTTGGCCCCCTACGGGATCGAGTTGCGGCAGGCGGTGCCGGACAGCGTCGGTTTTTACAACCTTCGCCTACGCGACCGCGACGGACACCCGGAAGTGAGCGGGCCCGTCTACGAAAACAATCCCCTGTTTGCCGCCGGCCTCGATCGGGGCAGCACCGTCACTTCCCTGAACGGGCGCCCCGTAGTCACCGTGGCCGACTGGGAAGACGTCGTGCGTACCCTCGAGATCGGGCAGACCTACGAAATCGGGTACACCCAACTGGGCCGGGAAAAAACGGGCCGCTTCCGGGCGGGAAGCAGCCCGGATTTTACCTCGTCGCTACGCGAAGGGGCCGACCAGGCCTCCATCGGCAAGCGCAGGGACTGGCTCGGCCACTAACGAAATCAGCGCCGCATGACCGCGCGGTGCTTTACGTGCTCCTCCAGCCACTGGTCCTGCTCCCACAGCAAATGCAGGACGCTCTCCCTGGCGCGGTACCCGTGGGCCTCCTTCGGCAGCATGACGAGGCGTACGGTGGCGCCGAGTCCCTTCAGGGCGTTGAAGTAGCGGTCGCTCTGCAGGGGGTAGGTGCCGGAGTTGTTGTCGGCCTCCCCGTGCACGAGCAGCAGGGGCGTTTTCATTTTATCGGCGTGCATGAAGGGCGACATGGTGTTGTACACCTCCGGCGCTTCCCAGTAATTGCGCTGCTCGCTCTGGAAGCCGAAGGGCGTCAGGGTCCGGTTGTAGGCGCCGCTGCGGGCGATGCCGGCGGCAAACAGGTCGCTGTGACTCAGCAGGTTGGCGACCATAAAGGCCCCGTAGCTGTGTCCGCCGACGGCCACCCGGTCGCGGTCGATGTAGCCGAGTGAGTCCACCGCGTCGATGGCCGCCCTGGCATTGCCTACGAGCTGCTTGCGGAAGGAGTCGTTGGGCTCCTCGTCTCCTTCCCCCACGATGGGGAAGGCTGCATCGTCGAGTACGACGTAGCCCCTGGTCACCCAGTAAACGGGTGAGCCGTAAGAGGGGTAGGTAAACTGGTTCGGGTTACTGGTGGACTGAGCGGCACTGGCCTTATCCTTAAACTCGCGGGGGTAAGCCCACATGATCATGGGCATTTTTTCCTTCTTCACCGTGTCGTATCCGACCGGCAGGTAGAGGGTCCCGGACAGCTCCAGGCCGTCATCGCGGCGGTAGGAGATGACCTCTTTGTGGACCTCCTGCAGGCTCTTGAAGGGATTGGTAAAAGCGGTCAGCTGCACCATGCTCCCACCGGCGAGGTCGCGGAAGGAGTAGTTGGGGTAGTCGATGGGGGATTCCATCCGCACCAGCAGCCGCTGCTTTTCGTGGTCGTAGTCGAGCAGGCTTTCCAGTTGATCGGTATAGGTGGAGGTGTAGAGTTGCTCGCTCGTGCCGGTTTCCAGGTTCACCCCCCGCAGGAAGGGGAACTGCCCCTTTTCGGTGTACCCCTCACCGATCAGGAATGCACGGGAACCCGCGAGGGCAAGGACCTCGCTGCCGTAGGTGTTGCGGGTAGTGACAAAGGTGCCGGGATCGCTGTAGTTATCCTGGTAGTTGCGGTCGAAGAGTACCGTAGGCTCCCCGCCCCCGCCGGAAGGATCGAATACATACACCTTGGTATTACGGGTGTCCCACCAGCGGTCGTAGGCCACGGCGGTATGCGCGTCGCCCCATTCTATGCCGGCGTAGCGGTTGATCAGCTTGACCAGGGACTTCCCCCTGCCCGAGAACGGGGCTTCCAGTTCGAAGACCTCGTCGCGGTGGTCGACCTCCACGGCCGGATCACCGCCGTCGAGGGCCTCGACGTAGACCAGGGTGGCGGGCACGTCGCCGCGCCACTGCACGCTCCGGCGGCCGCTGGTGGTCGCCATGAATCCTTGGGGGAGATCTTCCACGAGGGGCAGATCGTTGACTACCTGCACCGCCTGGCCGTCCAGGGTATATACGGTGGTTTTGGCGGGAAAGCGGTAGTAGGGGACCAGGTAAGAAAAGGGACGGCTGAGGGCCTCCACCATCACGTAGCTGCCGTCGGGGCTAAAACCGATGTCGTTGTACATCGCGGCGGGCAGGAATTCCGTGGCCTGGCCGTCGAGCGTGACCCGAGCGATCGTTGAGCGGGCGACTTGCTCGAAGTTGAATTCGTCGTTGGGATTACTGAGCAGATCCTGGTACGTGCGGTTCTGCGCCTTCTTGCCGTCGGCTACGGAAACGGTCGGGCCGGTGGGCACGGCAGTGGCTCCATCGATGAGGGGCTGGCGGTCGTCGGGGAGCATTTTGACGAGCAGGGACCGGCCATCCCTGTACCAGTTGATGACGTCATCCATATTGGCATTGACCCCGGGCGGGGTGAGGCGGCGGACGGTGGCGGCAGCGAGGTCGGCGACCCATACCTCCACCCCCTTGACGGTCGTGTGGGTAAAGGCGATCATTTTCTGGTCGGGCGACCAACTGAAGTTGGCCAGCCGGGGAGTGGCGGGCATGCCGGAGAAGGGCCGTTCGCTACCCGGACGGTCACTTACCGATCTGACCTTCAGGTCATTAGTGTAATTCGTCCGGCTCCCGATATTGGTTGCCGGGTCGATACGTAATCCGCCGAGCCGCAGTTCCGTTTCGGAGAGTTCGGCGATGGTCTTATACGGGTTGCGGTACAGGAGTACCATGGTTGTCCGCTCGTGGTCCATCAGCACCGTGGGGGCGAGCGGCACGTCCACCAGTTCGAGGATCTCCCGGGGGGGCTGCTGGTAGCCCAGTTTCTCCTGGGCGGAGACGCAGGTGCAAAAAAGACAGATGAGGCAGAGTAACAGGCTTCGCATGGCTATCGGGGATGGTTGCTGCGCTAAAGTTAAAGCAGCCCGGGGACATACTATTCTTCCACCTGTCCGAGCCAGCGCATAATTCCCCACTCGGAGGGCGACCAACGGGCGGTCTTGACCCCCATTCGCTTCAGCCCCTGATTGACCCAATTGTTGCAGGTATATACGGCATTGTACGACCCCAGGGCCTCATAAAATTCATCGTTATCGCCGTATCCGGCCCGGTTGATGTGGATGATCCGGCCACCTCCGTCCGACCGAAAGGTTTCGGCGATGTAGCCGTTGAGGATGTCGACCTGCCCGCCGGTTAGCGGAAGCCGTGCCCAGTCGCTACCAATGCTGTCGTAGCCGGTGACGTGTACCGCCGTCGGACTGGGGAGCAGCATGGCCCGAATGGCGGTGGTGGCTTTCAGTTCGGCCCAGGTCGGCGTATCGAGGTAGAAGCCCTTATCTCCCCAGCCAAAGGCGAGGTAGGGGTAGTCTGCCAGGTAGCCCAGCTGATCCAGCAGTTCCCGGGGCACCAGGGCTACGGGAAGGATGAAATCGGTGTGGACGCCGTTGCTCGAGACGTAGAGCTGACGGTCCCTCACGCCGGGAACCGGGTCCGGACGGGTGGAAAGCAACGAGAGGAGCACGGCCAGGGCGAGGTACAGCAGGACCAGCCCGAGGAGGAGCAAAAGCGCCTTGCCGAGGAATTTGAGGAGGCTCAGGAGGGAGTACTTGATGAGGGGGTTGGGGCACCGGCATCCCGCAAGCGCTCGAAATGTGCCCGGTGTTTGCCCGCGTCGACGAGTACGCTCAGGCCACTGTTGAAAACCGCGAGCGCGACCGTACCGGTGATCACCCAGCCGGTGGTCGGCGCACCGCCCGATTTCTTCATGGCGGCTTCACTGATCAGGGCGGCGCCAAAGCCGGTCAGGACGAGGCCCAGGGGAGCTTTGATGAGCCACTTGCGGTATTGGTAGTTCAGGTCGTTGGCGGACATGGGGCGGAAGGTAAGTTGGATTAAATAGGTACGATATCCGGCATTTCGCCGCGTTCCTCGTAGGCGGTGACCAGGGCCTGGAGCTCGTCGGCGGAGAGGTAGTATTTCTTCAGCCGGTTCTTGTAGTGGGTTGGGAGCGTGGCGTGGTCCATCAGGTACCGTTTGGTGGCCAGTACCTCGACTCCGAAACCGTGATCGACGGCGATCGTATCCGCGCGGCGTTCGGCTTCCCGCATGTAGCGGGACCACAGGGCGTAACCCAGTCCGAATGCGATCATACCCCGCCAGGGGCGATCGAGGTAATCGATGATGTGCCCCAGCTCGTGTGCGAACCAGCCTACAACTACCTCCTCGGGCAGCTCGCGTACCTTGACGTGCTCCGTGACCTCGAGGTGGCTGCTGAAATCTACCCGGTAGTGGCGGTACTTACGGCGGAAAAACTGCCAGTTGATCACCGGCTGGGCCCGCATCGTGCTGTAGCGGGTAGGCAACTTGCGCAGGTAAATCGGGTGGCTGAGGAGTTCGGGATAGGCCGCCAACGTCTCCGCGAACCATTTCCTGAGGTGGGGACTTTTCACGTTCTGGTATACAATAGTATGTGCTGTCTGGGGCATACCCGAAAGAACGAAATGTCGGGGTGGAAGTTGGTCAGCAGAAAAATTTTGGTAACCGAACATCCCAATATTGCCTCGGTTATACTATACGAAGGCCTACCGTATTGCACAGGCTTTCATTTTCACCTTAACTAAATACAACCACTATGTTACGCTATGCCCTTATCTTCTTCGTGATCGCCATCGTGGCCGGTCTGCTAGGATTCGGAGGTATTGGCGGAGCTGCCGCCGGTATTGCGCAGATCCTCTTTTATATCTTCCTCGTGCTTCTCGTAATCAGCCTGGTAGCCAGGTTGTTCAATCGCGCCTAAGCAACCTTGTGAAATTATACAAAGGGCCGCGTCCGGGAATACCCGTTCGCGGCCTTTCCATGATCAATTAAGCATTATGACCCAACTAACCCAGCGTATTACCCCCATCCTCGCGTTTCTCCTGCTTGGCAGTGCGCAACTGCTCGCCCAGGCCGAGAACCCCAGTCCCTACAGCTCCTCTACCGTAGATACCCCCCCGGGAGACAGCTATTTCGCCACTAATGGAGTGATCATCGTTCTGGCGCTGGTATTTGTTGCCCTGTTCATCTTCCTGCTCCTGAAGGGCAGGCGGAGGGTTTAACTGGCATACGAAGGACCCGAATCCGCGGGGCGTTTTTTTTTCTTACTTTATAAATGATATTCCAATGATTACCAGAACCCAATTTGACACCCTCGCCGCCGCCGCCCAGGATTATGCCGTTAGCATATTCATTCCCACCTACCGCGTAGGAAATCAAAAAGAAGACCAGCTCCGGCTAAAGAATGCGCTGAAAAAAGCTTCAGAAAAGCTTGAATTCCGCTACGGCCTGACGTCCGAGCAGGCTCACACGTTCTTAGCGGAAGCGCAGCAGTTGGAAAGCAATACGGAATTTTGGCAAGACCAGAGCGACGGCCTTGCGCTTTTCATCGGCAGTGATCGTTTCGAGTACTACAGCTGCCCGGTCGATTTCGAACCGATGGTCTACGTAGCTCCGGAATTCTACCTCCGCCCGCTTATCCCCATGCTCGGAGATACCCAACGCTTTCACGTCCTCGCCCTGAGCCGGGGAAGTGCCAAGTTGTATACCGCCACCCAATTTACCATTAGTGAGGTGGACACCTCGGGCATCGTCCCGGTCAATATGGAAGCGGCCCTGCTGCAGGACACCACCGACGGGAACCTGGGTCGCGCTGGAGGAGCCGAAGGCGGACGGGGAAATTCAAATCAGGTTTACTTCGGACGTGGCGGGCAAACCGGCGACGAAGTAGAGGACCTCAAGGCCTACTTCGACCGCGTCGATGCCGGCGTAAGCGATTACCTCTGCGACGACCGCGCGCCCTTGTTGCTCGGTGGGGTGGATGAACTCATCCCGATCTACCAGCGCGCCAACACTTACGGTCACCTCTACACGGCGGGCCACGTTTCCGGTAACCTCGAGGAAACCGGGATGGCCATGCTCCACGAAAAGGCCTGGGCTGCCATTTCCACTTACTTCGACGAGCAGGCTGCCCGCGACCTCAAATTATACGGCGATAACCTGGCCGAAAAGGAGGCAGGGGACGATCTGAAAACCATTGTTCCGGCGGCTGTCAACGGACGCATTGCTGCCCTCTGGCTCGATCGCACCCGGTATGCCTACGGAGAGTTCCGGGCGCAAACCAATGACATCAAGGTCATGACCGATGAGGATAAGAACGCCACGGAGCTGTTCAACCTCGCGGCGGTACGCGCCTTCGAGTCGGGTGCCCGGGTCTATAACGTAGACCGCGAAGGCCTCCCCGCAGCTAGTTCGGGTATGTGCGCCATTTATCGGTATAGCGTGAACTCCGATTCGACCAATGCCTGATCACCACCCGAAATACCATATCATGACCACCCTACGTCCCCTATTTTTTTCCCTGCTCATTTTGTCACTGCTAACGGCTTGCTCCAGCAGCGATACGGAAGTCGGAAGCGACAATGGAACGAATATTGAAGATTCCTCCAGCCGTATCGAGTCCGATCCTAACGACGACGGCAAAGTGACCTACGAGGAGCAGTCGGCCCAGGGAAGCCTAACGACCAACACCACGAACTACGCCGAGCGGGCCGACTCCTTCCGTATAGCGCGCGATACCCTGGTGAAGCCCAGGTACACCGACAACGAGTACGAGGCGGCCTTTTCCACTTCCACCACGAATCCACGCAACCAGGTAGAGGGCGGGATCACGCCGGGTGATGAGCAGAAGCGAAGAAAGCAATAGCGATCGACCCGAAAATTGAAAAGAGGCGTCCTCCCCTGCGGGAGAACGCCTCTTTCATTTTCACCGCAGAGGCGGGAACTTGGCGGGGAGCCATCCATCGGACTCGAACCGACGACCTATTCATTACGAATGAATTGCTCTACCAACTGAGCTAGGATGGCGTTTGGCCGGCAAAGATATATCTTTGTGGCCAAATATGACCAAGCAAACTTCAGAAATTGCGCGCCGGCGCACCTTCGGCATCGTCGCCCACCCCGATGCCGGCAAAACCACCCTCACCGAGAAGCTGCTGCTCTTTGGCGGAGCGATCCAGGAAGCAGGTGCCGTAAAGAGCAACAAGATCAAGAAAAGCACGACCTCCGACTTCATGGAGATCGAGCGGCAGCGCGGCATCTCCGTTGCCACTTCCGTCATGGCCTTCGACTACGCGGAGAAAAAAATAAACATCCTCGATACCCCCGGCCACAAAGATTTTGCCGAAGACACCTACCGTACGCTTACCGCGGTGGACAGTGTGATCGTGGTCATCGACGTCGCCAAGGGCGTCGAGGAACAGACCGAGAAGCTGGTCGAAGTCTGCCGCATGCGGAAAACTCCGGTGATCGTCTTCATCAATAAAATGGACCGACCGGGCAAGGAAGCTTTCGACCTGCTGGACGAGGTCGAGCAAAAGCTGCTGCTGAAGGCGGTCCCCCTGAGCTGGCCCATCGGGATGGGCGACCGCTTCCAGGGGGTCTACAATCTGTTCGAGGAGCGGATCGTCCTCTTTCGCCCCGACAACAAACAGGGCCGTCCCGAGGAAACCATCGAATTTACGGACCTGTACGATCCCGAGCTGGAAAAACTGATCGGCTCAGCGGCGGCCGCCGAGCTGCGCGAAGAGATCGAAATGATCCGGGGCGTTTATCCGAAATTCGACCGGGAGGTGTACCTCAGGGGAGACGTAAGCCCGGTCTTTTTCGGTTCCGCCGTGAATAACTTCGGGGTAAAGGAACTGCTGGATTGCTTCGTGCGCATTGCACCCGCACCCCTGCCCAGGCCCACGGAAGAGCGGCAGGTGACCCCCGACGAAGCGCAGTTTGCGGGCTTCGTCTTTAAGATCCACGCCAACATGGACCCCCGTCACCGCGACCGTATTGCGTTTTTGCGGATCTGTGCGGGCACCTTCGAGCGAAATACCAATTACCTGCACGTACGCCAGGGTCGCAAGCTGAAATTTGCCAACCCTACCAGCTTCATGGCCGATCGCAAGGAGGTAATTGACGAAGCTTACGCCGGGGACGTGATCGGCCTGTACGATTCAGGTAATTTCAAGATCGGTGATACGCTGACCGGGGGGGAAGAGCTTCACTTCAAGGGCATCCCCAGCTTCAGTCCCGAGCAGTTTCGCCGGGTGATGAACGGCGACCCCCTGAAGTCCAAGCAACTCGCCAAGGGGATCGATCAGCTGATGGACGAGGGGGTGGCCCAGCTGTTCACCCGGGAGGTCGACAATGCCCAGATCATCGGCACGGTAGGTGCCCTGCAGTTTGACGTTATCCAGTACCGGCTGGAACACGAATACGGCGCGACCGTGCTCTACGAGCCCATCAGCCTGTTTAAGGCGCTGTGGGTCACCAGTGACGATGAGGAGGCGATGCGGGCCTTCCGGGAACGACGCCGCCAGCAGATTGCCATCGACAAGGAAGGACGGATCGTGTACCTGGCCGATAGCGCTTGGACCCTGCAGATGGCCAGGGATAACCACCCGGAAATCCAGTTCCACCTCACTTCGGAGCACTGATGCAGACGTAGAACTGTTGGCTCAACCGATCAATTCGCTGCTTCCCCAACCGTTAAGATTCTGTTAAAGGGCGTCAACGGCCCATTTCCGCTTGCGCGGCAGGCAACCTTGCCTATCTTTGTATTGTACATTAGTCAAATCCCGGCTACGGGAGGACATAGTTTACCCTCGTCGCCGGGCCATGAAGTTGCGACCTTTCCTACCAGCAAACACGAGACTCTAGCTTTCCTTTGGCCTTTTTACGAGGGCCTGCATCTCTTCACGAGTACGCTTTTATTATGCTAAAGAAGTCTTTTTTTTTCCTGCTCTCGGCGGTTGCCGCCCTCTTCATGAGCAGCTCCGAATTCGATATTGCACACTACGTTGACGGAGAATTTACCACTGCATCCGCGTTTTTCGTCCCCGTTAACCTGGAGACGGAGCCCGTAGAAAAAGTCACACCCGTGGCAGCCGTCGCCGCAGATTCCGAAACGGTTGCTCCGGCTTTCCTCCTGCGCGACTTTCAAGACAAAACCTTTGAGTCTGAACTCAAGGCGGCCATTCTGGCCAACCCCATTTGGGCTAAGCTTTACCGCGAGAAGAAACTTTCCGTAGGCCTGGTGGATATGTCCGAGGAAAAGCACCCCCGCTTCGCAACCCTCAACGGCCGTAACATGATGTACGCGGCCAGCCTGCCGAAGATCGCCGTGCTTGCCGCCGCCCACGATGCCATCGAACGCGGGGAACTCAAGGAAACCAGGGAGATCAAGGCCGACATGCGCCTCATGATCGCCAAGTCCAACAATGCCGCCACTACCCGCATGATCGACCGCGTGACCTTCGAGCACATCGAGCGGACGATGCGCGATCCCAAGCATATGCTGTACGATCCCAACTTCGGAGGGGGCCTTTGGGTCGGTAAGCGCTATGCCGCCGGTGGACGCCGCTACCCCGATCCCATGAAGGGCATCAGCCATGCCGCGACCACCGACCAGATCTGCCGCTACTTCTACCTGCTAGCCAACGGCCAGCTCGTCAGTGAGAAGAGTAGTGCCAAGATGATGAGCTACCTCGTCGATCCGGAACTGCACCACAAATTTGTCAATACCCTCGACCGCATCGCCCCCGACGCCAAGGTGTACCGGAAGTCCGGCTCCTGGAGCGTCTACCACGCCGACTGTGCCCTCGTGCAGGGTCCGGAAAGAAACTACATCATGACCGCCCTGGTGGAAGATCCGGGAGGCGAGCAGATCATTCGTGATCTCGGTGCCGTGATGGACAAGCTGGCCCGCCATAAGTCCTAGTCGGATAATCTCCGCACCCGGGTAAGGCCTCCGTCGCAGCTGCGATGGAGGCCTTACTTTTTTGCCGTATTGCAGTCGCTGCAGTAGCCCGATACCGTAGTCGTGCATTCTGCGGTCCGGTACCCGGCGGGCACCTCGATGTGCAATTCCTGGGGCAGGCATTCCACTCGTTCGCAGCTTACGCAGTGAAAGTGGGGATGATCGTGAAGGTGGCGTTCCGGAACGCAATCGGTACAGGGAGCAAAGTACTGGCGTCCGTCGGCGGCTACCACGCGGTGGACGAGTCCGTCCTCGACGAAGCGGTTCAGAATACGGTAGACGGTGGATCGGTTGACAGATGTCCTGAGCCGGGATTCAACCATCTCGTGGCTGAGCGCGCCATCGGCTGCCTTGAGGAGGTCGAAGACGGCGGTAGAGGAGGAAGTATTTCTGCGTTGCACGGCCTAAAGCTAATGCGATTTAATTGCAATAACAACCCCTGTATTATCTTTGTGGCCTACCCCACAAACCAGGAAAGACATGTACAAGCTATTTCCGTTCTTCGCTTTCCTCGCCTGCACCTTCTTATCGTGTGTCGGCGCAGACGATCCTGTGATTGAAAACGAAGAAGAAGTCATTACCGAGTTCATCTACCGCCTCACCCCGGCCGCCGGGGGCAGAGAAGTCCTGCTGGTGTTCAACGATCCCGATGGCGACGGAGGGCAGGCCCCCACCATCCAGGTGACCGGCAGCCTCACGCCAACTACCACTTACGGGGGGGTGATTGAAGCCAGAAACCTCTCCGACCCGGCAAATACGGTAGACATTGCCGCGGAGATTGGGGACGAGGCGGACGAGCACCAGCTCTTTTACCTTCCGGAAGGTGGATTGGACGTCGCGCTTACGTATGCGGACTCCGACCGCAAGGGGCTACCCGTAGGACTGGTCACCGACCTGGTGACGCGGGGGGCTTCCAGCGGGAACCTGCGCATCATTCTCCGGCATGAGCCGGCGAAATCCGCCACCGGGGTGACCATCTCCGACCCGGCCGCCGCGGGAGGAGAAACCGACATTGAAGTCAGCTTCCCACTTAGCGTGAGCAATTAGTGAACTTGAACGGCAGCAACACCCTCCGTGCCCTGGCCCTGCTCCTGTGGCTCTTGCCCCGCCCGGCTTCGTCCCAGGACTGCACCGGAACGATCACGGGCGTGATAATGGACGAGCACGACAATGAAGCCCTGGCCTATGCCACGGTCTACCTCGTGCAGGCGGGCAGGGGAGTGGAGGCGGACGTTGACGGGCGCTTCTCGATCGCAGATCTCTGCCCGGGGCCGGTCACGCTGCGGTTCAGCCACATCGGATGTGATCCCAAGGAAGTCAGCTTTACCTACGCCCGGGACACTTCCTTCAAGGTGTACCTCCATCACCACGACAACTACACCGAAACCGTGACAGTGACGTCGTCGGGCGCGAGCGTGGGCTACGAGCGCAGGCTGGACCGGCAGTCGAACCGACAGATCGGAGAAGTGCTCGAACAAATCGTTGGCGTCAGCAGCCTACGGACCGGTACCGCGGCAGCTAAACCCGTTTTCGACGGCCTTTACGGCAACCGCCTGAGCATACAGAATAACGGGATCGCCCAGGCGGGGCAGCAGTGGGGCAACGATCACGCTCCGGAGATCGACTCGTGGGTGGCCGCCTACGTGCGCGTGGTGGAGGGGGTGGATGCCCTTCGGTACGGGGGCAGCACCCTGGGGCCTACCGTACTGGTGGAGCCGGCGCCACTTACGCCCTGGACCGAGACCGACCGCCGCCTGGCCTACGGTTTTCGGTCCAACGGACTCGGAAGCACGCTGAACGCCCGGGTCACCGATTCCGCCTTCGTCGCCTACCGCCTGAGCGGTACCCTGAAGCTGGCCGGCGACCAGCGGGCCCCCGATTATTACCTGACCAACACCGGCCACCGGGAAGGAGACCTGGCCCTCCAGCTGGCCAAGTTTATCAATCCGCGCCTGACGGCCCGCCTGTATTACAGCCTCTTCAACGCCGAGATCGGGGTACTGCGGGGCTCCCACATCGGCAACCTCAGCGACCTGGAGGAAGCCATCGGACGCAACGAGCCCTTCTATACCGAACGGCGCTTCAGTTACGATATCGCCTCGCCCCGCCAGCGGGTGACCCACCACCTCGTCAAGGGTGAGCTGGAGTACCAGGCCCGGCCCGACCTTCGGTATACCCTCCGCTACGGCGGGCAGCTCGATAACCGCAAGGAATTTGACGTCCGACGGGGAGAAGATAACCGGCCGGCGCTCGAACTGCTGCAGGTGAGTCATTTCATCGAAGGGGCCTACCACCGGGATTTATCTCCCGATCAGGAAGTTGAAGCCGGGGTGCAGCTGGAGTCCGTCACCAACGACAACCAACCCGGCACCGGCGTCCTGCCCCTGATCCCCAACTACAACGGACTGCGGGCCGGGGGCTACGCCACTTACCACCATGATGCCGCCCCAATCCGCTACCACTTCGGGGTGCGTTACGACCACCAGAACTTCGAGGCCATCACCATCAGCCGCGACCTTCCCCGACGCATCCTGCGTTATACCCACGACTACGATGCTCTGGGCGGGAGCGCGGGTGCCAGCGTGAAGCTGGGAAGCCGCATTACGACCGAAGCGGAATTGACCTACCGGGAGCGGGCACCGCAAATTAACGAACTGTACAGCCAGGGCCTCCACCAGGGCGTGAGTGGTATCGAGGAAGGGGATTCCTCCCTTTCTACGGAACGCTCGACGAAGGCTTCCCTGGGCCTGCACTACACCAGCGGCGACGGCCAATTCACGGTGATCGGCAGCGCGTTTGCCCAGCGGATCGCAAACTTTATCAACCTGGAGCCCCAGGAGGATTTCCGGCTCACGATCCGCGGGGCTTTCCCGGTCTTCCAGTACCGGGGCGTAGATGCCTCCCTGCTCGGCGCGAAAGTAACGGTACTCGCCCAGGTGGGTGCCCTGGAGATCGACAGCCGGCTGGCCTTGCTTCGGGGTCAAAACCTCACCGACGACCTGGCGCTGGTCTACATGCCGCCCACCAACTGGCGGACCCACCTCACCTACACCCTGCCTTTGGAATACCAACTTTCCCTGACCTCCCTGTGGGTGATGCGACAGGGTGGGGTAGTGCCGGTCCAGGACTTCCTTCCCGCCCCGCCGGGCTACGCCCTCCTGCATGCCGGGGTAAGCAAGGACCTCACGTGGGGAAAGCACCAGGTGACCGTGCTGCTCGAAGTGGAAAACGTACTGAACCAGGCTTACCGCGATTACCTGGACCGCCAGCGCTACTTTGCCGATGCGCCGGGGCGGAGCATTAATTTTCGCCTGGGATACAGTTGGTAGGATAGGAGAAATGTCGTACTTTTGCGGACTGATTAAGCTCTATCCTTCTGGCGGAGTGAAACAACGAATCAAAATTTAGAAAGATGGCACACCATAAGTCAGCTAAGAAGCGCATTCGTCAGGATGAGAGAAAGCGTCTTCATAACCGGTATTACAAGAAATCCACCCGTACCGCGATCCGCAAATTGCGGGATCTCGAGGACCGCACCGAGGCGGAAAAGCAGTTGCCCAAGCTGTTCAGCATGATCGATCGCCTGGCCAAGCGCAACCTGTGGCACGCCAATAAGGCCTCCAACCTGAAGTCGGGACTGGCTGTCCACGTAAACGGAATGGCGTAATTCTTACGAATTCCCACCTCAAAAAAGCCCCGGCGCGTTGTACGTGCCGGGGCTTTTTGTGTGGTAGTGGTCGCGCTTAGCGGCGGCGGCGGTTGCGGCTGCTACTGCTGCGGCTGTTGGAGCTGCGACTGCTGCGGTTTTGGGAATTGCTATTAGACCCACCGCCGCCTCCGGACTTTTTCTTGTTCTTCTTCCGCCGGCTTCCGTTATCCTGGGAGGGCTGGTTGGAGTTCGGCTCCCCGATTTTGGCGTCGGAAGGAAGGACGAGGACCTTGTCGCTGAGTTCGTACAGGTCCTTGCGGATCATGTCTTCGTTATAGAATTTTCCGTCGCGCCAGTCCGTAAGGGCCACCTTCATGTAGTAAGCGGCCGTGTAGGTGAGCTGGTCGCGTTCCGGACCGTCCTCCATCTTCTTGCCTTCCTCAATCAGGGCCAATACGTTCTTGCCGTAGTGCAGCATGTGCTTGTGGCTGTCGGGGTAAGGCAGGGGCTCGGGGGTGACGCCCTCGGGCAGGGGGGTGGCGTTGATGCCTTCGGGTACGGTAACGTTGAGGTTTCCGCCGGCGATCCGGAAGGCGTGTTTCCACAGCCGTTCCTCGTAGTTTTCCTGTTGCTTGACGCTGGGTTGCATCTGCAGCATCAGCTTGAGTACGCGTTCGACATAGGCCTGCCGGTCGTCGTCGCCTTCGACTTCGTTGGCTTTTTGGAGCAACTCCTGTACGGCACGCCCGTATTCACTGTAGATGAGTTCGGCGTTGCTGGTATTATATTCAATGTCCCATTCCATAAGGAGGATTCAATTTTCGGTTAGTGTACACAAGGTACGATAGACGGTGGTGGGGTGCCCGGCCCAGCGCTTACTCAACGGTAACCGACTTGGCCAGGTTGCGGGGCTGGTCGACGTTGCGACCGAGCTCCACGGCAATGTGGTAGCTCAGGAGCTGGAGGGGGATGACCGACAGCAGGGGAGAGAGCTGTTCTTCCGTATCGGGTATTTTGATGACGTGGTGGGCGATCTCGCTGATGGCCGTTTCTCCCTCGTTGACGATAGCGATTACCAATCCCTTCCGTGCCAGTACTTCCTGCACGTTGCTAACGATCTTGTCGTAGGCCGAGCGATTGGTAGCGGTGACGATCACGGGCATGGTTTCGTCGATCAGGGCAATGGGGCCGTGCTTCATTTCCGCAGCCGGATAGCCTTCCGCGTGGATGTAGCTGATCTCTTTCAGCTTAAGGGCACCCTCCAGGGCCACAGGGAAGTTGTAGCCACGGCCCAGGTACAGGGCATTGTGGTGGTGCTTGATCTCCTTGGCAATGTACTGGATGTGATCGTTGGCCTGGAGGCACTGCCGGACCTTTTCCGGAATCCGCTCCAGCTCGGTGACGAGGGTCTGGAAGGTGGTATTGCTGATGGTGCTCAGTTTCTGGGCCAGGCTCAGGGCCAGCAGCGTCAGTACCGTCACCTGACCGGTGAAGGCCTTCGTACTGGCGACGCCGATCTCGGGACCGGCGTGGATGTAGCTGCCCGCGTCGGTCAGGCGCGCGATGCTGCTGCCAACCGAGTTGACGATGCCGTAAATCATGGCGCCCTTGCTCTTGGCCAGCTCCAGGGCCGCCAGGGTGTCGGCGGTCTCTCCACTCTGGCTCAGGGCGATAACGATGTCGCGTTCGTTCAGGATAGGATTGCGGTAGCGAAACTCGCTCGCATACTCTACCTCAACCGGAATGCGGGCAAGGTCCTCGATCAGGTACTCCCCGATCAGGCCGGAGTGGTAGCTCGTGCCACAGGCGACGATGATGATCCGGTTGGCCCGCACGAAGCGGTTGGCATATTCTTCGATTCCGCGCAGGGTAACGCGGTTTTCCTTGCTGCTGATGCGGCCCCGCATGGCATCGTAGATGGTAGTGGGCTGCTCGTAAATTTCCTTGAGCATGAAATGCTCGTAGCCGTTCTTCTCCAACGCCTCGATCTGCATGTCGAGGGTCTGGATGAACGACGGCTGGGATACGTTTTCCGTATCGCGGATCTTGAGTCCGTCCTTCAGGGTGATGGTAGCAATCTGGTTGTCGTCCAGGTAAACTACGCGCCGGGTGCTGTCCAGGAAGGGGGAAGCGTCCGAACCGATAAAGTATTCGTTCTCTCCGATGCCAACCACCAGGGGGCTGGCCTTGCGGGCGCCCACCAGGACGTCGGGGTTGCGGCTGTCGACCACCGCGATGGCGTACGCACCCTCTACGCGTTGCAGGGCGAGGCGAACGGCCTCTTCGAGGGGGAGATCCCCTTCGTCCTGAATTTCTTCGATCAGGTGGACCAGGACTTCGGTGTCGGTTTCGCTGGTGAAGGTGTGTCCTTCGGCGATCAACGCGCTCTTCAGGACGGCGTAGTTCTCAATGATCCCGTTGTGCACCAGCGCGAGCCGTCCGTTTCCACCGGTGTGGGGGTGGGCGTTCGAATCGTTGGGTTCCCCGTGCGTAGCCCAGCGGGTGTGGCCGATGCCTACGGTACCGCTGGTGTCGTTTTTGCCGAGTTCCTTGCGCAGGGCGGCCACCTTCCCTTTTTTCTTCCAGATCGACATTTTCCCGTTCAGGACGGCGATACCGGCGCTATCGTATCCCCGGTATTCCAAGCGTTCGAGGCCCTTAATGATCAATGCATCGGCCTGGCGGGTACCGATGTAGCCTACAATTCCACACATATAGAGGTCAGTTGAAGAAGGTTGGGATGAAGGTGTATTAATACTATACTAGCCGGCCCTGTAAAAGCAGGCGGGTCTATCTGAATTAACGGGTAGTCAGGCGGGAAGTTGCCCGCCTTAATCCAGCTCCGTAAAGGTAATGCGGATTCGGGCCGGATTGACTGCGGCAGCCGGGCCGTTCAGGAGCACGCGGGCCGCGCGAAATTCAGACCGCTCAATCGGGGTCACCCGCAAGTAAACCCGCGGAGGTACTTCTCCGTCCACGATCCGCTGCATGTGCAGGGATAATGCCGGGGAATACAGGCGGATACCGTCTACGGTCTTTAGTGCCCCCTGAAGAAAGAGGGGCAGGTTTGCGGGGTTGGAATTGTTGATGGAGAGCTGCAGGCGGTCTTCGATGACCTGCAGGGGGCTGGTACTGCTGGCGCGGTAGAAGAGTTCTACCCGGGTAGGTACGGGGTAATCCGCGTACTCCACCCCGTCTACCTGTGCGATGGGAATTTCCAGCACGGCGCTGTTGATCACCAGGTTCTCGAGGCTGCGGAGGTCCGTAAAATCGATCTGGGTCATCACCCCTCCCTGTCCGGCCAGGGCCACTAACTCATTGTCGACGCCGTCCTGCAGCAGACCGCCCACCAGCGAACCGGAGTAGCTGTAGGTATAGTTGGGTAGGGCTTGCAGGTAACTGACCCGGTATTCGGCGGGCCTTCCGAGGGTATCGGTATAGTAGAAGTTGAATCCGTTGTACACGGTATCGACGGTGGAGGTTTCCACGGGAGCCAGCGAAACGAGGGCATGGCTGTCGCCGTCGGGTTCGAGGTACATTCCGGGAAACTGGTCGCGAAACACCGAATCAGCGGCGAAGTCGGCGGCCGTAAACTGGTTGGCCTCCTCCACGAAGGCTTCGTTGAGCCGCACGCGAATGTGCGCACGGCGGAAAGAGCGTCCGTTAATGGCGGTGTCCCTTACCTCCATGGGAGTGGTGGAGGCGTAGAAACTTCCCTCATTGCCCAGATTCATCAGGTTGGTCGGGACTTTCAGGTTGCTGTAGTAATCCTCCATAAAGGACAGGGGAGACTGGATCTCATAGGCCCGGAAGGGGAAGGAGCGGCCGGGGCCATAAAAGGCACGGGCGGTATCGATGGGCAGGATGACCACCACCGAATCGATGCGAATATCCGCGCGTTGGGCAAACTGCGGTACGATGGTCAATCCGCTGGCCGTCCGTGGAAGCCGCGGCGTGAGGTAGACGCTGTGGCGGGTCAGACCGAAATTGGGGTCATCGATCTGGCCGAAGGTGAAGGCGGCGGGGGGAGCGTAATTGACGCCGTTAGTGACCCCGCTAAAGGTAAATAGGCTGTCTTCCCGGACCACTTGGGTGGTGAAGGGAAGGTCGGTGATTTCTCCGACGCCGGCCCGGTCGCTGCCGAGCAGGTCGGAACCTACCGTGATGGGGTCGGTGCAGCCAAGCAGGAGCGTCAGGGCTAACAGGAAAAATCCGCTATACGTTAAGTTCATCTGGTTTAAATCTGTAGGCAACAGGTAAAGTAAACGAGTCCTTCCCCTCGGGGAGGGAAGGACTCGTTGGGATGTAAGGAGTACCGGCGGTGGGAACTGGTTGGTTACTTCTCGACTTCTGCCGCGAGCAGCTCCCGGTAGAATTCTACGGAGGCTTTCGGACTGTCTTCCCCCTGTACGTTCAGGATGGGAATGTCTGCATTGGCCAGGGCCGCGGCGAGGGCGTCATCGATCTCGGCACTGCCGCGGATGACGGCATCGCTGTACTTGATGGCTCCCCGGTGCAGGGCGGGTTTTCCGTCTTCGAGGTAGGGCGCCAGGTCGTCTTCGCTCAGGGCATTGATGCTGGCCTTCATGGCGAAGTCGTCGGTGATGTGGTTTTCGGGCCCGCTTTCGTAGAGGCTGTACACGATCTTGCTGTTCTTGAAGAGCGGCTCGTTCTTGTAGGCGGTGCGCAGGTAGAAGGGGATCAGGCTCGTCATCCAGCCGTGGACGTGGATGATGTCGGGCGGCCAACCGAACTTCCGGACGGTTTCGATCACCCCCTTGCTGAAGAACACCGCGCGGTCGGCGTTGTCGTCAAAGGGATTTCCGGCTTTGTCTACGTGGACAAACTTGCGCTTGAAGAAATCTTCGTTGTCGAGGAAATAGACCTGCATGCGCACGCCCTTGTCGGGCAGGGAGGCCACCTTGATGATGAGGGGGTAGTCGTCGTCGTCCACAATGATGTTCATGCCGGAGAGGCGGACAACTTCGTGCAGGCGATGGCGACGTTCGTTGATGGTTCCGTAACGGGGCATCAGCACGCGGATTTCCATCTGATTTTTCTGGAGGTAGGGGGCCAGGGCCCGCACGGTCGTCGCTATTTCGGTCAGCTCCGTGTAGGGGTCCATTTCCTGGGTAACAATCAGCACCTTAGTTTTGCTCATATCTTATGATCGCGTTTCAGGTTTTTGACGAACCCGACCGCCATTGCGGCCCGGCACGGGAGCCCTCGCACGGCCCCAAGGATGGCAAAGTTACTAAATATTGTGGACACCCCCTATCTTCGCCGCCCCTTAGCGGAGGTCGCCCCACGACCAATGCGTAAAATCCGGGGGTGCCGAGCCTCGTTAATCGCCCGATCCACGTGCAAACCTTTACCACCGCGTCCGAACTTACTCAAGTGCTGCTTACCGAGCGGCGCGACGACCGCTCCATCGGCTTCGTTCCCACCATGGGCGCCCTCCACCTCGGGCACGCCACCCTGGTCAAAAACTCGGTACGTACCCACGACGTCACCGTCGCCAGCATCTTCGTCAATCCCACCCAATTCAATGAGTCGGCCGACCTCGAGGCCTACCCCCATACCCCGGAAGCGGACACCCGCCTGCTGGAAGCCTACGGCTGCGATTACCTCTACCTGCCGGCTACCGAGGACGTGTATCCCGCCGGGACCGGCCAGAGCCTCACCGCCCACCTCGAGCTGGGCGACCTGGCCACGCGGATGGAGGGTCGCCAGCGCCCGGGCCACTTCGCCGGAGTGATGCAGGTGGTGAGTCGGTTACTTTCTATCGTCGCGCCCGACGTACTTTACCTCGGACAGAAGGACTACCAGCAGGTGGCCGTCATCAAACGCATGATCGAGCTCCTCGGGTTACCCCTGGAAGTCGCGGTCGTCCCCACCGTGCGCGAAGCCGATGGCCTGGCCCTCAGCAGCCGCAACCGTCGCCTCGGTCCGGAACAGCGCGCCGCCGCGGGTAAGATCAACCAGCACCTGGCCGTAGTGGCCGCCGGGCTCCGCTCGGGCTGGCCGGCCCGGGAGCTGGAGCGCCTGGCGTTCCGCGGGCTTGCCGGCATTCCCTTACTGCAACCCGAGTACATTGAGGTCGTGGACGGCTCCACCTTGCTGCCCTACCAGGACGGCGATCCGGCGGAAGAAGTGGTCGCCACCGCGGCCGTGCGGGTGGGGGAGGTCCGGCTGATAGACAACCGCATCGTGTTCAACAGCGTTTCAACCCCGGCGAAGTAATCAGCCCAACCACCTACCGAGTATGCTTATTCAACGTTTTAAAGGAAAGATTCACCGCGCTACCGTCACCGAGGCCAACCTCAATTACGTCGGCAGTATCACCATCGACGGCCTCCTGCTCGACGCTTCCGGCATCATCGAGGGGGAAAAAGTGCAGATCGTCAACAACAATAACGGAGAGCGGATCGAAACTTACACCATTCGCGGAGAGGAAGGCTCCGGCGTCATTTGCCTCAACGGGGCGGCGGCGCGCAGGTGCCAGGTAGGGGATACCGTCATCATCATTGCCTACGGATACATGACCACGGAGGAGGCCCTGGCTTTCGAGCCCAAGGTCGCCTTTCCGGGGGAGGGAAATTTGCTCTGACCCGGCGTACTTACGGACACCTCCGGCCCACCCTCCAGAAAATCACCTTTCCCTCTCCCGGATTCGCTGCTTCCCTGCACCCGCGTACCCGCCCGAAAGCTTACCTTTGGCTTCCCCAAAAGAGAAGAACCAATGAAAGTTGCCGTAGTCGGCGCTACCGGTCTGGTCGGAGGCGTCATGTTCGAAGTGCTGAAGGAGCACGATTTTCCCATTACCGAACTGCTCCCCGTGGCTTCCGAACGTTCCGTTGGCAAGCAACTGGAGTACCGGGGCAAGACCTATAGCGTGCTTTCTCTCCAGGACGCCGTGGACGCCCACTGTGACGTTGCGATCTTCTCCGCCGGCGGCTCTACCAGCCTGGAGTGGGCCCCGAAATTCGCGGCGGTCGGCACGGTAGTGATCGACAACAGCAGCGCCTGGCGGATGGACCCCGGTAAGAAATTGGTCGTTCCGGAGGTGAACGCGGACGAACTGACTCCGGAAGACCTCATCATCGCCAACCCCAACTGTTCCACCATCCAGATGGTAGTTGCCCTGGCGCCCCTGCACAAGGCCTTTAAGATCAAGCGGCTGGTCATCTCTACCTACCAGTCCTTCACCGGTACCGGCGTGAAGGCCGTAAAGCAGTACCAGACCGAGCGGGACGGCGGCACGAGTGAGGAGCCGGCCTACCATTACCCGATTTTCGAAAACTGTATCCCCCACTGCGACGTGTTCCTCGATAACGACTACACGAAGGAGGAAATGAAGCTGGTCCACGAGACCCGCAAGATCCTCGGCGACGACTCGATGGCCATCACCGCCACCGCCGTACGCGTGCCCGTCGACGGCGGCCACAGCGAAAGCGTCAACGTGGAGTTCGAACGCCCCTTCACCGTGGAAAAGGTACGGGAGCTGCTGGGTGCGGTGCCCGGACTGGTCGTACAGGACGACCCCAAGAATAACGTCTACCCCATGCCGCTCATGAGCAAGCATAAGGACGAGGTGTTCGTCGGCCGTATCCGCCGCGACGACAGCGTCGCCAACGGACTCAACCTCTGGATCGTGGCCGATAACCTCCGCAAAGGGGCCGCCACCAATGCCGTGCAGATCGCCGAATACCTGCTGGATAAAAAAATGATTGGCAACCGGGTTGCCGCCCGGGCCTAACACAAACTGTATCTTGGCGTTGTTGCTTTGATACTTACTAAATGCTGCGGATGAGGCGGGCCAGGCCCGATCTTTCCGCTGAAGACTGAGAACTGACCATCGCTATGCGAAACCGAATTGCCGTCTGGGGGCGAGATGCCCAGGAAAAACGCGTGCTCATCACGATCGAGCTGCAAGTGACCGACAACATCGTCCGGATCGAAACCTTCCCCGAGAAAGTGGTCACCGATGAGGTGTACACCGCCTTCATGGACAAATGGCGCAAGGGCGAAGCGGCCGAGTTCCCCGAGCCCGACCGCGTGATCGCCCGGGAGCTCAGCGTCACCGAGTCGCTGCTTCCCGACGACCTGAAGGCCGAGCAGACCGACATGATCGTGCGGGCCCAGACCGAGTGGCACTTCAACGTGCTCAGTGAGAAGCTGGCCCAGTCCTACCGCAGCGAGCTCGCGGAAATGGAGGACCGCATCGAGCGGGCCGGCGCGTACAGCAGCGACCTCTGGAACCAAGCCAAAAATTTTTGGCAGAAAGTACAGGGACAGCTACAGGATAAAACCCTCATGCGCGAGCAAGGCAACGAGCTGCGCAAGCGCTCCGATGCGATCTTTGCCCAGCTAAAGGAACTGCGCCAGGCCATAAACGCCCAGTACGAGGAAGAATCCGCGAAGCAGAAAGCCAAGTTCTCCCTCCTGCTCGAAGATGCCGAAAAGCGCATCAGTGAAGGCACCCACCTGAATAAGGTGTTTCAGGAAATGCGGGAGTTGCAACGCAAGTTCCACGGCATAAAATTCACGAAGAGTGATCGCGATGAGGTCTACGGACGCATTGACGCAGCCTTTAAGGCAGTAAAAGAACTGCGGGGCCAGGGGGGGCGGTCTGACGCACCGGCTGCCGCCGCTGCCGTGGGGCGCAACGAATCCCGCTACCAGGGACTCCTGAAGGCCATGGAGCGGATGCAAAAGAGCATCGGACGCGACGAGGAGGACCTGAAGTTCGAACGCCGCCGCATCGAACGTACCGACGGTCAGCTCGAGGCCCAGATCCGTCAGGCCAAGATCCTCATGATCGAGAGTCGGGTCAAGAGTAAGAACGAGAAGCTGGAAGATATGGTCAAGACCAAGACCATGCTGGAAGGACGGATCGAAAAGGACAAGAAGCGGGCCGAAAAGCAGCAACGTAAGGAGGCCGAGCGGCAAGCCAAGGAGGCTGCCCGGGCCAAGATTGCGGCGGATATGGAAAGTCGCGTACTTCCTCCGGAGGAACAGGCAAAGCTGGCAGCTGCCGCCGCAGCCATCAAATCGGGGAAGAGGCAGTCCAAGGCCGAGCGTAAGCAAACGCGGGATGCTGCCCCTACCGACGTGGTGGCCAATTTCGCGGCCTTCAGCCAGCTGGCCTGGAAATCCGATAACGAGATCGCCAAAGCGGCACAACCCAGCCGGCAGCGCACGCCCGCCCCATCGCTGTTGCAGCAGACCACCGCCTCTATTGACCGGGCCGTGGATGCGGCCGAGCACGAAGTACAGAACGTCGTCGATACCGTCAAGGCCACGGCCCAGGTCCTCACCGAAGAGGAATAGCCGGGCCGCTAGAACTCGAAGAGCGTATTGGCCGCTCCGGGAGGCGTAGCACCGATGTGGTGGTACGCCTTTTCCGTTGCCTGCCGTCCCCGCGGGGTGCGCATGAGGTAGCCCTCCATGATCAGGAAGGGTTCGTGGACCTCCTCGATCGTACCGGTTTCTTCCCCCACCGCCGTGGCGATGGTGGACACGCCTACGGGGCCGCCCTTGAATTTGTGCACGATGGCGTTGAGGATCTTGTTGTCCATTTCGTCGAGTCCTCCCTCGTCCACGTTGAGGGCGGCCAGGCCGTAGTCCGCGATTTCCTGGTCGATGACGCCGGTGCCCTTCACCTGGGCAAAGTCGCGGATCCGCCGCAGCAGGGCATTGGCGATCCGCGGGGTACCCCGGCTCCGGCGGGCGATCTCCTGGGCTCCCTGCTCCGTGATCGGTACGCCCATAATTTCGCAGGAGCGCTTAATGATGTTGACGAGGGTCTTGACGTCGTAGTAGTCGAGGAGGCAGTTGATGCCGAAGCGCGCGCGCATCGGCGCGGTCAGGAGGCCCATGCGGGTAGTCGCCCCCACGAGGGTGAAGGGGTTCAGGTTGATCTGTACCGAGCGGGCGTTGGGACCGCTGTCGATCATGATGTCGATGCGGTAATCTTCCATCGCGGAGTAGAGGTACTCCTCCACGACATTGTTCAGCCGGTGGATCTCGTCGATGAACAGCACGTCCCCCTCATTGAGGTTCGTGAGGAGGCCCGCCAGGTCGCCGGGCTTCTCCAGCACCGGCCCGCTGGTCAGTTTCAACTCCGCGCCCAGTTCATTAGCGATGATGTGGCTGAGGGTTGTTTTGCCGAGACCCGGAGGACCGTGCAGCAGTACGTGATCCAGCGAGTCGCCGCGTTGTACGGCAGCCTGGATGAAGACCTTAAGGTTCTCGACGATCTTGGGCTGACCGCTGAATTCACTGAGGCTGTCTGGGCGCAGGGCCCGTTCCATGGCTCCGTCTTCGGGGGTGAGGTTCGCGGCGGAGGGGTTGAGGTGCTCATTCATATCGCGCCGAAGTTACGACACAGTTTGTAGGAAATTTAGCACAGTTCGTCTTCGATCATGGGTCCGGTAGTTGACGGTGACAAAAGTGGGTTCATAGGTCTGTTGGCTGGGAATGGCAGGCGTAGGAATTACAGGCTGTGTTATCGATAGGACAAAGATAAAGGACCTGATACGGCATAAAAAAGGACAAAATTTGGGGACTTGTTCCCGCGCGGGTGGTCCGTCAACGTATTAAATATTATTCAATCCGCTGATTATCAGTGGTATAGATGCGAAGTGAAACCGGATCGATAGTCCTTCCGTTCATCCAGACGCCCGGCAGCTGGAGGTTCAAAGCGGAAGGGAAGCGGGTAGGGGAGGGCCCGTAAAGACAAAAGGCCAACTTGCGGATGCAAGCTGACCTTCTGTCGCGGTGTCGGGATGACTGGATTCGAACCAGCGGCCCCACGCCCCCCAGGCGTGTGCGCTACCGGGCTGCGCCACATCCCGAACTCTTCTTTCAGGTGGTCGATACTGGATTCGAACCAGTGACCTCTGCAATGTCAATGCAACGCTCTAAACCAACTGAGCTAATCGACCCGGAATTCGTAAGCGGCTGCAAATATACACCCCCCGTCCAACCTGCAAAAGTTTGGGGGAAATTTTTTCCCGCTATCCCTAAGCTTGTGCGGTGGGGGTAAAGCTCGTAGGAGGAAACTGGGGGCCGTTGCCGCCCGTACTGTGGTTGATCACGCCGAACTGCCGTTCGTACTTCTGTACGTTGTCCGCCAGGGCCGCCAGCAGCCGCTTGGCGTGCTCGGGAGTGAGGATCACCCGGCTCTTCACCTTGGCCTTGGGGGCATTCGGTACGATGCGCACGAAATCGACCACGAACTCCGAGCTGGAATGGGTGATGATCGCCAGGTTGGAATACACGCCCTCGGCAATGTCCTCCGGCAGGTCGATGCTCAGTTGGTTCTGGGCTTGCTTTTTATTGTCCTCTGCCATGTTACTTCTTTTTTGCCGCAGCCTTTTTGGCGGGCGCTTTTTTAGCGGCGGCTTTTTTAGGAGCTGCCTTTTTCTTGGTGGCCTTAGCCTTGAAGGCACCGGGAACTTGTTCCTCGATGATCTTCCTGACCTCCTCCAGGGGCAGTTCGGCCGCTTCCTCCCGGGTCATTTTCTTGCCGGTGGTGGTGGGCAGCTTCAGGGATTTTTTCTTGAAGCGGATGAAGGGTCCCCAGCGGCCCTGCTCGATGTCGATCTTATCGGCCTCGAAGCGCTGGATGTAGCGGCTCGCCTCTTTCTCTTCCTTGGCCTGGATCAGTTCGATCATTTCGTCCTTGGTAAGCTTATCCGGATTGTAGCGCTTCGGAATATTGACGAACATGTCGTTCCACTTCAGGAAGGGACCGAAGCGGCCGGCCCCCTGGGTGACGGGCAGCGCCTTGTAGGTCATGACGGGCTCGTCGGCTTTCTTTTTCTCAGCGACGAGCACCTTGGCGTCGTCCAGGGTGGTGGAGTGCGGGTCTGCTCCCTTCGGCAGGCTGACGAACGTTTCCCCCCAGCGGATGTAGGGGCCGAAGCGTCCGATGCCGACAGCAGTTTCCTGTCCGTCGATCTCGCCCAGTACCTTCGGTAGGTCGAAGAGGGGCAGGGCGGTCTCCATGTCGACCTCTTCCATGCTTACGCCCGCGGGAAGGTTGGCGTAGCGGGGCTTTTCGTCGGGGACCAGCTCGTCAGGAGCACCGAGCTGGATCACGGGGCCGTTGCGGCTCAGGCGCACCAGTACCGTCTTGCCGGTCGCGGGGTCGGTGCCGATGATCCGCTCGCCGGTGACCCGCTCGGCACTCTCGGTAGTTTCCTCCACGGTTTCGTGGAAGGGGTGATAGAAGTCCTTGAGCATCTGGGTCCAGGTCACCCTACCTTCGGCTACCTCGTCGAATTTGTCTTCAATGTCGGCGGTGAACTGGTAGGTCATCACTTCCTCGAAGTGCTCGTCGAGGAAGTCACTGACCGCCATGCCGATGTCGCTGGCAAACAGGCGGTTCTTTACCGTACCGGTGATCTCCGTTTTTTCCTCGCTCGCGATGGTACCGTCCTTCAGGGTCAGTAGGGTATAGCTGCGCGCGTCGCCGTCCCGGTTCTCCCGGGTGACGTAGCCACGCTTGGGATCCATGATCTTGGACACGGTCGGCGCATAGGTGGACGGACGGCCGATGCCGAGCTCCTCCAGTTGTTTGACCAGGGAAGCTTCCGTATACCGGACCGGAGGGCGCGTGAAGCGCTGGATCGCGGTCATTTCGCTCAGGGGCAGGCGGTGCCCCTGGGTCAGCGGGGGCAGGATGCCTTCGGTGGTTTCATCCTCCTCATCGTCGTCGTCGCTCTCAATGTAGAGCTTCAGGAAGCCGTCAAACTTCAATACCTCACCCTGGGCCCGCAGGCGGGCATCTGGGGCCTTATCGATGGCGATGTTGACGGTCGTCTTCTCCAGTTCGGCATCGGCCATCTGGCTGGCGACGGTGCGCTTCCAGATCAGTTCGTACAGGCGCTGCTCGTCGCGGTCGCCCTGTTTGATGGTGTGGCGGTCGACGTAGCTGGGACGGATGGCCTCGTGGGCCTCCTGGGCATCCTTCTTCTTGCTCTTGAAGCGCCGCACCTTGCTGTACTGCTGACCGTATTCCTTGGTCACTTCCGCCTCGATGGCCTGGAGGGCGGTTTCCGATAGGCTGATGCTGTCGGTACGCATGTAGGTGATCAAGCCCGCTTCGTACAGCCGCTGGGCTACCCGCATCGTGCGCTCCACGTTCATGTAGAGCTTACGGCTGGCCTCCTGCTGGAGGGTGGAAGTCGTGAAGGGGGGCGCCGGCTTCCGCTTGGTGGGTTTAACGTCGATGTCGCTGATGCTGAATTCGGCGCCAATGCACCGCTTCAGGAAGGACTCAGCGGAGGCGCGATCGTTGAAGCGGTCGGTGCTCTCGGCCTTCAGGTCCACCTCCTTGCCCTGCTCGTTGCGCACGGTAAAGATGGCGTTGACCCGGAAGAAGGGCTTGGTCTCGAAATTCATGATCTCCCGTTCCCGCTCCACGACGAGCTTCACGGTGACGGACTGTACCCGCCCGGCGCTCAGTCCGAATTTTACTTTTTTCCAGAGGACCCCCGACAACTCGTAGCCCACAAGGCGGTCCAGCACCCGGCGTGCCTGCTGGGCATTGACCAGGTTCACGTCTACGGTACGGGGGTTATTGATGGCCGCCCGGATGGCGGGTGGAGTGATCTCCCGGAAAACGATGCGCTTGGTCGTATCGACGGGCAGCTTCAGGACTTCGCACAGGTGCCAGCTGATGGCTTCTCCCTCGCGGTCTTCGTCCGTCGCGAGCCAGACGGTGTCGGCCTTTTCCATGGCGGCCTTCAGCTCCTTGACCACCTTCCGCTTCTCCGGAGAGACGACGTACTTGGTGGCAAAATTTCGCTCAACATCGACGGCTCCGTCCCCCTTGTCTAGGTCACGGATGTGGCCGAAGGACGATTTGACGGTATAATCCTTTCCTAAAATCTTTTCTATGGTCTTCGCTTTCGCGGGGGACTCGACGATCAGTAAGTTCTTTGACATAAATGTTGGGCTTCCTGGTGTAGGTTACGATTCTAGGCGGCAATAAGTTGTTCGGCGTGCTTTTTAAGCGCCTTAATTGTTTCTGCATCGGTGACCGCGGCTCCGGTCAGGAGGGCCTCTATATTCGACAGTGGGAGGCGGTTTGGCAACACCCAGGCCCCCATATGCGCGAAAACGTCGGCCAGGTGATCCATTCCCCGCAAATTACCGGCCCGCCCGGTGGCCACCCCGACGAGTGCCACGTGCTTTTCTTTGAAGTTGCCGGTGTAGTCGATGACGGAGATCCCGTCCAGAAACAGCTTGAGTACACCCGGGTAGCTGCCGTTGTACTCGGGCACGAAGACGGCCAGCTTGTCCGCGGCGGCGATGTAGCGTTGCTGCCACTCCACCAGCTGGGGGTCGCTGCCCAGGGGATCGTACATCTCCCCGGCAAAGTAGCCGTGGTGCAGTTCGGCCATATCGAGGATGCCCACCTCCTGACCCAGGTCACGCAACTGGGTAGCGAAGTGAGTGGCAAATAGCAAGGTGCGGCTTTCCGGCCGGTTGGTTCCGGAGATGACGGTGATCATGGGGCAGGGCATTAGGCTACGCAAACCTACAACGAAAATTGGGGCGGGGGCGCTGGTGCGGTGGAAACCCAGGGCAAAATGACTGAAGGGAGTAGGGGATAATAACTGGGAGGATGAAATATAAACGCCCCGTTTCCAAGTGGAAGCGGGGCGTTGTACTGCGTCAGGATGAGCAAAAACTAGTATCCGGGGTTCTGCATCAGCTGGTCGTTAGCATCCAGGTCCCGCTGGGGGATGGGAAAGATCAGGCTATTCGCGTCGTAAGGAAGACCACGGACATCGCGCATCAGTCGCTTGAGGTCATTTAGGCGGTTCGGCTCAAAGGCGAGCTCGACCCTGCGCTCAAGAATGATAGCTTCGATAAGGGCCTCGGCGCTGTCGAAATCATCTACTGAGTAGCTGAAGAGTTCTGTATTCATTACCAGACTACCGTCGTCGGCCACTTGGCGCAGCGACCGATTCCGGATGGTATTGAGCAGTTCCACACTTTCTTCGTTTACCCCTTCGGTCCGCGCGAGTGCCTCAGCGCGCATGAGGTAAAAGGTAGCCAGGCGGAGAAGGATAAGGTCATCCGCGTTATTGGCGAAATCCTCGTACTTCTCGACGTTGAGAAAACCTGCATCGTTGGGGGCCGTCAACAAGGTAACCCGCAAGTCTAGCAGTGAGTCACCGGCGGCAGCTGCGTATTCCTCTGCGGTGATGATTGCCAGGTAGCCGTTATTCTCGAGGTCCTCATTAACGATGATATCACCACCCCGGCCGTTGATATTGTGGAAGGTAGCCAGGGAGCCGTTAACTCCCGGGTTGTCCTGAACGGTGCTCACTATTGCAAATATTTCCTCGCTGGAGCCCTCCGAAAAGAAGGGGTTCTGCGGTTCTGCGGTCAGAGAATAACCAGGGGCATTGATTACCTCTCCGGCCAGTTCGGCAGCACGGTCGTAGTTACGCTGCTGAAAGACCACCTCGGCGAGAAGTGCCGTTGCGGCGGTGCCGCTGGCGAAACCATAATCGTAAGCAGGCCCTAGCAGATTTGCGGCTTCTGTCAGGTCACCGACGACGGCCGTGTAGACTTCCTCTACGGTATTCCGTGGAGGAAATGTAATCTCTCCGCTGGTAGAAGTAGGCGCTAACAGGATGGGCACCCCGGGATCCGCACCACTGGAAGCTCCGTAGGGCTTGGCGAAAGCCCGCACGAGCTCGAAATGGGATAACCCACGAATAAACAGGGCTTCACCCTTGAGCTGCGCAGCTACTTCATCGGTCAGGTTGGGGTCCTCGATATTTTCCACACCCCGGATGACAAGGTTGGCCTGATTAATGGCCAGGTAGGCTTGTGTCCATAAACCCCTTACTTCGGGGTTGGAGGGAGTTAGCTGCCGCTCGAACATTTCCTGGTAGCTGGGAAAGGATCCCCGCCACTCGGCATTGTCGGAGAGGATGCTGGAATTCATGGCTAAGCCAGCACCGCCGAAGTCTGCATCTTGAAGGGCGTCATAGGCACCAACCAAGGCAGTTTGGAGGCCGGCTACGTCCGAAAAGGCCGCATCTGAAGGGAGGGACTGAGCAGGTATAGGCTGCTCTATAAAGTCAGTACAGCCGGAGGCAAAGCCGACCATCAGGCCGGCAAGTACTACTATTTTTGAAGTTTGCATTAGGCAAATAAATTTTTAGCTAGAGGTTGAGGTTAATGCCGAAGGTGAACAGACGACTTTGCGGACGACTGAAGAACAGCGACCCACTGGCTAAGTCGTTGACGTCCTGTCCACTGGCTTCGGGGTCGAGGCCGGCGAAGTCCGTAAACGTAAGCAGGTTCTGTCCGCTGACGTAAAGGCGCAATGAAGCACCGCTGGCGTTCAACTGGTTGAAGGTGTATCCCAGCTGGACGTTGCGCAGACGCAGGAAATCGGCATCGGAAAGGTAGCGAGTGGAGTGCTGGTTACCGTTACCCCTTTGCCGTGCTTCGGGGATGTCGGTAATCCGGTTGTCGGGGCGCCAGCTGTTCAACTGGTCACGTGACTGGTTGTAAACTGAAGACATGTTGGTAGCGTAAAACCGTCCTTCGCTCAGGTAAAGCTCGTGACCGAGGGCAGCCTGGAAGAAGAAGCTGAAGTCGAGGCCTTTGTAGTAAAGGTTGCTGCCGAAGCCACCAGAGAAATCGGGGAGTGGGTTGCCGAAAATCTGGCGGGCATCGCCCTGGGTGTAAGTGCTGCTGACGTCTCCCTCGGCATCTACGAACAGTGCATTACCGTTTTCCGGGTCGACACCAGCATACTCCGTAAGGTACCAGGAACCAGCAGTTTCACCTTCGCGAATCAGCTGGTTGCCCAGGTTGATATCGTCGGGTTCGCCGTCTCCGTTGTTATCGATCAGTTCGGTAACCTCATTGTCTACCGTAGCGCCGTTCAGGTTGAAGGAAAGCGCAAAATCGGGTCGGGTAATGACGTTGTACCGCAGGCTGAATTCTACGCCCTTATTTACGATCTGGCCAGCATTTACGGTCAGTACTTCACTGCTGATACCAGCCGTCAGGGGCTGGGGAACGTCGAAGAGCAAGTCGGAGCTCACTTTATTGTAGTAACCCAGGGTACCACTAATTTTGTCATTGAAGAGTCCGAAATCCACGGCAATGTCGAAGGTAGTGGCGGTTTCCCAGGTTAATTCTGTATTGGACAGCTGGTTGAGCAGGAATCCGGGAACCGCGTTGTAGTCGTTTCCGAAGGCGACCAGGCCGCGGCTGGCAAAGTTGCCGATGCCGGCGTTACCCGTCTTTCCGTAGCTGGAGCGCAGCTTAAGTTGACTGATACTCGGGGTATCGAAGAATTCAGAGAAGTCGTAAGCAGCCGACAGCGCGGGGAAAAATCCGTAGTAGTTGTCGGAACCAAAGCGGGAAGATCCGTCCAAACGCGCCACGGCGTTCACGAATAAGCGGTTGTTCAGGCTGTAGCCGATGCGGGTGAAGTAGCCCACGAAGTTGGCTTCGGTGCGCGATCCACCACCGTCGGTGATTTCAGCGGCTGAATTCAGCGTCGCCAGGCGATCATCGGCGAAAGTATTACCACCAACAAAGAAACCGTTTTGGGACTGCCGCTGAAGTTCGAAACCAGCCAGTACCTCAAATTCGGAGGTGTTCACCGAGAAGTTATAGAGCGCCGTCGAGTTCCAGGTGTAGTTCAGGATTTCCTGCTGCTGCGCGCTACCCGTTCCTCCGGAACCAAAGCCGTCCGTAGTCAACACGCCGGCCCGCTGGAAGTCTTCCAGGGAGAGGAACTGCGTGCCAAATCGGGTGGCCAGGGTTAGGTTCTGAATGGGCTTAAAGGAGGCATTAATATTCGCCAGTACCTGGTTGGTGGTCAGGCTGATCTCCTGGTCCATCCAGTTGATCAGCGGGCTACCGGCGAACTGGGTGCGTCCGGTGCTGGTGCGCAGAATGCCACCTCTTACCTCACCATTTTCATCGTAGGGGTCAATATTGGGGTAAAACAGTGCGGCAAACGTCTGGGGTGAGGCCACGTTGTTGTCCTCATTCTGGCGCTTGTTGACGGTCCGGGAAGGGTTGAGGTTGAGGCCCACGGTCCACTTGTCTCCAAATTTCTGCTCGAGGTTGAGGCGGAAAGTATAGCGCTTCAAGCCAGTACCTTCTGTCCAGCCTTTTTCGTCACGATAGCCGGCACCCATGAAGTAACTCAGGTCAGCGGTACCGCCGCTTACGCTGGCGTTCGTCTCTGCAACCGATCCGGTACGAGTTACCAAATCGAGCCAGTTGGCATCGGGCTCGGCGTCCGGGTTTGCGTACAGCTGGGGGCTTCCGAGGGTATCTCCACCGGCCAGGCGGGCCTGGTTCCAGTAACGGGCGTACTCCGGACCGCTCAATAGGTCGTACTGCTTGGTGGGCTCCGAAAAGCCAACGTACTGGTTGACGCTAACCCGGGCGGCCGTGTTAAAATTGCCGGATTTCGTCGTGATGAGGATTACACCATTAGAACCCCGCGAACCGTAAATAGCGGCGCTGGCAGCGTCCTTCAGGACGTCAATCGATTCAATGTCGTTGGGGTTGATGTTGGATAACGGACTTGTACCGGGACCACCCAGTGCATTTCCCTCTGCGCTACTCTCAATGATGACTCCATCCACTACGTAGAGGGGTTGTACGTCGCTGTTGATCGAGCCGATGCCCCGCACGCGGATACTCGTCTGGGCACCTAATGCTCCGGAGTTGGCGCTGATCGTTACACCGGGCAGACGTCCCTGGAGCGCCTGTTGAAAGTCCGTAACGGGTACACCCTTCAGGTCTTCTGCACTTACGGAGGCAATGGATGTGGTCAGGCGACGACGCGTTTGCGTACCGTATCCGGTAACGACTATTTCGTTCAGCGTTGCCGCGTTCTCCGAGAGTGTAATGGCGTAGTTGGTAGCTCCGGTAACGGGTACGGTGCCGGTGGTGTAGCCCGTGTAAGACACGATGAGCTCTTGAGCTCCCGCAGGCAGGGAAAGGGTAAATTCGCCGTCAATGTCAGTGACGGTGCCGGTGGTAGTGCCCGCAGCGAGGATTGATGCACCAATTAGTGGGACCCCGCTGTCGTCCACCACCGTACCGGTGATAGATTGTTGGGCCTGCAGGGCGCCGAAACTCCCAAAGAGCAGCACCCAAGCAAATAGTTGAAATAGCTTCATATCATGAATGGTTAAAAAAGAATGTGGTGATGTAAAGGGGGTGTCAAGAAAGCCCGGTAAGCTTCGGGTATCGTGAAGCCGCTTAGCTAGGTGATCTTGGTGGCGTTAGTTTTTTATAGAACTGTTTCCCCCTTATTTTCGCTGCCTGTAAAAGTTATTCGGCAAGACAATTGTCCGAACAACGACTGGGCCGCAAATATATAACTATCGACGACCCAGCGCACCGTACGTGGAAATTTAGACGGCTGTATGACCAAGTTTGTTAAGGAATTGTTTCCAATCCAGGGTGTTCAGGCAGGCGGCCTTTGTGAGTCCGCCCTTGCGGGCCGCCAGCACGCCGTACCGGATATCGTCGATGCCGCCGGTGCTGTGGGCGTCCGGATTGATGCTGATCAGTACCCCCCGCTCGACGGCGTAGGGGATCCAGCTCCAGTCCAGGTCGAGGCGGTAGGGGTTGGCGTTCAGCTCGATGGCCACGTGGTGTTCCGCGCAGGCGTCGATGATGCGCTGGTGGTCGATGGGGTAGCCCTCGCGGCTCAGCAGCAGGCGACCCGTCGGGTGACCCAGGATGTGGGTGAATGGATTGGCAATCGCGCCCAGTAGCCGCTCCGTCGCCCGCTCCTGCTCCATGTTCAGGTTGCTGTGCACCGATGCGATCACCACGTCGTAGCCCGCTAGTAGTTCGTCGGCGTAGTCGAGACTGCCGTCGCTGAGGATGTCGCATTCGGTGCCCTTCAGGATGCGGAAGGGGCCCAGTTCCGCATTCAGCGCATCGATCTCCCGCCACTGCTCGCGGACCCGGTCTTCCTTGAGCCCGTTGGCGTAGAAGGCGGCCTGGGAGTGGTCGCTCATGACCAGGTATTCGTATCCCCGGTCGCGCGCCGCCTCGGCCATCTCGCGGAGGCTGTGGATGCCGTCGCTGTAGGTGGAGTGGCTGTGTACAACCCCCCGGATGTCGCCTTTCTCGATGAGTTCTGGTAGTACATCGCTCTCCGCCAGGTCCAGCGCCCAGTCCCTTTCCCGCAGCTCGGGGGCGATCCACTGCACCTGTGCCCGCGCAAAGACCTCCGCTTCTTCGGCGAGGCCCGTGAAGTCCGGCCCGGGGTGGCGCGTCACAAAGGCCTGCAGGAAGTCCTTACTGCCCGTGTGCCGGAATTGCTTGCTGCCAAAGTTTTCGGCGGTGCAGTGGTACAGGGTCATGGGGAGCTCGTCCACTTCCCCGCGGGTCAGCCCGTCGGTCTGCTCCGTAACCTTCAGGCCCGGGATGGTTGCGGCGAGCGCGGGAGCCAGGGTAGTCAGCACCTCCAGGCGGGATAGGGTGGGGCAGCGGCGGCGGAGTGGCCCGGTCTCCTCGAAGCGGGCGTCCGGGTAACGGATGCGCAGCTGGGCCAGCAGGGCGGTACTGGTCTCGGCCAAGGTGCGGTAGAGGAAGCGGCCGCGGCTGTGCTGGAGAAATTCCAGTTTCTGCCGCAGGCTTTCCTGGGTCTTCAGACCGAATCCCTTGAGCTCGATCAGGCGATTTTCGTTGATGGCGTAGAGGAGCTGGCCGACGGTGGTGACGCCGAGGCCGTCCCAGACGGCCTTTACCTTCTTCGGGCCGAAGCCACTGATGTGGAGCATTTCCCGGATGCCCTCCGGGGTTTGTGCCCGCCACTTTTCCAGGGTTTCCATCTTCCCGGTGGTGGTGAGCTCGTGGATCTTTCCCGCGATGGCCTTACCCACCCCCTCGAGTTCCTGCAGTTCCTTTTCGCTGAGGGCGGCCAGGTCCCGGTCGTCCTTGCGCAGCTGATTGTACGCATTGGCGTAGGAACGGATCTTGAAGGGGTTGTCGCCGTGCAGTTCCATCAGCTTGGCTAATTCCCGGAAGTGGCGGGCGATCTCGGGAGTGGTCATGCGAAACTAGTGGATCATGGATTTGAGCGTGGAGGCGGCCGTGGGATAGGCAAAGATCAGTTGACTCAGTTCCGCCACCGGGATCCGCTGCCGGATAGCGAGGTAAAACAGGTTGATCAGCTCGGTGGCGCCGGGACCGACCAGGTGGGCGCCGACGATCACGTCCTCGGCCTCGTCGATCAGTACCTTATAGGCAAAGACGGGCTCGTTCAAGTGACGGGGGTGAAACCAGTCGCTCGCATCGGAGAAATTTACCCGGATCGCCCGGTCGCTCTTTTTCGCTTCGGCGGCCGTCATTCCTACGGAGGCGATACCGGGCAGGCAAAAGGCGACGGTGGGGATCGGGTAGTAATCGACCTTCCCGGATTTTCCTTCGAATAAGGCCTCCGACAGACGCGCGGCATCATACGTGGCGACCGGGGTCAGGGGCAGGCCGCTGTCGGCGCAGTCGCCGATGGCGTAGACGTGGTCGAGCGTGGTTTGCAGGTGGGCGTTGACCGTGATTCCCTTCTTTTCGTCGTAGTCGATGCCGGCTTTTTCGAGCTGGAGCTCCTCCAGGTTCGGCACGCGGCCGGCGCAGTGGATGATGCGGTCGGTGGTGAGGGTGACGCGCTTGCCCGACTGGTCCTCCACGTCTACTTCAAACCGCTTACCCGCCTGGCGTACGGCAACGGCCTTGCTTTCGAGGTGGAAATTCATGCCGCGCCGGCGGTCGGACGCCAACAGCAGGGCGGCCAGGTCTTCGTCAAATTTATCGAGGGCGACGGGCCCGGCAACAATCAGCGTGACCGTACACCCCAGGGCCTGACAGATGTGGGCCGTTTCGCTGCCGATGTAACCTCCGCCGACGATAATCATTTCCGCCGGCAGGTCGTCCATGTCGAGAAAGGCGTCGCTGGTCAGCATCAGTTCCGCGCCGGGGATGTCCAGGGGGGCGGGCTTCATACCGGTCGCGAGCACGATCGTTTTTCCCTTCACCCGCACGTCGCCGCCAAAGCATAGCGTATGGGCATCTTCAAAGCTGGCGTAGGCATCGTGAACCACGATGCCACTTTCTTCCATTTTCTTCCGGCTCTTGGGGGGCAGGGGTTCGGTAAAGCTGCGTTTCCACGCCATCAGGTCGGGCCAGGAAAATGCCGGTGCGGCGGTAAATCCCTTTCCCCGCAGTAGGTCTACGCGGTATACCGCTTCGGCGGCGGCGTGGAGCACCAGCTTGGGATCGCAGCCGCGCAACGGACAGGTGCCGCCGTAGTCACGGCCCTCGGTCATGACCACGGATTTACCGGCGGCGGCGGCTTTAAGGGCTACGTTTTGGCCGGAGGAGCCGGCGCCAACGACCACCACATCGTATTCTTTCAATGGCATACTTGCAAGGGGTTTCGGTTAGGGGGAAAACAGAGAGGTCCGGCTTAATGTACGGCCGTGCTGCGCGCGAGGATTCCGTCGACAATGATATCGCCGTGATCGCGGGTATTCTCGATGAAGAGCTTGCTGGTTTGCCGGCCGGAGCAGGCCACTCCGGCCATGTATACCCCGGCGAGCTTGGTCTCCAGGGTATTCGGGTCGAAGATCGGCTTGCAGGCATCCCCCTCCTCTATGGGTAGTCCGAGACGCTCGAAGAGCTGATAGTTTGGTTGGTAGCCGGTCATGGCCAGCACGAAATCGTTGGGGATGGCTATTTGTCCGTCGGGGGTGCCGATCAGTACTTCGGTGGGGCGGATCTCATCGGTGGTGGTGTGGAAGTAGGCCTTGATGCTGCCCTCCTTGATGCGGTTTTCGATGTCGGGCTTGATCCAGTACTTGACCCGGTCTGAGATGGCCCCTCCCCGGATGGCCATGGTTATGTGGGCGCCCTTCCGCCAGCATTCCAGGGCGGCGTCGCAGGCCGAGTTGGCGGCACCGACCACCAGCACGTGCTGTCCGATGTAGGCGTGGGGGTCATCGTAGTAATGACGCACCTTGGGCAGGTCTTCGCCGGGGATGTGCATCCGGCGTGGCGTATCGTAGAAGCCGGTGGCCACCACGACGTTGCGGGTCGTATAGCAGGCCTTCCCGGTCTCGACCTCGTAGCCGTCGGTGATGGGTGACATGCGCGCGACGGCTTCGTAGAGGTGGAGCTGGAGGTCGAAGTGCTGCACGAGGCGGCGGTAGTATTCGAGGGCTTCGGCGCGGGTGGGTTTGTCGAGGTGGCTGATGAAGGGGGTGTCCTGGATCTCCAGTTTCAGCGAGGTACTGAAGAAGGTCATGTTGACCGGAAAATTGAAGAGGCTGTTGGCGATCACCCCTTTTTCGAGGATGAGGTAGCTTAGGCCCGCCCGTTTGGCGCTGATGGCCACGTTGATGCCGGAAGGGCCACCGCCGATGATGATGAGGTCGTACATGGAATCTGGGTTGGGGATGTGCCGGGCGAAGGATTAGACTGTGGCAATAAGGACGTTTGCCGCCACGATTTGTTGAATCCGGCAGCCGTCGGGTTCTTTGTATGTTTGCCGGGCTGTTAAGCCCCACCCCCACATGCCAACCATCCCTACCAACCCGCTGGAGGAACTGCGCAAGCGATTTGTTCGACGACTAGCCCAGACCGCCACCAACCGCGAACCCCGCGGCCTCTATGCCCCCGTCGAATACACCCTGGCGATGGGCGGCAAGCGCGTCCGCCCCCTGCTGGCCCTCCTCGCCGCCCGGATATTCGGCGACGATGACGAGCTCTCCGCCGGCATGCCCGTGGCCCTCGCCGTAGAAACCTTCCACAACTTCAGCCTGCTCCACGACGACATCATGGACGACAGTCCGCTCCGCCGCGGTCAGCCTACCGTCCACGAAAAGTGGGACGTGAATACCGCCATCCTCAGCGGCGACCTGATGCTGATCCAGGCCTACGAACACCTGTGCCACGTGCCGGATACCTCCCGTATCGGTGACCTGCTCTGCACCTTCAACCGGGTGGCTGCCGGCGTTTGTGAGGGACAGCAATTCGACGTGGAATTCGAACGGCGCCCGGACGTCACCATCGAGGAGTACCTCCGCATGATCGAGCTGAAAACGGCCGTGTTGTTGGGAGGTGCCCTGGAAATGGGAGCCCTCTCCGCCGGCGCCAGCCCGGAAGACGCCGACCACCTCTATGCCTTCGGTCGCCTCACGGGGCTCGCCTTCCAGCTCCACGACGACCTCCTGGACACCTTTGGCGACGGCGAGCAAACCGGAAAGCTGACCGGCAACGACATCATCCGGAACAAGAAAACCTTTCTCTTCATCAAAACCTACGAAGGACTGAATGCCGCGGAGCGGGAGGAACTGCTCCACTGGTTTAGCCACTCCCCGGAAGATCCCGGCCCGAAAGTGGCCCGGGTTACGGAGCTGATGCGGCGGCGGGAGATTCCCCGGCTGGTCGCCGAGCTGCGGGACGAATTCCAGCAGGAGGCTTACTTCCACCTCGAAGCCATGGGTGGAGACAAAGCGTGGAAGGCGATCTTGAGAAAAATGACGCAGGGCCTGCTGCGGCGCGAGAAATAGCGTTCCGGATCAGAGGGTGAGCTTCCCGTTGAACCATTCCCGTTCGATGGTCGCTTCCTGCCGTTCGTAGAAGTTGATCGCGTCGGTATTCCAGTCCAGGACCTGCCACTTCATCAGTTTGCACCCGCGTTCCCGCCCCCGCTCCTTGAGTACGTCCCAGAGGCGCTGACCGATGCCGTAGCGGCGGTATTCGGGATCGACGACGAAATCCTCCAGGTAGAGCATCCGTCCTTTCCAGGTGCTGTAGGCAAAGTTATACAGGGCCATGCCCACTACCTTATCCGTGGCGATATCCTCGGCCACGATCACGGCGAAAAAGCCGTCCCTGAGGTCTTCCCGGTATTCTTCCAGGGTGGCGATGAAACTCGCCTCTGCTTGTTCGAAGCGCGCAAGCTCACGCACGAGCCCATGGACGGCGGGCAGGTCCGCTGCCTTACCCTGTCGGATTTGAATATTCATGGACGCAAAGTAAGGTGGCGCCTACCGAAGCAGCAGCTTACGGACCGCAAAATCGCCGTTGGGCAGGCTGATGCGTAGCAAATGAAGTCCCGGGCGGAGGGTGGCGGAAGTCGGTACGATGCCATCGGTAGCGAGTGCTCCCCGGGTAACTATCCGACCGGATACGTCGTACAGCGTGTAGTGGCAATTGCCGCCCGGCAGGCCATTGATCCGGATTTCCGCGCCGGCCGCGACCGGGTTGGGACTGATACCAAGCTCCGGCAGCTCGATCACCTGACCGACGGCGGTGCTGGGCTCGGTCATGGCGTACGTATTGAAGAAGTTAAGGGTCGTTAGCAGCGCGAAGGGTGCGCAGGCGGTGTGGGACAAGGGGCCGCCGTTGCGGAGCACCACACTCGTCGAACCGTTATCCCGCATCACGCTGTCTGCCAGAATGGAGTTCCGGAAGGGGACCTGCTCGTCGGCGGTGCAGTAAAAGATCAGGGTAGGGGCCTCCGGCGCCCAGTCGTAGGTATCGTTATCGCGCAGGGCCTGGATGGTGGGGCTGTCGTCATCATCGGTTTCGATCTGCTGGCGGATTGAATCCTGAAACATATCGATGAGGCGATCCTCGTTTTCCTCGAGCAGGACCGAGAGTTGGGCGTTGAATGCTACTCCGTCGATCTCTTCCGCATCGTATTGCTTAATGACGCTGAGATACGGCTGGACAAACGCACTACCCAGGCTGTCGTAGAGGTCGTAGACGTTGTTGTAGCTGATGTAGGTGTAGACGATGTAGCCGGGCAGGGTAGGTTGGCCCTCGGCGAGCGTCGCTTGCCGCATGACCTCACTGATACTGTAGGGGCCGGAGAGGTGGCCGGCGGCGGTTACGGTCAGGGAATCGTTGCCGGGCTCCGTTTGCAGGTCGCGGTGGAGGGCCTGAACGGCGTGTCCGCCCTGGCTGTAGCCGGTGAGAAAAAGCTGGTGGTTATAGTAGATTTCCTGTTCGTCCATCCACTCCTGGGCGGCCAGGATCAGGTCACGTCCGGCGCTGGCCTCGCTGGCGGCGTGCACGTAGGGGTGGAACCCGTCGCTGTCGCCGAGGCCGATGTAGTCGGGGGCCACCACGATGTAGCCATTCGTAGCAAAGGCGGTCACTACCGCACGTTCCGCCACGCCCGGGCGGCTGGGCACTGCCTCGCGATCGGTTACGGTACCGTGCATGTATACGGCCATGGGGAATTTCAGGCTGCGTTCGGTGGGAATGGAAAGGAGGCCACTGGCCGTGTCGGGCTGCCCGAGGGCATCTACGGTCCGGTAGAGGATCTTGTAGTTTTCCAGGTCGTAGTCGGTGGCGATCGGCAGACCGGCCCCCGCCTGGGCGGCAGTCAGGGTTTCTTGCAGCTCTACGCTTACGTAGGTTTGGGCGCCCACGCAGGTGCAGAGGAGAACGGTAAGCAGCTGGGTAAACAGGTGTTTCATAGGATAGAGATTGGCATAGACGGCGAAATATAAGAAAGACGAGCCACTCCTGGATATACCAGTAACATTCCTTATCTTTGCGGCCCGAAATTTTTCGCTTTAACTGATTAGCCGGCCGGATGGCGGGCTATTTACTAAAGGCCTTTAGCTATGCCAATTTACCTCCCCCAGGAGAAGATGGATGAAATCTTCACCGAGTACGCCGGATCCGCACAGAACACCGGATCCACGGAAGGGCAGATCGCCCTGTTCACCTACCGCGTCAAATCCCTTTCGGATCACCTCCGCGAGCACCCCAAAGACCACAGCAGCCGCAAGGCACTGCTGTCGCTGGTCGGTAGCCGGGGTAAAATGCTTAACTACCTCAAGCGCAAAGACCTCGAGGGGTACCGTTCGCTGATCACTAAGTTGGGCATCCGGAAGTAGGAGAAAAGCAAAGAAATAGCGCCGGCACTTGCAAAAGTAGAAATGCCGTGCTTACCTTTGCGTCGCTTTAGAAATAGAGCATCCTCCAGAGCCCCTAGCTCAGCTGGCTAGAGCACCTCACTTTTAATGAGGGGGTCCAGGGTTCGAGCCCCTGGGGGCTCACTGAATAAGGCCTCGTCCACTTACCCGTGGACGGGGCTTTTTCTATCTTACCCGGATAGATTGATAAAGAAGTCCGCGGTACCGCCTATATCCAAGATATGTCTGCTAGCCTTACCAAAATCGGCGTGTTCTATGACGGGAACTACTTCCTGCACGTCAGCAACTACTACAATTACGACCACGCCCAGCGCCGGCGCCTCAGCATCACCGGTCTGCACCAGTTCATTGAGGCCCGCGTGGCCGCCGCCGAGGGCATACCGGTGAGCCGGGCAAAAATCGTCGACAGCCATTACTTCCGCGGACGGCTCAACGCTACGGAGGCTCAGCAACGGGGGAGCGCGCTGTACTACGACCGGGTGTTTGACGATATCCTCATGTCCAGCGGGGTCACTACCCACTATGCTCCCCTGCGCACCAGTTACGGCCGGCGCCAAGAAAAGGGCATTGACTTGTTGTTGGCACTCGAGGCCTACGAACAGGCTGCGCTACGTCGCTTCGACGTAGTAGTGCTCATCGCCAGTGATGGGGATTACGTACCCCTGGTCAGAAAGCTGAACTCCCTGGGCAGCCGCGTGATGGTGGTAGGCTGGGATTTTGAATTCACCACCGACAACGGCAGCGGGATGGTCACCCGCACGAGTGTGGACCTGATGCGTGAGGCGAGCTACCCCTTGGCCATGTCCGAGATCATCGATCATCCCGCCTCGGATGCGGAGGCCAAGCTGGTGGATAGCCTATTTGTCTCCGAGAAAAAGAAGGACACGTCCGGCATCGAGGAAAAAAGGAAGCCGGAGGCGGTGGTTCTGGAGGAGCCCGTCACCGGGGAAATCGGTGAGGTCATGGAGAGGGAGATCTTCAGCCTCAAGGGGGGGTATGGCTTCATCACCTACCCCCCGAATAACCTGTTCTTCCACCACACCAACGTCAAGAACGTTCGCTTCGAGGACCTGTTGGAAGGCGACCCGGTGGAGTTCGTGCTCACCCACAGCGACAAGGGAAAGCTCGTGGCCCAGGAAGTTTACTTCCTGGGCGAATTGGAGGGAGAAGAAGGCGAAACGGAATAACGGCCGGTGCTCTTCATCTCCCGTAAACTGAAGGCGGAAAGTCCGCTTCTCCACTGGGCGTCCGCCCGAGGGGAGGAGGTGTGCGCGCAGTCGCTGCTCACTTTCGCTCCGGTTTCCTTCTCCGTTCCGGCCGATACCGCGTGGTGGTTTTTTTACAGCTCCCGCGCGGTGCAATTTGCCGGGGCTATTCCGGAGAAGGTCCACCTGGCCGCTATTGGCGGCAGTACGGCGGCGTCCGTACTGGCGAAGGCGGGGCGGGTGGATTTTTGCGGCAACGGCAATCCGAAGGAAACCGCCCACGACTTCCTGGCCGTAGGGGAGGGGCAACGCGTATTCTTTCCCCGGGCCCGGCAGTCTCGCCTCAGCATACAGACTGCCCTGGCGGAGCGCCTGGAGGTGGTGGATGCGATCTGCTACGATAATCAGCCGCTTCCTCCTGCCGCTCCCATTGCAGCCCACACCTACATCTTTACCAGCCCGCTGAACGTAGCCGCCTACCTCGACCACTGGTCGCTTGCGGAGGGCGCGCGGGTGTTGGCGATCGGTCCGAGCACGGGTGGCGAACTAGAGCGGCGGGGGGTGGCGTGTACGTGGCCCGAAGTAGCTAGCGAGGAGGGATTAGTACACGTACTGAACAACGGGTAAGGGTGACCTCCGATCGGCAAGCCGGTTACGGAAGGGTAAGGATCATTGGGGTAGTCTTGTCCGTTGACCGCCTGATGCCGAGCAACTGCTTCGTGAGCGGGAAATTGCAAATTTCGGAGTCGCGCCAACCCGCGTAATCGAGGGCGGAGGAAAACTCCCATTCTTCCGGATGGTCTACTAACCTTGCCTTCACCGGATTATCGTGGATGTAGTGGAAACAGATTTGCAAATAGGGAATGAAACGGGTGAGTGGCTCGGTGGCACTCAATTCAGCCGCCTCCGGGTAAAATCCGCTGTATCCTGGCTTCGCTTTGGTTTTGGCTCGAAAGAGGGAGCCCCGTCGCTTAAACTGCAGGTTAATGGCGCGGGTGTAGCTGCTCAGCACGATCTTGAACTGGTGGCTGAGCAGTTGCTGAAACTTAACTTCTATCGCCTCTTCCTCCAATTTTAGGAATCTTCCCGCCGTACTCGGGGAGCACCCTGCTGGCTTGGGCTTCAGCATGAGGTGAAAATGATCCGGCATCAGGCAGTAGCAGAGGACATCCGCACAGGGCAAAATGTGTCGACGAATTTTTTCCAGGAAGAAGAAGTAGTTATCTCTTTCCTTGAAGAGGGTTTCGTAGTTGATGCTCTGATTATAAACGTGGTAAATCACTTCGGGATGGTACATACTGCAAAAGGACGGTAACGGACTCGCATATGGGTGGAGTGGTGTTAATTCTATGTTATTAATTTATTACTCGTCGGACGAAAAGTCGTCGTGCGGAAAATGGTCGTGCCATTTCCCGCACGACGGTTTCCCGCACGACGGTTTCCCGCACGACGGTTTCCCGCACGACGGTTTCCCGCACGACGGTTTCCCG